>NZ_JBHVWZ010000001.1:0-556284 GCF_042881985.1 Streptomyces sp. NPDC058246 | reverse complement strand
CGGACGTCTGGATCCGTGGGAACGTGGACGACTGGATCCGTGGTAACGTGGGCGTCCGGGTCGGCCCGCGCGGGCCGACCCGGACGTCATGATCAGACGAGGTCGAACCGGTCGAGGTTCGTGACCTTGACCCACGCCGCGACGAAGTCGTTCACGAACTTCGCCTTGGCGTCGTCACTCGCGTAGACCTCGGCGAGCGCGCGCAGCTCGGAGTTCGAGCCGAAGACGAGGTCGGCACGGGTGCCGGTCCACTTGACCTCGCCACTGGCGTCGCGACCCTCGAACGTGTTCGCGTCCTCCGACGTCGCCTTCCACGTCGTGCCCAGGTCGAGCAGGTTGACGAAGAAGTCGTTGGTCAGGGAGCCGGGGGTCGTGGTGAGGACACCGAGCGACGACTGCTGGTAGTTCGCGCCCAGGACGCGCAGGCCACCGACGAGAACCGTCAGCTCAGGGGCGCTCAGGTTCAGCAGGTTCGCCTTGTCGATCAGCAGGTACTCGGCCGGCAGCCGGTTGCCCTTGCCCAGGTAGTTGCGGAACCCGTCGGCGGTCGGCTCGAGCGCGGCGAACGACTCCACGTCGGTCTGCTCCTGCGAGGCGTCCACGCGGCCCGGCGTGAACGGAACCTGGACGTCGACGCCACCGTCCTTGGCGGCCTTCTCGACCCCCGCGGCACCGGCGAGCACGATGACGTCGGCGAGCGAGATCTGCTTGCCGCCGCTCTGGCCCGCGTTGAAGGACTCCTGGATGCCCTCCAGGGTGCGCAGCACCGTCGCCAGCTCGTCCGGCTCATTGACCTCCCAACCGCTCTGCGGCTGGAGGCGGATGCGCGCGCCGTTGGCGCCGCCGCGCTTGTCGCTGCCGCGGAAGGACGAGGCCGAGGCCCACGCGGTGGACACCAGCTGGGACACCGACAGGCCCGAGGCGAGGATCTGGCCCTTGAGGGAGGCGATGTCCGCGGCGTCGACGAGCTCGTGCGTCACCGCGGGCAGCGGGTCCTGCCAGACCAGCGTCTCGGCCGGGACCTCCGGGCCGAGGTAGCGCACGACCGGGCCCATGTCGCGGTGGGTCAGCTTGAACCAGGCGCGGGCGAAGGCGTCAGCGAACTCGGCGGGGTTCTCGTAGAAGCGCCGCGAGATCTGCTCGTAGGCCGGGTCGAACCGGAGCGCGAGGTCGGTCGTCAGCATCGTCGGGGCCAGGCTCTTCGACGCATCGTGGGCGTGCGGGATGGTGCCCGCGCCGGCACCGTCCTTCGCCACCCACTGGTTCGCTCCGGCGGGGCTCGTGGTCAGCTCCCACTCGTAGCCGAACAGGTTCTGGAAGAAGCCGTTGCTCCACTGGGTCGGCGTGCTGGTCCAGGTGACCTCGAGGCCACTGGTGATCGTGTCGGCGCCCTTGCCGGTGCCGAAGGAGTTCTTCCAGCCGAGGCCCTGCTCCTCGATCGAGGCGGCCTCGGGGTCGTCGCCGACGTGGTCCGCCGGGCCCGCGCCGTGGGTCTTGCCGAAGGTGTGACCGCCCGCGATCAGCGCGACCGTCTCCTCGTCGTTCATCGCCATCCGGCGGAACGTCTCACGGATGTCGCGGGCCGCGGCGAGCGGGTCCGGGTTGCCGTTCGGGCCCTCGGGGTTGACGTAGATGAGGCCCATCTGGACCGCGCCGAGGGGGTTCTCCAGCTCACGGTCGCCGGTGTAGCGCTCGTCGCCGAGCCAGGTGGTCTCGGGACCCCAGTAGACGTCCTCGTCGGGCTCCCAGACGTCCGCACGGCCGCCGGCGAAACCGAAGGTCTCGAAGCCCATCGACTCCAGGGCGACGTTGCCGGCGAGGATCATCAGGTCGGCCCACGAGAGGCTCTGGCCGTACTTCTTCTTGACCGGCCAGAGCAGGCGGCGGGCCTTGTCGAGGTTGCCGTTGTCCGGCCAGCTGTTGAGGGGGGCGAAGCGCTGCTGCCCGGCCCCGGCACCGCCGCGGCCGTCGCTGATGCGGTAGGTGCCCGCGCTGTGCCACGCCATCCGGATCATGAAGGGGCCGTAGTGGCCGAAGTCGGCGGGCCACCACTCCTGGGAGGTCGTCAGCACCTCCGCGATGTCCCGCTTCACGGCCGGGAGGTCGAGCGTCTGGAACGCCTCGGCGTAGTCGAACTCCTCGCCCAGGGGGTTGGCCACGGCGGGGTTCTTGGCAAGGATCTTCAGGTTCAGCCGCTCCGGCCACCACTGGCGGTTTCCGCCGCCCTGAGTCGGGTGCGGGGCGCGTCCGTGCGCGACCGGGCAGCCCCCTCCGCCCTCCGTCTTCGCGTCAGTGACGATTGCGTCGTGGTTCTCGGACATGGAAATCCTTCCGGACGGGGCGGATCACGTTTGTACAGGAACTGCGGGCGGTGGAACGGTCGGGACACAGGCCCCAGTTGACGACCTCGGCCTCCTCCAGCGAGGAACCGCGGTCGGCGGAGACGGTCGGCAGGAGCCTCGCCGGCCCTGTGGGCGGCGTGGCGACGACACGACGCGACCGGGGGAAACGGCCCCACGCGACGGCGCACCCCGGAGGCGATCGCCTCAACGCGGAGGGGGTCTTGTCACGTTTCCGTCTCCTGCCGTACCAGAGTCTTCCTGTCCCTTGGCTATCACCGGAACTGATCCTACGATGGACAGAGTCCAAGTCAATAAGCGCGCCAAACCCATATCCAATCGGAACCCGGATGTCCACCGGTAAACTTGGGGTATCCCACCGAACCTGAATAGGTGAACCGATATGAGTGACCTGCTGGAGCGACTGCGCGGGCGTGGCTGGCGAATGACCTCCCAGCGACGTGTCGTTGCGGAGGTCCTCGACGGCGACCATGTGCATCTCACGGCCGACGAGGTGCACGCCCGCGCGGCACAGCGGCTGCCCGAGATCTCCCGGGCCACCGTCTACAACGCCCTGGGCGAACTGGTCTCCCTCGGCGAGGTGATAGAGGTCTCCACCGACGGCCGCGCCAAGCGCTACGACCCCAACGCACACCACCCGCACCAGCACTTGGTGTGCTCCAACTGCGGCACGGTCCGTGACGTCCACCCGGCCGGCAATCCGCTGGCCGACCTCCCGGCGGACGAGCGGTTCGGTTTCACGGTCTCCGAGGTCGAGGTCACCTACCGCGGGCTGTGCCCGTCCTGCGCCTGAGCGCGGCCGGACAGCGCGGCCCCCTGCCGCCTGCCGCCGGGCGTCTCAGGCCTGCTCGGCGATGAACGGTCCGCCGCTGCCGAAGGCCAGGTCGGCGAAGCGTTCGCCGATACGGCGGTGTGTGGCGGCGTCGGGGTGGAGCTGGTCGGGCAGCGGCAGTTCGGCGAAGTCCGCCTCGCCATAGAGGGCACGGCCGTCGAGATAGTGCAGGTGCGGGTCGTCGGCGGCCCGCTGCTTCACGATGCGCGCCAGCTCGTCCCGGATGACGTTGAGCGTCAGCTTCCCGCCGGCCCGTTCCGCCGGGTCGCCCATGGCCTTGAACTGGATTTTCCCAGCGCTGATGTCGCTGAGGTCCGGGACGCTCGGGCCGGGGGTGTCCTCATGGATGGGACACAGAATGGGCGACACCACCAGCAGCGGAGCGGTGGGATGGCCCTCGCGGATGGTGTCCAGGAAGCCGTGCACCGCGGGGCCGAAGGCGCGCAGGCGCATCACGTCGGCGTTGACCACATTGATGCCGATCTTGACGCTGATCAGGTCCGCCGGGGTGTCCCGCAGAGCGCGGGCGGTGAACGGGTCGAGCACGGCGCTGCCACCGAGTCCCAGATTGGTCAGTTCCACGCCGCCGAGCGACGCGGCCAGCGCCGGCCAGGTAGTGGTGGGGCTCGCGGCGTCGGAGCCGTGGCTGATCGAACTGCCGTGGTGCAGCCACTTCTTGCGGCCTCCGTCCGGCAGGGGCTCGACGGGGGCGTCGGTGCGCAACGCGACCAGTTCGGTGATCTCGTTGTACGGCAGCCAGATCTCGACGTCCTTGACTCCGTCGGGGAGGCCGGAGAACCGGACGGTGCCGACCGGGCCCGGCCGGGTTTCCGCGGACCCGGTGGTCATGTCCAGCATCAGCACGTTGCCGCCGGTGACACTGGCCTGCCCGGTCAGTCGGCCGTCGACGAGCAGGTCGTACACGCCGTCGGGGCGGGACGGCACGCCCACGTAGGCGTTCTTGGTGCGCAGTGCGTCCAGTTCGACGACGGTGGCCCGCGTGCGGAACACCAGCCGTACGCCGGAGGGCTGGGACTCCGCCATGGCCAGCTGTCCGTCGGTGGCCTGGGCGCGGGCCCGGGCCGGCAGCCGGTGTGGCAGCACCCCGTGTTCGGTGCGCTCCAGATCCAGGGCGCCACGCAGGATGTCCATGGTGAGGGGCGTGCTGATCCAGTCCGTTGCCCGGGGCGTGGCGGAGGAGCCGGGGTGGGGGTCACGGTGAGAACTCATGATCTCAGCCTGTCAACCGGATACCTGTTGCGCACATGCTTTTCCCGCGGTTCTCGCTGCCGACGGTTCACGCCCACGGCTTCAAGCCGTCGCCGCCGCGATGTCCAACGCCGCGATGTAGCCGAACGTCATCGCCGGACCGATCGTCGAGCCCGCGCCCGCGTAGCTGTGCCCCATGACGGCCGCGCTCGCGTTCCCCGCCGCGTACAGGCCGGGAATCACGGAGCCGTCCGGGCGCAGCACGCGTGCGCGGGCGTCCGTGCGCATGCCGCCTTTGGTGCCGAGGTCGCCCGGGACGATCTTGAAGGCGTAGTAGGGGGCGAGCCACAGTGGCGCCAGACAGGAGTTCGGGAGGATCGCGGGGTCCGTGTAGTAGTGGTCGTAGGCGCTGTCGCCGCGGTGGAAGTCGGCGTCCTTGCCGCTTCGGGCGAGGCTGTTGAAGCGGCTGACGGTGGTGCGCAGGGCGGCCGCGGGCACGCCGATGCCGGCGGCCAGGGCGTCCAGCGTCCAGGCCTTGTACGCCGCGCCGGAGGTGTACCACGTGTCGGGGAACGTGAAGGTCGGCGCGACGTCCTTGAACAGGTAGCGGTTGCGGTAGTTCTGGTCGACGATCAGCCAGGCCGGGATGTCGGGCGCGGCGGCGTTCCGCTCGTACATGGTGTGGACGACATCGCTGTAGGGGGCGGCCTCGTCGACGAAACGCGCTCCGGCGGCGTTGACCAACAGCCCGCCGGGCAGGGTGCGTTCGGCGAGGCAGAAGTAGGGCTGGTCGGGCAGCGGGATCGCCGGCCCCCACCAGGCGTCGTCCATCAGGTCGAGCGCGGCGCCGGCCCGCTCCCCCGCCCGGATGCCGTCGCCGGTGTTCTCCTTGGCGCCGACGGTCCACGCGGTGCCGATGGGCTGCCGCTGGTACTGGGCGCGCATGGCCGCGTTGTGCTCGAATCCGCCGGAGCCGACGATCACCCCGCGCCGGGCCCGAACCAGGCCGGGTGTGCCGTTCCGGGTGACGACGGCGCCGGTGACGGCTCCGCTCTCCACGTACAGGTCGGTCAGCGGGGTGTTCAGCCATACCGGCACCTGCGCGGCGAGCAGTCCTGCGCGCAGGCCGGCCGCCAGTGACTGGCCCATCGTCAGGGGCTTCTGGCCGAGGAGTGCTGCCTTGGTGCCGCGGGCGAGGCACTCGGTGGCGACGGAGGCGCCCTTCGCGCTGACCGCGGAGAGCGTGAGCCATTTGTAGTCGGCGCTGAAGACGACCATGCCGCTCGGGACCGTCATGTACGAGGGGTTCAGATGGGCGAGTTCGGCGCCGAGGATGTTTCCGTCGAGCTGGTCGGGTTCGATGGAGCGGCCGTTCGGCAGGCCGCCGGGCAGCTCGGGGTAGTAGTCGCTGTAGCCCTCCATCCAGCGGAAGCGGAGCGGGCTGGCCGCCATGACGAAGGAGATCATGGCGGGTCCGTGGCCGAGAAAGGCCTGTTGACGGTCGGCGGGGACATCGGGGCCGACCACCGCGGCGAGGTAGGTGGCGGCTTTCGCCGGGGTGTCGGGGACACCGGCGGCGAGGATCACCGGGTTGTTCGGGATCCAGATGCCCGCGCCCGAGCGTGCCGCCGAGCCTCCGAAGGTGGCCGCCTTCTCCACGACGACGCAGCTCAGTCCCTGCTTCGCGGCCGTCAGTGCGGCGGTCATCCCCGCCGCTCCGGAACCGGTCACCACGACGTCGTACGTCCCGAGCAGGGGCAGATCGGCCGCCTCGGCGAGGCCCGGGAGGCCGGCCCCGAGCGCGAGCCCGGCTCCTGTCGCGGCGCGGAGCAGCCGGCGCCGTGACGGGCCGGGGGCGGCGGAGGGTTCGGTACGTCTGGCGGGGTCCGCGCTCGGGGACATGGCAGGGCACTCCAGCGGGGTGAGGGAAATGTGACGGTGCGCTGTGCCTCGGGCAGCAACGGACCTCTGCCGTCCTATTTCTGATGCAGCGTCAGAAATGTGGCGCGGGGGTCTTGTGAAGTCAAGAGGACGTGGGCCGCACCCTCCTCAACCGTCCGAGGGCGCGCACGGCGGCGTGCCCAACCATCCCAAGATCGGACAGAAGTTACCTAGAGGTATGTAGTGACTTAACACGCAAGCAACAGTAGAACGTGTTCCCACTCATCGAGAGTGAGGAGCGTCACATGGGTGACACCACCCAGCACAACAAGGCTTCCAGAGGAGTCTCACGGAGAAGATTCATCGCTGGAACCAGTTCTATTCTTGGAGCCGTGACTCTCGCGGGTCACGCGGCGGCGGCTCAGGAACAGGCCGTCACGGCGGCCGGGCCGATCACCTCCGGAGCCCATGTCCCCGTCCTGGTCATCGGCACCGGATACGGCGGCTCCGTCGCCGCCCTGCGGCTGGCCCAGGCCGGTGTCGACGTACAGATGGTCGAGATGGGCATGGCCTGGGACACCCCCGGCTCGGACGGCAAGATCTTCGCCAACACCACCAGCCCGGACTACCGTTCGTACTGGCTGCGCACCAGGACCAAGCAGCCCCTCAGCAACTTCCTCGGCTTCCCGATCGACAAGGACGTCCCCCGCTACACCGGGATCCTGGACGCCGAGGAGATGGGCGGCATCATCGTGTACCAGGGCCGCGGTGTCGGCGGTGGCTCGCTGGTCAACGGCGGTATGGCCGTCACCCCCAAGCGGGAGAACTTCGGCGCCGTTCTCCCCTCGGTCGACCCCGCCGAGATGTACGGGACCTACTACCCGCGGGCGAACGCCGGGCTCGGGGTCGGCACCGTCGATCCGACCTGGTTCGACAGCACCGACTGCTACCAGTACGCGCGCGTCGGCCGGAAACAGGCCCAGCGGTCCGGCTTCCCGTTCGTCTTCGTGCCCGACGTCTACGACTGGGACTACATGAAGCAGGAGGCCGCCGGCACCGCCCCCAAGTCGGCGCTCGCGGGCGAGATCCTCTACGGCAACAACTACGGGAAGAAGTCGCTGCAGAAGACCTACCTCGCGCAGGCGAAGGCCACCGGCAGGGTCACCATCTCACCCCTGCACAAGGTCACTTCGGTCTCCCCGGCGGCCGGGGGCGGCTACACGGTCCTCATCGACCAGATCAACACCACCGGCGACACCACGGCCACCAAGACAGTGACCGCGGACCGGGTGTTCTTCGCGGCCGGCAGCGTCGGCACCAGCAAGCTGCTGGTCAAACTGAAGGCCACCGGCGCGCTGCCCAATCTGAACGGCGAGATCGGCAAGGGCTGGGGCGACAACGGCAACGTCATGTGCGGTCGCGCCAACCACCTGTGGGACCCGACCGGCGCACTCCAGGCGAGCATTCCCTGCGGTGGCATCGACAACTGGGCCGCCGGTGGCGCCTTCGCCGAGGTCGCGCCACTGCCCACCGGGATCGAGACCTTCGCGTCGTTCTACCTGTCCATCACCAAGAACCCGAACCGCGCCCAGTTCTCCTGGAACGCCGGCACCGGCAAGGTCGACCTGAACTGGCAGACCGCCTGGAAGCAGCCGGCCATCGACATGGCCAAGTCCATCTTCGACAAGATCAACGCGACGGAAGGGACGATCTACCGCACCGATCTCTTCGGCGTCTACAAGATCTGGGGCGACCACCTCACGTACCACCCGCTCGGCGGCGCGGTGCTCAACAAGGCCACCGACAACTACGGCCGTCTCCAGGGCCATCCGGGCCTGTACGTCATCGACGGCGCGCTGATCCCGGGCAACACCAGCGTCAACCCGTTCGTCACCATCACGGCACTCGCCGAACGGAACATCGAGAGGATCATCGCCGCCGACCTCTAGCGGTGGCCGGGCCGACCGGGCGGCCCGGACCCCTACCAGTCGGCCCAAGCGGCCCAGGCCCGCTCAGTGGGTGGGCAGCACGCACACGGCGTCCAGGCCGAGCACATGGTTGAGCCGGCCGAACGCCAGCCAGGAACCGATGCTCATGCTCAGCTCCACGATCTCGCGCTGGCTGTACCGCGCGGTCATCCGAGTCCAGAACTCGTCGTCCAGACCGTGGTGATCCAGGGCGTACCGCTCGGCGTACTCCGCGGCCAGCCGTGTGCGGTCGTCGAAGGCCTCGGTGGTGCGCCACTGGGTCACCGCGTCGGCGAACTCCTCCTCGACCTTCTGCCCCTCGCGCTCGGTGCGCCAGTCCAGGCAGAACAGGCATCCGTTGATCTGCGCGATGCGCAGCCGCGCGGCCTCGAACTCGCGCAGGCCCAGGGTCGTGTGCTCGTACACCGACAGCGAGAAGTTCGCGGCGGCCATGCCGATGCCGGGGACCATCTCGCCCCACACGTACCCGATCGGCTCCTGATCCTCGGGAATGTCGATGTGCATGGTCATGGGTCACTTCCTTCCGAGTCTGCCGACTGCGGGACGCAGCGGGACGTCGAGCGCGTCGTAGAGTCCGGGATCCGCGTCCACGAGCCAGTCGAGGGCGCCCACCAGCCGGCCGACCGCGGTGGCGTTCCCGCCCGCCGAGCGGTTCTCTCCCTCGTCGGTGGCCTCGACGGTGACCTGGATCCGGGGGCGGCCTTCGATGATCACGCGATGGGCGCCGTCGCCGTCGGGCGGTGTCGGCCAGTCCGGTGCGCAGGACGGGTGGATGCGGGTGATGTGCTCGATGACGATCCTCGGTTCGCTCCCGACGATCCCCTGCACCTCGAACCGCACCGCGCCCTGGGTGCCGGCCTCGAACTCCCCCATCGTGCGGGTGCTCACCGTGGCCTCCAGCGGCCGCCGCTCCAGCGTCTCGCGGATCTCGTCGAGTTCGACGCCCAGGGCCCTGGCCATCAGCCGTATCTGGCCGCCCCACACCATGGTGGGGATCGACGGCGCGAGCATCAGCGGCTGGTAGTCCATCGGCTGCCCCATGCCGACCAGGTGGCGCACTGAGTCCTCCTGCTCGTACGTGGAGTAGTCGAAGATCTCCTGGCAGCGGATGGCGTCCACCTCGGTGCCCAGACCGCTGATCAGCAGGGGCAGTACGTCATTGCCCCAGCCCGGGTCGACACCGGAGACGAACAGCGAACCTCCGCCCTCCGCGATGGCCGCGAGCATCGGCTCCCGGAACTCCGGCGGGGCGTTGCGCTGGTCGTAGAGCGGATACAGCGCGGGGGTGACGACCACCGCGCCGGCCCGGATCGCCCGGCCGATGTCGGCGAGGGCCTCGTCGGGACGGATGTCGCCGGACGCCGCGTACACCACGGCCCGGGGGCCGGCCGCCAGTACGGCGTCGATGTCGTCGGTCGCGGCGAGCCCCAGACTGTGCGCGAGCCCGGCGAGCTCGCCCGCGTCGCGGCCGACCTTCTCGGGGTTGTGGACGAGCACGGCCGCGAGTTTCAGCGCCGGGTGGGCCTCGACGGCGCGGATGGCCGCGCGGCCGACGTTGCCGGTACCCCAGACCACCGTGGAAATCATGCGCGGAGGGTAGCGAGAGGACCTGAAGGTTCATAGTGCCGTGAACCGGTGAAATCGTGCCGTGCACCGGTGGCGAGGCCCGCACCCGAAACCGAGGACCGAGCGCCGCTGGACAGGACGGGACCGTCACGGACCTAAGCTCGGTGTATGGCCAAGTACTTCGACGTGCACCCGGAGAACCCGCAGCGACGCATCATCGGCCAGGTGGTCGAGATCGTTCGTTCCGGAGGGCTCATCGCCTACCCCACGGACTCCTGCTTCGCCCTCGGGTGCGCGCTGGGCAACCGGGACGGACTCGACCGCATCCGCTCGATCCGCCGGCTCGACGAGCGGCACCACTTCACCTTGATGTGCCAGGACTTCGCGCAGCTGGGCCACTTCGTCCGTGTCGACAACGCGGTGTTCCGCGCAGTCAAGGCGGCGACTCCCGGCAGCTACACCTTCATCCTCCCCGCGACGAAGGAGGCGCCGCGCCGTCTGCTGCACCCGAAGAAGAAGACGGTCGGCGTCCGGATTCCTGACCATGTCGTCGCCCAGGCGCTCCTCGCCGAACTCGGCGAACCGCTGCTGTCGAGCACACTGCTCCTTCCCGACGAGGACAAGCCGCTGACGCAGGGGTGGGAGATCAAGGAGGAGCTCGACCACGTGGTGGACGCGGTCCTCGACTCCGGTGACTGCGGCACCGAACCGACGACCGTCATCGACTTCTCCGGCGGGGAGGCCGAGATCGTACGCCTGGGTGCGGGGGACCCCACACGGTTCGAGTAGTCCGTCCACCCCATGACGGCCGAGCCGCGCCCGGGCTCGGTGTGCGGCACGTGTGTCGGCACTACTTGATGCCCACCGCACGTGTGGCGGCACACCTTGTGCCCACCGCACGTGTGACGGCACACCTTGTGCCCACCGCACGTGTGTCGGCACTACTTGGTGCCGACCGCACGCAGTGCGGCCAGCACCAACGCACGGGTCACGGTCACGACTTCGGTGAGGTGGACCTGCTCCCGCGGCCCGTGCGCCAGTCGCACGTCGCCGGGCCCGTACTGGACGGTGGGTATGCCTTCCGCGTTGTACAGCCGCAGGTCGCTGCCATAGGGCGCACCATGATCGTGCGGGCGGTGGCCTTCGGTGACCTCGGCGTGCGCGTCGCCGACCAACGCCGCGAGAGGGTGCCCAGCCGGCAGCCGCCCGCTGGCGAACTGGCCGCCGGGCCAGGTCACCGTGGCGGGGTGAGTGCGCAGCCACGCGTCGTCCGCGCACGCCTCGGCGACGCACGTCTCCAATTCCGTACGCGCCTGGGACGGGTCCTCGCCCAGCCGGACTCCCAGCCTGCCTTCGGCCACGAGCAGATCGGGGACGCTGCTGGCCCAGTCGCCCGCACGGACCGTGCCCACGGACAAGGGGTAGGGGATGGGGTATTCGGCCATCAGCGGGTGCGGGTCGGCGTTGCGACCGGCCTCCAGACGGCCCAGTGCGCGGTGAATCGGCAGGTAGGCGTCGAGGGCGCTGACTCCCTCGTACCGTGTGCTGCCGTGGGTGGCCTTGCCGGGCACTTCGATCCGGAAGGTCAGCGCACCGGCGTTCGCGGTCACGAGCGTGGCGCTGGTCGGTTCGGTGATGATGCAGGCGTCCCCGGCATGGCCACGCTGGAGGGTGCCGAACGCACCGAGCCCGCCGTCCTCCTCGCTGACCACGAAGTGCGCCGCCACGCGCCCGCGCAGCCTCGCCCCCGCGGCGCGGATCGCCGTCAGGGCGGCGAGCACGGCCACCACTCCCGCCTTCATGTCGCATGCGCCGCGGGCCCGGATCACGTTTCCGGCGCAGCGGCCGACGAACGGATCCCCCGCCCACTGAGCCCGGTCGCCGGGCGGCACGACGTCAACGTGGCCCTGGAGTATGAGGGTTGGTCCGTCACCGCCGTTCCCCGTGCTGCCCACCAGTCCCCACGCCTCCTCGCGTGGGGCCTCACAGCCCGGGAAGCCGGGATGCTCGCGCAGCTCGGGCACGTTCATGGACCACAGGTCGACGTCGAGGTCCAGCCGTTGCAGGTGCCGGGCCAGGATGTGCTGCAGTTCGGACTCCGCGGCGCTGCCCGTCACGCTCGGCACGGCGAGCAGTTCCAGCAGGACCTGGGCGATGGCCACGTCGTCCACGGCGGCCAGCGCGGCCGCTTCCACATCGCTCAGGATCGCTGTCATGGCGCTTCCGCTCCCGGCACGTCGACATCAGGTCGAGCGGAGACTATGGCCGCCAGGTCGACGCAAACAATCGCCATTCACTGTCGAGCACAGGCGATTTATTGCAATGTTCGAGATGCCTTGGACAATCATTGCGTACCCGCCTGACCCCCTGACACCCGGAGGCCGCTCGTGGACACGATCGACGAGGAGATCATCCGCTGTGTTCTGCGCAATGCCCGATCCACCTACGCCGAGATCGGCAAGGCGGCCGGGCTGTCCGCGCCGGCCGCCAAACGTCGTCTCGACCGCCTGGTCTCGACCGGCGCCATCCGTGGTTTCACCGCCATCGTCGATCCCCAGACACTGGCCTGGCGCACCGAGGCGTTCGTGGAGGTCTACTGCCGGGGCAATCCGACTCCCGCCGAGCTGCGCCAGGCACTGGAGGACATCCCGGAGGTCGTCGAGGCGTGTACGGTCTCCGGTGCCGCGGACGCTGTCCTGCACATGCTGGCCAGGAACATCACCCACCTGGAACAGTCCATCCAGCACGTCCGGGCCACCGCCCCCGTCGAGCGCACCGAAAGCGTTATCGTGCTCTCCCGACTGATCGACCGGCCACGCGTGTAACGGCGGCTGGTGAGCCGTCGGTCGATATCGCCCGCATGTGGGTGGAGGACCTGCCCTCCGTGGAACCCGGTGGACGGTGCCGAGTGTGACTCGTCCCCCTCGATCCCGCCCGGTGGCGGCATCTTGAGCCGGGCCGTCGGATCACCACGCACGAGGACCGGTTCCTGGCAGGCACCGCGGTCGTCCTGGAGGTACGCCCTCCGGCCCACGCCGAGTAACGGAGTGTCAGGAATACCACGTCGGTTCGGGGAGTTCCCCGGTCAGTACGTTGCGGCCGACCTCGCGGCGCTTGTAGGCCACCGGGTCGTGCAGGGTGTGGGTGCGGACGTTGCGCCAGAAGCGGTCCAGGCCTTCGGCGGAGGCAGTGGCGCGGGCTCCGGTGACCTCGAAGATGCGGTGGGTGATCTCCAGGGCGACATCGGTGGCGCGCGCCTTGACCGCGGCGACCCGGACCTCGAAGGCGCCGCGGGTCTGCTCGGTGACGGCGTCGGGATCGCCGTGCAGCTTCTGCCCCTCCTGGGCGACGGCGTCCGCGAGCGCCTCGACCGCCCAGAGCTTCGCGGTCAGGTCGCCGTAGGTGTCGATGACGTACGGCTCGTCGACCGCCTTGTCGTGGCCACCGTGCAGCCAGGAACGCGACTTGGTGCGGGTGTAGGTGGCCGCCGCCTCCAGCGCGCCGCCCGCGATGCCGAGGTAGAAGTTCACGAAGACCAGCTGGATGGTGGGCACGTTGAGGGTGTTGTACACACGCGGCCGGAACACCTTGTCGACGTAGCCCGCGGCGGAGGCCCAGGGGGTGCGCACGCCGTCGAGGGAGACGCTGCCGCTCTCGGTGAGGCGCTGGCCGATGTTGTCCCAGTCGTCGTGGAAGGTCAGGCCCGCCGAGTCGGAGGGGACGATGGCGAAGACGTGCTGGTCGGTGCCGCCCAGGACGCCTTCGAGGACGGTCACGTCGGAGACTTTGCTGCCGGTGGAGAAGGTCTTGTGGCCGGTGAAGACCAGGTCGTCGCCGTCCTCGGTGACGACCACGTCCGTGTCCCGGGGGTTGACGGCCCCGCCGAAGAACCACTTCTCCCGGGCCGCCCGCGCCTCGACCTCCTCCCACTGCTCACGGGTGCCGACGAGCCGGGCGGCCCAGAACCACAGGTAGTGGTAGCCGAGGAGCTGTCCGATCGAGCCGTCGGCCTTGGCGACCTCGCGCACGACACGGTAGGCGGTGGGCCACTCCTGTCCCCCGCCGCCGTGCTGCGCCGGACCGAGCAGGGTGACCAGGCCGGAATCCTTCAGCAACTGGACCTCGGCGTAAGGGGTTTCGCCGGCCTTGTCCCGGTCGGCGGCATCGGTGGCCAGCACGGCGGCGACCTCCGCGGCGCGCTCGATCCAGCCTTGCGGGTCCTCGGGGGCGGGGGCGGACTTCCACTGGGTGGGGGCGACGGTGCTCATGGCGTAACTCCTTTGGTGATGTACCGCTTGAAGACGCACGGGCTGAAGATGCGCAGGGTGTCTGCGTGGGAGTTGTTCGCGTGGGGTCTCCGCGTCGGATCTCCGCGTGGGGTCTCCGCGTGGGGTCCTCGCGTGGGTCTTTCGTGTGCGGGCAGCCTGAATTCAGCCGTGCTGGAACACGGCTGAATGATCGACCGAGGCCCGCCTTCGACCATTACAGCGGGAAAGGGAGCGGCTGCTGTCGACGCTCGCTACGCCCGACGGCGACAGGTGGAGCTGGAGACCCGCGCCAGATCGACATGGCGTCGGTGCGTGAGGTCCTGTCCCTTCATGTCACCGA
This sequence comes from Streptomyces sp. NPDC058246, assembly GCF_042881985.1. NCBI lineage: Bacteria > Bacillati > Actinomycetota > Actinomycetes > Kitasatosporales > Streptomycetaceae > Streptomyces > Streptomyces sp. NPDC058246. The sequence continues at coordinate 541,840 of NZ_JBHVWZ010000001.1, read as the reverse complement.
TGCAAGCAGCGAGGGCTGGACCGGTCAAGAAAGTATTTCCAGGGCCCCGGAGTGTTCCGCGAATGCCCGGGTTGATCATGGGATGCCGTGGAGGGTGAGGACGGCTTCCGGGTCGGTGTGAGCACGCCGCCCGCTGGCGGTATTGGCCCATCCGGCCTCACCGCGCCCGGCCATGCCGCATCCGCTGACGGTCACGGTGCCACCGAAACCGATGACGGCTACAACGCGATCACCCAGGTCGTCGACTGCGGTGTCAACACAGCCTCCATCGCGGGTTTGGGGTCAGAGGGAGCAAGCTCGCAGTCCAGCCAACCGTCCCTTTTCCCTCCGCAGGCGGGATTCCGTCAACTTTCCCTCCGCAGGCGGGATTCCGTCAACGCGGGCACTGGAATGGAGACTCTCCGTCATGGGATGCTCACGTTTGGTCGGCAAGGGGTCGGTCAGGGAGGGAACATAGCCATGCCAGACGAGCAAGTCGGTATCCAGGCAACCGAGGTGGAGTTGATCCCGGCCACGAGGACCGTGGCCGAAGTCCCCGCAGCCGCTGACGCCCGCGACGCGCTCCTGCAAGCCATCAGCCAGGAAGCGCGGAACGTCGCGGACAAGTCTCAGGGGCAGGCATCCACGGCGCTGGAGCAGCTTGCCCGTGCATACGCCCTGGTGGTGTCCGGATATGCCCCGACGGCGTCGATTCCAGGCGCCGGCGCCGAGCCGGTCCGCCTGCAAAGCCGTGCCGAATGGGGCATTGATTGACCATCCCGGAGGGCCCCTGGCTGGATTCGGGGCTCTGATGAAACCTTGGAGTCCTAGGTACGCCCCCTTTCTGTGCCCGATCCAGCACCCAGAGCCCCGGAGCGTTCCGCGGTTGCCCCAGTTTGAACGGGGACCGAGCAGGCGCTGACCTGGGCATGAAGCGAGCACGGCACCCATAGTTCATGGAGTTCTTCACGCTTCAAGATCTACGAGGGTGCCGTGCTCGTCGCTCCATCATCCCCCACGCTCCTGGCCGAGCTCACCGGGCCCATCCTGGAGGGCGGGGCCAGCGCGCGAGCCGCCGCCCGGGCGGCCGGACGAGCCGCGGGCCTGTTGTCCCGCCTGTCCCAGATCCCCGACCCCAGGGACCCCCGCGGAGTGCGCTACCCGCTGGCCACCCTGCTGGCGATCGGCGTGTGCGCGATGACCGCACCCGGCCACAACTCCCTGGTCGCGGTGGCCGAGTGGGCCCACCGAGCCGGGGACGCGGTACTGGCCCGGCTCGGCGTCCCCTTCGACCCGTTCACCGGACGGGCCCGCATCCCGGACGAGCGCACCCTGCGGGAGACCTACAGCCGGGTGGACCCGGCCGCGCTGGCCCGGGCCGGATTCGCCCGCCTGGCCACGCTGACCGCCAAGGACCCCGGTGCTCACACCCCGGACGGCCACCCCGAGCGTGAACAGCGCCGTGCCCACCGCGCCCGGCTGCACACCGAACCGCTCCAGCGACGGCGGATGGCCTACGCGGTGGACGGCAAGTGCCTGCGTGGGGCCAAGCGCGCCGACGGCACCTAGATCTATGTGCTGTCCGCTGTGCGCCACCACGACGCGGTCACCGCCGCCGCCCGCGAGATCGGCGCGAAGACCAACGAAATCCCCGAGTTCGCCCCGCTGCTGGACCAGATCGACGACACCGACGTCCGCGACGCGATCTTCACGGTGGATGCCCTGCACGCCCAACGCGCCCATGTCACCTATCTGGTCGAACGCCGAGGGGCGCACTACCTGCTCACGGTGAAGGACAATCAGCCGACCCTGGCCGAGCAGCTCCGGGCCCTGCCCTGGAAGGAAGTCCCTGTCCTGCACCGCCAGGACGGGCGGGGGCATGGTCGAGAAGAGATCCGTGAGCTGCAGGTCTGCAGCGTCGACAATCTCGTGTTCCCGCACGCCCGACAGGTCGTGCGGATCCGCCGCAAGCGCCGCCGGTTCGGGGTGAAGAAGTGGCAGAGCGAGACCGTCTACGCGGTCACCGATCTGAGCGCCGAGCAGGCCAGCGCGGAAGAGCTGGCCACCTGGGCTCGCGGCCACTGGATCATCGAGAACAGCGTGCACTGGATCAGGGACTGCACCTTCGGCGAGGACGCCAGCCAAGTACGCACCCGCAACACCCCGGCCGTCCTGGCCAGCGTCCGCGACCTGGTGCGCGGCACCCTTCGGCTGGCCGGATGGGCCAATACCGCCAGCGGGCGGCGTGCTCACACCGACCCGGAAGCCGTCCTCACCCTCCACGGCATCCCATGATCAACCCGGGCATTCGCGGAACACTCCGGGGCCCTGGGGTGATTTCACATACCAGACATGGGTGCCGCACCAAGGAAATGGCGTATACACGAATGCGCTTAAAGGGGTTCGCCGACGCGCAGCGAGTAGGTGGGGGTCGCCTGACAATTGGCCGCCCGCAAGCTCGACTTACAGAGCGAGGCCGCTCACTTTCCAGATCCGGGTGGCCACTTGGAGGTGGAATCGGTTGTCCACGTCGTCAAGTCGTCGGCCGCTGACCTCCCGGATGCGCTGCAACCGGTAGCGCAGTGTGCTGCGGTGGATGGCGAGGGCCTGGGCCGTCTCGTCGTAGTTGCCGCCGTGGTCGAAGTACTGGGCGAGGGTGAGCACCAGATCCGTACCGTGGGCCTCGTCGTAGTTCAGCAGCGGACCCAGCCACTCGCGGACGAAGTTGTCGACGTCCTTGGAGTCGTTGCCTCGGGCGAGGATGCGGTACAGACCAAGCTCCTCGTAGGTGGTGGTGCCGTAGGCGGGCTCCGACTGCCGACGGACGTTGAGTGCCCGGACCGCCATGTCGAAGGAGTGGGGGATGTCGGCCGTGACCTCGCACAGGCCGCCGATTCCCACCACGCCCTGCCGGGAGCCCAGCTCCTCGGCGACGGCCTCGTACAGGCCCGTGTCCCGCGGCTCGCCCTGGACGACGAGGACCGCCATCTCCGAGCGCCGGGCGAGCAGCGAGCGCAGGCCCATGCCCTGGGCGGCACGGGCCACCGACGTGATGAACCGGTCGTCGGCGACTCTCCCCTGCCATTGGACGACCACCACGTACTGCGGGCCGTGCAGATCGTGTCCGACGGCTTCCGCCCTGGCGCAGGCCCCGTCCTCGTCCGCACCGGTGAGCAAGTCGTCCATCAGTTCCCTGCGCATCCGCAGCTCCGTCTCGGCCAGGCTGCGCCGGTGAGCCAGTTCGAGGGCCAGGGTCGTGCAGGCGTGCCCCAGGGTGAACTCCTCCGCCCGCCCCGCCTTGGCGGTGGGATCGATGAGTGCGATCGTTCCCAGCACCTCGCCGTGGTGGCGGGCCAGCCCGATGAGACGGCCGCCGTGGCGGACCGGGGCCAGCGCGCGCATCGCGGCCTGCACGATCTGCCGGCGCACCACGGGATCGGGCTTGCCGCCGGCCTCGGCGAGACCTGGGCCGGCCCAGGAGAGAAGGTTCCCGAAGCGGTCCTCGACGCAGGTGGGGAGGCCGGTCAGTTCGTACACGGCGCGGGCGATGCCGTCCTCGCCCTCGTCGGCGAGACTCGACCGGGCGAGGACTTCGTGCACGTTGCGCTGGCCCTCCAGCTCCGCCACCAGCGCGGTGAGCCGTGCGTTGGCCGCCTCCCGCTCCTCGATCGCCCGGAAAAGCTGCCGGGCGTATTCGCGGTCGCGGCGGCGGGCGTCGGCGTTGAAGAGCGCGGCGCCGGTCGGCTGGGCCAGGGCGTACGCGAGAAAGCGCGCGTCGTCGGGCGGCGGTTCCCGCGCGCTGACGACGAGGTAGCCGAGCAGTGCTCCGCCGCATCGCAGGCCGACCGCCCATCCCCAGCCGCCCTCCCGGAAGCCGATTTCGCCGTCCCGCCCGTGCAGCGCGGTCAGCTGATCGGCTGTTTCGGACAGGTCGCGCGGGGCGCGTCCGCCGAGGAGCTCCGCCCCTGGAGCCGCTTCGAGCTCGAAGCGTCCGTCCCGGAGCACGAAGCCGCCCTCGGGCCGGCAGCCGACCAGGCGCGGCACCGCGCCCAAAGCCAGCTGCAGGACCTCATCCGCGGGGCGGCCGTCCAGCATGGTCACGGCCAGCTCGAACACGCCGTACAGGCCGTCCGGCTGACGGTGCTCCCAGGAGGCCTGGGCAGTGCTCGGGGCCTGGCTGTGGGGCCGGCTGGGTCCGCCGATCCGGTGGGCCGCACCGGATCGGTCGTCCGCCACGCCAGGCATGTCGCCATAGTAACTTTCGCCCCATCTCACCGCTTCCTCACCGCTTCCCGTGCGCAGGCGGGTGGCGGGGCCGCACCGGGGCGAGCGGGAGTCTCGGGAGTCAGCGGACATGCCTTCCGGGCGGCGCACGGCGGACGGGCGTACACGGCCGCCCCCACGCGAGGCGTACACCTGTTCCCCTGCACTGTCAGGCGGACTCCGCGGACGGAATTTGGCCCCGCCGGGAGCAAGCGGTCGTCCCGCTCCCTGCCACACGCTGGCAGAGACGGGAGCCGCGAACCGTGAATCCGCGTTCATAGCGGGCGCCTCGGGCGCCGCCGGCGAAGGGAGCCGACGCCTCCGCGGTGGCGCACGGGCTTACGGGCTTACGGGCTTACGGGCTTACGGGCTTACGGACGCACGGACGCACGGACGCACGGACGACACAACCCTCACTTGAGCACAGCCGCCCCCATGGGGACGGGCGGTCGGCGAAGGAGTTCCTCATGGCCAAGGCAGTCGGAATCGATCTGGGCACCACCAACTCCGTGATCGCCGCGTGGGAGGGCGGTGAAGCGACCGTCATACCGAACGCCGAGGGCTCGCGTACGACACCCTCCATCGTCGCCTTCACCGAGGGGGGCGAACGGTTGGTCGGGCAGCTCGCCAGGCGCCAGGCGATCCTCAATCCCAAGGGCACCATCTACTCGGCCAAGCGGTTCATCGGCCGGCACTACGACGAGGTGTCCGACGAGGCCAAGGCCGTGGCGTACGACGTCGTCGAAGGCGAGGGCGGGGTCGCGCGCTTCAAGGTGCGCGACAAGCTCTACGCGCCGGAGGAGATCAGCGCCCTGGTGCTGCGCAAGCTGGCAGACGACGCGAGCAAGCAGCTGGGCGAGAAGGTCACCGAGGCCGTCATCACCGTGCCCGCGTACTTCAACGACGCGCAACGCCAGGCGACCAAGGACGCAGGGCGCATCGCGGGCCTCGAAGTCCTGCGGATCATCAACGAGCCGACGGCGGCGGCGCTGGCGTACGGCATGGAAAAGAAGCAGCACGAGACGGTGCTCGTCTTCGACCTCGGTGGCGGCACCTTCGACGTGAGCATCCTGGACGTCGGCGACGGGGTGGTGGAAGTGCGTTCGACCGCGGGTGACAGCCACCTCGGCGGCGACGACTTCGACCGCCGGCTCGTCGACCTGCTGGCGGACGACTTCCAGAAGGAGAACGGCATCGACCTGCGCAAGGACCCACAGGCGCTGCAACGGCTGTTCGAAGCTGCGGAAAAGGCCAAGACCGAGCTGAGTTCGGTCACACAGACACAGGTCAGCCTGCCGTTCGTCACCGCGGACGCGGCCGGCCCCAAGCACTTGACCGAGACGATCATGCGTTCCACCTTCGACCAGATCACCGCCGATCTGGTCGAGCGGACCATGGAACCGGTCAAGCAGGCGATGGCCGACGCCAAGGTCAGCGAGAGCGACATCGACGAGGTCATCCTCGTGGGCGGCTCCACGCGCATACCGGCGGTGCAGAACCTGGTCCGCCGGCTGACCGGTGGCAAGGACCCGAACATGAGCGTCAACCCGGACGAGGTCGTGGCGCTGGGGGCCGCGATTCAGGCGGGGGTGCTCAAGGGCGAGGTCAAGGACGTCCTGCTGCTCGACGTGACACCGCTGTCGCTGGGCGTGGAGACGCGCGGCGGCGTGATGACGAAGATCGTCGACCGCAACACCACGATCCCGGTACGACGCTCGGAGACCTTCTCCACCGCCGAGGACAACCAGGAGGCGGTGGACGTGGTCGTCCTCCAGGGCGAGCGCGAAATGGCCGCCGACAACCGGGTCCTGGGCCGGTTCCAGCTGAAGGACATCCGCCCGGCACCGCGCGGCGAGCCGCAGGTCGAGGTCACCTTCGACATCGACGCCAACGGCATCCTGAACGTCACCGCACGGGACAAGGACACCGGCAAGGAACAGACCATCACCATCAGCGAGGGCTCCAACCTCGACCAGAGCGAGGTCGAGCGGATGGTCCGGGAGGCCGACCAGCACCGCGGCGAGGACCAGGCACTGCGCGACGCCGTGGATGCCCGCAACGAGCTGGACGCCGTGGCCTACCAGGTCGAACGCCGGCTGAACGAGCTGGGGGACGCCGTGCCCTCGCACGAGCGGGCCCGGGCGGAGATGCTCGTCGCCGACGCCCGCGAGGCGGTCCAGCAGGAAGCGCCGCCGGACAAGGCCAGGCCGCTCACCTCCGAACTGCAACAGATGCTGGCCTCGCTCGCCGCCACCCAGCAGGCGGGTCCGACCGCGCAGGCCCAGACCGGAGCGGAAGGAACCGCGGGCGTCTCCGCGGGTTCCGACGACGACGTGATCGACGCGGAATTCGACAAGAGCTGAGGTGCGGTCATGGCCACCGGACAGGAGCCGATGTCACCTCCGGAGCAGGAGTTGCCACAGCAGGAGCAACCGGGCGAGACCTCCGCGCCCACCCAGCCGCCGGCGGCAGCCGCGGACGACCAGTCCGCAGCCCTCGACGAACTCCGCGACCGCTGGCACCGCGCCCTCGCCGACCTGGACAACCTCCGCAAGCGCCACGTGAAGGAACTGGAACGCGCGCGCAGTGACGAGCGCGCCCGTACGGCGGCCGCCTGGCTGCCCGTCCTCGACAACCTGGAGCGGGCCCTGGCCCACGCGGACGCCGATCCCAGCGCCGTGTTGAAGGGCGTCGAGGCCGTACGCGACCAGGCCGTCGAGGTGCTGCGCGGCCTCGGATACCCACGCTACGAGGAGACCGGGGTGCCCTTCGACCCCACCCGGCACGAGGTCGTCGGCGTGATCGACGCCCCGGACGCGGAGCCGAACACCGTGGCCCAGGTGGTGAGTCCGGGCTACGGCGCGGACGACAAGCAGTTGCGCCCCGCGTTCGTCGTGGTCAGCAAGCGGCAGGAGTGACGCCCCATGGCCCGCGACTATTACGACGTGCTCGGGGTGGCGCGCGACGCGAGCTCCGAGGAGATCCAGCAGGCCTTCCGCAAACTGGCGCGCAAGCACCACCCCGACGTCAACAAGGATCCCGCGGCCGAGGAACGCTTCAAGGAGATCAATGACGCCTACAGCGTGCTGTCGGACCCGAGGACACGGCAGCGCTACGACCGCTTCGGTGAGAACTTCCGGCAGATCCCGGAGGACTACGACGAGCGGGTGGCCGCCGGGGCGGGCGCCCGCGGCGGCTGGGGCGGAGGCGGTGGACGGGGCGGCGGCTCCCGGGTCCGGTTCCGCACGGACGAGGGCGTCGACTTCGACGGATCCGGCATCGACTTCGAGGACCTGTTCGGCGGGATCTTCGGACGCGGCGGCGGTGGCGGCGGCGGGGGATGGGGTCCTGTTCCCGGCGCCGACCAGGAGGCCGAGATCGAGCTCGGCGTCGCGGAGGCGTACCGGGGCGGTAAGCGCAGCATCACCCTGGGCGGCCCGAACGGGCAGCGCACATACGACGTCACCATTCCGCGCGGCGTGGTCGACGGGCAGCGCATCCGGCTGGCCGGAGAAGGCGGCAGAGGCAGCGGCGACGCCCCGGCGGGCGATCTGTATCTGCGGGTGCGGATCAAGCCCGACGGACGGTTCCGGCTGGAGGGCCGGGACATTCACGTCGTCCTCCCGGTGACGCCGTGGGAGGCGGCGCTCGGCGCGACCGTGCCGGTGCCCACCCCCGGCGGCACCGCCAAGGTCACGGTCCCCGCGGGCTCCTCCAGCGGCCGCCGGCTCCGGCTGCGCGGCGAGGGCATGCCCAACCCCCGCGGTCAGGACGGCGACTTGTACGCGGAGGTCCGCATCATGGTGCCGCCCGAGCCCACCGCACGCGAGCGTGAGCTCTTCGAGGAGCTGGCCGCCGTGTCCCCCTTCGATCCGAGGAGGTCCCGATGACGACTGCCCCTGGTCCCGCAGGCCAGCACCGCCGGACGGCCACCCCGGTGCCCGCGCGCGGCCTGACCGTCACGACCCGCACCACCACCCTCGCGCCGGTCCGCCGGCTCGGTCTCGACGTCGTCGCCCGGCGCTCCGGCCTCCACCCGGATCTCGTACGACGCTTCGTCGCCCTCGGTCTCGTCGACGCCACCCGGGACACCGCCGGACGGCTGTGGTTCGAGCAGTCCGCGCCCGCCACCCTCGCCCGCATCCAACGACTACGGGCCGCGCTCCCCCTCAACTACGCCTCCCTGGGTCTGGTACTCGATCTGCTCGACCGGATCAGCGAGTTGGAAGCCGCCTTGAGGCGCAGCAACGCCGGCTCCAGGAGTGATGAATCGTGGATATGAACCGGCTCACCCAGAAGTCCCAGGAAGCGCTGCAGGAAGCGCAGACCATCGCCGGCCGGCTGAACCAGACCGAGGTCGACGGCGAACATCTGCTGCTCGCCCTCCTCGACCAGCCGGACGGCCTGATCCCGCGGCTGATCGACCAGTCCGGCGCCGACACCCGGGCGCTGCGCACCGCGCTCTCCGACGAACTGGCGCGCCGTCCGAAAGTGACCGGCCCCGGCGCCTCCCCCGGCCAGGTGTACGTCACCCAGCGCCTCACCAAGGTGCTGGACGCGGCCGAGCAGGAGGCCAAACGGCTCAAGGACGAGTACGTGTCCGTCGAGCACCTGGTGCTGGCGCTGGCCGACGAGGGCTCGCGGACCGCGGCCGGACGCCTCCTCAAGGAGCACGGCGTCACCAAGGACTCCTTCCTGTCGGCGCTGACCCGGATCCGGGGCAACCAGCGGGTCACATCGGCGACGCCCGAGGCGTCGTACGAGGCCCTGGAGAAGTACGGCCGTGATCTGGTCGCGGAGGCGCGCAGCGGGAAGATGGACCCGGTGATCGGCCGGGACGCGGAGATCCGCCGCGTCATCCAGATCCTCAGCCGCAAGACCAAGAACAACCCCGTACTCATCGGTGACCCGGGCGTCGGCAAGACCGCGATCGTGGAGGGCCTCGCCCAGCGCATCGTGCGGGGCGACGTGCCCGACGGGCTGCGCGACCGCACGATCTTCTCCCTCGACATGAGTTCGCTGGTGGCGGGCGCCAAGTACCGGGGGGAGTTCGAAGAACGTCTCCAGGCCGTGCTGAGCGAGGTCAAGGCCGGCGAGGGCCGCATCCTGCTCTTCGTCGACGAGTTGCACACGGTCGTCGGAGCGGGCGGCGGCGCCGAGGGCGCGATGGACGCCGGGAACATGCTCAAGCCGATGCTGGCACGCGGCGAGCTGCACATGATCGGCGCGACCACGCTGGAGGAGTACCGCAAGTACGTCGAGTCCGACGCCGCCCTCGAACGCCGCTTCCAGCAGGTACTGGTGGACGAGCCGAGCGTGGAGGACACCATCTCGATCCTGCGCGGGCTGCGCGAGCGCCTGGAGGTCTTCCACGGCGTGAAGATCCAGGACACCGCGCTGGTCGCCGCCGCGACCCTCAGCCACCGCTACATCTCCGACCGGTTCCTGCCCGACAAGGCCATCGACCTCGTCGACGAGGCGTGCGCGCGGCTGCGGACCGAGATCGACTCCATGCCGGCCGAACTCGACGAGATCACCCGCCGGGTGACCCGCCTGGAGATCGAGGAGGCGGCCCTGGCCAAGGAGACCGACACCGCGAGCGCCAAGCGGCTCGAAGAGCTGCGCCGCGAACTGGCCGACCTGCGCGCCGAGTCCGACGCCATGCACGCCCAGTGGGAGGCCGAACGTCAGGCCATCCGCCGGGTGCAGGACCTGCGCCAGGAGCTGGAGCGGGTGCGGCAGGAGGCCGAGGAGGCGGAGCGCAACTACGACCTCAACCGTGCCGCCGAACTGCGCTACGGCACGCTCACCGAACTCGAACGCCGGCTGGCGGCCGAGGAGGAGCGGCTCGACTCCAAGCAGGGCGACAACCGGCTGCTGCGCGAGGTCGTGACCGAGGACGAGATCGCGGAGATCGTGGCGGCCTGGACCGGTATCCCGGTCACCCGCCTCCAGGAGGGCGAGCGCGAGAAGCTGCTGCGGCTCGACGAGATCCTCACCGAGCGGGTGGTCGGCCAGGACGAGGCGGTCAAGCTGGTCACGGACGCCATCATCCGGGCCCGCTCCGGCATCCGCGACCCGCGCCGGCCCATCGGCTCGTTCATCTTCCTCGGCCCCACCGGCGTCGGGAAGACCGAGCTGGCCAAGACGCTCGCCGCGGCGCTCTTCGACTCCGAGGAGAACATGATCCGGCTGGACATGAGCGAGTACCAGGAACGGCACACCGTCAGCAGGCTCGTCGGTGCGCCTCCCGGGTACGTCGGCTACGAGGAGGGCGGCCAGCTCACCGAGGCCGTGCGCCGCAAGCCGTACTCCGTGGTGCTCTTCGACGAGATCGAGAAGGCGCACGCCGATGTGTTCAACACCCTGCTCCAGGTGCTCGACGACGGCCGCATCACCGACGCCCAGGGCCGCACCGTCGACTTCCGCAACACCGTGGTGATCATGACGTCCAACATCGGTTCGGCCCATCTGCTCGACGGGGTGACCGCCGACGGCGAGATCAAGCCCGACGCGCGGGCCCTGGTGATGAGCGAACTGCAGAGCCACTTCCGGCCCGAGTTCCTCAACAGGGTCGACGACATCGTGCTGTTCAAGCCGTTGGGCCTGCCCCAGATCGAGCACATCGTGGAGCTGCAGTTCAACGACCTGCGCCGCCGGCTGGCCGAGCGGCAGATCACCGTCGAACTCACCGAGGCCGGCCGTCAACTCATCGCCCAGCAGGGCTTCGACCCCGTGTACGGCGCACGTCCGTTGCGCCGGTACATCTCGCACGAGGTCGAGACACTCGTCGGCCGGGCCCTGATCCGCGGTGACGTCCAGGACGGCTCGACGATCCGCGTCGACGCGCAGAACGGCGAACTGGTCGTCACCTACGCCGATTCGCCCGAGCCGGGCCTGCGGAAAGCCGCGTGAGTCCGGTGGCCACGAGCCCGGGCACCACCGTCGTCTGCGATCGGTGCGGACGCCGGAACCGGATCCCGGCGGCGGCGGACGGCACCCCCCGCTGCGGCAACTGTCATGCTCCACTGCCCTGGATCGTCGACGCGGGCGACCAGGACTTCGCGGAGATCGCCGAGCAGGCGAAGCCGTATGTGCTCGTGGACCTGTGGGCCACCTGGTGCGGGCCGTGCCGGATGGTCAGCCCCGCGCTGGAACAGGTGGCCCACCAGCTCGCCGGACAGGTCAAGTTGGTCAAGGTCGACATCGACCGGAATCCGCGGCTCGCCCAGCGCTTCCAAGTGCAGGCCGTGCCGACCTTGTTGTTGCTCGAGAAGGGAGAGGTGATCTCCCGCAAGACCGGCGCTGCGCCCGCTCCTGCCCTGAAGCAGTGGGTCGAGGAGAGCCTGGCGGGCCGCCGGTGAGAACGTGCGTCGCGGTCACCGGACGTCGGTCGGGGGCGCCCCGACGTCCCCGGCACGCGGGCGTGACAGGACTCCCGGCGGTGTGCCCGCGGCACCCGCGCGTCTAGCATGGCCGGATGCCTCGACTCGAACTCCTTCGCCGCGACCACGCGCCGGCCCTCCTCGAGTTCGAACGGGAGAACAGGGCGTACTTCGCCGCGTCGATCCCCGACCGCGGCGACGCGTACTTCGCCCACTTCGACGCACGCCACCAAGAGCTGCTCGCCGAGCAGGCGTCGGGGCTGCACTTCTTCCATCTGCTGGTGGACAGCGAGGGCGCGGTGCTGGGGCGGGTCAACGTGATCGACGTGGCGGACGGTTCGGCCGAACTGGGTTACCGGATCGCCGAGCGGGCCGCGGGGCGCGGGCTCGCCACGGCCGCCGTTAGCGAGGTCTGTGCCTTGGGCGTCACGACGTACGGCCTGAGCACGCTGCGGGCCGTCACGACGGTCGACAACGCCGGATCACGAGCCGTCCTGGCCCGTACGGGCTTCTTGCCCGCCGGGGACATCGAGCTGAACGGCCGACCGGGTCTTCGCTTCGTCCGCGACCTGCGGGGCACCGACGGGGCGGCGCCCGAAGACGTGCACATGGTCAGGGGATCGGTTCGGCGGCGGGGTTGATCGGCGACTGGTAGGCGCCGCTGGCCAGCATGCGCACCTCGCCCGCCGCGCTGATCTCGGCACGGAGTATGCCGGTGGGATCGCAGTACACCGGGTTGCCGCCCGGTCCGAGGGTGTCGGTCCTCTCGACGACGACCTCGTCCGTCACGACACCGGCACTGCCCGATCCTGCCTGGGTGAAGGTAAGCCGATAGCGGTCCGGGGTTTTCATGACGACCTCCCGCGGGTGGATCGCAAATGCGGGTGAAGGGATCCTTTCCATCATGCGGCCAGATCCCTGCGTCGGCAGCACCCGCTCATTTCGGCGAGTACCCCGCCCCGGCCGCCACCGCTCACTATGTGTGACGCCCCTCGCCACCGGGCGCCGGGCAGTGTAGACATAGCACATGGTCGGACTATTGGGTCGAACCCGGGCTCAGTCGACCCGCCGCCTCAGGACGCCGCTCGTTCAGCGTGAGCCACAAGGAGGCAGGCACCGCCGTAGCCCGGCCACCGGGCCCCGGACGGCGCTGAGCGGGCGCAGTGTCGCAGGGCAGGTTTTCGTCCTGCAAGTGGTGATCGTGCTGCTCCTGGTCGTGTCCGCCGTCGTGGCCCTGGTGCTCCAGGTACGCCACGACAGCACCCAGGAGGCCCGCAACCGCTCGCTCGCCGTCGCCGAGACGTTCGCCAACGCGCCGGGCACCCGCGAGGCACTCAGCGCCCCCGATCCGACGGCCATCCTCCAGCCACGGGCCGAAGCCGCCCGCAAGGCGTCGCACGTGGACTTCATCGTCGTGATGAACACCGACGCGATCCGCTACACCCACCCCAAGCCGGACCGCATCGGAAAGAAGTTCGTCGGGACCACCGCACCCGTGCTCGCCGGCCAGTCGATCACCGAGCAGATCACGGGAACCATCGGGCCTCTGGTGCAGGCCACGGTCCCCATCAAGGACCCCGACGGCAAGGTCGTGGGCATGGTGTCGGCCGGCATCACCACGGCCAATGTGGGCGGTGTCGCCGACCGGCAGCTCCCCCTCGTCCTGACCGCCGCGGGCGTGGGTCTGGCCCTGGCCACGGGGGGCACGGCACTCGTGAGCAGACGCCTGCTGCGCCAGACCCGCGGCCTGGGCCCGTACGAGATGACCCGCATGTACGAGCATCACGACGCGGTGCTGCACGCCGTCCGGGAGGGAGTGATCATCGTCGGCGGCGAGGGACGGCTGGTGCTCGCCAACGACGAGGCGCACCGCCTGCTCGACCTGCCGGCCGACGCCGAGGGCCGGGACGTGCTCGACCTCGGTCTCGACACGGACACCGCCGAGCTGCTGGCCTCGGGACGCGTCGTCACCGACGAGGTGCACCTGGTGGGCGACCGGCTGCTGGCCATCAACCAACGGCCCACGGACCTCCAGGGTGGCCCGGCCGGCAGCGTCGCGACCCTCCGCGACTCCACCGAACTGCGCTCGCTGTCCGGCCGGGCCGAGGTGGCACGCGAGCGACTCAAACTGTTGTACGACGCGGGGGTGGGCATCGGTACGAGCCTGGACGTGACCCGCACCGCCGAGGAACTGGCGGAGGTGGCCGTCCCCCGGTTCGCGGATTTCGTCACCGTGGATCTGGCCGACGCCGTGCTGAACGGGCAGGAACCGGACGCGGGCACCGATCTGCGCCGCACGGCGTCCGGCGGAATCCGCGGGGACGCCCCGCTCTATCCGGTGGGCGAGCAGATCGGTTTTGTCCCGTCCACTCCCCAGGCCCAGAGCCTCCGTACCGGGGAGGCGGTCGTCGAGCCCGACCTCGGCGGGTCCCCGGGCTGGCTGGCACAGGATGTGCAGCGCACCGGCCGGGTCGTGGACTACGGCATCCACTCCCTGATCACCGTCCCCCTGCGGGTGGGCCCGCTGATGATGGGCGTCGTCAACTTCTGGCGCTCAGAGCGGCCCGACCCCTTCGACACGGAGGATCTGGCCCTCGCCGAGGAGCTGGTCGCCCGCGCGGCGGTCTCCATCGACAACGCGCGCCGCTACACCCGCGAGCACACCATGGCCGTCACCCTGCAGCGCAGTCTGCTGCCGCGCAGTCTGCCCGAGCAGAGCGCCCTGGACCTCGCCTACCGCTACCTCCCGGCCCAGGCGGGGGTGGGCGGCGACTGGTTCGACGTGCTGCCGTTGCCGGGGGCGCGTGTCGCGGTCGTGGTGGGCGACGTGGTCGGCCATGGACTGCACGCCGCGGCGACGATGGGGCGGCTGCGTACCGCGGTGCACAACTTCTCCGCGCTGGACCTGCCGCCCGACGAGCTGCTCGGGCTGTTGGACGAGCTGGTCGGCCGTATCGACCAGGACGAGGTCGCGGAGGACAGCGGAGCCGCCGTCACCGGCGCCACCTGCCTGTACGCCGTCTACGACCCGACCTCCCGGCGCTGCACCGTCGCGCGGGCCGGCCATCCGCCACCCGCGCTGGTGCGTCCCGACGGCACCGTCGAGTTCCCCGAGGTGCCGGCCGGCCCGCCGCTCGGCCTCGGCGGCCTCCCGTTCGAGACGGCCGAGCTCGAACTGGAGGAGGGCACTCGCCTCGTTCTCTACACGGACGGGCTCGTCGAGGACCGGGAACGGGACATCGACGTAGGTCTCGAGATGCTGCGCACGGCTCTGGCCGGGACCGACCGCTCGCCGGAGGAGACCTGCCGGGCCGTGCTCGACGCCCTGCTGCCGGCCCGGCCGAGCGACGACATCGCCCTGATCGTCGCCCGCACCCACGCGCTCGGTGCCGACCGGATCGCCGAGTGGGAGGTGCCGTCGGACCCGGTGGCCGTCGGCGAGGTGCGCGCCTCGGTCACCCGGCGGCTCGCAGAGTGGGGGCTGGACGAGATGGCGTTCACCACGGAGCTGATCCTCAGCGAGCTGGTCACCAACGCGATCCGTTACGGCAGCGGTCCGATCCGGGTCCGTGTGCTGCGCGACCGCAACCTGATCTGTGAGGTCTTCGACGGCAGCAGCACCTCACCCCACCTGCGCTACGCGGCGAGCACCGACGAGGGCGGACGCGGCCTGTTCCTGGTCGCCCAGATCGCCGAACGCTGGGGCACCCGGTACAACCCCGCCGGAAAGGTGATCTGGGCCGAGCAGCCGCTGCCCTGAGCCCCGCGACCCGGCCGGTCCGGCCCGGGTTTCAGCGGGCCAGGCGGCCCAGCAGGGACGAGGCGGCCAGGATGCCGAGGGCCGCGGCGAGGACGAGCACCCCGAAGTCCAGCGCAAGGTGGGCGGGCGTCCCGAGCAGCAGGCCGCGCAGTGCGTCCACCTGGTAGCTGAGCGGGTTGATCTTGCTGATGGCCTGGAGCCAGCCCGGCATGACGGCCACCGGGTAGAGGGCGTTGGAGCCGAAGAACAGCGGCATCGTGATGGCCTGTCCGATGCCCATGAGCCGGTCCCGGGTGAGCACGATGCCCGCGATGGTCATCGAGAGGCAGGAGAAGAACGCCGAGCCGAGCACGACGGCCACCGCGACGCCCAGCAGACGCAGCGGGTTCCAGGTCATCGCCACCCCGAGCAGCGCGGCGATGACGACGACCACGACGGCCTGGATCAACGCCTTCACCCCGGCGGCGAAGGCCTTGCCGGTGATGAGCGCCGAGCGCGGGGTCGGGGTGACCAGGAGCTTGGTGAGGATCCCGGCGTCCCGCTCCCAGATGATCATGATGCCGTAGAAGATGGCGATGAACATCGCGGACTGGGCGATGATGCCGGGCGCCAGATAGTCGAGATAGGGGATGCCGCCGGTGGGTATCGCCTTGATCCGGGTGAAGGTCTCGCCGAAGATCAGCAGCCAGAGCGCCGGCTGGACGGCCCGGGTGTAGAGCTCGGTGCGGTCGTGGCGCAGCTTCTGCAGTTCGACCGCGCACATCGCGCCGACCCGGGCGGGCAGCACTCGCCAGCCGGTACGGGCGCGGGGCGGGGTCAGCAACAGGTCCAGGCCCGCGGGGTGGACGAGGTCAGCCGACACGGGACGCGGTACGGCGGGTGCTTCGGACATCGCTGAAGTCTCCTGACTGGTCGTGGAGGCCACTGCCGGCGATGTCGCGGAAGACGTCCTCCAGCGTGGGCAGTTCACCGTGGTGCGCGTCGCCGCGCCGCTCGCCGAGGCCCCGCCGCAGCTCCTCGGGGGTGCCGAGGGCACGCACCCGGCCGCGGTGCATCAGCGCGACCCGGTCGCAGTACTGGTCGGCCTCGTCCATGTAGTGGGTCGTCACCAGGACGGTCATGCCGGTGGCCTCGCGTACGGCGTTGATGTGCTCCCACACGCTCGTCCGGGCGATCGGGTCGAGGCCGATGGTCGGCTCGTCGAGGATCAGCAGCCGGGGCGCGCTGACCAGTGCCTGGGCGAGTTCGAGGCGGCGGACCATGCCTCCGGAGTACGTCTTCGCCAGCCGTTGGGCCGCGTCGGTGAGGTCGACCGCGGCGAGCGCCTGGTCGACGCGCGCCGCGCGCTCCTTGCGGGAGACGTCGAAGACACGGGCGAACAGCTCCACGTTCTCCCGGCCGGTGAGCCCGGCGTCGGCGGAGAGCTGCTGCGGTACGTAGCCGAGCAGGCGGCGTACCGCCATCCGTTCACGTGCGGCGTCGTGTCCGAAGACGCGGACCATGCCGGCCGGGACCGGCAGGAGCGTGGTGATGCAGCGGATCGCGGTGGTCTTGCCCGCGCCGTTGGGACCGAGCAGTCCGAACACCTCGCCGTCGCGGACGGAGAGTTCGAGCCCGTCGACCGCTCTGGTCTCGCCGAAGGCGTACACCATAGCGGCACAGGTGACGGCGTCCGTGCCGGCATCCGCCACCGCGCCCGCCTCCTCGCCGGGTTCTGCCTCTCCGGTCGTCGTCCGCGTCATGTCTCCTCGGCCTCCTCGTGCAGGTTCGCCGCCAGTGTGCGCAGGGCCGGAAGGGCCGCCTCCAGGGCCGCCCGGTCGGTCTCGTCGAGACGGGCCAGCTGACCGCGTACGAGCGCGGCACGCCTTCGGCGCCAGTCGCGCAGCCTCTCGTCGGCCGCCGGTGTGGGCAGCAGTCGCACCGCGCGCCGGTCGGTCGGGTCCGTCTCGCGGGTCAGGTAGCCGTCCCTCATCAGCTGGTTGACCAGCGTGGAGACCGAATTGCCCGCCAGGTAGAGCTCCTTGGCGGCCTCCGACACACGGATGCCCGGCCGATCCACGACCAGGCGCAGCAGTTCGACCTCGGCGCCGCGCAGCCGCGGGGCGCTCGTGCCCCTGCGCAGCCGTCGCCTGATCAGCCGCTGCACACCGGCCAGGGTGTCGGCCAGTGCCTCGGGAAAGCCCTCTGACTCCACCCTTCGAGAATAGCTCTGTGTCAGAGGTATTCCGGGAAAGGGAGGGTCAAGAGCGTGCAAGCGGCGGGCCAGGGGCGCTCGTCGACGACGGAACGCGTCCTCACGGCCCGGGTGGGGGGCTCGTCAAAACGTGAGGTGTGCCCCGCGCTTCGGCGGGTAATCGTGGTCGTGCTCGGCGAGTCCATACAGCGGATGGATCCCGTCAACACACCCGTCGGAAAAGACGCGGTGCCGAGAACACCTGCACAACAGTTGCCATTTGACAACTGTAGCGATGAGGCAACAAAGTGATCGACGTCGGACAGGGGAAAGGACCTGAGATGGTGCGGTGGGTGAGGTCGGCTGCCCACGCGGGAAAAGCGCGGCACCCGGGCCCGCGCACACCGACATCCGAGACCCGTCGACGCGCCGGTCAGGCCGTACGGGCATCCAACACGTCGTCGTCCTCGTGGATCTGCGCCGCCGCGGCCGCACAGAAGGCCTCCAGCCCTTCCACGAGCGCCGTGCGCTTGGCCGCCGGCATCTGCGCCAGAACCGCCTCCAGGGCGTGTTCGCGACGCGCGCGCAGCTCCGTGAGGAACGACCTGCCGCGACGGCTCAGGAACAGGCGCAGCTCGCGCCGGCTCGTGACGCCCGGCTTCCGCTCGACATATCCCACGGCCTGCAGCCGGTCGCAGAGCCTGCTGGTCGAGGGAGGAGTGGAGCCGAGCGCGTCGGCGAGCGTCCGCAGATTGATGCCCTCGTTGTGCTCCAGGACGAACAGCACCCGCAGCTGGGACGCCGAGACCGGAGCCGTCGAGGCGCGCCCCCAGAGGATTTCCAGCAGCTCGGCCGCCTCAGAGGTCATACGAGCCACCTCGATGGGCTGCGGACGCGGGCCGGAGGAAGTCACCGTCTAACTCTCCCATCTTCTTACGCACTGTCAGCCTGCCGAGGCGACGGCAGGAACAAAACATAAGGCGCCGGCGCAGGCCGTCGCCGCCACGCGGTCGCTGCCCGCCACGGAGGTGCCCCGCGCGGTACTCAGAGAGCGGGTCAGGACCGCCGCCCACGGACCCAGGTGGGCAGCGGGCCAGGAAGCGGTCTTCGCGGTGCGGGCGGGTGCCGTACACGCGCGGGCCATGGCTGCTGTTGCCGTACGACAAGAGATCACCCCAGCGGCAGATCCCCGAATGCCGACGAAGAAGCGAACCTACGAAGGAGACGAGCACGTGGCGGATCACGAGACAGCGGTACAGCAGAGGGCGTCGGCGCAGGATGTCGGTGCCTTCCTGCGCCGCCGCTGCGAGCAGATCGCCCAGCGGTGGGCCGACGAGGCACTCTTCCGCACCGTCTTCACCGTGTCACGGGACGAGGCCGTGGAAGCGGGCCGGGCCGTGGTGGAGGCGCTGGCCGCGGTGGCGGCCACGGGGCAGGTCGAGGACCTGGGGGCCTCCGGCTTCGCCACGGTGCGCGATCAGCTGGGCCGCATGGCGGCCTCCCGGGCGCGCGCGGGTGCCACGTCCGTGCAGATCGCCGCAGAGGTGGCCGCGCTGCGCCCCTCGGCCGCCGAAATACTGCGTGCCGAATTCTCCGGCGAACCGGGCGGCCAGGCCGAGGAGGCCGCGGTCGCGCTCACCGCGCTGCTGGGAACGCTCCGGCTCGTCGTGCTGGAGACGACGCTCAGCGCGGGACAGGAACTCATCGACCGGCAGCGCCTCCAGTTGCTGGAAGTGGCCACGCCCGTCATCAAACTGTGGACCGGGGTAGTCGCCGTCCCGCTGATCGGCACGCTCGACAGCGCCCGCAGCCAGGTCGTGATGGAGAGCCTGCTCGACGCCGTCGTCGACCAGCAGGCCCGCTTCGCCATCCTGGACATCACCGGCGTGCCGACCGTCGACTCCCTCGTGGCCCAGCACCTGATGAAGACCGTGGCGGCCGCGCGCCTCATGGGAGCGGAGTGCATCGTCTCGGGCATCCGGCCCGCCATCGCCCAGACCATCGTCCACCTCGGCATCGACCTCGGGACGGTGGTCACCCGTGCCAGCCTCGCCGACGCCCTCGCGTACGCCCTTCACCAGCAGGGCACCGTCCTCGTCGACCAGGACCGCACCGGCACGAGCGCGCGGTGAGCGCCCCGATCGCCGGCTCCTCGGGCGCCCATGTCCCCGTACTCAAGCTCGGCCATGTCCTTCTGGTCACGCTCCAGGGCGATCTGCACGACCATGCCGCCGAACAGTTGCAGCAGGACATAGGCGAGGCCATCGCGGCCAGTTCCGTCACAGGCGTCGTCATCGACATCTCGGGCGTCGAGATCGTCGACTCCTTCCTCGGCCGGGTGTTCGCCGAGATCGCGGCGCAGGCCGAGCTGCTGGCGGCGCAGACGGTCGTGGCGGGAATGCGGCCCGCCGTCGCCATCACCCTGGTCGAACTCGGCCTGACCCTGCCCGGGTTGCGCACCGCGCTCGACACCGAAGAGGCCATGCGGTTGCTGAACCCGGCGTCGACGCCCCTCCACCACAGTCCAGCACGCCAGGAGAGCCCGTGACGGAAACTTCCGGCTGCGTCACCGCCTGCCTGCCGATTCGCACCGACATGGATCTCGCATGGGTGCGTCAGCACGTGCGCCAGGCAGCCGCCCAGCTCGGTTTCGGTCTGGTGGAGCAGACGAAGCTGGTCACGGCGGCGAGTGAGCTCGCCCGCAACACGCTGGTGCACGGCGGAGGCGGCCAGGTCGAGTCCACGCCCCTGGAAAAGGGGGTGGCGCGAGGCCTGCGCCTGACGTTCTCCGACGAGGGGCCCGGCATCCCCGACGTCGAGCGGGCGCTCAGCGACGGATACACCTCGGGCGGCGGCCTGGGCCTGGGGCTGGGCGGAGCCCGACGTCTGGTGCACGAGTTCTCCATCGACACCCGGCCGGGCGAGGGCACCGACGTCACCGTGATCTGCTGGGTCGCCGGTCCCCCGCGGCCACGCGAGGAGAGCCGATGACGCGTGTCTGGGACGTGCCCGTGCACGACTCCACCCGCGTCCGGGACGTGCGGGTGGCCGCCGAGCACGCCGCCGAGCACGCCGGGCTTGACCAGGACCGCACGGCCGCAGCCGCGCTCGTCGCCACGGAACTGGCCACCAACCTGCTCAAGCACGGCGGTGGCGGACAGATCCTGATCGACACCGTGGACGCCGACCTCTGGCTCCCCGGCGCCGGGCGAGGGGCGGCCGTGCAGATAGCGGCGATCGACCACGGACCGGGCATTTCCGACCTCCCGGCCGCACTGCGCGACGGCTATTCGACAACCTCCTCACTGGGCGCGGGACTTGGCACCTGCCGTCGTATCGCCGACGACTTCGACGTGCACTCCGCGCCCGGCCAGGGCACCGTCGCCCTGGCCCGCGTCTACGCGGTACGCACGCGACGGCCCGGACGCGGTGACACCGGCGCCCCCGTGCCGGTGCGCGCGGGAGGGATCAACATCCCCCTCGCGGCCGCCGAGTACTCCGGCGACGCGTGGGCCTGCGTACGGTCGGGCGACCACGTCACGCTGCTGCTGGCCGACGGTCTCGGCCACGGCCCCGCCGCGGCGAAGGCATCCACCGCGGCCGTACGTCAACTCCGCCACTCGGCGCATCTGCCACCCCCGGAACTGCTCGGGCAACTGCACACGGCACTGTGCGACACCCGGGGCGCCGCGGTCGCGGTGGCCCGCCTCGACCTCGCGGACGGGCACCTCGACTTCGCCGGGATCGGTAACATCGGAGCCCGGCTGCGCTCCGGCGACACCTGGCGGCCGCTGCTGTCCCGCCCCGGCATAGTCGGCGCCCACCGTCCGGCGCGCCTGCCGCACACCCGGACGCCCTGGAACGACGACAGCCTGCTCGTGCTCCACAGCGACGGACTGCCCAGCCGGTGGACTCCCCCTCCCGTCGCCCTGCTCGCCTCGCTGGACCCCGCCGTCGCGGCCGCCGTGATCGTGCGTGATTCCAGCAGTGCCGCCCGCCCCGTGCGGGACGACACGACCGTGGCCGTGCTGACCCCCACCCCGCAGGATCATCAGACATGACCCAGACCTGGCAGATCACCACGGTCGACGACGCCGCCGCCGCCCGTATCGCCGCCGCCCGGCTCGCGGCCGCGCACGGTGTCTCCACCCTCGAACGCACCCGCCTCGTCACCGCGCTCAGTGCCCAACTGCGTCAGTGCCTGGTCAAAGGGGGCACCTGGCTGCTGACCTTGCGGACCACCGTGCCCGCGGCCGGGCAGGGCCCCGGTCGGCTCACGGTCGCCGTCCGAGCGCGCGAGGGGAACGGAAGCGGGACGCAGGCGAGTTGGGAAGCGTCCGTCGACGTCCCGGAACCGGGCAACGGCGTCGGCGCGGCTCAAGTGCCAGGCGATCGTACGGCCTTCGCCGACGCCCTGCTCAGCGCCGACGAGGACACCTCCCGCGTCCTCGCCAGGCTCACCGAGCAGGAGGAGCTGGTCGCCTTCCACCGGGACGAACTCCACCAGACCAACCAGGGCGTCCTGGCGCTGCACGCGGAACTCGAGGCGGCCGGCCGGGTGCAGCGCGAGCTGTACACCGCCGAACGCCACGCCCGTACCGAGGCCGAGAACGCCCGCCGCAGACTGACCTTCCTCGCCGACGCGAGCGCGGCCCTCACGGCGTCGCTCAACCACGAGGAGATTCTGCGCCGCCTGCCCCGACTCCTGGTACCCGCCTACGCCCAGAGCGTCGACGTATGGCTCTTCGCCGACGACGAGAAGGCCGGCAAGCACGGCCCCCACCCAGCGGCGGCCGTCGTGGCCGCCCGCACCGGCCGCCCGCAGTTCGCCGCCGACCACCCGGGCGGCCTCCCCGGCGTCGACGACCACCCTCCCTCGGCCCTGCACCCGACGCAGCCCCTGCTGTGCGTCCCGCTGCCGACACGCCACGCCCCCCTCGGCGTGCTGACGCTGACGTCGCCGCAAGAGCGGTGGAACGCCGACGACGCCATCATGCTCGTCGAACTCGGCCGCCGGGCCAGCGTCGCGATCGATCACGCGCAGCGCTTCGAACACAACCGCGACATCGCCGAGACGCTGCAACGCGCCCTGCTCACGGACCTGCCCACGACACCGGACCTCAGCCTGGCCGCGCGCTACCTCCCGGCCACACACGGACTGAACATCGGCGGGGACTGGTACGACGCCTTCCGGCAGCCCGACGGCAGTCTGGTCGCCATCGTGGGAGACGTGACGGGCCATGGGCTGCACGCCGCCGTCATGATGAGCCAGTTGCGCACCGCGCTGCGCGCCTACGCGGTCGATGGAGGGACGCCGGGCCAACTCCTCACCCGCCTGCACGTGTTCCTCCACCACCTGCAACCCGATCTGTACGCCACCGCGGTCATCGCCCGATTCCGTCCGGACGAGTCCACCGTCACCTGGGCCGCGGCCGGACACCCGCCGCCGGTGCTGCGCACCCCGGGCGGCCGGGTGCGCGTCCTGGACGACAAGCCCGGCGCCATGCTCGGTATCCCCCTCCACCAGGACATCCGGGACCACACGGCGGACCTGCCGCCGGGATCGACTCTCGCGCTGTACACGGACGGGCTGGTGGAGCGGCGGGCCCAGGGAATCGACCCGGGCATCCAGCGGCTTGCCGACGCGCTCTCCGCTCAGCGTGCCCGCGATCTGGGCCGCGACCTGGAACGGGCGGCCGACCGGATCCTGGATCCGATGCTGTCCGACTCGCAGCGGGACGACGACGTCTGTCTCCTGCTGTGCCACATCAGCGGCTCGGCGACGAGGCGGACTCCCGGCCGGGCACCGGCCTGAAATCCCGCCAGGCGGTGCGGGGCCCGGGGCCAACACCTGGCGCGCGTTCCCTTTGGGACTCGTCCGGAGCTCATCGGCCGTCGTGCGGCGCGTGGGAGAGTTACGGGTGCTCGTACGGCGGGTGCTGCGTTGCGCTCAACGGCCGGCGCGTGGCGGGTGGCGCGTGGCGCTCATCGGTCGTCGTGCGCCGCGTGCCACGCGCCGCGTGCCGCCTGCCGCCTGCCGTCTGCCGTCTGCCGTCTGCCGCGCAACGGTCATTGCTCCTCGCGCGTCGTGGCGCGCTCATCGGCCGTCGCGTGCTGGGCTGCGCGGAACGCGTGCAGGCCCTCCTCCAGCGACTCGCGCTGCGCCGGGGGCATGGCCGCCAGCACGGCCGCCAGGCTCAGGGACCGCCGCTCGTCGATCTCCCTGAGGATCCTGCTGCCCTGGGGCGTGAGCAGCAGCTGCAGGGCGCGCCGGTTGCCGGGGTGGGGGACGCGCTGCAACAGGCCCGCGGCCTCGAGGCGATCGCACAGACGGCTCGCCGCCGGCAGCGCGATGCCCACGCTCTCGGCCAGTGCGGTGAGGTTGAGTCCGGAGCGATACGCGACGGCCTTCAGGGCCTTCAGCTGGTGCGCGGACAAGCGCGGGCTGACCGCCTGACCGGCCGAGGTCCAGAGCTCGACGATTCCCTCGACGACCTCCGCCACCCGGTCGGCGACCGCCTCCGGGCGAGTGCCGGGCGCTACGACGCGGTTCACGTCCCCGTCATCCGCCACGGATCATCACGTACTCCCCCGGTGCCTGATCACGACGCGCTCGCTCGTCGGACGAACGACTCCGTCACGGTCGGCTGTCGCTGCTGGATCGCGAATGATGCTTTTCCCCAGAACTCTTCGAACTTGTCGAACGCGTCGATGCGTCAAAAGCGCACGACGGCATGAACGGTCTTGCCGTCCGGGCGGGAGTCCACGGACACCTCGGAGGACAGCCGCCGCACCAACGGCCAGCCGAAGCCGCCTTCCCCGCCCAGATCCAAGCGTCGTGGACGCGGCGGCGTGGGATCGTCGTCGGAGACGGAGATGCCCACACCGTCCCCCATGTCCCGCAGATCGAGGCCGCAGCGCCGACCGCGCGCATGGCGCACCACGTTCGTCACCAGCTCCGACACCACGAGCGTGGTGGCCTCGACGGCCTCGCGCGGCACCTGACGCGGCAGGCCGCCGAGAAATGCCCGGGTCACGTCCCTGGCCCGAACTGCTGCCTGCGGGCTTCTTTCCAGCCGGGTACCGCGCACAGGGCCGGAGTCGGGGAGCCGTTCGGCGGTCGTCATGCCTTCGCCTCCTTGCCGTATCTCCCTCGTGTTCGCCGTGCACGCAAACGCCGCCGGTGCGCGACAGGCGTTGCGGGCAGACTCCTCTCCTTCTGCCCGCCGTGCCTGGGCCCATGTCATGGGCTCGCTCACCTTCACACGGCGGTCACAGGACCCTTCACGCACACAGCGGCCACAGGACCCTTCGCGCCGGTGCGTCCGCCCGCTCTCGACACTGGGGATCCCGTGCGCCCGCACAGGACTGCGTCGCCCGATCCGGGGCAACTGTCCACGCGTCGCCGACGCCCCCGCGGGCACCTCGGTGACGCTGCTCCCGTGTCGGGCGAAGGAGGCGGGCGACTCCGACACCGGCGCGGTCGAGCGGAGGGGTGGTGGCCCCGCAGGGCAGGTCCCGACGGGCGCCACCGCCCCTCGTCGGACGTTCACCGAGACGGCGACACGTTCACCGAGACGGACACAGGAGACAGCGCATGTCCCAGCCGCACACGGCACGACTCCGCCACGACACCACGGCGGACGAGGCGGAGATCCACCTGCGTAAGCAGCGGCTTCGAAGACGTCTGGAGCGACTCATCGGCATCGCCGCGACCGAGGGCAACGAGCTGGTCCCCCTGCGCAACGGTGACGAGATCTTTCCCGCCATGCTCGACGCGGTCCGTTCGGCCGAGCACACCGTCGACCTGATGACCTTCGTGTACTGGCGTGGGCAGATAGCCCGGGACTTCGCGGCCGCCCTGGCCGAACGCGCCCGTGCGGGGCTGCGCGTGCGCCTGCTGCTGGACGGCTTCGGAGCGAAGGAGATCGAGCAGGACCTGATCCGGTCCATGAACTCCGCCGGCGTCCAGGTCGCCTGGTTCCGCAAGCCCCTGTGGCTGTCCCCCTTCAAACAGAACCATCGCTGCCACCGCAAGGCCCTCGTCGTCGACGAGCACACCGCGTTCACCGGCGGGGTGGGCATCGCTGAGGAGTGGTGCGGCGACGCCCGCGATCCGTCCGAGTGGCGGGACACGCACGTCCGAGTACGGGGACCGGCCGTCGACGGCATCGCCGCCGCGTTCGCCCAGAACTGGGCCGAGTGCCACGACGAACTCTTCGACGACCGCGACCGCTTCACCGAGCACGATCAGCCGGGCACCGCGACCGTCCAGGTGGTACGCGGTTCGGCCAGTTTCGGCTGGCAGGACATGCAGACCCTGATCCGCGTCGTGCTCGCCTCCGCCGAGGAGCGGTTCCGCCTCGCCACGGCCTACTTCGCACCCGACACCTACTTCGTCGACCTGCTCTGCGCGACGGCCCGCCGCGGCGTACGGGTGCAGATCCTGCTGCCCGGACCGCACACCGACCAACGGGCCTGCCAGCTCGCCGGTCAGCATCACTATGCCGCCCTGCTGGACGCGGGGGTCGACATCCGCCAGTACCAGCCGACCATGCTGCACACCAAGATCATGACCGTGGACGGAGTGGCCTCCCTGATCGGCTCCACCAACTTCAACCGTCGCTCCATGGAGCACGACGAGGAGGTCATGCTCGCCGTGCTCGACGAGACGTTCACCGCCGTACTCGACCAGGACTTCGAGAAGGACCTGGAGCGGGCCGTGGCCGTCGATCCGGTGCGCTGGCGGCGCAGGCCACTGCGGCAACGGTTCAAAGAGGTGGCCGTCACGCCGGTGCGGCGCTTTCTCTAGCCCCACCCGAGCCGCGCGTCGACGTCACGGGCGCCGCGCGGCGGTCAGGTGGGTCTGTCGCCGGTCTCGCAGACCCGGCGGGCGACCGCGCGCAGTTTGATGTTGTGGTCCTGGGAAGCCTTCTTGAGGACCTTGAAGGCGTCCTCCTGGCTCAGGCCGTGGCGCTCCATGAGAATGCCCATGGCCTCACCGATCTCGTGACGGGTCTCCAGGGCGTCGCCGAGCTGCTGCTGCGTACGGGCCGCGGAGAAGGCAACGGCCGCGTGGGAAGCAAGGATCCAGCCGGCCAGCCGGGTCGACTCGTCGAAGGTGTTCGGGCGCCGGGAGTACACGTTGAGCGCGCCGAGTTCGTCGTCCTCGGTGAAGAGCAGAAAGCCCATCATGCTGCCCATGCCCAGCTTCCTCAGCTCCGGAGCGAAGTTGGCCCAGCGATCGTGCGGCTGCCGCAAGTCCTCGATGACGTAGACCTGTTGCCGGTCGTTGACGGCGTCGAAGCACGGGCCCTCGCGCAGGTCCTGCTGGATCCGGTCCGCCATGCGCACCACGTCGCTCGTCGCCGACAGCGCACGCACCTCACCTCGACGCACCGTGAGGATGCCGGCCTCGTCGCATCCACGGATCAGCACCGTCGCGTGTTCCACGATCCGCTCCAATGTGGCCTGGACCGTGTCCTGAGCCAGCAGGTCCCGCGCCATGTCCGCCAGGGCGACGGCGAACTTCTCCCAGATTTCGCCGGACTCTCGCGCCATGTGCCACCTGCTCATTCGTAGAAACGCAACGGCCGCTCACCTGGGGTTCCATCTTGCCATCCGGCCGCGCCCGCCGCGCCGGGCTGTGGGCCGTGAGATGTCCGCAGGATCTTTCTGAGCCTGTTCTGTTTCACCTGTGGAATCAAGGGTGACCCGGGAGAGGACCCCATCCACACGAATGACACTGACACCATTTCGGCCAGAGGAGGCTCCATGGACGCCTGGCGCGACTCCGCGGCATGCCGCACCGTCGACCCTGATCTGTTCTTCCCCATCGGCGAGACAGGCCCCGCCCTGCTGCAGATCCAAGCGGCGAAGGCCGTCTGCCAAGGCTGCCCGGTCCGCGACGAGTGCCTGCGCTGGGCGCTCGACACGGGCCAGAGCTCCGGAGTCTGGGGCGGCACCAGTGAGGCCGAACGGCGCGCGCTTGCGCGGCGCACGTCCCGCCGTCGGGCACGGAACAGCACGGCGTAGGCGAGTCGGCGGGAGGTCCGGCTGCCTCGCGTCACTGGGCGCGGGACGGCTGCCTGCCCTTTGAGCACGGCGCGGGAGGGCCGGCCCGCCCCTGTCGCGGAGCCGACCCAGCCGCGTGCCCGTGTCGCGGCGAGGGGCATTCCGCCGACCAGTCACAGGAAGGGCGCGATGAAAATCGATCCGAGCCGGGACGAGAACCTGTCAGGTACCGAGTTCGAGAGTCTCACCAGCACCTTTGCCGGTCAGCTGCGGAATGTGACCGACGCACGCCTTGCCGCGGAGGACTACCTGCGCGCGCTCGCGCGGGCGTCACCGCCCTCGGCTCCCGAGCACTGGGACGACATCCTGCTGGTGGTGACAGAGCTGGCCGCCAACGCGATCCAATACGCTCCGGGCCCCTTCGAGCTCCACATGCGCCCCACCTTCGACAGCGTGCACGTCACACTGAGTGACAGCAGCACCACACCCCCCGCGCCACGCCGCTTCCGCCCGACCCAGGGCGGCGGCGGTATCGGCTGGCACCTGATCCACGCACTGAGCGACCAGGTCAGTGTGGTGGTGCGGGAGGACGGCAAGGACGTACACGTCTTTCTCCCCTGGTGATCCCCCCGCCCCGCTCCGCCGAACGGCCGCTGCGCCTGCCGAATCTCTCCTGCCGAGAGGTGTCGGTCCTCTCAGCGAGGGCAGACGGTACTGCTCCAGGACCTATGAGCAGTCGGTGACGCGAACGAGGTGGAGCAGTGTCGGAGCCCTTCGAGGACAACGTGCCCGAGCCGTCGGCACAGGAGCACGCCGCCTGGGCACGGGTACGCCGTTCGGCCACGGGGATGAGGCACCACGAGGCGAGGACCGCGCTGGAGGCGGCCCGGAAGGCGGCCGGGGACGGTTCACTCGGCGCTGGGGACGCACTGATCGCGCGGGCGGAGGCCGATGAGTGGGAGCGCATCACCGAGACCCTGGTCGACCACGCGGGCACGTACGACCCGGCCGGTGACCCCTTCGTCCAGGGCGAACTCGCCGGCCGGGCCCATCGCGGAGAAGCCCCTGCCCACCGCTGACCGTGCCCGGTCTCCAGGCGCAGCCGCGCTGTCAGTGCCCTGCGGAACAATGCTGAGCAGCGAGAACGTCACCGCCCTGGGCGGCCACGCAATCGAACCCGTCCGTCGAAAGGCCGCATGCACATGACGCCCACCCGCCACCGCCGCGCCGTGCCGCGTGACCCACTCAGCCCTGGCGGTGCCGAGGTCCTGCGTCTGATCACTGAGCAGGGTTTCCCCGTCTGCCTCACCGTGCACGCCAACGGGCGCCGCCGGTACGGCTATTGGCTGCCCCTGGCCGCCCAGGCCGGGCGCGGCGGCTGTTACGTGGCGCTGCCCACCGACGAGTGCGACGCGCTGTACGCCGCGGGCCGGATCGTGCTGGGGGATCCGCTGGTGGACCCGGCGAAGACCACCTATCCGGTACGGGCCGCCGCGCGGGAGGCGGATACCGCGGCAGGTGCGTCCCGTCACGCCTTGACGGCCTGAGCGCCTCGCGCCCTCAGGGCGTGAGCGGCGGACGGAAACGGGTACTCGTTTGAGGGGACCCGACTGATGGGGAACACCTTCGGGATTTCCTCCGAACTTCTTCTGAGTCCTTTCCAGGAAAGGCGTGCCACACCATGACCCAAACGCAGGATGTCGTCGAAATCATTCTGGAGGACCACCGCAGGATGGAGGAGCTCTTCCGCCGGATGCGCAGTGTCGAGGCGGACCGGGCGGCGGCGCTGAAGGAATTCGCCGACCTGCTGATCGCCCACGCCATCGCGGAGGAGGCCGAGGTCTATCCGGCCCTCAAGCGCTACAAGAACATCGACGACGACGAAGTGGAACACGGCGAGTCGGAACACGAAGAGGGCAACAAGGCCTTGCTCGCGCTCCTGGAGGTCGACGAGGTCGGGTCCGACGACTGGGACGAGAAGCTGGAAGAGCTGGTGGAGGCGGTCGCCCACCACACCGACGAGGAGGAGCGCACCATCCTCAACGGGGCCCGCGAGAACGTCCCCCTGGAACGCCGTGACGAGCTCGGAGCGGCCTTCCTCAGGGAGCGGGCGAATCAGCTGAAGGCCGACTGCGGCTCCATCGAGAACATCCGCAGCATCGTAAAAGGCTGACATCGTAGATCGTCGAGGTCCGAGTCGCACATGCCGTAGGGCCCGTCACGCGGTCGCGTGACGGGCCCTACGGCATGTGCGTCCTGACGGGCGCCACATGTACGTCCCAATTGGCTCAGTGGCGGAAGACGTCCTTCGTCTTTTCCTTCGCCTGCCGGGCATCGCCCTTTGCCTGCTCGGCCTTGCCCTCGGCGGTCATCCGCTCGTTGCCGACGGCGCGCCCGGCGGCTTCCTTGGTCCTGCCCTTCGCCTGCTCGACCTTGGATTTGGACTTCTGATGCTTGGCCACCGTAGTTCACGTCCTCACTGGCTCGACAATGCGATCCACTCCTACGGCTCACCATGAAAGGCCGTTCCAAACGCCGACGATCATTAATTCACCGCATTCGGTTCATGGATGACGGCGGCGAGTTCAGCTCTGCGGCGAATACCGAGCTTGCGGTAGGCGCCGGTCAGATGAGTCTCGACGGTGCGCCGGGCCAGCTGGAGCAGCCCGGCGATCAAGTCGTGGGCGTCCCTCAGATCGAAGCTGTCCGTGAGTCGGGTCGCCTCTTGTGCGCGGCCGGTCTCGACCAGCGCCACCACGGCGAGTGCGTGGGCGTTGGCCGGGTCGGTCCGGTGCTGACCGGTCCCGGCGAACGGCAGGACGACGACCCGGTTCCTCACGCTCGACCAGAGTGCCGGCGGTCAGCGCCGCACGTTCCGGGTCGGTGACGTCACGTCGGTCCGCTTCGTCATCCGCTCGTCGTACGGCGCCGCCACCGACAAGCAGGTCTCGATCGCCGAGATCGAGTTCTTCGGACCGTCCAGCGGCGACAACTGACCCGCCTCGTCAGCGGCCTCCGAGTTCGTCGATCCGGACGGGTCCACCGACGGTCACGGACTCGATGGCGGCGAGGGCGACGGCCAGGGCAGCGCGGGCGTCCTCGCCGGTGACGGCGGGGGCCCGGCCGGTGCGGACGCGCTCGGTGACCCGAATCGACATGCGCACGCCGATCCACCGCCACTTACCGTCCAGTAATATCGCGCGACAGGCCCCCCAGAGGAGGAACCGTGCCACGGTCGGAACGCTCGCCCTTGTTGCTCGCCGGCCTATTGGCCGCCGCGGGCGTCACCCACTTCGTCGCGCCACGGCAGTACGACGCGGTCATCCCGCGCGCCCTGCCCGGCGCGCCGCGCACCTGGACCTACGCGAGCGGTGCCGCCGAACTGGTGCTGGCGGCCGGGGTGGCACTGCCCCGTACCCGACGGGCCGCCGCACTGGCCACCGCCGCCTTCTTCGTCGGCGTGTTCCCCGGCAACGTCCAGATGGCGGTCGACTGGCGCCACCGGTCCACGCCCCTCAAGGCCGCGGCGCTCGCGCGGCTGCCGCTGCAGGTTCCGCTCGTACTGTGGGCGCGCGGTGTCGCCCGGAACGGGGAGGGCCGGTCATGACCACTCGACCGAACATCGGCGACACCGTCGAGGACTTCACGCTGCCCGACGAGACCGGGGCGAGCAGGAGTCTGTCCGAACTGCTCGGCGACGGACCGGTGGTGCTGTTCTTCTACCCCGCCGCGCTCACCGCCGGCTGCACCGCCGAAGCCTGCCACTTCCGTGATCTGGCGACGGAGTTCGCCGCGGCCGGCGCCCGGCCTGTGGGCATCAGCGGCGACACGGTCGACAAGCAGCAGGAATTCGCCGGGCGCCACACGCTCGGATTCCCGCTGCTGTCCGACACCGACGGAACCGTCCGCGAGCGGTTCGGGGTCAAGCGCGGCTTCTCCCTGGCTCCCACCAAGCGGGTCACCTTCGTCATCGCCCGGGACCGCACGATCCTGGAGGTCGTCCGCAGCGAACTGCGGATGAGCGCGCACGCCGACCGCGCTCTCGCCGCCCTGCGCGACCACAAGGACTGAGCCGCTGACGACACGGTGGCGCCGCAAGCGCCGAGTCGCTCACGACACCGTGGCGTCACGTACGTGAACAGGCCCCGCCCCTTCGCGGATGGTGGGCGGGACCCGTTCACTGCGCCTCATTGTCGGCGCCTCGCCCCGCCTGCGGCAGGGAGTGAGATCCGGCAGGTCAGCAGGGCGCCGC
The DNA here is from genome assembly GCF_042881985.1 of Streptomyces sp. NPDC058246. Classification (NCBI taxonomy): domain Bacteria; kingdom Bacillati; phylum Actinomycetota; class Actinomycetes; order Kitasatosporales; family Streptomycetaceae; genus Streptomyces; species Streptomyces sp. NPDC058246. Next base: position 510,014 of record NZ_JBHVWZ010000001.1, on the reverse strand, counting down.
ACACCCTGTGCGGGCGGCGCGCCTCCCGTGTGAACCGCCGGCCACGACCCCGCGCCACCTGCCCGGGCCCAAGATCCGCGTCACTCGCCGCGCTGCGCCCTGTGCCAAGGCCGGTTCAGCGTTCATGCTGGACACGGACGAGTCGACCGCACGATCAACGGAGCCCCCATGACAGACGAGGTCGCCCCTCTCGAGGTGAAGCCGGCCGCCGGTCACATCGGCGCCGAGATCACGGGGGTCGACCTGACGGAGGAGTTGCCCGACGAGGTCGTCGCGCGGATCCGGGCAGCGGTGCTGCGCTGGAAAGTGGTGTTCTTCCGGGGACAACGGCTGGATCACGCCTCGCACATCGCCTTCGCGCGGCGGTTCGGCGAACCGATCCGCCTGAGGTCGCGCGGCAGCGCGTCACCTGGGGACTTCCCCGAGGTCGAGACCACGGCCGACCGGCTGGAACTGGGCGGTCGTTACGGCATGGACCACGAGGAGTGGCTGCGGCGGCGCCGCCATTCGCTGCTGCGCGGGTGGCACTGCGACCACGGCGCCCGGATCGATCCGCCGGCCGCGACGATCCTGCGCGCCGAGACCGTCCCCCCGTACGGCGGCGACACCACCTGGTCCAACCTGGCGGTCGCCTACACGGGGCTCTCGGAGCCCGTACGGGAGTTCGTCGACGGTCTGCGCGCCGAGCACCGGCTGGGGGTCGGCTACCAGGCACGGCCCGGCGACGACGCATACGTACGGCATCTGCTGGATCACCAGATCGCCTCCGACCATCCGCTGGTCCGCGTGCACCCGGAGACCGGCGAGCGGGTGCTCTTCGTCAACGGCTACTACATCGAGCAGATCCTCGGGGTGTCCCGGATGGAGAGCCAGGCGCTGCTGGAAATGCTGCTGGAGCAGGCGACCCGCCCCGAGTACACCGTCCGGTTCCGGTGGGAGCCGGGCAGTGTGGCGTTCTGGGACAACCGGGCCACCATCCATCTGGCGCCCAGCGACACGGCCCATGTCGACCACCCCCGGGTCATGCACCGTGTGATGCTCGCCGGTGACGTCCCGGTGGGGGTCGACGGCAAGCCCTCGGTGGCGATCGTGGGCAGCGAGCCACAGCGCTGGTGAGGCGCGGCCGCCGGCCGCGGGGGGTACGGTCGGTCGCCGCCCCTGACGGGGCGTGAAGCCACCGGTCCGGACAGGACGGAGGCTCGGCGCCGAAGCGGACGGCGCCGGCCGAGTTGCCCAGCGATCCCGCGCCGTAGAGCCATGAGCCCGTCCGCCACGAGGCCGTTGGTGCCCGCGGGCAGTTCCCCGACCACGCCGTCCTCGGTGTCCTCGCCGGGCGCGGCGGCCAGGAGTTCGGCGGAGCCGTCCCTGTCCGTGTCGGCGAGCCGTACCTGTGCGCCCCACTGGTCGCCGGCCTCGGCGGTGCCGGGGACGTCCTCGCCGCCGTAGTAGACGCCGATCAGGCCGCCGGTCATGCCTTCCTCTGGCCGACGACGAGGTCGTCGTAGCCGTCCTTGTCCAGGTCGCCGGAGGCGGTGGAGGGCTCGAAAAACCGGGCTGGTGGTCGATGCGGTGAAGGAAGCAAGTTCCTTTCATCTGCGCCCGGTTCGACACGAGACATGCCAACGGAGTTGTGGTGCCCGAAGGGGTCGTGACACAGCAGTGACGCCTGTTGCGGGACGTGGACTTCAGGTCGGTTCGACGCGGGTGAGGGCGGCCGCCGCCGTGCGGCTGAGGTCGTCGAGGGCGGCCGCCACTCGGCTCAGTTCGCCGAGGACCGACCGTCCTTCGGCTCGTCCTCGTCGGTGTCCCGCGCCGGCGTACGCAGGAATCCCGGCAGTTCGAGCGGTCCGCTCGCCTTCTCGGAGCGGCCGTCGGAGTTCTGGCCGTTCAGGTTCTGCCGGACCGAGTCCAGGATCGTCAGGCCCTGGGCGACCAGGCCGGCCGCGATCTCGCCGAGACCGTCCGCGCCGTTCAGGACGTTGACGTTGGCTCCGGCGAGCCCGCCCGCCGCTTCCTTCACGATCTGCGGGAGCTGGTCGATCAGCATCCGGTCGAGTGCGACACGGTCGTACGAAGCGGCGGCCTCGGCCTGGATCTTCATGCGCTCCGCCTCGGCGATGGCGAGCACCTTGATCCGCTGGGCCTCCGCCTCGGCGGGCTTGACGATCTCGGCGACCAGCTGCTGCTGACGCAACTGGGCGGCACGCTGGGCCAGTTCGGTCTGGGCGAGGAGCACCTCCTGCTGCGCGTGGGCCTGCGCCAACGGTCCGGCCTGGGCGGCCTCCGCCTGCGCGCGGTCCACCTGAGCCGAGTACTCCGCCTTCACCACGGCGGTCTGCCGGGCGTATTCGGCCTGGTTGCGCGCGGCCACCTGTTCCGCCTCGACCGAGGCCTGGGTGGCCTGGGCCTGCGCGATCTGGGCCTGTCGCTGGATGGCCGCCTTGTGCGGTGCGGACATGGCGTCGATGTAGCCGACGTCGCCGTCGTCGATCGACTGGATCTGCAGCGAGTCGACGATCAGGCCGATCTTCGCCATCTCGGTCTTCGAGGTGTCGAGGACCTCCGCGGCGAGCTTCTGCCGCTCGGTGACGATCTCCTCGACCGTCATGGAGCCGATGATCGCGCGCAGGTGCCCGGCGAAGATCCGCCCGGTCAGCACCGACATCTGATCCTGGTCGGAGAGGAAGCGCTGGCCCGCGTTGATGATGCTCTCGGTGTCGTTGCCGACCTTGAACGCGATCACGGCGCGGACGTGCAGCGCGATGCCCTGCTTGGTCACGCAGGTCTCGGTGACCTCGGCCTCGCACATCGACAGCGTGAGAAAACGAGTCTTGCGGAAGATCGGGAGCACGAATTTTCCGTGCCCCGTCACCACTCGGAACGGCGCGCCCCCCAGTCCCCGCCTGCCTCCCGAGATCAGCATCGCCTCGTCGGGAGCGGGAACGCGGTAACCGAACATCCTGAATTCTCCTTAGCCGGCGTCGGCGGTGTCCCCGCCCAACGCGTCCAACGGATCGACCCACTCGATGACGTCGACCTCACGGCATCCACGTGATTCGATCACAAGCACAGTCGCCCCTGTCGGCAGGGGCTCCTGCGACCAGGCGAGGAAGGTCTCGGATCCGCCTCTGACGCGCACGAGGATCTCGCCGGGACCGGCGGTTCCCCGTGTGCCGATGAGCAGCTCCCCCGTGCAGCCGATCACGGCCTCGTCCTCCACCACTGCCGGCCGCCTCCCCATCCATCTGGTTCTGCTTCCGACCTTAGACCTCACCCGCGTCGGACGCCTACGCTCCTGTCGCTCCCTGTATCCGCAGGCCTCAGCTCCTGGTGAACCGGTAGGTCTTGCTGTCGGTCAGGACGCAGAAGCCCGGCGACACGACGATCACCCGCAGAGTGCCGGTGCGCCGGTCGTAGTCGATGCCCTCCGCCTCGAAGGTGCCCGAGCAGGAGCTGCGCAGCGGGAGCTGGCGCAGGGCCGTGACATGGCCGGAAACGTCCGAGCCGCCGGGCTCACCGGACAGGTCGATCTGGAGCAGCGGCTTGGTGATGCCGAAGAGCGTCCCGGCCGGGTCGTCGGACGAGCAGAGCAGCTGGGTCGCGGTGACGAAATCGCAGCCCTGTACGTCGCGTACGGCGTGGTCCAGGTTGATCGTGGACGCCTGCGGCAGGTTCGCTGAGGGGGAGGTGCTCGGGTTCACGCCGGGGGTCGGGAAGACCAGGAGCCGGCTCATCGTGCCGTACTCGCCGGACACCATCCACGAACCGCTCGGTGAGACGGTGACGAACGAGTTGTTCAGCGCCTCCCCCGCGCTCAGTGTGTGGACGTACTCCGACCAGCCGCCGCCCGGCGCCTGCACCCGGAACATCTTCGAGCCGCCGGAGTCGCTCTGGTACGGCTCGATGTAGTAGCCGTTGTAGGAGGCGTCGGGGTCGCCGACGTGGTTCCAGCCGCGGCTGCTCACGTCGGCGGGGATGGTGCCGATGCCCGTGTAGCGGTTCGCGCTGCCGGCCGGGACCTCGACGGAGGTCAGGCCCTGGCTCTCGGTCAGCGGGTCGGCGCGGTCCGAGCCCACCTCGTTCCAGGTGTCGGCGGCCGTGGCGGGCGCGCCGGTTGCGACGGACAGGACGGCGGCCGTGGCGAGCGTGACGAGACCGGCCAGGGCCGCGTGACAACGTTGCCGAGCGGGCATGCGCATGAGGTCGACTCCTCGGTGGGGGTGTCTGTTCGGCGCACAGTCTGGCCCGACAGCGTGGTCATGTACAGACCAATGAATGGACGTCAGTTGTCGGCTTACGGTCCGGAAGGCGACGCGCACGGCCTCTCCGCACGCCTCACCTACAGCTCCGGACGTGTCACCGTCAGCGCCCTACACCGGTGTCACCGCGCCGAGTTCCGTAAGCGCACGGGACGCGGCGCCTATCGCGACGGCTCCGGCGCCGAGCCGGGCCCGTACGACCCGGATCGGCTGCCCGCTGACGGGCGGCTCGGCGGCAAGGGCGGCCATGATCGACGGTTCGAGGAGGTCCCACGCACCGCTGACACCGCCACCGATCACGCAGGTCGCGAGGTCCACCAGGCCCGTCGTGATCAGCATCGCCCGGGCGATGCCGGCGCCCGCGGCCTCGTACACGGCGATCGCGTCGGGGTCCCCGTCCGCCGCCGCCCCGGCGACGCCCCGTGCGGTGAGGGTCCGTCCCGTCCGCTCGGCGTAGCGCGTCGCGAGGGAGCGGCCCGAGGCGAGGGTCTCCAGATGCCCGCGCCCCCCGCAGGTGCACGGGAGGTCGCCGAAGCCGGGGATGTGCCCGATCTCGCCCGCGGCCCCGTGCGGTCCGTCGAGCAGCGCGCCGTTCATCCACAGCGCGCCGCCCACTCCGGTGCCGAGCGTCATCCCGAGAACGTGCGGTTCGCCCGCGACAGCGCCCGTGGCCACCTCGCCGCGCAGGAAGGCGTTCACGTCGTTGTCGAGGAAGGCCGGGACGCCGAGCGCGTGCTCGATCGTCGCCGTCACCGGGAATCCGGCCCAGCCGGTGAAGGAGTCGCTCGCCACGAGGACCCGCCCGGTACCGGCGTCGACGACTCCCGCCGCACCGACTCCGACGCCGAGCAACCGCGAGGGGACGCGGCCCTGGAGCAGCCTGAGCGCGTCGAGTGCGGCGCGGACCATGGCCTGCCCGCCCTCGGCGGCCGGCGTGGGCACCTCGAAGCCTTCGACGACGGTGAGGTCGGCGGTGCACAGCACGACCTGGGTGGTCGTACCGCCGATGTCGACGCCGGCGTACACCTCGGGCGTCGGACGGCCGGTGCGGGATGCGGTCACGCCTTGACCCCCAGGGCGGCCCGGCGCTCCTCGCGGCGGCGGCGTTGCAGGACCGGGTCCGGTACCGGCACGGCGGCGATGAGCCGCCGCGTGTAGTCGGTACGCGGACGCAGGAGCGTGGTCGCGGTGCTGCCCTCCTCTTCGACGCGCCCGGCACGCAGGACGACGACGTGCTGGGCGAATTCCTGGACGACGGCGAGGTCGTGGGAGACGAACAGGCAGGCGAAGCCGAGTTCGTCCTGGAGTTCACCGATCACCTCCAGCACCGACCGCTGCACGCTGACGTCCAGTGCGCTCGTCGGCTCGTCGGCGACCAGCAGCCGCGGCCGGAGGACCAACGCACGGGCGAGGCTCACCCGCTGACGCTGACCGCCGGACAACTCGCGTGGCCCTCGATGCGCCAAGTCCCTTGGCAGCCGTACGAGTTCGAGGACATCCGCGACGCGGGCCCGGCGTTCGGCCGACGACATCCCCGCGCGGTGGACCCGCAGCGGCTCGGCGACGCACTCCCCCACACTCATCCGGGCGTCCAGCGACGCCACCGGATCCTGCAGCACGACCCCGACCCCGGCCAGCAGGGCCCGACGGGGCCGCCCCCTGGTCCTCGCGAGGTCGGCGCCGAAGAGCGAGACCGAGCCGGCGGACGGCGCGACGAGGCCGAGCGCGACGCGGGCGGCGGTCGACTTGCCGGAGCCCGACTCGCCGACGAGCCCGACGGTCTCGCCGGGGCGGACCGTGAGCGAGACGCCGTCCAGTGCCCGTACCGCCCGGCGTCCGCGGCCGAACCGCACCGAGACCTCACGCAGATCGACCACCGGGTCCGCGACGGGCCGGTCACCGGCGCCCCGTGCCGGCTCGGCGAGGGACAGCCTCGGCACCGCCCCCAACAGCCGCGCGGTGTAGTCGTGCGTGGGCCGCAGCAGTACGTCCTCCACCGCTCCCGTCTCCACGACCTCTCCCTGGAGCATCACGGCGACACGGTCCGCGAAGTCCGCGACGACGCCCATGTTGTGCGTGACCAGCAGGACGCCCGTGCCCGAGTCCGCGGCGAGCCCGCGCAGCAGGTCCAGGATCTCTGCCTGCACGGTGACATCGAGCGCGGTGGTCGGCTCGTCCGCGATGAGCAGGCTCGGCGCGTTGGCGATCGCCATGGCGATGACCACGCGCTGCCGCTGCCCGCCGGACAACTGGAAGGGGAACGCGGCCGCCCTCTTCTCCGGCTCCGGGATGCCGACCCGGCGCAGCAGGTCGACCGCCTCCCGGTGGGCCTCCTTGGCCCGGACGGTCCGGTGATTGCGTATGACTTCCGCTATCTGCGCGCCGATCCTGGTGAGCGGATCCAGGGCGGTCGCGGGTTCCTGGAAGACCATCGACGCCGTACGACCGCGCAGGCCCGCGAGGTCGGCCTCGGGGGCGTCGATGACGTCGGTCCCGCCGACGCGGACGCGCCCGGTGGCACGGGCGCTGCCCGGCAGCAGCCCCATCGCGGCGAGCGCGACGGTCGACTTCCCGGAGCCGGACTCGCCGACCAGGGCGAGCGTCTCGCCGGGCCGGACACACAGCGAAACGTCACGGACGGCGGGCACGTCGCCCGTCTCCGTCGAGAACGTGACGCCCAGGTTCTCGATCTCGAGCATGCTCATCCCCGCCCCCTCACGTCGAACGCGTCCCGCAGCCCGTCCCCGATCGCGTTGAACGCGCACACGACGAGGATGATGGCGAGGCCGGGCGGAACGATGAGCCACCAGCGTCCGGAGTACGCGGCGGTGAGCCCGGCGGACAGCATGCCGCCCCAGTCGGTCGACGGCGGTTGCACGCCCAGGCCGAGATAGGACACGTAGGCGACGAGCAGGATGGCGTCGGCGACCTGGAAGGTCGCGGCGACCACGATGGTCGACACCGAGTTGGGCAGGATGTGCCGGGCGATCGCCCGCCCGTGCGTGCCGCCGATGGCGCGGAGGGTCAGCACATAGTCGCGGTTCTTGAGGGTGAGTGTCTCCGCCCGGACGAGCCGGGACGGCACGAGCCACGACACCAGACCGAGGATGACGATGAGTCCGAGGGTGTCCGGGGTGGTGATGGCGGAGACCACGAGCAGGATGAACAGGGCCGGGATCGCGATACCGGCGTCGACGACGCGCATCATGACCGCGTCGATCCAGCCGCCCGCGTATCCGGCGATCGCTCCCCAGAGCGTGCCGATGACGGTGGCGAGGGTTCCGGCCGCGAGGCCGACGAGAAGCGACACCTTGCCGCCGTACATCAGCCGCCCGAGTTCGTCGTGCCCGACGGCGTCGGTGCCGAGCGGGTGGGCGCCGCCGGGGGCGAGGTTCACCTGCGTGAGGTGGGTGTGGGTCTGGTCCGTCGAGTACAGCAACGGGCCCAGGAAGCAGAGGAGCAGGAAGAGTACGACGACCACGAGGCCGGCGACGGCGAGTCCGTTCCGCCGGAACCGGCGCAGGGAGAGCCGGTATCCGGCGCTCGCCTCCATGGGTGGTGTCACCGGCAATACGGCGCTCATGCGCGGCCCGCCTTCACTCGGGGATCGATGATCCGCTGGACGACGTCGGCGAGCAGGGTGCCGACGACGGTCGCGACGGAGATGACGAGGACGCAGCCGAGCAGCACCGGATAGTCGGAGGACTGCGCGGCGCTCCAGAACAGCAGCCCCATTCCCGGGTAGTTGAAGAGCTGCTCGACCACCAGGGCTCCGCCGAAGAGCACGGGCACGTAGTAGCCGAGCATCGCGACGACGGGTGTGAGCGAGTTGCGGAACACGTGCCGCCACAGGATCGCGCGGGGACCCGAGCCACCGGCGCGCGCGGTGCGTACATAGTCCTCGGAGAGGTTCTCCAGCGTCGCGGCGCGCATGTACCGGCTGAACACGGCGACCATCGACGCGGCTCCCGCGACGACCGGAAGGACCAGCGCGTTCGGCTGCGCGAGCACCTGCCCGAGCGAGTCGCCCTGCGGCGCCTGCGACGGGAACCAGGGCAGCAACTGCGTGAACACGAGCACCAGGACCAGTCCGAGGAAGTACACCGGTGTCGAGTACGCGACGAAGCTCAGCGTGGTGATCACGTAGTCGACGGGCTTGTTGCGCCGGACCGCCTGCCACATACCGAGCGGCACGGCGAGGGCGAGTCCGACGAGCGCGGACAGCACGGTGAGGACGAGTGTCTTGGGCAGCCGCTGCTCGATGAGCCGGGAGACCGCCTCGTTCAGCGTGTACGAGGTGCCGAGGTCGCCGTGCAGGAGGGTGCGCAGGTAATAGACGTACTGCACGGGCAGCGAGCGGTCGAGGCCCTGTTCGTGGTCGAACTGGGCGATCTGCTGCGCGGTCGCCTGCGGGCCGAGGATTCCGCGCGCGGGCCCCCCGGGCAGCGCGTGCAGCAGGCAGAAGACCACCACGGTCACAATGAGGATCACCACGAGCGACTGGAGGACACGCCGGGTCAGATAGAGGAAGGTGTCCATGCGGCGTCAGCTGGTCCACTTCCACTGCGCGGGGTGGAAGTTGGCGAGCGAGTCCTGGGAGAAGCCGCCGAGCCCGTTCCTCACCACCGAGATCTGGTAGTCGGGCTCGGGCAGCCAGATCACCGGCAGGTCCTTGGCGACGGCGGCACTGTAGTCCCGTACCGCCTGCGGCGAGTTCGACGTGGTGGACGCGCTGATGAGCCGGTCGACCTCCGGGTTGGAGTAACTGCCGAAGTTCGAGCCGCCCTTGCTCTGGAAGAGCGAGTCACCGGTCGGGAAGGCGCTGAAGTACCAGCTGCCCGCGGTGCCGAAGAAGGAGAGCTGCCACGCGCAGATGGACTGGCTCGCGGTGCACGGTGGGGTCTGGGACAGCACCGAGTTGACGGGCGCGGTCTTGATCGAGAACTTGATCCCGGTCTTCTCCAGCGAGGACTGGATCGCGCTCATCATGTTGTCGGTGACGCTCGAGCCGGACTGCGACAGCACCCGCAGCTGGAATTTCGTGCCCTTGGCGACCCCCGCACCGCACTGGCGGGAGCCGGTGCCGGGATCGGTGCACACCATCACGCCGCCCTGCTCGCTCCATCCATGGCCGGTGAGCAGCTTTCGCGCGGCCGTCGTCGAGAACGGGTACGGGTTGCTCTGCTGCGTCGGCGAGAGGAAGTCCGAGGACTGGGCCTGGGGGATCGGGCCGTAGCCGGGTACCGCGGTGCCGTTGAAGATGACCTTCGCGAGACCGGCCTGGTCGATCGACCTCTGGACCGCCTGGCGGGCGTAGAGCTGCTTGAACACCGCGCCCATGGAGGGGTTGTTGAAGTTGTACGGCATGTACGTGATCGCCCAGCCGGACCACGGTTTCACCGTGTACCCCTGCGCGGTGAACCGGTCCTTCTGGTCGAGGTCGGTGGCCTCGATGTAGCCGTAGTCGACGCTTCCGGAGCGCAGCGCGTTCTTCTCGGCGTCCGCCGTCGTGAACGGCAGCAGGTTCACGGTCGCGATGTTCGCCTTCTCACCGCCGTCGTACTTCTTGTTTGCGGCGAGCACGACCTTGCCGGAGGTGGAGAACGACTTGACGGCGTACGGGCCGCTGATGGTCTTCCACAGCGCGTCCTTCTCGTAGCCGGAGATGTTCTTCGCTGCGGTGTTGAGGTACGTCCAGACCTTCTTCGCGCCGTCAATCGTCCGGTCGGCGTCCGAGACCCCGGCCGACGCGCCCGTTCTGTCCCAGGCGTGCTGCGGCAGCGGTGTGATCTCGCTCAGCTCGTTGGCCAGCATCCACTGGGAGTTGTAGGCCTTGTCGAAGGTGATGGTGAAGTGGCGGTCGTCGATGGTCTTGAAGGAGGTCCAGTTGTCCGGTGCCTTGCCGGGCGTATAGCCCGCCCACTGCGCCTTGTCGGCCTTGATGAGGTTGAACCAGAACTCGACGTCACGCGAGGTGATCGGCTTGCCGTCACTCCAACTGCGGTCGCCCAGCGTGATCTTGACGCTCTTTCCGTCGGAGCCGAAGTCGGCGGCGGTGGCTATGGACGCCTTCTTGTTCCAGGCGACCTCGCCGGTGGAGCCGTCGTACGCGACGAGCCGTTCCCACAGGCTGGCCGCGATGGAGATGTTGTTCGTGTTCAGGTGCGCGGCGGTGCCGATCGGCAGGATCCAGTTCGGCGTGAAGTTCGCTGGCAGCGCGTAGTCGATGGAGTCGCGTGACGCGGACGACGTGCCGCTCGTGCCGGAGCAGCCCGCGAGCAGCAGGGTGCCCGCCGAGACGACGGCACCGGCGACGAGTGTCGGGCGAGCAGGGGACATGGCTCTCCTCGGGGTGAGCGATGGCGTGTGGCGGAGCCAGTCAACGGCCCGACTGTTCGAAGAAACAGACGGCTCTCTGTAAAAAGCCTGTTTCTGCTGTTCTGCAAAAAGTCGCAGGGCCGCCCTTTGGCCGTACGCTCCCCCTCTCGGACCCCACGTCGGAAGTTACTTCGTCCATGTCTGAAAAAAGTGCGGCGCACCGCAGAGGCGTCACGGGCGTCTCCTCGCTGGCCGAGCGCGTCCTCGAACTCCTCGCCTCCGGGCAGGCCACCACGCGCACCGAACTGGCCGAACTGCTCGGTGCCGCGCCGTCGACGATCTCGCTCACGGTCGGCCAGCTGGTGGCCCATGGGCTGGTCGCGGAGCAGGGCACCCGGTCCTCCGCCGGAGGGCGTCCGCGCAAGGTGCTGCGGCTCGGCGGCAGCGAGGGGTTCGCCGTCGCGGCCGAACTCGGCGGCAGACACGCCCACGTCGGCGTGGTGCTGCCCGGGGGCGGACTCACCGATGTGTCGACGGTCCCGTTCGCGACGGCCGAGGGGCCCGAGGACGCGCTTCCCGGACTCGCCGAGACGCTGGAGGCCCTCGCCGAACGGCACGGCCGGGAACTGCTCAAGGGGGTCGGCCTCTCCCTTCCGGGTCCGGTCGACGTGGCCCGCGGCGTGGTGACGCTGCCCTCGCGGATGCCGGGGTGGAACAGGTTTCCCGTGCAGGCCTGGCTGGAGGACCGGTTCGGCGTTCCGGCGGCGATCGAGAACGACGCCAACTGCATGGCCGTCGGCGAACACAGCGTCCGGCCCGCCGAGCGACGCCAGTCGATCATGGTGAAGATGGGGTCGGCCATCGGCGCGGGCGTGATCGCCGACGGTCGGCTGTACCGGGGCGGAACCGGCGCGGCGGGCGAGATCACCCACGTACGCGTGGAAGCGGGCCACGACATTCCCTGCTCCTGCGGCAACACGGGGTGTCTGGAGACCGTCGCCTCGGGCGCCGCGCTGGTGCGCATCCTGCGCGAGCGGGGCCTCGACGTCGCCTCCATCGAGGATGTCGTCCGCCTCGCGCACGACGCCGACCCGGAGGCGACGCGCGCGGTCCGCCAGGCCGGCCGCTACCTCGGCATGGTGCTCGCCGCGAACGTCAACTTCTTCAACCCCGACGCCGTCTACCTCGGGGGCATCCTCTCCACCCTCGAACCGTTCGTCGCCGCCGTGCGCAGCCAGTTGTACGAGGGCTGCCATCCGCTGGTGACCCAGCAGCTGGTGATCGAGCGGGCGAGCCTCGGCGCGGACGCGGGGCTCGTCGGCGCGGGCCAGTTCGCGCTCCAACGCGCGCTGGCGCACGCGCTCCAGGCCGTGACCGGCATCGGCATCAGCACCGGTGCCGGCACCGGCACCGGTGAGACGACCCTGGGGCCCGTGGCGCGACGCGGCGTCGCGCGGACGGAGGCCTGACATCGACCGTCGCTCGGCTCGGGCCGGTTCGACTCAGTTCGGCTCGGCCTGGCCCGCTCGGCTCGGTCCGGCCTGGCCCGCTCGGCCCGCTCGGCTCGGCCCGCTCGGCTCGGCTCGGCCCGCGGAGGCATCCCGCGGGACAGGGGGAGGAGGAGGAACAGCCCACCCCACAGCCCGCCCGCCGCCCACCCGCAGGTCGTACGGGCAGCGGTGCCACAACGGGCCGCCCAACCGGCCCACAGGAAGTTCCGGCCGTCCCACAGGACGTCCGCCCCACCGTGCAAGAAGCCCGCGCCACCGCGCAGGACGCCCGCGTGCAGCCCCTCGCCAGGAAGCAGAGCAAGAACGACCAGCCACGCCACGCCCCCGCCAGCAAGTGCAGCCATGCCGCAAGGAGGAGCCATGCCGCAATCGCGTACTCCCGTCGCCCGCCCCGTCATCGCCATCGCCGGGCTCGGCATCGAGTCGTCGACGTTCTCGCCGGCGCGGACCGAGGCCCCCGCCTTCCATCCGCTGCGCGGCGCGGGCGTGCTGACGCGCTATCCCTTCCTCACGCCCGGGACACCCCTGCTCGCCGCCGCCGACTGGCGAGGCGCGCTCGTCGGCAAGGCGCTGCCCGGCGGCACGGTGACGGCCGCCGCGTTCGCCGAGCTGTCCGGCGAACTCATCCAGCGGCTCGCGGCGATGCCACGTCTCGACGGCATCTGGTACGACATCCACGGCGCCATGACGGTGGAGGGCGTCGACGACGCCGAGGCCGTCCTGCTCGCCCGGATCCGTGCGACCGTCGGTCCGGACGTGATCGTGTCCACCTCCATGGACCTGCACGGCAACGTCTCGCGCGAACTCGCGCACATGAGCGACCTGATCACCTGTTACCGGATGGCCCCGCACGAGGACCACATGGAGACGAAGGAACGGGCCGCCCGCCATCTCGTGGACCTGCTCACCACCGGTGCGCCCCGGCCGGTCAAGGCCTGGGTCCCGGTGCCCGTACTGCTGGCGGGAGAACAGACCTCGACCCGCATCGAACCCGCCAGGAGCGTATACGCGGCGATCGGCGACGTGGAGGCGACGGACGGGGTCACCGACGCGGCGATCTGGGTCGGGTACGCCTGGGCCGACGAACCGCGCAACCGCGCCGCCGTCGTCGTCACCGGCCCCTCGGAGGCCGCCGTGAGCGCGGGCGCCGAACGGCTGGCCCGGGGCTTCTGGGAGGCGCGGCGCTCGTTCGCGTTCGTCGCGCCGACCGGATCGCTGGACGAGTGCCTCGACGACGCCCTGGCCTGCGACGACCGGCCGTACTTCATCAGCGACACCGGCGACAATCCGACGGCCGGTGGTGCCGGCGACGTCACCTGGGGGCTCGAACAGGTCCTGAATCGGCCCGAGTTCAAGGACGCGTCCGGCCCTACCGTCATCTACGCCTCGGTGCCCGGCCCGGAGGCCGTGGACGCGGCGGAGCGGGCGGGTATCGGCGCGACCGTCACGGTCACGGCCGGTGCCGAGGTGGACAACCGGCATGCCGGGCCGCTCACCATGACGGGCATCGTGCACGCGGTCCGGCACGGTGACCGGGACGCCGAGACCGAGGTGGTGCTGCGGGTGGGCAGTGTGTACGTGATCATCACCAGGCTTCGCAAGCCGTACCACCACGAGCACGACTTCACCGGCCTGGCGCTCGATCCGCGCGGCGCCGACATCGTCCTCGTCAAGATCGGCTATCTGGAACCGGAACTCTTCGACATGTCCGCCGGCTGGAAACTCGCGCTCACTCCGGGCGGCGTCGACCAGGACCTCGTCCGGCTGGGGCACCGACGTATTCGCCGCCCGATGTTCCCGTTCGACCCGGACATGGCCGAACCGGACCTCACGGCCCGGATCATCCCGCCCTCGAACACACCGCTCACCGGGGACGACGAGTGACCGATCGGGTCCTCCCCGAGCTCCTCGGTGCTCCCGGCCGTCCGCCGGGCGGGGACACTCCTGTCCGATGTCCGGCGGAGCGGGGCAACGTTGCCGGACGGGGCTCCGGGGCTGTCGGCCCCACGCGGCGGCCATCAGGCGCACACGCAGGGCAAGCCCTGCTCAGCCGCAGGGGCGCGAGGGTCCTCCCCCAGCACATCCGCGGGCCGCGACCGACATCGCCTTACGCCCGAACGGGGCCCGTCCCTCCGAGGGGCGCCCCCGACCCGCGTCCGCGCAGGGGCACAGCTGCCCCCGGACACCGGCGCGACCCGCGTCCGCCCCACGTGACGCGTCGCGCGGGGCGTGCGGAATGCCCGTAGCGTGAGAACAGGTCAGGTGGAAGAGGGAGAGATCATGTCAACCAGCCAGCCCGATTCGCCCGCGCCGTCCGACGACAAGGCGACCCCCGACTCCCTGCTGCACACCGGCTCCGACGGCCCCGTGACCGCCGAGGACCTGGTACTCGCCGCGGGTCGCGACATCACTCCGAAGAGCCTCGCCTGGGCCGAGCGCAAGCTGAAGGAGGAGGGGCCCGCGGCCATGGACAAGCTGCTGCCCTAGCTCTACGGCCCTTGACCGGCTCTGATGCGGCGGAGCCGGTCAAGGGCCTGCGGGAGGCGGTACTGGATGTGGCGCGGCAGGTCAGGAACGGTGGTTCAGGAAGCGGGGCACTCCTTCCAGGCCAGGTGGTAGATCGTGCTGATGTCGCCGTCCGTGGAGTCCATGGTCATGAAGCTGCTGCTGCCCGGAGCGGATGTGCCCGCGCTGACGCGGAGCTCCGTGTTGATGTTGAAGTTCCGCTGAACACCGCAGGGCGCCCACACCAGTTGTGCCCAGTCGGTGGTGTCCGTGGCTTGCCAGTTGTCGTCGTACGGACCCTTGAAGGGGTGGGTGATGGCGGCCGTGTTCGGGGAGCCCTGGAAGTAGTACGAGGCCTTCTCCGAGCTGCTCGCGCCCTGCTGGAGTGCGGCGAAGCCGCGGTAGTCCGCGCTGGCGATGGCGTACGTGAAGCCCTGCGGGACGTGGACGATCAGATT
This sequence comes from Streptomyces sp. NPDC058246, assembly GCF_042881985.1. Taxonomy (NCBI): domain Bacteria; kingdom Bacillati; phylum Actinomycetota; class Actinomycetes; order Kitasatosporales; family Streptomycetaceae; genus Streptomyces; species Streptomyces sp. NPDC058246. The sequence continues at coordinate 494,963 of NZ_JBHVWZ010000001.1, read as the reverse complement.
GAGCTGGCAGTTCTTGCGGAACGCGGTGGGGTCGGCGTTGCCTCCGACCTGGGCGAGGTACTCGCTGTAGGTCACCGTGAAGGCGGTGTTGTCCGGGGAGACCGCGACGGCGGCGGTCCCCTGGGGACAGCCGGAACCGTTCACCGTGGCGACCTTGATGACGATCTTGTCCGGGGGCGGGTCGACGATCCCGGAGGACGGGTCGTGCGTCGGCAGCGCCGAGGCGAGCAGGGCGGCGATGGCGCCACCCAGAAGCGGCCAAGCAGCCATGGTGCTCCAATCCGTTGCGTGGTGTTCCGGCGGCAGCACGGGACGTGTGCCGCCGTGAAATGGGGGGTGCGGTTCCCCGCGAGGGCGAGGGACCGTCGCTGACCAGTGCGTGGGATCAAGCGTGGCTCGTTGAATCATGCACATGACAAAAGCGCATGCGCACTCCACTCCCGGTTGTGAAGGAGCCGTGAAGACCGGGAGTGACCGGATCGTACGTACGGACGCCGGGGGCGGCCAGGGTCATCTCCGGCCATTCGATGGGATCGGGTGTCCGGTGCCGGATCGGGTGTCCGGTGCCGGATCGGGGGCTGGGTCAGGGTGGCCAAAACTCGTGCGTCGGCGCGGAGTTGAGGCGGCGGAGCCGGGCATCGGCCGCACCGGTTCGTCTAGGTTGATGTTCGGCCGTCGAACATCGCTGCGCAGGAGGCGCTCTCGTGTCAGATCCCGACCCCCAGTTCGCTGCCGCCGCCGAGACGCGTGCCCGGATCGACACCACCAAGCCCCACTCCGCGCGCTTTTGGAACTACTTCGTCGGCGGCAAGGACAACTACGAGGTCGACCGCGAGATCGGCGACCACATCAAGGAGATCTTTCCCGGCCTGGTGGATGTGGCGCGTACCAGCCGGCACTTCCTGGGCCGCGCGGTCCGCTATCTGGCGGTGGACCAGGGCATCCGCCAGTTCCTGGACGTCGGTACCGGTCTGCCGACCGCCGACAACACCCACGAGGTGGCGCAGCGACTGGTACCGGACGCGCGGATCGTCTACGTCGACAACGACCCGATGGTGCTCGCGCACGCCCGTGCCCTGCTGACCAGCACGCCCGAGGGCGAGACGGCGTACCTGGACGCCGACCTGTACGACCCGGACGCCATCCTGAAGGCCGCCGCGGGCACGCTCGACCTCGAGCGGCCGGTCGCCCTGATGATCCTCAACACGCTCGGCCACGTCGCCGACTACGCGCAGGCGCGAGCGCTGGTGTCCCGGCTCATGGACGGTCTCCCGTCGGGCAGTCACCTGGTCATCAGCGACAGCACCTCCACCAGCGAGGGCATGATCGCGGCATCGGAGGCGTACAACTCCAGCGGGGCCGTGCCGTACTACGTGCGCAGCGTCGAGGAGATAGCCGGCTTCTTCGACGGTCTCGAACTGGCCGAGCCGGGCATCGCCCAGGTCACGCGGTGGCGCCCGGACGGTCCGTCGAGCTCCGACGGCGCCGTCGACGCGTACGGCGGCGTCGGCCGCAAGGCGTAGTGATCCGGCCATACGGGGGCGAGGGCGGGGGCCTGTGGCAGGGCGGCGGCCGGGTGACCGCGCGAATCACCCGCCGCCTCATCGCGCCCACCCCGCCCCTGCGAGACTGAGCCGCATGGATCCTCGACACCTGAGACTCGGTCGCCGGCGCATATGGATGAGCAGCGCGGCCTGTTTCCTGGTGCTCGGGCCGATCGGCTGGTTCCTGGGTGGCTGGATTCCCGTCGTGTTCCTGGCGATCGCCCTCGCCGCGGCCACCTGGGTCTCGCACTGGCGGGCTCCCGGATGGCTCGCGCCCGCCATCGAGAAGGGGCAGCGGGAGAGCCGTCGGGACGTGGCGACCTTCTGCGTGGTCATCGCCGTCAGCGGCTACGCCCAGCCCCTGACTCTGCCTTCCCACGCCTCCCGGGACATGGCGGCCCTGCGCCTGGAGGCGTATCGCGCCGCCGCCGACGACGATCTGTCGGAGGAGCTCCGCCACCTGGCGGCCGACGCGCTGGCCGCCGCCGACCACGCGTACGCGGAGGACACCCCGGCGGGCTGGCGGGCGGCCCGCGCGAGCGCTGAGCGACTGGCGCACGCCGCCCAGGAAGGCAACCCGTACGTCCGCCAGCTCCTCATCCAGTGGGTGGAACAGAACCCCGCCGAGGGGCGCTAGCGGGCGGCCTTCACGATTCCGCTTCCCTGCGCAGGAAGTTGCTCACCTGGCAGGCGAGGCTGTCCCTGGCCGTGTCGGCACGTGTGGCCGCGTCGACGGACGCCTCGTACGGGTCGATGCCGCCCGCCCAGAGGTAGCGCTCGGTCCACTCGTCGTCGACCTTCAGCTGGATCTGGATGTCCAGGCGGTGCAGGAACGCGTCGGGGCCCGCGGCGTGGAGGACGGCCGTGGCCCGGCGCAGCGGATAGACGTCGTAGCCCTCGATGAACTGTGAGTTCCGCCAGTCGAGGAACGCGCTCTCGCCGTCGGCGCCGATGCGAATATCGATCTGCCCGTCTTCGAGATGGACCCCGAAATGCTCGGTCGTACGGTTTTCCACGGTCACCCGAAATCGGAAGTAGGTGAGCCCGTCGGCGGCGTCGTCGCGTCCCTGCGGGGGCTCCGCCCTTTCCACACCGTGAACGCGGACACGCAGGCCGGCATGCTCCTCGTACTCCTGCCAGTCCCCGACCACGTTCGGCTCGCGCACAGTCCACCTCTCCACCTCAGAGAGATGTTTCCTATCTGTGCCGTCAACGAAGTGTCAAATGAGCGGAACATCTCGGGCCGGTGATTTCCCTTTTCTTGATCGGCGATCAAGCCGTGCCCAGCCGGAATCTTTCCGGTGCGGCCCCGACGGCATTTCGCCGCGTGCTGCACATCACGTTCCACCCGTCACCGTCCCGGGTGACTCATCCCCCCTCGCGCAGCGTCCGCATCTGCTCGTCGAGCGGCCCCAGGCCGACGTCCCGGCGGCGTTCGTCGAGGGTCTGCGGACTGCGGACGGGGTACGGGCGGAGGGTCAGGGGGTTGACGCGGGTGCCGTAGAACTGCGGTCGGCCCTCTTCGACGGCGCAGTGGTCGGCGATATACGCGTGGTGCACGGCGGGACAGCGCCCGTCCGCCGCGGCCTGGGCGATCAGATCGCGGCACCTGAGCTGGAGGTCGAGGTCCGGGGCATGCAGCAGGATCATCAGGGCTGCCGTCGAGGCGGGCGCCCCGACCAGGTCCGCGGTCGGCCAGCCGTACCGGCGCACGATCGTCCGCAGCGCGTCGGCATTGGTGTCCCGGTACTCGGTGAGGGCGCGCCGGTACTCCGAGGTGGGGTCCACCCGCGCCTGCCGCATCAGGTGCCGCTCCTGGTCCGCGCGTCGGACCAGTTCCCGGGCGAGCGCCGCCGCCAGCTCCGGGACCATCCGTGGCACGTCCTCGTGCCCCGACGACCTGCGGCCGGGCCCCGGCCGCGCACTCTCAGGCCCCGGCCCGACGTCGCCGTCGACCGCGAGGTGCCCGGGAACACCCTTCACGGCATCCCCCGAAGCGTCAGCGTGAACCACACCTTCTTCCCCGGGGTGCCCGGGTCGGGCGGTGCGGTGCCCCAGTCGTCGGTCAGCGCGGCGACGATGGCCAGTCCACGCCCCGACTCCTCGGCATCGTCCGCCGTACGCAGACACGGCAGGGTCGGCGAGCGGTCCGCGACCGCCACCCGCAGCTCGTGCTCGGTGCACTCGGCGATGACGGTGATCATGTCGCCGCGGTCCGGGCTGCCGTGCTCCACCGCGTTGACGAAGAGCTCGTCCACCGCCAGGACAGCGTTGTCAAGGTGCTCGCTCGGCAGCCGCGTCTGGGCGAGGTGCTCGGCGAGCATGCTTCGTACCCCCGCCGCGCGGGAGGGATGGGCGGGGACGGTGATCCGCAGGAGGCGGCCTTCGCTCGCGGGCCGCACCGGCATCGCGGGCGCCACCCGGATCGCGGGTGTCACCGAGGTCGCCGCGGGTGTCACCGACGTCAAGGGGGGCACAGGGACGGTGGCGGCCTCAGGGGACCCGGACCGCCCGGGCGACGGCGCCCGGTCGTCCGCGCGGGCGTCGGGCCCCGGTGCCAGGGGTTCGCGGGCCGGCGCGGGCGCATCGTGTGCCAGTGAGGGCGACGGCCCGCGGCGATGTGCCCTGGATGCCGTCATGGATCCTCCTTCTGATGCAGCACGGGTGGGGGCGGTCTCGGTGGCTGCCCGTGCAGCCAACACGCCGGACAAGGGCCCGGACCAGGGGGTATCGGGGTTGTCCGGTTGCAGGCACGTAGTGGTGTGGGATGTATGTTCGATCGCGTGAGGAACGTGAGCGGGGGCCAGGCCGCGGTGCGGCGGAGCGATGGCGCCGCGGCGCAGCGAAGCGGTGGCACCGGATGGCCGGGGATGCGCGGCAAGCGCGTACTGGTCACCGGTGGGACGCGCGGACTGGGCGAGCAGATCGTGCGGCTGCTGGCCGCCGAGGGCGCGCGGGTGGCGACCTGTGCGCGCACCGCGCGGGATCTGGCGGACCTGGCCGCGTCGATGGGCCCCGCCGTGTTCACCCGGTCGCTCGACGTCACCCGGCGGGGCGAGCTGGAAGGGTTCGTCACCGCTTCGGCGAAACGTTTCGGCGGTCTCGATGGAGTAGTGGCCTGTGCGGGCGGGTCTCGCGGGGGCGGGTTCGAGCAGGCCGACGCCGAGGACTGGGCGGCGACCTGGGAGGTGAACGTCGGCCACGCGGCACGGCTGGTGCGGGCCGCGGTCCCGCATCTGCGGGCGGCGGGCGGCGGCTCGGCCGTGGTGATCTCGTCGATCTCCGGCTGGAAGCCCGGTCCGCACGTCCAGTACGGGGTCGCCAAGTCCGCGCAGATCCATCTGGCCGCGTCGCTCGCCCGCGAGCTCGGCCCCGACGGCATCCGGGTGAACGCCGTCTCCCCCGGGTCCATGCTCATCCCCGGCAGGCGCTGGGAGCGTATGCGCAGGGAGGAGCCCGAGGCGTTCGCCCGGTTCGCGGCGACGGAGCTGCCGGGCGGGGAACCGGTCGCGCCGCAGGAGGTCGCCCGGGTGGTGGCGTTCCTGCTGTCGGACTGGTCGAGCGGCATCTCGGGCGCGCATCTGCCGGTCGATCGCGCCCAGAACGCCCCCTCCCCCGACGGGTACTAAGGCACCCGGCGCACGCCCTCCGGTCATGCCACTGCCCCCAGTACGGCACGGGACGTGCGCTCGAACTCCTGCACCACGGGCTCATGGCGGCGCGGCTCGAGACGTCTGCGGAAGTCGCGCAGGGCCTGGATCGACCGCTCGCTGTGCACGGTGCTGAGGGTGTCGAGCGCCTGGGTCGCGGTGCCGACGGCCTCGTCGAGGCGGTTCTGCTGGAGGTGCGCGGTCGCCAGGACCGAGCGGCTGATGGCCTGGCGCCTGCGCCGGTCGGCGTTGGCGCGGAGCGACTCACTCGCCGTCCGCTCCGCCTGCGCGGCCTGCCCCAGGTCCCGGAAGCACAGGGCGGATTCGGCCTGCAGATAGTGGTGGTCGAGATAGCGCACCCACACCGACTCCTGCGCGGCTCCCTTGCTCGCGTCCAGCTGTTGCTCGGCCAGGCGCAGCGCCTCGGACGCCTCCTGCGAGCGGCCCTGCGCGGCCTGGCCGCGCGCCGACATGGCGTACAGCCGCATCATCCCGAGCGGGCTGCCCGCCCCCTGCGCGGTGACGATCCCGGCGCGGGCCAGGGCCACCCCTTCGTCGGGGCGGCCGAGGTTGGTGGCCAGATGGGAGAGTCCGGCCAGGATCTGGCCGCCCAGCACCCGGTCGCGCCCCTCGGCGCACAGTCTCAGTGCCTGGGTCATGTACCGCTGGGCCAGGCCGTACTCCCCCGCGTCGTACGAGCTCCAGCCGGCCATCGCGGCGAGGCGCGCGGCGGCGGCGTACAACTGGCGGCGCAGTCGGGGCGGTGTGCCGCGGCGCTGGAGCATCGGGACGACCTCGGTGGACAGGTAGTGCACGATGCTGGTGCGCACTCCGCCGCCGCCGTAGTGGTTGTCCATCTGGTCGAACATGGCGATCATCGCGTGCACCTGCTCGACCGGGCCGCCGCTCGCCATCAGGGCCGGCTCGACGGCGTCCTGGTGTTCCAACAGCCAGAGCAGCCACTCACGCTGAGGGTGCGTCAGGGCGGCGGCGACGAAGGGGACCGAGCCGAGGAGGCTGCGGCGGGAGATGTCGGTGGACCCCAGCTCGGCCAGGGTGTGAAGGGTTTCTGCCACGTCTTCGCCATAGACGAGCGCCCTGCTCACGACCGGACGCTGCTGATCGGAAGGGAAGCCGAGGTCCGCGGGCGACACGGCGCGGCCGAGCCGCTCGGACAGCACGGCGGCGATCAACTCCGGTGTGCTGCCCCTCGGTTGCTGGCCCTGGAGCCAGCGGGTGACCGACGCCTTGTCGTAGTGGGAGTCCGTGCCCTGGCGACGGCCCAGCTCGTTGACCCGCAGGGCGAGTGAGGCGTAGGAGCAGCCGGCTTCCTTGAGGGCGTCGGCCAGCACCTTGTTCGCCCCGGTGGGGGCCTTGCCGGCGTTCCTTGCTTGTCCGTCGGTCACGGTGGCCATCCCGGTCTCGCCTCACGGTCACGTGCGACTGCGCCCGTACGCACCTGGCGAGACATCAATTCCCGTACGGCCGAGCACAGTTAGACGCCGTCGCCACGAAGGGTGCGACACGTCACTCGATCACTATGGTCGCCGACACACTCACCTTGCAACCGGCGTTCTGATAATTTCAGAACGATTCGCATCGCCCTGTCTCTGTCATCCACCGCGTGGCACACTGCACGCTGTGACAGCCGTTCCGGGAGGTAGGACGTGAGCGAGAACCGCTCTGGCGGCAGCGCACCCACCGTCCTGCGGATGGTTCTCGGAAAGCGGCTGAGGCAGCTGCGGGAACGGGCGGGCGTGTCCTTCGAGGACGCGGCCCGGGCCATCGAGGTCACTCCATTGACGGTCCGCCGGATAGAGAAGGCCGAGGTCGGACTCCGTATCCCGTACGTGCGGGAGTTGCTGCACACCTACGGGGTTCCGGCGGCGGAGATCGACGACTTCCTCGCCCTGGCCAGGGAGGCCAACCAGCCCGGCTGGTGGTACACGTACCGCGACGTCCTGCCGGAGTGGTTCAGCGCCTATGTGAGCCTGGAGAGCGAAGCCAGCGTCATCCGCCTCTACGAACCCCACTACGTTCCCGGCCTGTTGCAGACGCACGACTACGCCACCGAGCTGATGCGCGTCGGCTTCCCCAACGAACCGAAGGAGGACATCTCCCGCCGTGTCGCCCTGCGGATGAAGCGCCAGGACCTGCTCGCCAAGCCGGACGCGCCCGCCATCTGGGCCGTCCTGGACGAGACCGTGCTGCGCCGGCCGGTGGGCGGGGCCGAGGTGATGCGGGCCCAGATCGACCGGCTGCACGAGGCCCTGGACATGCCGAAGGTCCGGATCCAGATCATGCGATTCCACGTGGGCGCCCACCCGGGCGCCTTCGGACCCTTCCACCACTTCCGCTTCGGCTTCTCCGAACTCCCCGACGTCGTCTACACGGAGAGCCTCGTCGGCGCGGTCTACGTCGACCGGCCCGACGACGTCGTCAGCTATCTCGAAGTACTGGACCGGATGTCCGTGCAGGCGGAGCCGGTCGCTCGGACCAGGGCCATCCTGGGTGAACTGCGTAAGGAGTTGTGATCCATGGGATCCGTCTACAGCGGCATGCGCGCCGTCGAACTGGGCACCGAGGGCTGGGAGAAGCCCTGGAGCGGCACGAACGGCGGAAGCTGTGTCGAGGCCAAGCGGCTGCCCGACGGCAGCGTCGCCTTCCGCCAGTCCAGGGACCCCGAGGGGCCCGCGCTCATCTACTCGCGGGACGAGATGATCGCGTTCCTCCAGGGCGCCAAGTCCGGGCAGGCCGACTTCCTGGTCGTCTGAGCACCGTCGCCGTACCGCCCGCACAACCGCGCCACTACGGCCGCACAACCGGACAACCCGCACGCAGCCTCCCGCCGTGCGGGTTGTCCCCCGCACACTGAGGGAGTCGGTCGTCCGGGAGGGAGTCGGAGGGAGTGGGTGCGGGGATGATCCTCCACCAGGCCCTCGCCCAGTGCGGCACGCTCGTCGTCGAAGGTCCCGACGGCATCGGCAGGAGCGGACTGATCACCGAACTGGCCCGCCACGGATTCATGATCCGCCGCTCGAGCGGGCACCTTCACCATGTGGACCCCACCCAGCCGTACCGTGAACTGCTCGCCGCACCGGGCCGATTGGCCATCGACGGCAGCCTGATCCACGAACTGGTCTACGGGCCGCTGCGCCGCGGGCGCTCCCGGGTGACGTGGATCCAGGCACTCGACTTCGCCGAGGCGGTGGCCGAACGCGATGGCGCCCTCGTCCATGTGACCGGCGAGACGGACGACACCGAAGCGGTCCGCGCGTTCGAACGGGCACTGAACACGCTGGCCCAGCATGTCCCCGTCGTCACGGTCGACGCGGCGGAGCTGGGCCATCCCGTCCGCGCCCCCGCTCTCCCTGTGTCCCAACTGGGCGGCTACACACAGGCGTTGACGATAGGTTAGAGACCGACCGCGTGACGTACGGCAGGAGACATCCCATGGCAGACGGCCACCCCACCCCCGACCAGGACGCGCTCTCCAAGATCGACACCACGGTGCCGCACTCGGCGCGCATCTGGAACTACTGGATGGGCGGGAAGGACAACTACGAGGTCGACCGGGCGGCGGGCGACGCCTATCGCGAAGTCGCCCCGAACATCGAGACCATGGCCCGGGCATCCCGCGACTATCTGATCCGCACCGTCACCCTCGTGACGGGCGAGCTCGGCATCCGCCAGTTCCTCGACATCGGCACCGGCCTGCCCTCGTACGACAACACCCACCAGGTCGCGCAGCGGGTGGCGCCCGAGTCGCGCATCGTCTACGTCGACAACGACCCCCTGGTGCTCCGCCATGCCCAGGCGCTGCTCACCAGCACCCCTGAGGGCGTCACCAACTACATCGACGCGGACCTGCACGACCCCGAGAAGATCATCGAGGCGGCGAGCCGCATCCTGGACTTCGACCAGCCCATCGCCCTGATGCTCATGGGCATCCTCGGCCACATCCAGGACTACGAGGAGGCCAAGTCGATCGTCCGCCGCCTCCAGGCCGCGCTGCCCTCCGGCAGTTACTTCGTGCACTACGACAGCACCGACACCGACGCCGCGCTCAAGGAGGCCCAGCAGGGTTACGACGACACCGGCGCGATCCCGTACGTGCTGCGCAGCCCGGCGCAGATCAGCGCGTACTACGAGGGCCTCGAACTGATCGAGCCCGGGATCGTCTCCTGCCCCCTGTGGCGCCCGGAGCCCGGCACCTCGCCCGAGCCCACGGACGTCCACGGAGGTGTGGCCCGCAAGCCCTGATCAGACCGCTGAGGCAGTTCAGGCCAGGGCCGGTGTCGCCGGCTCGATGTTCTGGTTGAGGCGGAACAGGTTGCCGGGATCGTAGGCGGCCTTGATCCGGGCCAGGCGTGCGTAGTTGTCGCGGTAGCTGGCCCGTACGCGCTCCTGGCCCTCGTCCATCATCATGTTGACGTAGGCCCCGCCCGCGGAGAAGGGGTGCAGGGCCTCGGAGTAGTCGACGCTCCACCGCTTGATGATCTCGGCGTTGGCCGGATCGGGGTCCACGCCCGCGAACACCGATGCCCAGCGGGAGTCGCGGTAGCTCCACGCGGTGTCCCCGGGTGCGTGGTCGTGGACGGCACAGTCGATGGGGTACATGTGCATGGTCGACTTCCACGTGGGCATCTCGGCACCGAACCGGGCGTGCAGGGCGACCGCCTCGTCGGGGATCTCGTTGACGAAGTCCGCGCGCCAGTACCACTGGTCGCCGGGCGGGTAGATCCCGTCGAAGGCGGACTGGATCGCGGGGTGCGGCATCGGCGCCGGGCCGTGCACCAGCGGCGCGGGCAGCGCGTCGAGCAGGGGGGCCATCTCGGCGGCAGCCGCCTCCGCGTCGTCGCCGACCCGGCACCACACGACGCCGCAGACCTTGCGCAGGTGGATCTCCTCCGGGAACGGCGGGCCGGGCGGGACCGAGGCGAACAGGAAGAAGCCGTTCAGTTCGCGGGGCGCCTTCGGCAGGAAGTCGCGGTACGCGCTGAGGACCTCGGCGCCGAGTTCGACGGGCCAGAACGTGGGGCCCGCGACGACCGTGCTCACCTCGTGCAGCCGGAACAGGAACGAGGTGACGACGCCGAAATTGCCGCCACCCCCGCGGATCGCCCAGTGGAGATCGGCGTTCTCGTCGGCGCTCGCCCGCACCTTCTCCCCGCTCGCCAGGACGAGCTCGGCCTCCAGCAGGTTGTCGATGGTCAGCCCGCACTTGCGGGTGAGGTGCCCGATGCCGCCGCCGAGCGTGATGCCTCCGACGCCCGTCGTGGAGATGATGCCGCTCGGCGTGGCCATGCCGTGCTCGTGGGTGGCACGGTCGACCTCGCCCAGGAGGCAGCCGCCGCCCACCCGCACCGTGCGGGCCTCGGGGTCCACCTCGACGTCCTTGAGCGGGGAGAGGTCGATGACCACCCCGTCGTCGCAGGTACCGAGGCCCGCTCCGTGATGGCCGCCGCCGCGCACCGCGAGCGGCAGGCCGTGGTCACGGGCGAAGCCGACGACCCTGGCGACGTCCTCGGGTCCGGTGCAGCGCGCCACCAGGGCGGGCCGCCGGTCGATCATCGCGTTGTAGACGGTACGGGCCTCGGCGTATCCGGAGTCGTCCGGGCCGATCAACTGCCCTTTGAATCCCGTCAGTTCCTGGCGGGCCGCCTGTGCTGGTGTGGTGTCCATGTGCATCCCCGCATCTGGGGACCCGCTCCGCGTTCCGGTGCCCGGGACCCTTGGCCGGTCCCCGCCGATAGGTCCGATATACCCCTTATGGCCCAGTCAAGCAAAAGCCTACCCCCGCGCCCTCCGCCCAGCTCACCCGAGCGCGCGCGGCTCCCCGTGGTCGCACACCGCGCCTAGACCGTCGCCGCCGCCGGGGGCCGGGAGAGGAGTACGAGGCTGCGGGGCTCGACGCGGACCTCGGTGCCGGCCTTGCGTTCCGACTCGTCCGGCAGACCCTGGGGGTCGGCGGTGTCGATCCGTGACGTCCATCGCTCGCCGTAGCCGGCGTCCGGCAGACGGAAGGTCACCGGCTCCCAGTAGCTGTTCAGAAGCAGCAGGAAGGAGTGGTCGACCACGGGGGCGCCGTACGGGTCGGGTTCGGCGATGGCGTCGCCGTTGAGGAAGACGGCGACGGCGTGGGCGTCGGGGCGCAGCCAGTCCTCGTCCGTTATCTCGCGCGCGTCCGGTCGCAGCCACATCAGGTCGGGCAGGGGCTGGTGTGCGTGCGTCGCGGTGTCGCCGAGGAAGAAGCGACGGCGCCGCAGTACGGGGTGGGCGGCGCGCAGCTCGATGGCGCGCCGGGTGAAGTCCATGAGGTCGCGCTGTTCGTCGCTCAGGTTCCAGTCGATCCAGGAGATCTCGTTGTCCTGGCAGTAGGCGTTGTTGTTGCCCTGCTGGGTGCGGCCCAGCTCGTCGCCGTGGGCAAGCATCGGGACGCCCTGGGAGAGCAGCAGGGTGGCGAGGAAATTGCGCTGCTGGCGGGCCCGCAGTTCCCGCACCCCCTCGTCGTCGGTGGGGCCCTCGGCACCGCAGTTCCAGGAGCGGTTGGCGCTCTCGCCGTCGCGGTTGCCCTCGCCGTTGGCCTCGTTGCGCTTGTCGTTGTACGAGACCAGGTCGTGCAGGGTGAAGCCGTCGTGCGCGGTCACGAAGTTGATGCCGGCGCGCGGCCGGCGCCGGTCGTGCTGGTAGAGGTCGGAGGAGCCGGTCAGCCGGGAGGCGAACTCGCCGAGGGTGCGATCGCCGGACCGCCAGAAGTCCCGTACGGAATCACGGTACTTTCCGTTCCATTCCGACCACAGCGGCGGGAAGTTGCCGACCTGGTAGCCGCCGTCCCCGACGTCCCACGGCTCGGCGATGAGCTTCACCCTGCCGACCACCGGATCCTGCTGGACCAGGTCGAAGAACGCCGACAGCCGGTCCACCTCGTGGAACTGCCGCGCGAGTGTGGCCGCGAGGTCGAAGCGGAAGCCGTCGACGTGCATCTCGGTGACCCAGTAGCGCAGCGAGTCCATGATCAGCTGGAGCACGTTGGGGTGCCGCATCAGCAGGCTGTTCCCGGTACCGGTGGTGTCGTAGTAGTGCGCCGGGTCCCCTTCCACCAGGCGGTAGTACGCGGCGTTGTCGATGCCGCGGAAGGAGAGCGTGGGGCCGTTCTCGTTGCCCTCGGCGGTGTGGTTGTAGACGACGTCGAGGATCACTTCGAGGCCGGCCGCGTGCAGCGCCTTGACCATGGCCTTGAACTCGTCGACCTGTTCGCCGTGGGTGCCGTGCGCCGCGTAGCCGTTGTGCGGCGCGAAGAAGCCGATCGTGTTGTAGCCCCAGTAGTTCGACAGACCGCGGTCGCGCAGGAAGCCGTCCTGGGCGTACTGGTGCACCGGCATCAGCTCGACGGCCGTCACGCCCAGTGAGGTCAGATGCCCGATGACCGCCGGGTGGGCCAGGCCCGCGTAGGTGCCGCGCAGTTCGGCGGGGACCTCGGGGTGCGTGCGGGTCAGACCGCGCACATGGGCTTCGTAGATCACCGTCTCGGCGTACGGCCGCATGGGTGGGCGGTCGTGGCCCCAGTCGAACTCGGGGTCGGTCACCACGCCGAGCAGGGTGTGGCCCGCGGTGTCGGCCCGGGAGGGCCCGTCGGGTGCGTGCTCGAAGAGCGAGGGGTGGTTATCGGCCTGCCCGTCGACGGCTCTGGCGTACGGGTCGAGCAGCAGCTTCGCCGGATTGCACCGGTGGCCGGCGGACGGGTCCCAGGGGCCGTGCACCCGATAGCCGTAGCGCTGCCCGGGACCGATGCCGGGGAGGTAGCAGTGCCACACGAAGCCGTCGACCTCGGTGAGCGTGACCGTACGAGAGTCGCCGAACGCGTCGATCAGGACGAGATCGACGCGTTCGGCGACTTCGGTGAAGAGGGCGAAGTTGGTTCCCTCGCCGTCGAATGCCGCGCCCAGGGGATAGGGGCGCCCGTTCCAGATGCGCACCTGATCACCGTAGGGCGATCACGGCCTCCGTGTCGCCACGGACTCACCCGACCGCGACGGCGGCCTCCGTGGTGTCGCGGAATCCGGCGAGGGCCGGCTCCGGCAGGGGCAGGCGGCGGGGCGCCTTGCGCGCCTCCCGCAGGCTGGGGGCGGGTTTCGGCGGGACCAGCGGGGCCCGTTCGGCGGCCGGGGCCCGCCAGGAGAACCAGATGATCTTTCCGCCGGCACCGGTGGCGCAGCAGCCCCACCCCTCGCTCAGCGCGGCGATCTGCGCGAGGCAGCCCTGGGGGGCGTTGTGTGGCCGGATGTCCTGGCTGTTGTCCGAGACGGCCGCGATGAGGCGCTGGCCGTTCCACCACATCTCGATGGTCGTGTTCTTGTCCGTCGCGTGCTCCTCGATGGTGTGGAGCAGCGCTTCGGCGCAGCGACAGACGGACTCGACGAGAATCTCCAGGTTCCAGTACCGGAGGTGTGCGGCCAGAATGCGCCTGACCTGTCCGACCCGTTCCGGGCTGACCTCCACGTCGAGGTGGTAATAGCAGGGCACTGCAGCTTTCATCGTCGTTGGCTCCTCACGGCGAAGCTCTCGCCTCTCCTCGCCCCTGCGGGCCGAGCCCCGAACACGAAGCGTGAGCACTGATCGCTTCTGAGTCAGTCCCAGAGTGCGAGTGCTACTCCATTCGTGCAACACGAGAGCGCCATCCGATGTTGTTGAAGAGCCAACAAGACGCTCGGTGTCGGTACGGGCACCATGGGTGAGGGCTCTGATCTCCGTAACGGATCGGTGCCTCTGCGTGTACGGCCCCCACTCGCCATCCAGGCGAGCCGTGCGCTGTCGAGAAAGGGTGACCAGCGTGATGCTGCTGCCTGCCAAAGCCGAGGTCGCGAGACATCTGGAGCGATACCGGGCCTGGGAACGCCTGTTGCTCGCGGCCCCCGCCGACCATGTGGTGCGGGGCAATTTCGAGAACACCGGGTACACCCTGTGCGTCCTGATGGGAAAGCGCTGCGCGCGCGAGGCCGCGGACGCCGCCGAGCACTATGTGCGGGACGTTCCGGCAACGATCTGAAGGCGGGTCGGGCCCACGGATGTGAAGGGCACCGTGGGCCCTGGAAGGTGAAGCGCGGGTTCGACTCAGGGATCTGACCCGCCGGTTGGGCGCGGCAATCCGAAGCGCACGTTGGGCTCGAGGACGGTGGAGGCGAAACGCATGGACGCACAACCGGACACCGGTCGTATCCCGATCGTGGATGTCCGCCCGGTCGTCGAGTGCGGCAGGCGCCCCGCGAAGGCGGTCTCCGGCGAGACCTTCCAGGTCACCGCCACCGTCTTCGGCGAGGGCCACGACGCCGTCGCCGCCAACGTCGTGCTGCGCGACCCGGGCGGCCGCCCCGGCCCGTGGACGCCGATGCGTGAGCTGGCCCCCGGCAGCGACCGCTGGGGTGCCCACGTCACACCGGGCGAAATCGGCCACTGGACCTACCTGGTGGAGGCGTGGAGCGACCCCGTCACCGCCTGGCGCCGCGCCGCCGAGATCAAGGTCCCGGCCGGGATCGACATCGGGCTGGTCCTGGAGGAGGGCGCCACCCTGTACGAGCGGGCCGCCGCCGCGGTCCCGGAGCCGGCGGGCCGGGACGCCGTGCTGGCGGCGGCGAACGCCCTGCGCGACGAGTCCCGGCCGCCGGCCGCCCGACTCGCCGCCGCCCTCACCCCGGAGGTGGACTCCACCCTCGCGCGGTATCCGCTGCGCGAACGGCTCACCCGCTCCCTGCCGCAGCCGCTGCTCGTGGAACGGAAGCGGGCGCTGTACGGCTCCTGGTACGAGTTCTTCCCGCGCTCGGAGGGCACCCCTGAGCGGCCGCACGGCACATTCCGTACGGCCGCCGAACGCCTGCCCGCGATCGCGGAGATGGGCTTCGACGTCGTCTACCTCCCGCCGATCCACCCCATCGGCACCACCTTCCGCAAGGGCCCCAACAACAGCCTGTCGGCGAGCCGTTGGGACGTGGGAGTGCCCTGGGCGATCGGCTCCTCGCAGGGCGGTCACGACGCGGTCCACCCGGATCTGGGGACGATCGACGACTTCGATTCGTTCGTACGCCGGGCCGCGGACCTGCGCCTCGAAGTCGCCCTGGACTTCGCGCTCCAGTGCTCCCCCGACCACCCGTGGGTGGAGAAGCACCCCGAGTGGTTCCACCACCGGCCGGACGGCACAATCGCGTACGCCGAGAACCCGCCGAAGAAGTACCAGGACATCTACCCGATCGCCTTCGACGAGGACATGCCGGGCCTGATCGCCGAGACCGTACGACTGCTGCGGTACTGGATGGATCACGGTGTCCGGATCTTCCGGGTCGACAATCCGCACACCAAGCCGGTGGTGTTCTGGGAGCGGGTGATCGCGGACATCAACCGCACCGACCCCGACGTGATCTTCCTGGCCGAGGCCTTCACCCGGCCCGCGATCATGCACAGGCTCGCGGCGGTCGGCTTCCAGCAGTCGTACACCTACTTCACCTGGCGCAACACCAAGGACGAGCTGACCGAGTACCTCACCGAACTCTCGGGCGAGGCCGCCGCCTATATGCGCCCCAACTTCTTCGTCAACACCCCCGACATCCTGCCGGGCTACATCCAAGGCGGCGGACGCCCGGCCTTCGAGGTGCGGGCGGTGCTCGCCGCGACACTGTCACCGTCGTGGGGGATGTACGCCGGATACGAGCTCTGCGAGAAGGCCCCCGTCACGGAGGGCAGCGAGGAGTACCTCGACTCCGAGAAGTACCAACTACGGCCACGTGACTGGGAGTCGGCCGCGCGCGAGGGCAGGTCGATCGCACCGCTGATCACCCGGCTGAACCGGATCAGGCGGCAGCACAAGTCCCTGCAGGAGCTGCGGAACCTCCATTTCCACTCGGCGGACAACGACGCCCTCATCGCCTACAGCAAGCGCACGGGCGACGACACGGTCGTGGTGGTGGCGAACCTCGACCCTCACCACAGCCAGGAGGCCACGGTCTCGTTGGACATGCCCCGACTCGGCCTGGACCGGCACGAGTCGGTACCGGTGCGCGACGAGCTCACCGGCGAGACCTACCGATGGGGCAGGGCCAACTATGTGCGGCTGGGACCGGGCGGTGCGCATGTGCTCGCCGTCGGCCCCGCACCGCGGATCGGAGGGTCACCCGCATGATGGTCAACGAGCCCGTACCGGACACGTTCGAGGACACACCCGTCAGGGAGCGCGACCCCGAGTGGTTCAAGCGCGCCGTCTTCTACGAGGTCCTGGTCCGCTCCTTCCAGGACAGCGACGGCGACGGTGTCGGCGACCTCAAGGGCCTGACCGCGAAGCTGGACTACCTCCAGTGGCTGGGCATCGACTGCCTGTGGCTGCCCCCGTTCTTCAAGTCCCCGCTACGGGACGGCGGGTACGACGTCTCCGACTACACCGCCGTCCTGCCCGAATTCGGTGACCTCGCCGACTTCGTCGAGTTCGTCGACGCCGCCCACCAGCGCGGCATGCGCGTGATCATCGACTTCGTCATGAACCACACCAGCGACCAGCACCCGTGGTTCCAGGAGTCCCGCGCCAACCCCGACGGCCCCTACGGCGACTACTACGTCTGGGCCGACGACGACAAGCAGTACCAGGACGCCCGGATCATCTTCGTCGACACCGAAGCCTCCAACTGGACCTTCGACCCCGTCCGCAAGCAGTACTACTGGCACCGCTTCTTCTCCCACCAGCCGGACCTCAACTACGAGAACCCCCGTGTCCAGGAAGAGATCCTGGCGGCGCTCCGTTTCTGGCTCGATCTGGGCATCGACGGCTTCCGGCTGGACGCGGTGCCGTACCTCTACCAGGTGGAGGGGACGAACTGCGAGAACCTCCCCACCACCCATGAGTTCCTCAAGCGGGTCCGTACCGAGATCGACGCTCTCTACCCCGACACGGTGTTGCTGGCGGAGGCGAACCAGTGGCCCGAGGACGTCGTCGACTACTTCGGCGACTTCCCCTCCGGCGGCGACGAGTGCCACATGGCCTTCCACTTCCCCGTCATGCCCCGCATCTTCATGGCCGTGCGCCGCGAGTCCCGCTACCCCGTGTCCGAGATTCTGGCGAAGACCCCCGCCATCCCCTCCGGCTGCCAATGGGGCATCTTCCTGCGCAACCACGACGAGCTGACCCTGGAAATGGTCACCGACGAGGAACGCGACTACATGTACGCGGAATACGCCAAGGACCCGCGTATGCGCGCCAACATCGGCATCCGCCGCCGGCTCGCCCCGCTACTGGACAACGACCGCAACCAGATCGAACTGTTCACCGCCCTGCTGCTCTCCCTGCCCGGCTCACCGATCCTCTACTACGGCGACGAGATCGGCATGGGCGACAACATCTGGCTCGGCGACCGCGACGCCGTCCGCACCCCCATGCAATGGACCCCCGACCGCAACGCGGGCTTCTCCTCCAGCGACCCCGGCCGCCTGTTCCTGCCCACGATCATGGACCCCGTCTACGGCTACCAGGTCACCAACGTCGAGGCATCGATGTCCTCCCCGTCATCGCTGCTGCACTGGACCCGCCGCATGATCGAGATCCGCAAGCAGAACAAGGCGTTCGGACTCGGCTCCTACACGGAACTCCAGTCCTCCAACCCGGCCGTGATCGCGTTCCTGCGCGAATACAAGGACGACCTCGTCCTGTGCGTGCACAACTTCTCCCGCTTCGCACAGCCCACCGAACTGGACCTGCGCACCTTCAACGGACGCCACCCGGTGGAACTCATCGGCGGAGTGCGCTTCCCGGCCATCGGCGAACTCCCGTACCTGCTGACCCTCGCCGGTCACGGCTTCTACTGGTTCCGGCTCCGCCGCGCGGTCACGCCCAGCATCATCAGGCGATCTTGACGGTGCGCCTGAGTGTGCGTCCGTATCCCCGCGAGTACCTCGGTGTACCTCCCCAGCACGCCCGCCTCTGAAAGGACGTGTCGCCATGGCGAAGACCGCACTGCACCGTCCGAGCGGCCTCGGCCTCGACTCCGCTCCGCTGCTGACCTCGCTCGCCGAGCTGCTGCGCGCATGGCTTCCGCGGCAGCGCTGGTTCGCGGGCAAGGGCAGGCCCGTCACGGATCTGACCCTGGTGTCGTCGACCGAGCTGTATCCAGGGTGTCTGCATCTGCTGGTCCGCACCGAGCACCTCGACCCGCCGCCCCATGGCGGCCCCGGCACTCCCCCGCCCGACGACTGCTACCAGCTGCTCCTCGGCGTGGGGGACGTCCTGCCGCCGCGCCTCACTCACGCCGTCATAGGCCGGCCCGACACGGGCCCGCTGGCGGACATGGTCGTGTACGACGCCCTCCACGACCCCAAGGCGGCGGGAAAGCTCCTGGAGTGCCTCCGCCGTCCGGGCACGGCGGGCCCCCTGCGTTTCGAGCGTGACACGCGCGTGGCCGTGCCCGCCGGTCTCGCCCCCCGTCTCCTGGAGACCGAGCAGTCCAACTCCTCGCTGGTGTACGGGGATTCCTTCATCCTGAAGATCTTCCGTCGCGTCCAGCCCGGCATCAACCCGGACCTGGAGGTGCCGTGGGCGCTGTCCCGGCAGGGCTGCACCCGCGTACCCGCCCCCGCGGCCTGGTTCCGGACCTCACGGCCGCAGGAAGCCACGCTCGGAGTCCTTCAGCCCTACCTGCGCGAAGCCGCCGACGGCTGGACTCTCGCACTCGAATCCCTCGCCGCGGGGCGGGAGTTCACGAACGAGGCGTACGAACTCGGCCGGGCCACCGCCGAGGTGCATCTCGCGCTGGCCTCGGCGTTCCCCTTGGACATGCCGAGCCCGCGGCAGAACATACGACTCGCGGCCGCGATGAGCGAGCGACTCGACGCCGCGGTCCGCTCCGTGTCCGAACTCCAGCCGTACGCACGCGGGTTGCGCTCCGCCTTCGAGGCGCTCGCGGCCCTCGACACCGCGATCCGCCCCGCCCAGCGGATCCACGGCGACCTCCATCTCGGCCAGGTGCTGCGGGCCGGACGGCAGTGGTCCGTGATCGACTTCGAGGGTGAGCCGGCCCGCCCGCTCGCCGAGCGCCGACGCGTCCAGTCCCCCGTGCGCGATGTCGCCGGAATGCTGCGGTCCTTCGACTACGCGGCCCGCTCGCGTCGGCCCTGGCGTCCCGAGTGGGCGCAAAGCTGCCGCGAGACCTTCTGCGCGGGCTATGCGGCCGAGGCCCGGTGGGACCCGCGCGAGGAACCCGAACTGCTGCGTGCCTACGAGACGGACAGAGCCGTCTACGAGGTGCTCTACGAGGCGAGACACCGTCCTGACTGGCTGCCCGTGCCGATGGCGGCGGTCAGGCGTCTCGCCGAACGCTGCTGAGCCCGGCCGACAGTGATGGCCCGGTCTCTCCGGCAGTGCGAATCCGTCTCTGCGGCAGTGACAACCCGTCTCTCCGGCAGTGATCATCCACCCACTCCCCGCTACCCCCTCCTGAGGAGGCTGACGTCGTGACAGTACGCACCACATCGGCGAGCGTCCGACCGACCGCCGCCGCTTCGTTGGACGCGACAGACAGGGGGCGGCTGCTGTCGGGCGCCCACCACGATCCGCACGCCCTGCTCGGCGCGCACCCGGTACCGGGCGGCGTCGTGTTCCGCGCGCTGCGTCCGTACGCCCAGGCGGTGGCCGTGGTGGTGGACGGGATGCGCACCCGGCTGGACAACGTGGGTGACGGCCTCTTCTCCGGGGTGCTGCCGCTCGACGCGATCCCCGAGTACACGCTGTCGGTGACCTACGACGGCACCGACTTCGAGGCACAGGATCCGTACCGCTTCCTGCCCGCGCTGGGCGAGGTCGATCTCCACCTGATCGGCGAGGGCCGCCACGAGGAGTTGTGGAAGGCGCTCGGCGCCCACCCGATGGCCCATGAGGGCGTCCTTGGCACCCGCTTCACGGTGTGGGCCCCGAACGCGCGGGGCGTCAGGGTCTGCGGGGACTTCTGCCACTGGGACGGCTCCACGGGATTTCCGATGCGGTCGCTGGGCTCCTCCGGCGTGTGGGAGCTGTTCCTGCCCGGCTTCGGCGAGGGCACGCTCTACAAGTTCGACATCACCCGTCCCGACGGCACGCACACACTGCGCGCCGACCCGATGGCCCGGCGCACCGAGGTGCCTCCGGCGACGGCCTCGATCGTGACGGAGTCGTCCTATGCGTGGGGCGACGCCGGGTGGATGGCGGAGCGGGCGGAGCGGACGGCTGTGCACGAGGCTCCCTTCTCGGTCTACGAGGTGCATCTGCCGTCCTGGCGACCAGGATGGACCTATCGTCAGCTTGCCGATGAACTGCCGTCGTATGTACGGGACCTGGGCTTCACCCATGTGCAGTTCATGCCGGTGGCCGAGCATCCCTTCGGCGGGTCGTGGGGCTATCAGGTCACCGGGTTCTACGCGCCGACAGCACGGCTGGGCACCCCCGACGACTTCAAGTACCTGGTCGACGCGCTGCACCGGGCCGGGATCGGCGTGCTGATGGACTGGGTGCCGGCGCACTTCCCCCGCGACGACTGGGCACTGGCCGAGTTCGACGGACGCCCGCTCTACGAACACGAGGACCCACAACGCGCCGCCCACCCCGACTGGGGCACCCTG
Organism: Streptomyces sp. NPDC058246; assembly: GCF_042881985.1. Lineage (NCBI taxonomy): Bacteria > Bacillati > Actinomycetota > Actinomycetes > Kitasatosporales > Streptomycetaceae > Streptomyces > Streptomyces sp. NPDC058246. Next base: position 474,148 of record NZ_JBHVWZ010000001.1, on the reverse strand, counting down.
GAATTCGACTACGGACGCCGCGAGGTACGCAACTTCCTGGTCGCCAACGCCGTGTACTGGTGCGAGGAGTTCCACATCGACGGACTGCGCGTCGACGCGGTCGCCTCGATGCTGTACCTCGACTACTCCCGCGAACCGGGCCAGTGGAGCCCGAACGAACACGGCGGCCGGGAGAACCTCGACGCGGTCGCCTTCCTCCAGGAGATGAACGCCACCGTCTACCGACGCAATCCGGGAGTCGTGACGATCGCCGAGGAGTCCACCGCCTGGGACGGTGTCACCCGGGCGACCTCTGACGGAGGTCTCGGCTTCGGGCTGAAGTGGAACATGGGCTGGATGCACGACTCGCTCGAATACGTGCAGCGCGAGCCGGTTCATCGCCAGTACCACCATCACGAGATGACGTTCTCGATGGTGTACGCCTACAGCGAGAACTACGTCCTGCCCATCTCCCACGACGAGGTCGTGCACGGCAAACGCTCACTCGTGTCGAAAATGCCCGGCGACTGGTGGCAACAACGCGCCACCACCCGCGCCTACCTCGGCTTCATGTGGGCCCACCCCGGCAAACAACTCCTCTTCATGGGCGAGGAATTCGCCCAGGGCGCCGAATGGTCCGAAGCCCACGGACCCGACTGGTGGCTCCTCGACCCCGCCTACCCGGCCGAACCCGACCACCGCGGCATCCGCGACCTCGTCCGCGACCTCAACACCGCCTACCGCCACACCCCCGCCCTCTGGCAACGCGACACCGACCCCGCCGGATTCACCTGGATCGCCGGCGACGCCGCCGAGGACAACGTCTTCGCCTTCCTGCGCCACGACACCGACGGCACCCCCCTCCTCGCCGTCAGCCACTTCTCACCCGTCGTCCGCCACGGCTACCGGCTCGGCGTCCCCGAAGACATCCCCGCCTGGCACGAAACCCTCAACACCGACACCGCCCGCTACGGCGGCAGCGACACCCTCAACCCCCACCCCGTCAAACCCGAACCCCACCCCTCCCACGGCCGCCCCACCAGCATCCAACTCACCCTCCCACCCCTCGCCACCATCTGGCTCCGCCCCGCCTGAAACCCCGGCCCCCGCCCCCAGACCCCCGCCAAAAGATCACGCAGTTCCCCGCGCCCCTGGACAGGGCCGCGGGGAAGGTCCTTGCGACACCAGCTGGTCCGTTCGCGCTCCGGCCTCCGGAGCGAGAAGAATCGGAGCATGAGCTTCCGCAAAGACCGGGCAATCTCCTGGCGCGGGCGGACCGTATATACGGGTATGCAGGGATTCCGGTTCTCAGTGAGCCCTCTTCCGGACGAGGCTCTGCTGTCCGGGCTGGCCACCGGTGACCCGGAGCTCGCCGTCACCTTCGTACGGAGGTTCCAGCACACGGTCTTCGGTGTCGCCATCGCCGTGATCGGGGATCCGCAGCTCGCCGAGGACATCACCCAGCAGACGTTCGAGCGCGCGTGGCGCCATGCGCAGATGTACGACTCACGCCGCGGTTCCGTGACGACCTGGCTGACGACCATCGCCCACAACCTCGCCATCGACGCCGTCCGCTCGCGGCGCCCGGATCCGGTGGCCCCCGAAGACCTGGACGCTCTCCTGGACGTCGTCAGCGCGACGCCGGAGCAGCACGCGCTGGCCGACGAGGCATCGACCCGGCTGCGGGCGGCCGTGGCGGAGCTGCCGCGCGAACAGGGCCGTGCCCTGGTGATGGCGGGTATCTATGGAATGACGGCCCAGCAGATCGCCGACTGGGAGAAGATTCCGCTGGGCACCGCCAAGACGCGGATCAGGACGGCGATGGGAAAGCTGCGGACCACGCTCGCGTCCCCGAAGCGAGGCAATGATGTCCAGTGACGTGCCCTGCGAGAAGCTGCGGGAGGTCGGCGCCGAGCTGGCGCTCGGCGTACTGCCAGGCCGTGAGCGGGCCGGCGCGATCGCCCACCTGGAAAGCTGTGCGGACTGCCGGGAGTACATCGAGCAGCTGACCCTCGTCGGCGACGGGCTGATCGGGTTGCTGCCGGGCAGTGAGCCGCCGGTCGGGTTCGAGACCCGGGTGACGCAGGCCCTGACACAGGCGGCGTCGGCGCGCGAGGGACGTTCGCCGGCCCTCGGGTCCGGCATCCCCCGCCTGGGCCTCGGCGGCCGGGTGCGGCTGCGGGTCGCCTCCGCCGTGGCCGCCCTCGTACTCGCCGTCGGGTTCGGCGGCTGGGCGGTCGGCACGGTGATCGAGAACGTCGCGGCCGGCACTTCCCCGTCCGCCGAGAACGAGGCGGGCATGTTGTCGGGAGAACTGACCTCGGCCCAGGCCCTCGGGAAGCCGACCGGTGAGATCTACGCCCACCCCGGGTCTCCGGGCTGGATCTACATGACCGTGGACCTCGCCGTGGCCGGTACCCCGTACAGCGGCACGGTCTCCTGCCTGCTGGAGCGCAGCGACGGCAGCACGGTCCGCGTCGGCACCTTCACCATGCATGAGGGCTACGGCTTCTGGGGCGGGCCGGCCGCCGTCGACCCCGCGGGGCTCTCCGGCGCCCGGCTGACGGCGCCCGACGGCAGCGTGCTGGCCACCGCCCACTTCGAAACGGCCGAACTGGCGTGACCCGGCGGGCTCCGCGGCAGCCCGCGTGCCGTGCGAGGCAGTCGTACCGGCGCTCAGATGTGCGCGGCGCGCGGCCCCCGGCCCGGGAGCATCGTGCCGAGGGCCGCGGCCAGCTCGGGAACCGTGAGCCGGGCCGACGGGTCCTGCCGGAGGCAGCCGTCGATGGCCGCGGCGAGAGTCCGTGGCAGGCGCCGCCGCGACGCGATGGGCGCGGCGCTCGCCTCCAGCTGGGGGTACCAGTCGTCCCGGCCCCCTGTGGCGGTCTCCTCCGCCTCCCCCGTCCGCGCGTCGTAGGACTCGTCCACGGTCTCGCCCCGGTCGAACGGCACCTCGCCGCTGGCCACCTCGTACAACGTGATGCCGATGCCCCATACGTCGGCCGCGGCCGACAGCGGTCCGCCGCGCGCCTGCTCGGGTGAGAGGTAGCAGAACGTGCCCACCCCGTGGGGAGCGACCCCGGGCGGTCGCGCCACGCTGAGGTCGAGCACCTTCGCGTGGCCGCAGTCCACCACGATGTTGGACGGCTTGAGGTCGAGATGCAGCAGGCCGTGACCGTGCAGGTAGTGGATCGCGGAACACAGCTGCACACCGAGCAGGGCCACGTCGGAGGCGGCCGGCCGGTGCCGCAACCGGTCGATGAGATGCGACAACGTCTCCCCGGTCAGCGTCTCCAGGACGACGAGCGGCTCGGGCGACTCGAAGGTCTCGTAAGCGCGGACCAGGTGCGGGTGGGTGAAGGTCCGCAGCCACCGGCCCTCTCGCAGCAGTTGATCACGCAGCCGCGTCTCGTCGCGAAGGTCCGGACGCATCACCTTGACGACGCAGCGGCAGGCGCGTTCCTCGCTCCAGGTGTCGTACAGGTCCAGCCATCCCGTGCGGGCCAGGTGCCCCAGAATCTCGTAGCCCGGAACCGGACGGGTGCCCGGTGCCAGGGGCGGGGCCGGTCCTGCCTGAGCAGCGGTCATGGCAGCACCGTTTCCGGTGCCGGGGAGTCCGCCCGGGCGGGACCGGCCACGGCGTGCAGCCGGTGGAGCCGGGCGTACGTCCCGCCGTGCACCAGCAGGTCGTCATGGGGTCCGGATTCGACGACCCGCCCGCGGTCGAGTACCACGATGCGGGTGGCGTCACGGACGGTGAGCAGGTTGTGCGAGATGACGACGGTCGTCCGCCCGGCCATGAGACGGCGCAGCGGGTCCATGATCCTGCGGGCGGACTGCGCGTCGAGGCCCGTGGTCGGTTCGTCCAGGAGCAGGACGGGCGCGTCCCTGATCATCGCCCGGGCGATCGCCAGGCGCTGGCGTTGTCCGCCGGAGAGCGTCCGACCGCGCTGGCCGACCATCGTGTCGTAGCCGTCCGGAAGCAGCCGGATGAACTCGTGGGCGTCCGCGGCGACGGCCGCCGCGACGATCTCCGCCTGCGTCGCCCGGGGCCGGCCGTAGGCGATGTTCTCGCGCACCGTGCCGTGGAAGACGAGCGTCTCCTGCAGCACCACCGCGACGTTCTCCCGTACGTCGGACAGGGACAGGTCCCGCAGATCGATGCCGTCGAGACGGATCCTGCCCTGATCGGGGTCGTAGAAGCGGAGCTGGAGCTTGGCGACCGTGGACTTGCCGGCCCCGCTCGCGCCGACCAGCGCCAGGGTCTCGCCGGGGGCGACGTGGAACGACACATCGGACAGCGCCCAGCGTGACGTACCGGGGTAGCGGAAGGACACGCCGTGGAACTCGATGTCGCCCCGCGCCCGGCCGATCCGGCGGACGTCGGCGGCCTCGACGACCTGGGGGCGCTGGTCCAGCAACTCGATGATCCGCTCCGCGGAGGCCGACGCGGCGTAGAAGGTGTTGCCGAGGTGGGAGAGGTCGCGGATCGGGCTGTAGAGCTTGCCGATCAGTGCCAGGAAGACCAGCAGCCCGCCCAGGGTGAGCTGGCCCTGCGCCAGTTTCCAGGTGCCGAGACCCATGACGGCGAGGGCGCCGGACACCTCGATGATCTCGACGAGCGGTCGGTAGACGGCACGGATCCGCGCGGACGCCATCGCGGCACGGAACTTGCCGGTGTTCTCGCGCTCGAAGCGGCGTTCCTCCCAGCTCTGCCGGTTGTACGCCTGGACCAGGGCCACGTTGCTCAACGATTCCTCGGCGACCGCGCTGAGCGAACCGCTGCGGCGTCTGCGCTCCCGTGACGCCTCCTTGATCAGCCGGGAGAAGTGCCGGGCCGCGCGCCAGAACAGCGGCACGATGACGAGCGCGAGGAGCGTCAGATCCCATTGGAGGTAGCAGAGAAGTCCGAGGAAGACGCCCAGCCTGATCACCTGGTAGAGCGCGTCCGCGACACCCGAGAGCAGGAACGTCTCGACTGCGTCCACATCACCCGTGACACGCGACAGCACGTCTCCGAGCCGCCGCCGTTCGAAGAACCCGAGCGACAGTCCCTGGACGTGCCGGAACACGTCGGAGCGCAGGTCCAGCAGGAAGCGTTCGCTGACCCAGGTGGACGTCATGTCGTCGGCGAACCCCAGAATTCCGGAGCCGATGATGAGCCCCAGATAGGTCGGCGCGATCCAGAGGAAGGGTCTCAGGTCGCGCGGGACGAGCACGTCGTCCACCACGATCTTGAAGAGCCACAGCTCGGCCGCGTCGACGAGGGGGCCGATCAGGCTGAAGACGACGAGCGGGACGAGCCAGCGTCGGCGGCCTCGTGTGTAGGGCCAGAAACGCCGGAACACCTCGCGCGGGGGCAGGGGCGGCGCCGCCGCCACCACGGCGTCGGCGTCCTCGCCGACCGACAGCAGACGCCGTAGAACGCGCCTCGGGATACGCACCATGGCCTGGATCCGTCGTGGCTCGACGACAGAGCGGACCGGGTCCTCCAGTTCCCGGTCCGCTCAGCCTTCAGTGGTCGTGACCAGACCTGTGATCGTCGGACTCGTGGGAACGACGGTGGCGACGGTGCCCCCTCATCGAGGAGCCGTCGTGCCTCGAGGTCGAATCCTTCCGGTGGTCACGGTGTCTGGCAGGAAAGACATCGCTGAAAATCGCCATTGCATTCCTCCCGCTGAAACATCTCTCCTAGGCAATACGCGTCAGAACGGGATTTGGATGGCGATTCCAGGAAAAAAGGCAAACAGATTTGTTCCCGGTGCCCCCCGGGACAAGCAGGGCACCGGGAACCGCAAGATCATTCAGCGAGGGTCCCTCAGGGTGACGAGGGCTTGCCCGCGGTGCCGATCCACGTGTGGAAGAGACCGTCGAGGTCCTTCCCGGACTCCCGCTCGGCGAGCCGGATGAACTGGGCCGTGGTGCCGTGCCCGTCGCGGTGGCAGGAAGCCCAGGTGCGCAAGATGCGGAAGAACACCCGGTCACCGACGGCCGTGCGGAGCTTGTGCAGCGCCATCGCACCCCGCGCGTACACGGGCGTGGCGAAAATGCGCGCCCCGCTGCCCGGGTCCGCCGGCGGGAACGCCCACAGATCGCTGCTCGCCGGGCTGGCGTACAGGGAGTCGAAGGTCTTCTGCGCGCTCTTGCCGCCGTGCTGTTCGGCGTAGAGCCACTCGGCATACGTCGCGAAGCCCTCGTTGAGCCAGATGTCCTTCCAGGTGGTGAGGGTGACGGAGTCTCCGAACCACTGGTGGGCGCTTTCGTGGACGAGGGTGCTGAGGTCCGGCGCCGAGTCGTAGACGGGCCGGGTCTGGGTCTCCAGCGCGTACCCGACCTGGGGCGCCCTGTCGACGATGGACCCGGCGGCGCGGAAGGGGTAGGGACCGAACAGCTTGCTCTCCCAGGCCAGCACGGACGGCAGCTTCTTCAGGGCCGGGGCCGCGTCGGCCGCCTCGCGCGGATCGACCGCGTTGTAGACCTTGAGGCCGTCAGGGGTGGTGAACTGCTCGACCTTGAACTTTCCGACGGTGGCCGTGGCCAGGTAGGCCGCCATCGGTTCGGACTGCCGCCAGCGGAAGGTGGTCCGCTCGTGAGAGGTCTTCTGGCCCAGGAAGACGCCGTTGGCGACGGCGGTGCGCCCCTTGGGGACGGTGAGCGTGAAGTCGTACGACGCCTTGTCCTGGGGGTGGCTGTCGGCCGGGAACCACGTCATGGCGCCCTGCGGTTCGCCGGCCACGAACGCGCCGTCGTCGGTGGGAATCCACCCGTCCAGGGAGCCGTCGGGATCCGTGACCGGCTTGGGGGTGCCGGAGTAGGTGACGGTGACGCGGAACTCCTGGCCCTTGCGCAGCGCGTCCCGCGGGGTGACGACGAGTTCCTGGCCGTCGCGGCTGAAGGAAGCCTTGGCGCGGTCGACGGTGATGCCCGTGACCTTCAGCCCTTTGAAGTCGAGGTCGAAGCGGGTGAGCCGCTGGGTGGCCCGCGCGGTGATGACGGCCTTGCCGTCGAGGTGACGGCTCTGCGGGTCGTAGCCGAGCGTCAGGTCGTAGTGGCGGACGTCGTAGCCGCCGTTGCCCGCCAGGGGGAAGTACGGGTCTCCCGCGCCGGAGGAGCCCACGGTCCCGGCCGCCGCCGGTCCGGCACCGACGAGCAGGGCCGCGAGAGCGACGGGAAGCGCCGCGACGACGGCCTCACGGCGAAGGACGGTGGTGCGTCTGGCGGCCTGTTGCGGGCGTGGCGTCACGTGGGACCCTCCCGGTCGATGGAGATGTCGATGGAGATCATGCGCGGTCACTCGCGAGCGTTCGCGCGTTGCTGGAGTTCTTTCGTGCGGCGCCGGCGAGCACTCGCGGACTGACGGAGTTCTTTGGTGCGTCACTGGCGAGCACTCGTGGGTTGCTGGTGCTCATTCACGAGTCGGATGTGATCACCGGGTAAGCCTATGAGTCTCCCCGCGCTCCAGCCCCCTCGATCAGGTCAAGTTACGGCGAACCCGATCACCACGATCCTCGATGCCCCGTAGCGCACGCCCGATGTCCCGGCGCGGCACGGGCCCGTACTCGACGGCCCCGTCTCCGTGTGAGGCCCGCCGCCCCCTGGTCGAAGCCCCGTACATCGTGGTGAAGTTTGTCCACTCGTACCGCAAGGGAGATGTGCCGTGACCGGAACCCCGCACGCCTGGCCCCACGCCCCGGTCAAGGTCGGGCTCGTCGGCGCCGGGCCATGGGCGCGTGCCGTGCACGCGCGCGTGCTCGCGGCCGGGCCCGAGACGGAGCTGACGTCGGTGTGGGCACGCCGGCCCGAGGCGGCCCGCGAAACGGCCTCCCCCTACGGGGCCGGCGTCGCCGCGACCTTCGAGGAACTGCTGGACGGCTGCGAGGCGGTCGCCTTCGCGGTTCCGCCCGCCGTGCAGGCCGAGCTGGCATCGCGGGCGGCGAAGGCCGGCAAGGCGCTGCTCCTGGAGAAGCCGATCGCTCTGGACCTGTCCTCGGCGCAGGGCCTGGTGGACGCGGTGGAGAGCGCCGGCGTCGTCACCCAGCTCGTCCTGACGAACCGTTATCACCCGGTCACCCGGCGGTTCCTGAAGGACGCCCAGGGCCTCGACACCGTGGGCGCACGGTCCTGCTGTCTGAGCGGCGCCTTCCTGGGCGGCGACTTCGCGACCCCCTGGCGCCTCGAACACGGCGCGCTGCTGGACATCGGGCCACACATTCTCGACCTGCTGGACGCGGCCCTGGGTCCCATCACGCGGGTGCGCGGCGCCGGAGACCTCCGCCGCTGGGTCGAACTCACCTGCGAACACGCGAGCGGAGCCGTCAGTCAGGCGTCACTGTCGGGGGCGGTCGAGGTCGAGCACGGCATCACGCGGATCGAGCTGTTCGGCCGCCATCCCGAGCTGACGTTCGACAGTGCCACGCTCGACCACGAGGAGTCGTGGCCCGTGCTGCGCCGGGAGTTCGCCACCGCCGTCCGGACGGGCCGGTCCGGTGAACTCGATGTCCGGCGGGGGCTGTACCTGCAGACCCTGATGGCTCAGGCACTGGAGAGTTAGGGCGCCACCGCCGCAGAGCGACGCCGTTCAGGCGAAACGGCCCGCACCGGAGCGTGGACGCGGGGAGCTGTGTCGACAACTCTGCTGTGACCCTGCCGCTCATCGCTCCCATGCTCGCCACACCCGGCACCCTGCCGCCCGCCGGGCAGGACATGCGCTGGGCGTACGAGACGAAGCACGACGGACAGCGCGCCGTGGTCTACCTGCCCGGGGACGGCAGCGTGCTGCTGCGCGCGCGGTCGGGGGAGGACATCACCGCCGCGTATCCGGAACTCGGTGCGCTGGGCGGTGTTCTCGGCTCGACCCCCGCGATCCTGGACGGTGAGGTGCTGGTCCTGGACGATCAGGGGCGCGGCGACTTCCAGCTCCTGCAGTCCCGCATGGGGCTGGCCCGGTCTCCGGGCAAGGCGGCTCGTCGTGCCGCGGAGGCTCCCGCGCATCTCGTCGTGTTCGACGTCATGTACCTGCGGGGCGATCTGACGGGCCTGCGCTATGCGCGCCGTCGGCAGGAGTTGGAGGGGCTCGCTCTCGACGGGCCGTTCTGGTCGACACCGTCCGCGCTGGTGGGCCACGGCGATCTGGCCCTGCGAGCCACGCGGGAAAGCGGCCTTGAGGGGCTTGTCCGCAAACGTCTGGACTCCGTGTACGAGCCCGGGGTGCGCTCGCGCGCCTGGGTCAAGATCCGCAACGTACGGACCGTGGACGTCATCATCGGCGGCTGGGTCCCCGGCAAGGGGCGCCTGTCGGGGCTGCCGGGTGCCGTGCTCGTGGGGCAGCGTGACGCGGGTCGGCTGCGGTATGCCGGGAGCGTGGGAACCGGCTGGAACGAGGCCGAGCGGTCGGAACTCGCCCGGCTGCTGCGCGCCGCGGAGACCGACCGCTGCCCGTTCGAGCCCGTCCCCCGGGTCGCCGGAGCGCACTGGGTCGTGCCCCGACTGGTCGGCGAGGTCGGGTACAGCACCCGTACCCGAGCCGGAATGCTGCGGCAGCCGTCGTGGCTGCGCCTGCGCCCCGACCTGGCACCCGAGGACTCGGCGGCCGACCTCCCTTAGGGCGGGCACGTCGAGATGGGCACGTCGAGATGACCGCCCCGTGGGACGGTCATCTCATGGCGCGGGCCCGGTTACGTCCTTCCGGGGCCGCCGCTGCCGAAGGAGCCGCTGGATCCGGGGACCCAACGCTTGCGATGCTGGTCGTCGGCGTGCTTGCTCCCCGCGGCATGCATGTTGTACGGCATCAGCCGCTCACTCTCGTCGACGGCGTGCGGCACCTCGTCGGGTTCCCGCATCTCCCGGATCTCGTGAACCGCTCCGGACTCGGGCAGCCTGGGTTGCTCGTCGGCGCGCGGCGGATCGGACTCCTGGCGCCGCACCTTGATACCCAGCCGGACAGCCCAGACGAGCGCACCGGCGATGACGAGGCCACCGACAAAAGCGGCGACCGCATTGACCGTCGAGTTCGCTGCGATCAGTTCATAGCTCGCGGTGTTCATCTGCTCGTGTACCCCCAATACCAGGGGAAAGCTCCGTACGATCTCCGTCAGCGACGGCGATTCCATTGTATTCCGGATCATTCCGGACGGTACTCTCCCGCGTTCCGGATCATTCCGGACGGTGTGCCACGGCTCCGAACATGGTCACGGACATGTGCAGGGCACCCTGTGCGGCGGCCTCCGTGAGGTCCGCGTAGAGGCGGTCGCGCTGTGCTTCCGTGATGTGCTCCCGGCGCACCGCCGATTCGCCCAGCATGCGGATCAGCGGCCAGGCGACCGACGTGTGGTCCTGGAGCAGGGCCTGCGACCCCCGGTCGTCGATCACCAGACCGGCCGCCGTGAGCCGGCCGACCAGTTTGCGGCCCGAGTACGGGTCGGCGGCCGCGGACAGCGCGCCGGAGGTGAGGGCCTCCACGGTCTCCGGGTCACCAGGGTGCAGGATCGTGGTCGCCCAGTCGGTGTCCAGGACGGCGACCCGGCCGCCGGGGCTCAGCACGCGCGCGATCTCGGCGACGGCCTCGTCCGGTTCGAGGAGGTGCTGGAGCACCCGTTCGCACCACACGACGTCGACCGAGGCGTCGGGCACCGGCAGGGTGAGCGCGTCGCCGTCCATGAAGCGGGCCGGGCTGTCCGCCTCGGCCGCCCGCTGCTCGGCCACCGCACGCAGTCCCGGGTTCGGTTCGATGCCGAGTGCCTCGCCCCCGGGGGCCACGTCCGCCGCGAGCCGCCGGGTCTGCGATCCGGTGCCGGATCCGATGTCGATCGTGCGCTCTCCGGGCCGCGCGGCCAGCGCCGCGTGGGCCCAGGCCCGCAGCCGTCGTACGCCGTCGTTGGCGTCCTGCGCGTCCAGTGCGCCCACCAGCCGGGCGGCGCCGTCGGCGGTGATGTTCCGCGCGTGGAATTGCGAGGTAGGTCGTGTGTCCCCCATGGGGGTCACTCTAGGGCCGGCTGGTCCTGGTCCGTGGTCAGATCGTGTAGCGCCGCAGGGCCGGGGTCGCGGCGGCCAGACCCAGCACGGCGGCGATCACCAGCAGGCCGCCGCCCGCGACGGCGGCGCGCGCTCCGAGGGCCGAGCCGACCGTGCCGTGCAGGACGTCGGCGAGCCGGGGGCCGCCCACGACGACCACGGTGAAGACGCCCTGCATCCGGCCGCGCATCTCGTCGGTGGCGGCGGACAGCAGGATCGCCCCGCGGAAGACCATGGAGACCATGTCGGCCACTCCGGCCGCCGCGAGGAAGGCCACCGCCACCCACAGGCTGGTGCTCAGGCCGAATCCCGTGATGGCCGCGCCCCAGGCCGCGACCGCGACGATGACCATCAGTCCGTGTCGGCGGGCGCGGGAGAAGGTGCCCGACAGCAGTCCGCCGATGACCGCGCCGATGGGTATCGCGGCGAACAGCAGGCCGAGCGCGAGCCCTTCGCCGTAGGGCGCGTACGTCTGAGCGGCGAGTTGCGGGAACAGGGCGCGGGGCATGCCGAAGACCATGGCGATGATGTCGGCGAGGAAGGACAGCAACAGCACCTTGTGTACCGAGATGTAGCGGAAGCCGGCGGCCACCTCGCGCCAGCCCGCCCGCTGGGACGCGGCTTCCGTCAAAGGCGGCAGGGCGGGCAGTCGCACCACAGCCCACACCGTGACGCACAGGGCGAGCGCGTCGATCAGATAGAGCTCGGGCAGGCCGATGACGGGGATGAGCGCGCCGGCGAGCAGCGGCCCGGCCACCAGGCCTGTCTGCATGACGGTCGAGCCGAGCGCGTTGGCGGCGGGCAGTTCGTCCGCGGGGACCAGTCGGGCGATGGAGGCGTTGCGGGCCGGGGAGTTCAGGCCGAAGAACGCCTGCTGGAGGGCGAGCAGCGCCATCAGGACGAGCACTGAGTCGAGTCCGGTGGCGGCCTGGATCCAGAAGAGCAGTGAGGTGACGGCTATGCCGCTGTTGGTGATGAGGAGCAGCTTGCGCCGGTCCATGCTGTCGGCGATCGCACCGCCCCACAGCGCGAAGACCACGAGGGGCACCAGACCGGCCAGGCTGGCGTATCCGACCCAGGCCGAGGAGCCGGTGATGTCGTAGATCTGCTTGGGCACGGCGACGGCGGTGAGCTGGCTGCCCACCGCCGTGACGATGGTCGAGGACCACAGTCGGCGGTAGGCGGGGCGGCGCAGCGGCCGGGTGTCCATCGTCCAGCGGCGCCAGCCGCGCCGTTCCGCCCGCTCCGGGCCCGGTGTGCCGTCCGGACCCGGTGTCCCGTCCTGCGCCGCGGGGTTGCTCTCCGTACTGCTCTCGCTCGTGTCCACGCTCGTCCTGGCTGCTCGATACATCTTTCGGTTCAGGCATCACTATGGCCGAGCCGGACCGGAACGCGTCCCTGGGGGACCTGATCTGTGCACGGCATATACGGCGACACAGGCATCGACTGCCGGTTCAGGCGCCGGCGATGAGCGTGGCGCCCATGGCGATCATGGTCGTGGCGACCAGACCGTCCAGCACGCGCCAGGACGAGGGCCGGGACAGGAAGCGGCCGAGCAGCCGGGCGCCGAAGCCGAGCGCGGCGAACCAGCACAGGCTCGCCAGGGCGGCGCCCAGGCCGAAGGTCCAGCGCAGCGCGCCGCGGTCGGCCGCGATCGAGCCGAGCAGGAACACGGTGTCGAGGTAGACATGCGGGTTGAGCCAGGTCAGGGCGAGGCAGGTGAGGACGGCGCGGCGCCGCGAGCCGGTCGACACGGTCGCCGCCCGGAGGGCCGCGGGCCTCAGCACCCGCCGGGCGGCGAGGAATCCGTACACCAGGAGGAAGCCGCCGCCGACCAGTCCGACCGCGGTGAGCGCCGCGGGCCAGGCCACGACCAGCGCGCCCACCCCGCCGACGCCCAGCGCGATGAGCAGGGCGTCGGACAGGGCGCAGATGCCCACCACGGCCAGTACGGCGTCCCGGCGGATGCCCTGACGCAGCACGAACGCGTTCTGGGCTCCGATGGCGACGATGAGGGAGAGGCCGGTGCCGAATCCGGCGGCCACGGCGGTCAGGGCGGCTGTCATGACAGCGACGCTAGAAAACTGATTGTCAAGAGTACAGCTAAAGATTCTTACGTATCATTAGCGCTTGTGATGACGGAGCTGCCGGAACTTCCCCTCGATCAGGTGCGCACCCTGCTCGCGGTCGTCGACGAGGGCACCTTCGACGCGGCGGCCGCCGCGCTGCATGTGACGCCGTCGGCGGTCAGCCAGCGCGTCAAGGCGCTCGAACAGCGCACGGGCCGGGTTCTGCTGGTGCGGACGAAGCCGGTGCGGCCCACCGGGTCCGGCGAGGTCGTGGTGCGTTTCGCACGGCAGCTGGCCCGGCTGGAGCGCGAGGCGCACGCCGAGCTCGGCATGACCGGTTCCGGGGAACCGACGAAGCTGTCGATCGCGGTGAACGCCGACTCGCTGGCGACCTGGTTCCTGCCCGCGCTCACCCGCGTACCGCCGGAGCTGCGGCTCTGTTTCGAGTTGTGCCGCGAGGACGAGGACCACACGGCCGCCCTGTTGCGCGAGGGGGTGGTGATGGCGGCGGTGACGTCGTCGCCGGACCCGGTGGCGGGCTGCTCCGTACGGGCCCTCGGCCGGATGCGGTACCTGCCGGCGGCGAGCCCGGGGTTCGCCGAGCGGTGGCTCGGCCGGGGGACGGAGGCGTCCCTGCGCGACCTGATCGCCGAGGCTCCGGTGGTGGTCTTCGACCGGAACGACGACTTCCAGGACGACTTCGCCCGAGCCCTGCGGGCCGGGCCGGGCGCGAGCGCGCTGCGGCACTTCATGCCCACGTCGGAGGGGTTCGTCGACGCCGTCGTGGCCGGAATGGGCTGGGGCATGGTGCCCGAGGCGCAGGCCGAGCCACTGCTGCGCGCCGGGCGGCTGGTCGACCTCGCGCCGGACCGGGGCGTCGACGTTCCGCTGTTCTGGCAGCAGTGGAAGCTCGACTTCCCCGCGCTCGCCGCGGTGGCCGAGGCCGTGGCGGCCGTCGCCGCCGAGGCGCTCGCCCCGGGACCGGGTTTGGGTTCCTGAATCACTCGCTGCACGGCGGCTCCTGAACCGCGTACGACCCGGTATCTTCGCGCTGGGTACAAGTGAGCCATCGGGGCCGGAACGGGCCGCGCGGCCCGGTGCCCCCGGAAGGCGTGCGTCGAGGTGCGGCCAGGGGCCTGGGAGGCGCATTCTTGCTGTGATACCCCCCTGGCGGCGGGCGGACGAGGGCAGACCGATGACTGCGAGCGCCGAGCGTGAGGACCAGGCGCTGGAAGGCCTGGCCGCCTTGCTCAGCGGGGCCGTGCGCGACGCGATCCGGGCGGCACGCGGCTTCGCTGGAGGCGTCTATCTGCGGTCGAGCACGCCCGGGCTGCTCCGGCTGGCGGTACTCGCGGGGCTTCCCGGCCCGCTGTTCCGCCCCTGGTGGCGCATGCATGTGGACCGGCCGTTCCCCGTCGCCGACGCCCATCGGCTCGGCGTGGAGGTGCTGCTCGCCGACGCCACGGAGACGATGCGGCGCTATCCGCAACTCGCCGCGGGACTGCCGTTCCAGTTCGGTTCGCTGTACGTGCCGGTCGTGGGGGCCTCGACGCCGTTCGGCGTACTGACCGTGCTGCGCCCCGCGACCTCGGACGCCACCGAGGTACTGCCGGACCGTGACCGGATGACAGCGGTGGCGGAGGATCTGGGTGCCGCTCTGGCGGGGCTGGTGAAGGACGGGCACAGCGTCCTGTGGGACGGGGAGCCGGAGTGCTTGCGGCCACCGGCCCAGGACCCTTCCGCGCGCTGTGTCGGTGGGTTCACCTGGGATCCGGTCGACGGCACCGTCACCGCCGACGACGACTTGTGGTCCCTGCTCGGCATCGGCCGCGAGGGCTTCACCGGAACACTGGAGGCACTCGCCGAGGCGGTCACCCCCGACGATCCGCGGCTCCTTTTGGCCGCGCTGCGCGAGACGGCCGCCGGGCACCCGCCGCCCCACCCGCTGCCGGTGCGTACCGCGGACGGCGGGCTGCGCGTCCTGGAGCTGTGGACCGCGGGGTCGGCGCCCGGACCGCCGTACCGGGTCTGCGGCGTGGTCGTCGAACCGGACCCCGGCACGGCCGCGGACGCAGCGGCCGACCTGCTCCCGGAGGGCGTGTTCGCGTTGGACCTGCTCGGCGTGATCACGTACGCCAACCCGCGCGCCGCCGAGCTGCTCGGCCGGCCCCGGTCGGAGCTGCTGGGACGGCCCCTGTGGGACGCGGTGCCCTGGCTGGACCGGCCGGCGTACGAGGATCATCTGCGCGGCGCGCTGTTGTCGCCCGAACCGGTGCACTTCCAGGTCAGACGTCCGCACGGGAACGGCCACGAGACGAGTCCGGAGCGCAGGGGAGGCGCGTGGCTGACGCTGTCCGTCTATCCCGGTTCCAGCAGTCTGACGTGCAAGATCGTGCCGGTGGGGCGGGTCTCGGACACCGCCGAGGCCGCCGCGTTCGACGCGCGAGCCGCGGTCGGGCGGACCGCCGTGGACGAGCCCGGGACCGGCGTTCCGGCGACGGCACCGCTGTACCGGCCCATCGTCCTCGCCATCGCACTGACCGAGGCCGTGACGGCCCGGCAGGTGTCCGAGGTGGTGATGCGGGAGTTGCTGCCCGCGTTCGGCGGACGCCGCCTCGCCATCTATCTGCTCCAGGACCGGCGCATGTATCTGGCCTGGGAGACCGGCTTCCCCCAGGGCTTCCTCGCCCCGTTCGACGGCGTGGGCCTGGACGCCAAGATACCTGGGGTCGAGGCACTCACCAGCGGCCGGCCGCTCTTCTTCGAGTCGATGCAGCAGCTGGCGGCCGCCTATCCGGGCATCGCGCTGGACGCCAAGGAGGGGGCGCGGGCCTTCCTGCCGCTGATCGCCTCGGGACGGCCGGTCGGCTCCTGCATCCTCGGTTTCGACCGCTCCCGCACCTTCAGCACCGAGGAGCGTACGGTGCTCACGGCGCTCGCCGGACTGATCGCGCAGGCACTGGAGCGGGCCCGGCGCTACGACAGCGAGGCCGCACTCGCCCGCGGGCTCCAGGAGGCCCTGCTCCCCCACCGGCTGTCGGCGCACCCCCTGGTGAAGACGTCCGGGCGCTACCTGCCCGGCACGCTCGGCATGGACGTGGGCGGCGACTGGTACGACGTCGTCGAGGCCGGCGACGGGCTCGCCGTGGTCATCGGGGACGTCCAGGGGCACGGCGTCCAGGCGGCGGCCACCATGGGCCAACTGCGCAGCGCGGTACGGGCGTTCGCGCTCGGCGACCGCTCACCGGACGAGGTGATGAGCGGCACCAACCGGCTGCTCATCGACCTCGATCCAGGACAGTTCGCCAGCTGCTGCTACATCCGGATCGACCCGGTCACGGGCATCGCCCGAGCCGCCCGGGCCGGGCATCCGCAGCCCCTGCTGCGCCATCCCGACGGCCGCACCGAGGTCCTGGACCTGCCCGGCGGGGTGGTGCTCGGGGTGGACCCGCAGGCCCGGTACCCGGTGACGGAGCTGGTGCTGGAGCCAGACGCCGTCCTGGCCCTCTACACCGACGGTCTGGTCGAGCGGCCCGGCACCGACATCGACGAGGGCGTCGACATCCTGCGCGCGACCCTGGCCCGCGCGGGCACCCCGGACAGCACGCCGGGCAGCCGCTACTTGTCCCGCGCGGCCGATCTGCTCACCTCTGAGGCCCGGAAGGCCACGGAACGCCCCGACGACATCGCGCTCCTCCTCACGATTCTTCGGGCGCCGGACGCGACCGGACAGTAGGCGCCCGGCGGCCGGGTCCCGGACCCCGCACAGCGGACGCCCAGGACCGGCTCCCCGCCGGATCCGTGTCAGTGGGCCGCGTCGAGCCGGGCCCGCTGATCCGGTGTCAGTTCCAGCGCGAGCACGCTCACCTCACGCCGGTTCTTCGGGTCGCTGCCGATCGTGCGGTACTTCATGGTGTCCCTCCCGTTCGAACCCGGGATCCGCGGGCTCGAACGGGAGTCTGGAACTTGAAGTGCTCTTCAAGTCAAGCCTTCCTGAACACCCTCCAGCGCCGCCCTTCATGACACCGAGGCCACAGCAGAGGCCTCACCCGTCTAGGCTCACGGCATGGAACAGACGGAGATCATCCTGCGCGCCATCGGCGTCCTCACGGAGACCAACGCGATGGTGCGCAGGATCGCCCAGGACGACGACGCCGAGGTCGAATCGACCGAGACCCAGCTCGGCGCGCTCGTCACCGAGGTGTTCCCCCGCGTAGAGGTGGCCGCCGACGCCGGGCCCGCCGAGGCGGGCCAGGCCGTCGCGGACGCCTACCTGCCCGCCACCATCTCGCTCGTGGGCGCCTTCGCGTTCCTCTTCTCCGAACTCGCCGACCTCCACGATTCCGGGCGCACCGACATCAAGACGGCCGATCTGCTGCAGGACCTGGCCCTGCGCATGTCCAGGGCGGACAACACCTAGGAACCGGACGGTACGAGCCTGCCCGGCGGCCCAGTCACTTCTTCTGCTCGACCCGCACCCAGTCGATCTCCGCCTGCACTCCCCCGGCCGCGACCTTGTCCACGCTGGACTGCGGGAGCCCCCAGTACGGCGTGGTGACCTGGTTCCAGCCCGCCGGGTAGGCGCCGCCCAGGGCGAGGTTGAGGATGACGTACTGGTTGTGGTCGAAGACCCATTGGCCGCGGGTCGATTCCAGCTTGTTGCGCGTCGTCTCCTGGACCAGGGCTCCGTCGACGGAGAAGCGCATGGCGGTCGGCGTCCACTCCACGGCGTAGGTGTGCCACTGGTCGGCGCGGCCCCCGGCGGGGTAGGTCTGGCGGGCACCGATGTTGCCGTCGGCGGAGTAGCCGGGGCCGTGCAGGGCCGTGCTCGTCCAGTCCGCGTAGCCGATGTTCTCCATGATGTCCGTCTCACCGGACGCCGGCCACGAGACCGACGGGTCGTCGACGTTGCTGCCGAGCAGCCAGAAGGCGGGCCAGAAGCCGTCGCCGACCGGCAGCTTCATCCGGGCACTGACCCGCCCGTAGGTGAAGTCGAACTTGGTGTTGGTGTCGATCCGTCCGGAGCTGAAGTCGTAGGTGCCGCCACCCGCCTGGGTGCAGCCCTTGCAGTACTTGGCCTTCAGCAGGAGGCTGCCGTTCTGCGTGCTGATGTTGTTGGTCGAGTCGACGTACGCCTGCGACTCGCCGTTGACCGGGCCCATCTCCGTTCCGGTCCTGACGACGCGCCACTTGGAGCGGTCGAGGGCGGCGCCGGTGAAGTCGTCGAAGAACGTCGTCTGGTACGTGCCCGACTGCTCCCCGGGCAGGGCGGGGTAAGCGGCGGAGGCGCTGCCACCGGTGCCCCAGACCTGGAACTCGTAGAGCGAGTAGCCGAATTGGGCCGTGTAGGGGGCGGGGTTGTAGAAGGAGCGACGCTCCTTGCCGAGCATGCGGACATAGCGTCCGGTGACGGGCTGCGGCAGCGTGACGGTGTCGTGGCGGCCGACCGCGTCGGCAGGGGATTTCACGTCGGCGCGACGGGCGGCCACCTCGGCGGCGGTCGGCTGGTAGACGGTGCGCCAGGTCTTGTTGTCGTCGGAGACCTGGAGTTGGTAGTCGACGGCGTAGGCGGCCTCCCAGTACAGGTCGACGGAGTTGATGGTCGAGGATGCGCCGAGGTCGACGGAGATCCAGCGGTCGGCGTTCCAGTCGCTGGACCAACGGGTCGCGTCGTCCTTGAGGTTGGCGGGCCAGCCGCCGTCGGTGGCGAAGGCCGGTGAATTGCCCGCGTGCTGGTAGAGGTTGGAGTAGGCGGGGTGGTTGAGCGCGAGGTTGGTGCGGGTCGTCGACGCCGGTGCGGGTTCGCCGCCGTAGACCTTGAACGAGTACAGCGAGTAGCCGTAGGGCGTGGCCCGTTCGACACCGCGCATCCGTATGTACCGTCCGGTGACTTCCTGCGGGTAGGTGTGCGCGGTGACGGATCCGCCGGTGCCCGCCGTCTCGGTGTAGAAGGGGGTCCAGTCGGTGCCGTTCTTGGAGACCTCCAGGACGTACTTCTTGCCGTAGGCGGCCTCCCAGTCCAGGACGACGCGGTCGATCCGGAGGGTGCTGCCGAGGTCGACGCGGATCCAGGCGTCGTCCGCGAACTGACTGGACCAGCGCGTCGAGCCGTTGCCGTCGAACGCGAGGCCCGGCGTGGTGCCGGAGTTCTCGCTTCCGGAGGCGGTGACGGCGGCGGGGTTGGCCGCGTAGGCGGCCGCGGCCCGGTCCGTGTCCCAGGTCGCGGCGGCCGCGGCTGCGGTCCGCGGCTCCGGCGCGGCGACGGCCGGTCCTGCCGACAGAAGCGAGACGGCGGACAGGGTGGCCAGGGCGATCATCAGCGTGCGGGGGGTACGGGATGGCATGCGGCTCTCCTTGGGGAGGTTGGGGGTGCCAAATCCGTGCTGACGTACGGAATGCGCTTGACGTGCCTGGTGTGCTTGGGGTGGCTGGTGCGGTTGGCATGTCTGATGTGCTTGAGCTGGCTGGTGTGCTTGGGGTGGCTGCTGCGGTTGGCGTGCCTCGTGTGCTTGAGCTGGCTGGTGTGCTTGGGGTAGCTGGTGTGCTTGGGGTAGCTGCTGCGGTTGGCGTGCCTCGTGTGCTTGAGATGGCTGGCGTGCGTGACGTGCCCGGTGTGCTTGAGACGGCTGGTGTGCTTGACGTGCCTGGTGTGCTTGAGGTGGCTGGTGTGCTTGACGTGCCTGGTGTGCTTGAGGTGGCTGATGTGCTGAGGGGGCTCTGTGCTTGAGGTGCGTGCCATGACTGATGTGCTCGGCCTGCTGGATTCGGGGTGTGCCGTGTCGTGTGCCGCCACAGTGGCGCTCGGCGGCAGAGGTGGGTCGTCGGGCCGTGCCTAGCGGGCCGGAGCCGAGGCGCGGACGATCATTTCCGTGGGCAGGACGACAGGCGAGGCCGGCGAGTCCCGTCCCGCGAGACGGGCGAGGAGCATCCGGGCCGCCGTCTCCCCCATCTCGCGCATCGGCTGGCGGACCGTGCTGAGCGAGGGCTCGGTATGCCGGGCCACCGGGATGTCATCGAAGCCGATCACGGCGACGTCGTCCGGTACGCGTATCCCGGCGTCCCGCAGCGCGCCCAGAACGCCGATCGCCGCGAGGTCGTTGTGCGCGAAGACCGCGTCGAACTCCCGTCCTTCGGCGAGCAGTCGGCGCACACTCGCGCGGCCGTCGGCCTCGGTGAAGTCGCCCTCGACGACCAGGTCCACGGCGAGACCGTGGTCGGCATAGGCGGTACAGAACCCGGTGAGCCGGTCACCTACGCAGCCGAACCGCCGCGGCCCGGTGAGCACCAGAGGGCTGCGCCGGCCGTCGGCCAGCAGGTGACGTGCCGCCGCCGCCCCGCCCTCGACGTTCGCGGCCGTGACGGACGGGAACTCCGGGTGGTGCCCCCGGTCGTCGATCAGCACGACGGGCAGGCCGTCCCGGTGCAGCGCCGTCAGCATGTCGAGGGTGTTCTCCGGCTCCACCACGAGCAGCCCGTCGAAGGCGCGCGCCGACACCTGGCTGGTGAAGCGCGCGACGGACTCGGTGCCCCGGTTGCAGGTGAACAGCAGCAGCCCGAAGTCGGCGGCTTCCACCGTGTCGACGACGCCCTGCAACACCTCGCCCATCCAGGGCCAGGTCAGGGAGGGAACCAGCATGCCCACCGTCCGGTTGCTGCCGCGGGCCAGCCCGACGGCACCCGAACTGGGTACATAACCCATGCGGTCGATGACCTCGCGGACCCGGGCGGCCGTCGACGCGTCGACCTCGCCGCGGGTGTTCAGCACCCGCGACACGGTCGTCTTGCTCACGCCGGCCGCCTGGGCCACATCGGCGATGGTCACGGCCACAACTGCCTCCCGGCACACGTGGATCGCGGCTTCACGCGCCGTCGGCGGAACCGGTACCGGAAGCGGTACCGGAACCGGTTCCGGCGCTGGGCGGGGAGTCAACCCGACTGTCATGGTGCCGTCAATACTTCACACCGAGATTGCCCGGACCGAACCTCGACTCCGCCTTTGGCTTCGGAACTTGAACGCGCCCGACGCACTCAAGTAGCCGTCCACACCGACGCGGGCCGCTCGTGCCCCCCGCCTCAGGAGTGCGGAACCACCGCCACCGGACACGGCGCGTGGTGCATCACCGCATGGGCCACCGAACCGATGCGTGCCCCCACCGCCGAGTGCTCGGCGCGGCGGCCGACCACCATCAGCTGGGCCCGGTCGGCCAGCGACAGCAGTACCTGTCCGGCGCTGCCCATCTCGACGTGTTGCGTGACGGGTACGTCGGGGAAGCGCTCCCGCCACGGCTGGAGCGCCTCGGCGAGCGCCTTCTTCTCGTACGGTTCCAGACCGCCGACCTCGTCCAGCAGTTTCAGCGATCCCGGGCTGTAGGCGAACACCGGCGGCAGACTCCACGCCCGTACGGCACGCACCGCGGCACCGCGTGCCGCCGCGGTCTCGAACGCGAACCGGAGGCCTGCCGCGCTGTCGTCCGCTCCGCCCTGCTGGCCCACGACGATCTCCCGGCCGCCCGCTTCGGACGCGGCGCGGTCGTCGGCCCGCACCAGGACGACGGGACACGGCGCCTCGGCGATCACCTGCTGGCCGACGGAGCCGAGCAGGAAGCCGACGATCGTGCCATATCCGCGGGATCCCAGGACCAGCGTCCCGGTCGCCGCGGCCTCGGCCAGCAGCGAGTCGACGGCGGAGCCGTGCATGGCCTCGGACGTCACCGGCAGATCCGTGTGCCGGTCGGCGACGGCGCGGGCCGCGTCCTCGACCATGTCCCGGGCCCAGCTCGCCTGCTCGTCCCGGTCCGCACCGCCGAGCAGTTCGTGGTGGGACCGCTGCCAGGCGTACACCACGCGCAGGGGCAGCCCGCGGCGGACGGCTTCCCTGCCCGCCCAGGCCAGCGCGGCCCGGCTCTCGGGGGATCCGTCCACGCCCACGGTGATCCGGTCGGTCATGCGCCTGCCTCTCCGTCACCGGCTCGCCCGCCCTGCCGGTCCCTCGTCCCTGCTGACCGGTCCAGTGTCCGTCACGGTCGCGGCCGCAGCGCGCAGGGCCCGGACGCCGCCTAAGCGGATTCGCGCACCACGAGTTCCGGATCGAAGATCACCGAGGTGGGCTCGGTGCGCGCGCCCCGGAGGTGCTCGTCGAGGAGCCGGGCCATCACCGCGGCCATCTCCTCGACCGGCTGCCGCACGGTGGTCAGCGGCGGACGGCAGGCCGTGGCCGCGCTGGAGTCGTCGAAGCCGATGACCGCGACGTCGTCCGGCACCCGTCTGCCCCGCTCGCGCAGCACTTGGCAGGCCCCCTGGGCCATCAGGTCGTTGGCCGCGAACACTCCGTCCACGTCGGGGTGTTCGGCCAGCAGCCCGGACATCGCCGCCATGCCGCTGTCGAGCGTGAAACCTCCCTCGGCGACGGGTACGTACGGATGCCCCCTGCGCGCCATCGTGTCGCGGAATCCGGCGAGCCGGTCCTGGCTGGCGGAAACGCCCAGTGGTCCCGTGACGGTGACGATCCGTCGGCAGCCCCGGTCCAGCAGATGGTCGGCGGCCATGCGGGCGCCCTCCCGGTGGGCCAGGTCGACATAGCTGAGCGGCACCGGGCGCGACGGCCGGGCGAAGAGCACCGCCGGCAGACCAGCATCGGCGAGCAGCGCCGGCAGTGGATCGTCGGCGTGGGTGGAGACGACGAGCGCACCGTCCGCGCTGCCCTGCCGCAGATCGTTCAGCGCCTGCTGTCGCGTCTGCGCGGAGTCGGCGAACATCAGCAGCGGATGCATCGACCGGGGGCGCAGGTAGTCCACCACACCGCTGACGACCCGGCCGAAGAACGGGTCCGCGAACACCCGTGCCGTGAAGGCGTTCCGCTCCTCGCCGGACACGTCGCCCGCGCCGGAGACGATGAGCGCGACCGTCTCGGTCCGCCGTGTCACCAGTGACCTGGCCGCCCGGTTGGGTGCGTAGCCGGTCCGTTCGACAGCCCGGCGGACCGCGTCCTGAAGGGCGGGATCGACGCTCTGGACGCCGTTGATGACCCGGGAGACGGTGGCGCGCGAGACGCCGGCCTCCCGCGCGACATCCTCCAGCGTGGGGGCCCGTCTGCTCATGTCCGCAGCCTATCGGCCGGGCATTGCGAGGGCATAGAGCGCTCTCTCGCACCACGCCCGCCCGTCGGCTCGAAGGTGACGCCCGAGACCGGGCGCCACCGCGCCGGGTGCGGCGAAGGACGGGGGCGGCCCTCTTGCGAGCACCTCTTGAACACAATCACCCTCAGCCCTGCGAACGCTCCAGGGCTCGTACATCAATGAACTACCGCAATTCCTCCGCCTGTTGATGCTTCATCGGGCAACAATCCGCCGGACTCGTGTGACAACTCTTGACGCTGTGTTCACGCGGATGAAGCATGCATCGGCAAGAGAGCGCTCCCCGCACCTCTCACCGTTCACTTCCTGAACCAGGAGAGTCGCCGCCATGCCTCACACCCCCACGCATTCCCCGGACTCCGGCCGCTCCCCGCTGGCCAGACGATCCGTCCTCGGAGCGATGGCCGCCACCGCCGCCGCGCCCGCGCTGCTCGGAATGTCCTCACCGGCGTCCGCCGCCTCCGTCCAGCAGCCGCGAGCCCTGCCGGGTGGCGGCGATCTCGGCCCGAACGTCATCGTGTTCGACCCCTCGACCTCGGGCATCCAGGCCAAGCTGGACGAGGTGTTCAGGCAGCAGGAGTCGGCCCAGTTCGGCACGGGCCGCTACGCGCTGCTGTTCAAGCCGGGCACCTACAACGGGCTCAACGCCCAACTCGGCTTCTACACCTCGATCGCGGGCCTCGGCCTGTCCCCCGACGACACGACGATCAACGGCGATGTGACCGTCGACGCCGGCTGGTTCAACGGCAACGCCACCCAGAACTTCTGGCGTTCGGCGGAGAATCTCGCCCTGGCCCCGGTCAGCGGCACCAACCGGTGGGCGGTCGCGCAGGCCGCTCCCTTCCGGCGGATGCACGTCAAGGGCGGTCTCAACCTCTCCCCGACCGGCTACGGCTGGGCCAGCGGCGGCTACATCGCCGACAGCCGCATCGACGGGTCGGTCGGACCGTATTCGCAGCAGCAGTGGTACACCCGGGACAGTTCGGTGGGCGGCTGGCTCAACGCCGTCTGGAACATGGTGTTCTCCGGTGTCCAGGGCGCCCCCGCGCAGTCCTTCCCGAACCCGCCGTACACCACCCTCGACACCACGCCCGTGTCCCGGGAGAAGCCGTTCCTCTACCTCAACGGCAGCGAGTACCGCGTCTTCCTGCCGGAGCAGCGGACCAACGCGCGCGGCACCACCTGGGGCAGCGGAACCCCGCGCGGCACATCGCTGCCGCTCACCCAGTTCTACGTGGCCAAGCCCGGCGTCACCGCCGCCACCCTGAACGCCGCGCTCACGCAGGGCCTCCATCTGCTGCTGACCCCGGGGATCTACCACCTCGACCAGCCGATCCAGGTCAACCGCGCCAACACCGTTGTCCTGGGCCTCGGTTACGCCACCCTGATCCCGAACAACGGCGTCACCGCCCTCAAGACGGCCGACGTCGACGGAGTGCGGCTCGCGGGGTTCCTCATCGACGCCGGACCGGTGAACTCCCCGACGCTGCTGGAGGTTGGCCCCACGGGCGCCTCGGCGAACCACTCCGCCAACCCGACCACCGTCCAGGACGTCTTCGTCCGGATCGGCGGCGCGGGCGCCGGCAAGGCCACCACCAGCATGGTGATCAACAGCCGCAACACGATCATCGACCACACCTGGGTCTGGCGTGCCGACCACGGCACCGGCGTCGGCTGGGACACCAACCGGGCCGACTACGGCATCCGCGTCAACGGCGACGACGTCCTGGCCACCGGTCTGTTCGTCGAGCACTTCAACAAGTACGACGTCCAGTGGTACGGCCAGCGCGGCCGCACGATCTTCTTCCAGAACGAGAAGGCGTACGACGCGCCGAACCAGGCCGCCATCCAGAACGGCAGCGTCAAGGGGTACGCGGCCTACAAGGTGGCCGACTCCGTGACCACGCACGAGGGATGGGGCCTGGGCAGCTACTGCTACTACAACGTCGATCCGACGATCGTCCAGCACAACGGGTTCGCCGCGCCGAACAGACCGGGCGTGAAGTTCCACGACCTGCTCGTCGTCTCGCTGGGCGGCCAGGGTCAGTACGAGCGCGTCATCAACGAGACAGGTACGCCGACTTCGGGCACATCCACGGTGCCGTCCACCGTCGTCTCGTACCCCTGACCGCCCCGCCCGGAGCCCGTCGTCAACAGGACGTCAGGCTCCGGAGGTCCACCGCGTCGGCCATCGCCTGCATCCCCTTGTCGTTGGGGTGCAGGTGGTCGCCGCCGTCGAAGAACGGCAGGATCAGCTGCGGGTCGTACGGATTGCGGGTGATCTTGTCGAAATCCGTCACGGCGTCGAGCGCACCGCTGTTCCTGATCCAGTCGTTGACACCTTGGCGTACGGCCTCGGCGGCGGCGTCGTACTCGTACCACCCCTTGAAGGGCATCACGGTCGCGCCGACGACGCACTTGCCCGCCGCGTGGGCCTGGTCGATGATCTCCTGATACCCGGCGATCATGTCGTCCACCGTGACGCCGGAGTGGGCCTTGATGTCATTGATGCCTTCGAAGAGGAAGACCGTGCGGACCCCCGGCTGGGAGAGGACATCACGCTGGAGTCTGTTCAGCGCGGCCTGCCCTGCCCCGTCCGCGAGCACCTTGTTGCCCGAGATCCCCTCGTTCGCCACGCCCTTCACGGTGAGGCCGGACGCGGCCTGGAGTCGCCGGGACAGGTAGTCGGGCCAGCGGCGGTTCTCGTCCGTGGTCGAGGCCCATCCGTCGGTGATGGAGTCACCGAGGGTCACCACCGAGCCGACCGTCGCGGACGTCTCCACGTCGACGGCGTCCAGCCAGTACCAGGAGCCCATCGGATCGGTCCAGCCGGCCGCGCCCTCCTCGGCGGCGTGGTCGCCCGCGGTGGCGTAGTTGGTCTGCATCGCCATGCCGTGACCGGTCGTCGGTCCCTGGGCACCCGTCACGTACAGGCTGATGACCAGGTTGCTCTGGGCGGCCAGCTTTCCGGGCAGCGGATCGCTGAGGACGGTCTTGCCGGCCGGGACGGTGACGGACGCGGCCCCGCCGAAGGACAGCCGGCGGTTGGAGCCGTGGACCAGTTCCGCACCCTGCTTCTGCAAGCCGGCGTACGCGCTGGCGAAGGTCACCGGGTGGTCGCCGAAGGCGTTGGACAGCCGGATCCGCATGTCGGTGCCACCGACGCTGGTGCGCACGATCAGCCGGTAGCTGCGATCGGCGGGGCCGGCGCCCTGCCGGTCGGCGCTGGCGCCCCAGGTGACCACGGAGTGCTTGGCCTGCGACACGGCGGCCGGCGTCACCGGCGTATCGGCCGAGACCCGCGGCTGTGCCTGCGCCGCCGCCGAGGCCGTCAGGGGCCCGCAGATCGCCATGAGCAGAGCCGATACGACGCCCACCGCACGGCGGCGGAACCGGGCGGCGCTCATCCGAGGCCCCGCAGCGTGACGGACGCGCCGGGCTTGAGGCTGACCTTGCGCGAGGCGCCGCCCGCCACGACGGTCGTGTCCCGGCCGCCGACGCTCGTCAGCGTCACCCGGGTGACCTTGCCGTTCTTCCAGCTGAGGTCGGCGACGAAGCCGCCGCGGACGCCCACGCCGGACACCGATCCGGACGCCGCCCAGGCGGCGGGCAGTGCGGGGAGCAGCTCGATGTGTCCGGGCCGCGAGTAGACCAGCGTCTCGACGATCGCGGCGGGGGTGCCGAAGTTCGCGTCGATCTGGAAGATGCCGCGGCCCGTCTCCACCTCGTAGATGTCGAAGAGGTTCATCGCGCTGCCGTTGCTGCCGTTGGACGACGGCTTCAGGTTGTTGACGATCAGCTGGTAGGCCTTCTCCGCGTTCTTCAGCCTCGCCCAGCACAGGCTGCGCCAGGCGTTGGCCCAGCCGAAGCTGTTCATGCCGCGCGCGGTGAGCAGGGCGGTCGCGCCGTCGACGATGTCCTTCGGCGTGGAGCCGTCCGGCCGGATCCGGTCGCCGGGGAAGAGCCCGAACAGCGGGGAGAGGTGCCGGTGGGTGGTCTCGCCGAGGTTGTCGGGCGACATCCACTCCTCCAGCCAGCCGGTCTTGGGGCTGACCACGGGCAGGTAGAGGCGCTCCCGCAGACCGCCGACGGTCTTGCTGTAGGCGGCGTCCTTGGCGAGCAGCTGGGTCGCGGTGCGGTAGTTGCCGAAGAGGTTCCACACCAGTTCCTGGGCGTACGTGATGCCCTTGGCGTCGAGCGGTCCCTGCTCGGGCGACCAGTCGCTGTCGGCGATCAGGACCTCACGTTCGGCCCCGGACGCGTCGGTGACCGTCGTCGTGATCAGGCGGGCCTCCCAGAACTCCACGGCGCCCTTGAGGAGCGGGTAGATCTTCTTCAGGTGGGCGCGGTCCTGGGTGTACTCGTAGTGCTCGAACAGGCTCTGGCAGAGCCAGGCGTTGCCGGCCGGGTGCCACCACCAGCCGCCTCCGCCATAGGGGTTGGTGGAGATGGCCACGGTCCAGCCGGCGATCTTGCCGCTGGAGTTGCGGTACCGGTTGGTGGAGTCGTTGAACAGCCGCTGGGTGACGTCCGTCCAGTCGGGCAGCTGTGCGAGGCAGTAGTCCGTGAAGGCGTCGAAGCAGTCGGACAGGCCCGCCCGGTCCGCCATCCAGTAGTTCATCTGGATGTTGATGTCGGTGTGGTAGTCCGCCATCCAGTCCGGGTCGTTGCCGTCCAGCCAGGGGCCCTGGAGTCCCATCGGCAGGCTGCCCCGGGATCCGGAGATCATGAGATAGCGGCCGAACTGCAGGTAGGCGGCCTCGAGTTCGGGGTCGGGGATGTCGTCGCGGTGGCGCGCCCGCAGCCGCTCCCAGGTGTCCAGCTCACGCTGTGCGGCGGACGAAGTACCGAGGTTGATGTCCAGCTGTCCGAACACGGCCCGGAAGTCGGCGACATGCGTGTGGAGCAGAGTGCTCGCGGAGTGTCCGGCCGCGTTCAGGACCTTGGTCCTGGCGAGGCGCTCCGGGTTCAGAGCGGGGTCGCGGAACTTCGCTGCCGCGTCGGGCGCGTAGTTGGTGCCGCCGCTGACGACGACGGTGAGGTCCTTGCAGCCACTGAAGGAGATCGACGTACCGTCGACGCGGACCCTGCCCGTGCTGCTGTACGCGGTGACGGCGGCGCCGTACTTCAGGCCGTTGGCGAAGGAGGCACCGAACGACGCGTACCGTCCCGCGCTGTTGGCGGTGGTGGACTCTCCGTGGGTGCCGGCGAGGGAGACGGTGCCGGTGTAGGAGCCGCCGCCCTGCTGGGAGAAGGACAGGACGATGGCGTCGTCGGGGCGGCTGGCGAAGATCTGCCGCCGGTAGGTGACGCCGGAGATGTCGTACGAGGTGCTGATCAGGCCCTGGGCCAGGTCGAGGATGCGACGGTAGTTGTCGACGTTGCCCAGGTCGTGGTCGGGGATCGCGACGGTGAGCTTCGCCAGCAGGGTCAGCGAGCCGAAGTCGTCGCGACCGTAAGGGAATTGGCCGTCGCTCTGCAGCTTGTCGTTGAGTCCGCCGGTCCACAGCGTGGCGTCGGTGATCATCAGGAGCTCGCTGGAGGGGTCGTTGCTCGCGAGCGCGCCGAGGCGCCCGTTCCCGACCGGCAGCCCCTGTTCGATCATCGACTTGGCGGAGCCGGGAGCCTGCCACCACAGCTGGTTCTTCGCGGCGTCGGCCGCGGACAGCAGGGGCGACTCGGTGGGGCGCAGGGGGGCCGCCGAGGCCGTGAAGGCGGGCAGGCCACCGAGTGCGGTGGCCGCACCCGCGGCGGCGGCGAGAGCGAGGAAGCCTCTGCGGCTGGGGGTGTTGTCGCGTGGTTCGGTGTGCTGGATGTCCACGGTGGTGCACTCCAAATCCGGGGAGCGGCTCGTGCGGGGACGACGGCTGCTGACCGTCGGGAGGGGGCCATGAGGCCGGTCCCCGCGGGGCCCGGGTCGTGTCACCGGGCCCCGCGGGAGGCAGGTCGGACGGGCTGCGGAACGCAAACCGTCCGAGGAACTCGGACGGACCACGGAACCCGGGACCGCCCGCGGAACTCGGCGTCAGACGGTCTGCGGAACGACGATCCTGTCGATGTCGGGCGCGTATCCGCTGCCGCTGTCGAAGGTGATCGTGTTGGAGCCCGCCTTCAGCGCCAGCTGGACGCTGACCGTCTCGGCCGTGCTCCAGTCGCCCGTGGAGGGGAACTTCTCGCTGGTGCCGTTGCCGCTGTTGGAGAAGACGGTCACCGAGCGGGAGTCGCCGCTGACGTAGGCGACCTTGACGGTGTAGATGCCGTCCTTCTTCACCGTGACGTCGTTGAACCGCAGCTTGCCGCCGGTGTAGAGGTTGCCGACCTTCTTGCCGCCGGAGCAGGCGTCGCAGCCGGCGACGGAGGCGTTGCCCGACAGGGTGTTGGCGGCGGCCTCGGCCTCGTAGCTGGTGGTCGTCAGGGTGCCGCCGCCGGGCTTGACGGTGAACAGCCGCGAGCCGTGTGCGGGCAGCGCCTCGGTGATCTTGTTCTTGTGGGTCCCGAGGTTCGCCTTGTTCCACAGGTCGCGCACGGCGGCGTCGCCGGTGAAGCCGAGGGAGGCCCAGCCGGCGGTGACGGAGGCCGGTGAGTCGGCGAGGTTGAACAGGGCGACGGTGTAGCTGCCGTCGGCGTTCTTGGTGCCCCAGACCTGCTGGTCGCCGACCGGGGTGACCGGACGCGCCACGGGCGAGTCGTTCTGGTCGACGGCGATGACTTCCTTGTTGGTCAGCAGGGAGACGCCGTAGCTGTCCAGCTTGGTGATGTCGTCACCGGTGAACAGGGGCGACTTGTTGATGGCCCACAGGGTCATGTAGCTCTGCCGCTCGGCCTTGGTGAGGCCGTCCATCTCGCCGTTGCCGACATCGATGGCGTCGAGGTCGTTCCAGCCGCCCGGGCCTGCCTTGCGGCTCCACGCCGGGGCGTCGTCCCAGCGGTCGTTGACCGAGTTCTCCCAGGTGACCAGGGTGTTGCAGTAGCACTCGACGTCGGTGTCGATGCGCCAGCCGTTGGAGTACTTCTTCCAGTCGGCGGCGTGGCCGATGTCGAGCGACCAGGAGAGTTCGAGGTGGATCTGACGCCCGGTCGCGGCGATGGCCTTCTGCCAGGCGGCGACGTCGGGGACGTTGTTGTAGTTGTCACCGGACTTGAACGATCCCGGGCCCACACCGTCCAGCTTGAGGAAGTCGTAGCCCCAGTCGGCGAACTGCTGCGCCTGCGAGTCGATGTACTTCTGCGCGCAGGACTTGTCGAAGTCGATCTTGTAGGCGTTGTCCCAGCCGTTGGTGGTGCGCAGGTCCGAGTAGACGATGTCGGCGGTGGTACAGCCGGGGGCGTTCCAGATCGGCGTCTTGCCGTCGCCGTACGCCCCCTTCTCCAGGCCGACGGGCAGGTAGATGCCGGCCTTCAGCCCCTTGGAGTGGATGTGGTCGGCGACCGACTTCATGCCGTGGGGGAAGCGGCCCGGGTCGGGCGTCTGCCGGCCGTACTGGTCGAAGCCGGTCTTCCAGGTCTTGTCCATCCACCAGCCGGCGTCGATGTTGACGTGGTCGTAGCCGTACTTCTTCAGCTTGGCGGCGAGCGCGTCCGTCTGCTTCAGGACGTTCGCCTCGGTGAGGTAGCTGTAGTCGCCGTCCGGGTTGAGGCCCGGGTACTTCGACGACTGCATGCTCCAACTCGACCAGCCCATGTACGGCTTGGCGGCCGCGGCGGCGGTCGTGGCGGTGTCGGCCTGCACGGCAGCGGAGTTGGTCCCGGCCTGGGCGGCCGGGACGGCCGTCGCGACGCCCGCGGTGAGGGCGAGGACGAGGACGGCTCTTATGGAACGACGGCCGGAGCGCTGGGCGGCTCCGGGCATGGCGACGTACGAGGATGACCGCATGGGTCGGACCTCCTGGGACGGTGTCAGCGGGGGCGGTGAAGGCGGGGCGGCTCGGGGCCCCAGCGTGCTCGCGGCTCGGGTGGGCGCCTTCCTGCGGCTCAGGTCGGCGCGTTCAGACGGCTCAGCCCTTGCCCGAGCCGATGGTGAGTCCGCTGATGAACTGGCGCTGGAGCGCAAAGTACACCAGCAGTGTGGGGATCGCGGTCATCAGTGCACCGGCCGCGATGAGGTTGGGATTGGTGAAGTACGCGCCCTGGAGGTTGGCCAGGGCGGAGGTGATGGGGCGCTTGTCGCCGGACTCGATCAGCGCGAGCGGCCAGAAGAAGTCGTTGTAGATCCAGATCGATTCGAGCGTCGCCAGGGCCGCGAATGCCGGGCGGCACAGCGGCAGGATGATCTGGAAGAACTGCCTCCACACGGGGGCGCCGTCCACGAGTGCCGCCTCGGAGATCTCCTTCGGGATCGTCTTCATGTAGTTGCTGAGGACGAAGGTGCAGAACCCGGACTGGTAGGCGATGTGGATCGCGATGATGCCCCAGGCCGAGTTGTAGAGCAGGAGCGAGTCGCTCATCCACTGCGGCAGCGGGATGAGGAGGTAGAGCCGGTACAGGGGGGTGATGAGGACCTGCGCCGGGAGCAGGTTGCCCGCGGTGAAGAGCATCAGCAGGACGATGTTCCAGCGGAAGTCGAAGCGGGAGACGAAGAAGGCGACCGCCGCCGAGAACAGCAGGGTGCACAGGACCGAAGGGACCGTGATGAGGACGGAGTTCCAGAAGAAGTGCGGCATCCCGGACTGGTTCCAGGCGTCCGTGAAGTTGCCGAGGCTCAGGCTGTGCGGCCAGGAGAGATAGCCGTGCTTCGCCGTGTCCGAATAGGGACGCAGCGAGGTGTACATGGCCCACAGGAGCGGGACGAGCCAGAGCAGGGAGATACCCGCCAGCATCAGGTGGCGACCGGTCTGGCGACGGGGCCGATTGGCGCTCCTCGGCTGCTCGGGCCGGGGCTTCGTCCCGGAGCCCGGCCGGGTCATGGTCGTGGTCACTGGTCCTCCTTCCGGAAGTTCTGGACGAGGAAGGTCCCGATGGCGGCGAGGGAGACCACGAGCAGGACGACCGCGAGGGCGGACCCGTAGCCGATGTGACTGGACTCGCCGATGATGTTGTCGGTGATGAGCAGCGACAGCAGCTCCATGCCCGGTTTGCTGCCGACGCCGCCGCCGAGGACGTAGACGACGTCGAAGGACCGCAGGGACTCCATGACCGTGATGACCAGGATGATGACGTTGACCGGTTTCAGGGCCGGGAAGACGACCTTCAGGAAGGTCTGGCGTCCGTTGGCGCCGTCGAGCGCGGCGGCCTCCTTGAGTGCCGGGTCGAAGCCCTTCAGGCCGGCCAGGTAGAGGATCATGATGTAGCCGGTGTGCCGCCAGCTGGAGGCGACGAGTACGGCCCACAGGTTCAGGTCGGGGTTGCCGAGCCAGTCGATGTGGTGGCCCGAACCGGCCGCGTTCAGGATGCCGTTGAGAAGTCCGGTGTCCGGGTTGTAGATGATCTCCCAGATGAAGCCGACGACGGCCAGGGAGAGCACCATCGGCAGGAAGATCGCGGTCTGGTAGATCCTGGTGAAGCGGATCTTCCGGTCGAGCTGGTAGGCCAGGAAGATGCCGAACGGGGTGGGCAGCAGCGCCGTGAACAGCAGCCAGATCACGTTGTGCCGCACCGCGGGCCAGAACGGCGGGTAGTTGGTGAAGATCTCCTTGTAGTTGTCCAGGCCGATCCAGTGGATGTCGGACAGGTCGATGCCGTCCCACGTGGTGAAGGACAGTCCCAGTGAGGCCAGTGCGGGCAGCCAGACGAAGAAGAGCAGGGCGGCGAGCGGGATGCCGATGATGACGGTGAGGAAGATCCGGTCGCCTGGGCCGAGGCGGCGGGGTCGCTTGGGGGTGACGGGCGGGGAGGACACGGTGCGGGAGGCCTTTCCGGTTCGGGTCAGGCCGTGAAGAAGCGCGAGCGCTGGGACTCGATCTTCTTCAGCGTGCCGGCTCCGTCGTCGGGGTGGCCGAGCCACTCGGTCAGGCCGGGCAGGACGACGGTGGAGATGAAGCCCGGGTCGCTGTCGCGGTCCGCGAACTGGCTGATGTGCTTGGCGGAGGCGATGAGATCGGCGGACTTCTTCTGGAGTGCGTTGTACGAGTCCGTCTTGGCCTGCTCGTTGACGGCGAGGTTGCTCGGGTCGACGCCCATGTAGAGCTCTTCGGCCTGGGCTCCGCCGAGGAACTCCAGGAACTTCTTCGCGCCGCTGTCGTTCTTCGGGCTGCGGCTGAGCATGAAGCCGTCGGTGGGTGCCTCGACGGCGTCCTGGCCGTGGGCGGAGTCCACCTCGGGGAAGGGGAAGAAGTCGATGTCGGCGCGTATCTTCTCGTCGGTGATCTGCTGCCCGAGGAAGAGGCCGATGACGGCCATGCCGGACTTCTTGTCGAGCAGGGACTGGGCGGCGTCCTGCCAGGAGCGGCCGGCGGCGCCCTGCTGGTAGTAGGCGGCGAGTTCGCGCCAGTGGTCGAGGAGGGCGACCGCGCGCTTGTCGGTCCAGGAGACCTGCCCGCGCATCAGCGACATGTGGAAGTCGTAGCCGTTGGTCCGCAGGTTGAGGTAGTCGAAGGCACCGAGGATGCTCCAGCTGTCGCCGCCGCCGTAGCCGGAGGCGATCGGGGAGAGACCGTCCTTCTTCATCTGCTTGGCGAGCGCGAGGAACTCGCTCCACTTCTGGGGGACTTGGTAGCCGCGCTCCTTGAAGAGGCTCTTGCGGTAGAAGACCGCCCACGGGTAGTTGTACAACGGGACGAAGTAGTACTTGCCGTCCGCGCCGCGGGAGAGCTGCTTGGTGGCGTCGCTGAAGCCGGCACCGATCTTGTCCCACACGTCGTCCAGCGGGCTGGCGAGCTTCTTCTTGGCGAAGTACTGCATGCGGTAGCCCGCGAACCAGGTGAAGACGTCGTCCGGGGTGCCCTGCAGATAGGTGGAGATGCTCTTCTGGAAGGTGTCGTGATCGACGGTGTTCGTCTTCACCTTCAGCCCGCTGTCCTTGGCGAACGCGTCGGTCACGGCGGCGTAGGCCTTCTTCGGCGTGGCGTCGGCGCCGTTGGATCCGAAGGTCACCGTCTTCGGGTCGGCGCCCGCCCCGCTGCCGCAGGCGCTCAGGAGGGGCGCC
Organism: Streptomyces sp. NPDC058246; assembly: GCF_042881985.1. Lineage (NCBI taxonomy): Bacteria > Bacillati > Actinomycetota > Actinomycetes > Kitasatosporales > Streptomycetaceae > Streptomyces > Streptomyces sp. NPDC058246. Next base: position 439,877 of record NZ_JBHVWZ010000001.1, on the reverse strand, counting down.
CCCAGTGCGGCCGCACCGAGTCCGAACAGCCCACCGACCACTCTGCGCCGACCCGGGCCACGCGCAGCCAGGTGATGGCGGCTCTGCTGCGTCATCGTTACTCCTCGTGCGTGCTAGTACGTGTCTGATCTGATGAAGGACTGGATCGCGGTGGCCGCGGCCCCGCGCGCCCACTCCTCGAAGGGGAGCGGGCGGGTCTGTAGGTCGCATCGCGCGGCCGACCCGAAGGCGGCCGCGGCGAACGCGTCGCGGATCTGCTCGGCGAACAGGTCGTAGGCGGCCAGACCCTCACCGGAGATGATCACCCGCTCGGGGCCGAGCAGGTTGGCCACGGTCGCGATGCCGCGCCCGATCGCCGCCCCCGCCCGCGCGTACACCTCCCGCGCTCCGGGGTCGCCGTCGTGGGCCAGGTCCAGGGCCGCGGCGGCGTCGGCCACTTGGACGCCGGTCACCTCCCGGACCCTGCCGACGATCGCCGAGTCCGCGGCGATCGCCTCGACACAGCCGCGGTTGCCGCAGTGGCAGAGCGGACCTGCCGGGTCGATGGCGACATGCCCGATCTCGCCGGCCACGCCGTGCGCCCCCGACACGACCTGGCCGTGCACCACCAGGCCGCAGCCGATGCCGGCGCCGACGGTCACCACCGCGAAGTCGGACAAACCCACTCCGGCGCCGAACCACTGCTCGGCGACGGTGAGCGCCCGGACGTCGTTGTCGACGGTGACCGGCAACCCGGTGGTCATCGCGGCCAGTTCGGCGAGCGGGACATCGCGCCATTCCAGGAACGGCGAGTAGCGCACCACTCCGGCCGCGCGGTCCACGTCACCGGACACCGCGATGCCCAGTCCCTGGACCCGCACTCCGAAGCCGTCGGCCTCGGCCCGCAGCTCCTGGACCAGGGAAGCGGTCGAGGCCAGCACCACTTTGGGGTCGCGGGTGGTGAGCGGCACATGCCGGGCGACCCTGATCCGGCAGCACAGGTCCGTGAGCACGGCGATCAGTTCGTCGCCCGTCATCTTGACGCCGATGAACAGCGCCCTGCCTCCGTCGACCCGCACCGGGTTGGCCGGCCGTCCCAGGGACGTCTGCCGCGCGTCCTCGTCGACGTCCTCCAGGAGGTAACCGGCCTCGATCAGGGGCCGGACCGCCTTGGTGACCGCCGCCGCGGACAGCCGCGTCCGGCCGGATATCTCCGACCGGGTGAGCGGACCGTGCGACAGCACGGTGGTGAAGATCTGCGAGGCTGCCGGTGTGTGGGCCGGGAACGCCTCGGTGGGAGAGGTCGAGCGCATGGCCGGAACCTAAGTCCCTTATTTTCTGCTGTCAATGAAAGAAGCAGGATTATCTTGAGGATGCTGTCTGATGGGCATGCAACCTGCAAATGGCAGATACACGCGAAGTGTTGACATGTGATCGAAGGTCGGGGTTGGCTTTCGAGCATCTCGTGGCACTACCGGAACGTGAGGATCCCTGTCGATGATCTCCTTCGCCCCGGACACCGGGGTCTGGCTGCTGGCCACACCGCACACGTCGTACGCGCTGCGCGTCGACGAGACCGGCGCGCCCTGCCACCTCGCTTGGGGCCCGCGCCTCACGCTCGCGGAAGCCGAGGAACTCGTCGTGCCCCGGCCCGCCTCGACCAGCAGCTTCGAGGGAAGACCCCCCGTCGGGGAGGAACTTCCCGTGGACGGCGGGACGCGCTACGGACCGCCGTCACTGCAAGTCCGGTTCGCGGACGGATCCCGCGCCTTCGAGTGGCAGCCGACCGGCCATCGCGTCCACGAAGGCGAGCTGGAACTGGCCTTCCGCGACCGCCGCTACCCCCTGCATGTGGCGCTCCACTACCGTGTACGCGACGACACGGACGTCATCGAACGCTGGACCGTCGTCCGCAACGCCGGCGACGAGCCGGTCACCCTGCTGCGCGCCGACTCGGCCGCCTGGGCCCTGCCCCCGCTGCCGGAGTACCGGCTCAGCCATGTCACCGGACAGTGGTCCGCCGAGACCCAGCTCCGCCGAGACCAACTCCCTTACGGAGAGCTGGTGTTGACGAGCCGTCGCGGTGTCACCAGCCATCACGCGAACCCCTGGGTGATGCTGGACGCAGGCGAGGCGACGGAGGAGCACGGACGGGTGTGGAGCGCCGCCCTCGCGTGGAGCGGAAGCTGGCGGATCACCGCGCAGCGCACTCCGGACGGGCGGGCCGGATTCACCGGAGGCGTGGGCCACGACGGTACGAGCGTGCCGCTCGCCCCGGGCGAGGAGTTCACCACTCCCCCGTTCGCGGGCCTCTTCAGCGAGGGCGGCTTCGGCGCGGCCAGCCGTGCCTGGCACGCCTACACGCTCGCCCATGTCCTGCCGCATCCGGGCGAGGTCGCGCCGGTGCTCTACAACTCCTGGGAGGCGACGGGCTTCGACGTCGACGAGGTCGGCCAGAAGGCGCTCGCCGAACGGGCCGCGGAGCTCGGGGTCGAGCTGTACGTCGTCGACGACGGCTGGTTCGGGGCGCGCCGCAGCGACCGGGCGGGACTCGGCGACTGGACCCCCGCCCCCGACCGCTTCCCCGAAGGGCTGGCACCGCTGGTCCAGGCCGTGCACCGACTCGGAATGGCCTTCGGCCTGTGGGTGGAGCCGGAGATGGTGAACCCGGACAGCGACCTCTACCGCCGGCACCCGGACTGGGTCCTGCACTTCCCGGGCCGTCCCCGCTCCGAGCTGCGCAACCAGCTCGTCCTCAACTTCGCCCGCCGGGACGTCGCGGACTGGGCCTACGGCTGGCTGACCGGGCTGGTCGGCGAGTACGGCATCGACTTCCTCAAGTGGGACATGAACCGGGCGTTCAGCGAGGCCGGCTGGCCCGGCCGGCAGGACGGCGCCGACCGCCTCGGACCCCAGTACGTGCGCAATCTCTACGACGTCATCGACCGTCTGCGCGCCGACCACCCGGCGCTGCGGATCGAGTCGTGCAGCGGCGGGGGCGGCCGGGTCGACCTGGGCATCCTGTCCCGTACGGACCAGGCGTGGGCGTCGGACAACACCGATGCCGCCGACCGGATGGGGATCCAGCACGGCTATGGCCAGGTCTATCCGGCGCGCACCATGGGCTCGTGGGTCACGGACGTACCGAACCAGCTCACCGGCCGTACGGTCCCGCTCCGCTTCCGATTCCATGTGTCGATGGCCGGAGCGCTCGGCATCGGGGGCGACCTCACCCGCTGGTCCGAGGAGGAACTGCGGGAGGGCGCCGACCTGGTGGCCGAGTACAAGAAAGTACGCCATCTCGTGCAGCACGGCAGGCTGGACCGCCTGTCGCCGCCGTCCGCGGACACCGGTTCCGTGGTGCAGTACACGGCTCCGGACGCCTCGGAGACCCTGCTGCTCGCCTACCGGCGCGTCGGCCGCCACGGCGCCCCGGTCCTGCCCGTCCGCCTGCGCGGCCTGACCTCCGGGGCCCGCTACCGTGACGCCCGCACCGGGGCCGTGCACCACGCCACCGTGCTCGGCGCGTACGGACTCCACCCGGACCTGCCGCCGGGCGACTGGTCCAGCACGGCGGTCCACCTGGTGCGTGAGCCGGAGGCCTGACCAGGAGACCGGGGAGAGCTCCCCGAGGTTTCGCAGTCAGCGGTCAGCGGTCGATGGACGGGACCGGCGGTTCCTCGTCGCCGCGCGGCTGGGCGATGAGGTGCCGGACCCGCCGCTCGACGAGCGCGAAGAGCCCTAGTACCGCTGCGCCTTGGTCAGCCGAGGCGTCAGCTGGGTTCCGGCGGGCTGCCTGCTGATGGCGATGGGCTGGGCCCGCTTCCCCGGGTCGAGGTTCTCCGCGCCCACGTACCTGGTCTCCACGACCTTCTCGTGGGAGTCCAGGAAGTCGATCTGCACGGCGTAGGAGGCCTTCTGAGCGGTCTTGTTGGTGATGGTGACGACCACGGCGAGCAGCCCGCCTGTCTCCGCCTTCGGCAGCCCGGTCATCGAGACCTCCGACCGGGCGTTGCCGCCGCCCTGCACGTCCTTCAGCTCCTTCTCCGCCGCCGCGGCTGCCCGTGCCGTGTCGGCGGAGACCGACGCCTCGAACGCCGACGCGGCGGCCGAGGCGGAGGAGGCCGCCGCCGACGCCGAGGCGCGGGCGGAGTCGATGATGGACGAGGCGGCCGAGGACAGCGCGGACGGCGCCGTACCGGTGAAGTTGGACGCGTTCGGCGCGGTCGGACGCGCGCTGGCGGAGACACCGCCGCCGGCGTTGTTGTCCGAGGTGCACGAGACGAGCAGTGAGCCGCAGGCACAGGTGGCCAGGAGGGAGGCGATCCGGCGCGATCGACGCGCGCGGACCTGGCCGTCGGGGATACGTGTGCTCATGCGGACTCGTCCTCCTCCTGGCGTACCGGACTCCCTCATGCTCCGTGCCGGACTCGGCGTCCGCGAACGCACTGGCCCATTGGAGTAGCCCGGCCGCGGGGAACAAGGGAACAGCGGTTGGCCCTGGAAGTGCCCGTTGGCTCTTCCCCTCGTGTGGTCAGCCGGTCAGGGGCCGCCACCGGTCTGCCTGCGCGGGGTCGATACTGCTGAGCCAGACCAGCGTCCCACCGATCAGGCCGGGCTTGTCCCGGGTGGCCAGGGCCGGGGCTTCGAGCATGTCGGCAGCCTCTTCCAGGTAGGTGACCAGCGTGTCGAGTACGTCGCCGGGGCCTTCGTTGTAGCGGGACCACCGGCCCAAGTAGCCGGTCGCGGCGTCCAGGTACAGGCCCGAGGTGCTGTCGGCCGGGCCCAAGGCGACAACCGGAATCCGGGTTGCCTTCCACACGGTGATCCGGTCGTGCTCGGGGCGGCGGGCGTTGAGGGCGTCCTCGTGGGCCTGGGCGTCCATCTTCAGCCGGTAGGCGGCGGCCACGGCGTCCAGGGTCATCAGAGCCCTATTGCCCGGAAGGCATCCCCAGCCATTGCTCCCGTCGTCGCCCGAGGTCAGCAGCCACAGGACGTGCAGCTCGACGGGTATCCGGATGCCGAGGTCGTCTTCCAGGGCGGCGATGGCGGCGGGGCAGGCGCCCGCGCGAAGTGCGGCGTAGGAGTCGGGGGCGTTGTGCTTCAACCAGCCGGTGATGCGCCGCCAGGCATCGGCGACCTGCCGTACGGTGACCGTGGCGGCGACGGGGTCGACAGGCCGGTCCTGCTCCTGCTCCTGCTCCTGCTCCTGAGCGTCCGTGGCGGGCTCGGTGGGGGGAGCCGCGCTCAGAAACCGGATCTCGATCCGGGCCGGCTCGCGGATGTAGCCGACGGACAGGTCGGGGCAGTCCTCGAACATGTCGCCGTCGACCGTCACGGTCAGGATGCCGGGCAGTCCCGAGGACCGGCCCATGTCAGGGTCGTCGGCCAGCCGACCGGCCAGGGCCTTCAGCGCGTAGGGGACGCCTCCTCCGAGCTGGGCGGCGATGTCGCGTACGTCCGGCTGGATTTCGACCTTCACAGCCTGGTGCTCCTTGCTGGTCGGATGGAGGGCGTTGACCCTCACACGGTAGGACGCCCGCCCTCACTCGCGGGCAGTCACTGCTCAGGGGCACTTGCGCCATGGAGTCGTGGCTGTACGCGCCCTGGTTGTGAGGTCGTGGTTCACCTACGGCATCAGCCCTCCCTTTCCAGCCAGGTCTCCGAGATCGCGAGGGCCGCCGCCATGATGCTCAGCTGCGGGTTGACCTGCGGGCAGCTGGGCAGGACCGAGCCGTCCGTGACGAGGACTCCCCGGGTGCCGCGGAGTCTGCCCTCGGGGTCGGCGGGGGCGCGCTGCGGATCGGCGCCCGCGGCGACCGTACCGGTCGGGTGGAACGCCGAGAGATGCAGGTTCCGCGCGGTGGCTCGGGCGAGCGATTCATCGAGTTCGTCGAGCGAGCGCGCACGGGGGGCGAAGGGGACGCCGGTGAGGATCTCCTCGGCGCCCGCCGCGAAGAGCAGCCGGCCCATGGCGCGTACGGCCGTCATCAGCCGGTGGCCGTCACGGGGATCCAGGTCGTAGCGGACGAGCGTGCGGTCGCGGCCCCTGACCCGGCCGGAAGGGCGGTCGGCGATCATGGCGCCGAGGGTCGCGAGATGGCCGGCGCCCTCCAGCTCGCGGCGCAGCTCACGCCCCAGACCGGGGAGGACGAAACTGCCCATGCCGGGCGGGCTCGCGGTCGCCTCGATGAGTACGCCGCGGTCGTGCAGTTCCTCGATCCCGGCGCTCTGCAGCACGCCCTGCCAGGCGGTGACCGGCTCGGCGAAGCGCCCCGCGACGCTGGTGGCCGGGTGCACGCTGAGGTTGCGGCCCAGGCACGGATGTCCGCCGAGGCCCGAGCGGCGTAGCAGCGGTGGTGTCTGGAGCGCTCCGGCAGCCGTCACGACGAGCGGGCCGAGGATCTCCAGTTCGCTGCCGTCCGGCCGCCGCGCCCGCACTCCGGCGGCGCGCGGCGCTCCGGGTCCGTCGTGGTCCACCAGGATGCGGCGGACCCGCGCGCCGGTGACGATCCGGGCTCCGGCGGCGCACGCGTCGGGCAGCACGGACAGCTGCACGCTCTGCTTGGCGCCGGTGGGGCAGCCGACCACGCACTGGCACGAGCCCTTGCAGCCGGGCGCGTTACGGCGCAGCGGACCGGCCCGCCAGCCGAGCCGCTCGGCGCCGGAGAGGGCCAGGAGGCCGTTGTTCCCGAGCACGTCGAGTGGCTGGGTCGCCACCCGGAGGGTGCGCTCGATCTCATCGAGCCGGGGCCCGAAGCGTTCGGCGAGATCGAACCCGTACGCACGGCTCCACCGGGCCAGCACCTGGTCGGGAGTGCGGTAACAGGTACCGGAGTTGACCACGGTGGTGCCGCCGACCGCGCGGCCGACCGGCAGCAGCAGCGGTGGGTTGCCCACGGCCACCGTGCCGCCGCCGTCCCGGTACAGCTCGGCGAAGCGGTCGAGGGGCGCCCGGCGTCCGAAGGAAGCCGTCGTGTGGTGTTCGCCCTCCTCCAGGACGACGACGCTCAGTCCGGCGCGCGCGAACGTCCGGGCGGCCACGGCACCGCCTGCGCCAGACCCCACGACCACCACGTCGGTGGTGGAGCGGGCCGGCCACTCCCGCGCCGGAGTGCAGTCGAGCGGCGGGTCCTCGGGCGCCGGTAGGGCGGGCGGCGCGGCCGGCATCCGCTCGGTGCCCGCCGCGAGCATCACGGGCACCTTGAGGAGGTCGAGCAGCGGCACGAGCCGGGGGCGTGCGGCCAGCGAACCGAGCAGGCTCTCGCGGGCGTCGGGATCGAGCGCGGCCAGTCGTCTGCCGGTACGCAGCACGGCGTACGTCTCCAGGGCCGCGACGGCGGTGTGCACTCCGGCCCGGGCGGGCCGGGGCAGTGCGGCGAGCACCGTGTCGAGCCGGTTCGGCACGCGGGCGGGCCAGTCCTCGTCGCCGGTGTCGGCGAGCAGCGCGGCGACGAGTCCCTCGGCGGTCACCGGTCGCCCGCCTCGGCGTGCGCGGTGCCGTCCAGGACCCAGGATGCCTCCGGGCGCCACCGGCCCCACCAGCGCTCCAGCACGACGCGGGCGTCGGCGGACTCGCTGTTGCGGCACACCGCGCGGGCGCCGTCCGGGTCGCGGTACTCCAGGGTGAGGGTCCGCTCGGCGGGCTGGTCGACCTCGACACGGATCCGGCGCAGCGCCGTCCGTCCGGTCACCGTCCACCCGGGCAGCCCGAATGCGGCCCGGAACCGTCCGACGCCCAGCCAGCCGACTGCCGACCGCTCCGCCCGCCGCGGCCAAATCCGGCCATCGCGGCACAGCCGCAGGAAGACCAGCGGAGGCAACCGGCGCAGCCCCGGCCGGGTGGACACGGCCGCGACGATCTCCAGGACGTCGCCGCCGCCCAGCTCCGCGTGCAGCCAGGTCCATCGGTGCGCGTTGCCGTGCCCGTAGATACGGGCCGAGGCGCCGATCGCGCCGCGCAGGGTCAAGGTGTGCTCCCCGTAGGAGAGTTCACCGTCGTACGTGGCGCGCGCGGCCGGGAGCATCTGGGCGGCGGGCAGCAGGGGCCGACGCCAGGACCAGCGGGGGAAGGTGAACAGGGCCGGTCCTTGGGGGCGTTCGGTGAGCTTCCAGTGGAAGTCACCGGCGCTGCCGCTCAGTTGCTTCGGGGTGGCCGTGACCTTGTCTCCCGCGAACCCGTCCGCGGGCCCGGTCCAGGGGACGGGCCCGAAGCGGGCGTGCCGCACCGCTCCCTCACGGGGAAACACCGCGACCCATCCGTGGGCGAACGGCTCGGATCCGTCTGCGGGCGCGGTGAGTTCGTGGTGCAGCCAGATACCGGTGCCGGTGGTCGGGTCGGTCAGCGTGGTGTACCAGACCTCGGTGCGGCCCGGTGCGCCGTCCCAGCGCGGCGCGAAGTGCGCGGCCCGCTCATCACGACGCGGGACGCGGGAGCCGGGGGCCGCGGCCGCCGGCACACGGCCGTCACGGCCGTCACGGCGCGGAAAGCGGAAGCCGAGGCCGACGACACGGCCCTCACGGCGCGGAAAGCGGAAGCCGAGGAGGAACGGTGCGAGGCCGGTCCCGAGCGGGAACCGCAGCACCCCTTCGCCGACCCGCGCGTCACCCTCGTACAGCGTGAAGGGCAGGACGGTCATCGACGTGACCGGGCGGCGCGCGGTGACGGACTTCCAGCCGTCCAGGGTGAGGCGGCGGCCGTCGCAGGTGAACCCCAGCTGATAGCGGATGCGCCGACGGGCGATCGGCGACACCTCCAACTCGCCGTCCGCGCAAGGGTCGTCGGCGCATCCGGCGATACGCACCCGGCCGGTCAGGTGCGCCCGGGTCGTGCGGTGCGGGCGCAGTATCCCGTCGGCCTCGGCGCGCAGATCGAGGCGGATGCGGCGCTCCGCCGACTCGGTGTCGAGACGGACGGTGCCGAGCATCGTCTCCGTGAACACGGTGCCCCTCATGCCAGGCCGTCCAGCATGATGCGCTCGGTGTCCCGCAGATAGGCGTCCGCCGCCGTGTACGCCCGCCTGGCGTCTGCGTCCACCACCGCCTCCACCACCGGCGCGAGCCGTTCATAGGCCGCGTGCGGGTCGGTGAAGGGCCCCTTGAGCAGGGAGCGGACGGGGAGGTAGGCGTTGAAGAGCGTGTTGGTCAGCAGGACGTAGACACGGTTGCCGGTGGCCCGGGCGAGGGCTCGGTGCACCTCGACATCGGCGAGCTGGACCGCGTCGGGGCCCTCTGCCTCCTGTACGGCTCGCAGCAGCGCGCGAAGCTCAGCGTGGTGTGTGCCGGTGGCTCGTGTCGCGGCCCGCTCGGCGATCAACGCGCCGATACCGCGCCGTACTTCGAAGATCTCGTGGACCCATTTCGCGTCGTGTCGCACGAGCATGGGCAGCAGATCCGCGCCGCCCAGACGCGTGTAGTCCCGCACCCGGGTGCCGACGCCGTGCCGGGTTTCCAGCAGGCCGGCCTGGACGAGTCGCCCGAAGGCGTGCTTGAGCGTGGTGCGGGTGACGCCGTAGCCGTCGGCGAGTCGGCGCTCCGGCGGCAGGTAACTTCCCGCTGGATGACGGCCGTTGAGTATGTCCGTGCGCAGCCGGTCTTCCAGGACGTCCACGATGGTCTCGCGGGGCAGTGCCTCCACGGTTCCCCTCCGGCGAGTGAATGAGTGGATGAGCGAACAAGCGGATGATGAGTGGATGAGTGGCTGAGCCACTGAACCAGTGAGGGCGCCCCATGGTCAACCCCTCACCAGGAAACGGCTGTTGACGGCCGCTTCAGCCGCCCACCACCGGGACCTTCCCGGCGTTCCTGCTCGCAGTCTCGCCGCTCGCGGTCTCGCCACTCGCGGCCTCCAGCAGCCGCCCTTCCTCCATTCCGCGCCCCCAGATGACCGGCCAGGAACCCCTGCGCTGTCGCCGCCCTGTGCGGGCCCGGCTGGAGACAACGGCACTTGGACCGGACCAACCTCGTTCATATCGTTGACATGTACGCCACCCGGCGGAATTCTGAGAGCGCTCTCAGGCCGCTCTCGGAGCACTACCGGACGGAGGAAGAGAATGCCCAGAAGGATCAGATGGCGGGCATGGGCGGTGGCGGCGGCCACCGTCACCGCGGCGCTGTTGACGTTCGGGGCGCCATCCCGGGCGGAAGCCGCCGTCCCGGCGACCATCCCGCTGAAGTTCACGAACAACTCCGGCCGCAGCGACCCGGTCTACATCTATGACCTCGGCACACTGCTGTCGACGGGCCAGCAGGGCTGGGCCGACGCGAACGGCACGTTCCACGCCTGGCCCGCCGGCGGCAATCCCCCGACTCCCGCGCCCGACGCCTCGATCGCGGGACCGGCCAACGGGCAGTCGAAGACGATCCGGCTCCCCAAGTTCTCCGGCCGCATCTATTTCTCGTACGGGCAGAAGCTCGACTTCCGGCTGACGACCGGCGGCCTGGTGCAGCCGGCCGTGCAGAATCCGAGCGACCCCAACCGCAACATCCTCTTCAACTGGTCCGAGTACACACTCAATGACTCCGGACTGTGGATCAACAGCACACAGGTCGACATGTTCTCGGCGCCGTACGCCGTCGGGGTCCAGCTGGCCGACGGCAGCACGAAGAACACCGGCCACCTCAAGGCGGGCGGCTACAACGGCTTCTTCAACGCCCTTCGGGGCCAGCCCGGCGGCTGGGCCAATCTGATCCAGACCCGGTCCGACGGCACCGTCCTGCGGGCCCTCGCCCCCGGCCACGGCATCGAGGCGGGCGCGCTGCCGAGCACCGTGATGGACGACTACGTCAACCGCGTGTGGCAGAAGTACAGTTCGTCGACGCTGACGGTGACGCCGTTCGCCGATCAGCCGAACACGAAGTACTACGGCCGGGTCTCCGGTGGCGTCATGAACTTCACCAACAGCGCCGGTGCGGTGGTCACCAGCTTCCAGAAGCCGGACTCCGACAGCATCTTCGGCTGCTACAAGCGGCTCGACGCGCCCAACGACCTGGTGCGCGGCCCCATTTCCCGGACCCTGTGCGCGGGCTTCAACCGCTCCACGCTCCTGGTCAATCCCAACCAGCCGGACACGAGCTCGGCGAACTTCTACCAGGACACGGTGACCAACCAGTACGCCCGCAAGATCCACGCGCAGATGGCCGACGGAAAGGCCTACGCGTTCGCCTTCGACGACGTCGGCAACTATGAGTCGCTCGTCCACGACGGCAATCCGCAACAGGCTTATGTGACGCTGGATCCGTTCAGCTGACGGGGGGACCAAGCGGCGGCCGGGCGAGCAGGAAGCCCGGCCGCCTCGGCGTGGACAGCCGTCACGGCGTGGACAGCCGTCACGGGATGCCCTTCGTCGTGGGGAGTACCTCCAAGTGGCTTGCGCACCAATGGAGTTGGAACCCCAGGCCGACACCTGGCCCGAAAGGCACAGTTCGCACCACACCCGACCATCCACGCATCTGGTCTAGACCCTTGACTGGCCTCGCTGCTGCCAGTTGAATCGGCCCGTAAACGGAATCCGCCGTTCAAGGGACTGAACGAGCCGCGCCCGGTCGACGAACGCGCAGTCCCCGAAGCGGAGTTCCTGGCACGCAGTTCCTGGCCCGCTTCCCTGCCGAACATTTCGCCGAGTTCTCCGCCAAGTCCCTGAGGGTTGCTTGCTGATGTCACTTCGGTGAGCGCCTGCCTCAGCTCATGTGTGCGGCCGGCGGCCACGAACAGTTCAGTGCCACGACGACTGTCCCCCCATACGGCCTTCAAGGCTGAGGAGTTGGAATGCGCAGCACGCCGTCATCCAGAATGAGCCCCTCCAGAACAGCCCCCCTCCCCAAGCGTCCGGGCGGCAGACTGCGCCGGTCCACGCTCGCGAGCGTCCTCGGTGCCGCGGCCCTGGTCCTGGCACTCCCGACCGCCGCGCAGGCCAACGTCCTCCAGGCGCTGCCGCAGAACGCCGACGGGCTGGAGCAGACCTTCTCCCCCGCCTACGACTACGACGGGGACGGCTGCTACACGACCGCCGCCATCGGCGCCGACGGCACCATCAATTCAGGGCTCTCCCTGGGCGGCGACGTGAACGGTCACTGCCACGACCCGGCCCAGCTGAACAACGCCAACACCTACTCGCGCGAGAAGTGCAACAACGGCTGGTGCGCGGTCATGTACGCCAGCTACTTCGAGAAGGACCAGGCCACGCTGGGACCGGCGGCCATCGGGCACACCCATGACTGGGAACACGTCATCGTGTGGATCAGTAACAACCAGGTCCAGTACGTCTCGGTCTCGCAGCACAGCTCCTATCAAGTGGCGGCCAGTTCCGCGGTGCGCTTCGACGGGACCCACCCGAAGATCGTCTACCACAAGGACGGCGTCTCGACGCACGACTTCCGCTTCGCGAACACCAACGACGAGCCGCCGGAGAACGCCACCGGCGGCTGGTTCTACCCGCGCCTCGTCGGCTGGGAGGGCTATCCGGCCGGCTACCGCGACAAGCTCATGAACGCCAATTTCGGCGAGGCCACGATCAAGATCAAGGACGGCTCCTTCAACGACAACCTCGCCTACTCCATGCCGTCCGGAATCCCCTTCAACCCCTACGCCTGAGGTAACGCGCGGGCCTGGGGCAGACACAGGACGGGGACCCGCTGGACGAGGTTGTTGGCGAAGCCGCCGCGATTCCACGGCGGGTCCAGCGGCTGGGTGTGCCCCCTGGGCGTCGGTGGCCCGTGCGCTGAGCACATGGCTGCCGGGTGTGGCCGTCCAGGTGGCACGCCACCGGCGCCAGGCCCAGCGGTCGGCGTCCCGCGGACCGAGTTCCGCCTCGGACCAGGAGCGTCCTCCGTCGGTGCTCACCTGCACGCCGGTGACCGGGGCGCGGCCGGACCAGGCCCGCCCCTCCAGCGGTACGGGTCCCGGCCGCACCACCCGTGCCCTGGACATGAAGTCGGGGAATCCGGGCGGAACGAGCAGGGCGCGCGGCGCGATCCGGGTGACCGGTTCGCCCGCGTCCCCGGCGTCCTGCCGGAGCCGGTAGGCCACCGCCTGCTGGAAGCCCGTGAACGGGGTCTCGGTCACGGTGATGTCGCGGAGCCACTTCACATGCGCCATGCCGTACCAGCCGGGTACCACCAGCCGCAGCGGACTGCCGTGCTGCGGCGGCAGCGGGGCGCCGTTCATCTGGTGGGCGACGAGCACTTCGGGCTCGATTCCCGTGGCCACTTCCAGGGGGAGCGCCCGCTGGTAGTCCTGTTCGACCCCACGCTCGACCCCGTGGTCGGCACCGGTGAAGACCACGTCCACCGCGCCGGTTTCGACACCGGCCTCGGCGAGCAGCAGCCGCAGCGGTACGCCGGTCCACTCGGCGGTGCCGACCGCCTCGACCAGCCACGGCTGGCTCACCGGCCGGGGCGTCAACAAGGCCCGCCCGTTGCCCGCGCACTCCATGGTCACCCGCTGCGTGAGGGTGGGGTACGCCTTCAGCTCGTCCGTCCCGAGCAGCAGCGTCCGCCGCACCCGGCCCCGGACGGCGAGGCGCCACGAGCCTTCGTCCGCGTACGGGATGTCGTAGTGCGTGAGCACGTAATGCAGCCCCGGCGGCGTGACGTCGTACCGCAGGGCCTCCAGCGGCATCCCGTGATTCCGGGCGGCGAGAGCCAGTTCCTCCTGGCTGATGCCCTCGCCCAGCCCGGCCAGCCGCGCGGGTGCGCTCACGTCCTCGAGGTGGTGCCCCATGTCCGCATTGTCCGCCCGGCTGCCGAGGCGGCGCCAGGGCTTCCCGCAGCCGGTCACGCGGTGTACGCAGGGCCGGATCCGGGGCCGCGGACCGCCCGACGGGCCGTGCCGGAGGGGTGGCCGGGACTCACGGCCGTCCCCGCCGACGGGGGCCGAGCGCGGCACAGCGCACACAGGTGTTCGCCGCCGGGCGCACCTCCAGGCGTTCCGCCGGGATCGGCTCGCCGCAGGCCGCGCACCGCCCGTACTCACCGAGCTCAAGGCGTTCCAGCGCTTGATCGAGATCGTCCAGATGGTCGCGCGCCTGGGCCAGCAGGGAGGCGACATGAGCCCGCTCGAACGCGGTGCTCGATCCCTCCGGGTCGTGCTCGTCATCGATCGCGACCAGGGCATTCGCCTCGACGATTCCGTCGTACTCGCGGTTCAGCGCCGCGATCCGCGCGCTCGTACCGGCACGGTCGGCCGCGAGCCGCTCACGGACGGTGCGGAACTCGTCCGAGGAGAGACCGGTATCTCGGGGTGGGTCGCTCATCCCTATGGCAACGTCGACGCCCGGATCCGCATTCCGGGGCGCCGCCGCGCAGATCGAGCGATCCGGTGCCCTGCCCTACCGGCGCGCCCTCAGGGCAGTTCGCCCGAGGTCACCCTCCCTGCCCGGATGGCGGCCGGACGGTCCGGTCCACCAGATCGTGCCAGCCGGACTCGAGGCGCTCCAGGGACATTCCCCGCTGTCGGGTCAGGTGGTGGATGAGGGCCGGGTCCAGGTATCCCATCAGCGTCTGGGCGACGAGTTCGGCGTCGGCGGCCGGGTCGGCCTGGCGGAGCAGCACGCAGAGGTGCATGAAGCGGACGCGGTACGGGGCGGAGTTGAAGCGGCGGGAGGGGTCGGGCTCGGCCGCGAGATACAGGTCGAGCTGCTCGGACGCCTCGCGCAGGGACCGACAGCCGAAGGCGTGCAGGCGCTCCACGGGTGACGCCCCCGGGCCCAGTGGAGGCGGACCGGTCATGAAGGCGGCCTGGAAGCGCTGCTCGGTGTGGTCGAGGAGCGCCATCAACAGACCGGTCCGGTCACCGAAGCGCCGGAAGACCGTCCCCTTGCCCACCGACGCGGCGACGGCGACGGCCTCCATCGTCAGCTTGCCCACCCCGTGCTCCTCGACCAGGCGCGCGGCGGCCTCCAGCAGCCGCGCGCGGTTGCGTGCGGCGTCGGCGCGCAGCTGCGGGACGTCACCGGGCGAGGTGAGTTCCATCAGCATGGGTTCGTCGGCGGGTTCCGGTCGCTTCGGGAAGGGCGGGAGTGGGGTGGACATGAAGCCAGCGTAACGGCTCGCCAGGACAACTGGACTGCGGTCCGCTTCAGTGCTAGAACTTTAAACGGACCTCGGTCCGGTTTATTGCGGCAATGTTTCAGCTTTCGGGAGTTCACCATGTCCGTACGTATCCTCTCGCTCGTCGGCAGCCTTCGTGCCGGCTCCCACAACCGCCAGCTCGCCGAGGCGGCCGTCAAGCTCGCTCCGGAGGGAGCCGAGGTCGATCTCTTCGAAGGTCTGGCCGAGGTCCCGTTCTACAACGAGGACATCGACGTCGAGGGCAGCGTCCCCGCCGCCGCCGTCCGGCTGCGTGAGGCCGCCGGCCAGGCCGACGCCTTCCTGCTCTTCTCGCCGGAGTACAACGGCACGATCCCGGCCGTGCTGAAGAACGCCATCGACTGGCTGTCCCGCCCGTACGGTGCCGGCGCCTTCAGCGGCAAGCCGGTCGCCGTCGTCGGCACCGCGTTCGGCCAGTTCGGCGGCGTCTGGGCGCAGGACGAGGCCCGCAAGGCCGTGGGCATCGCCGGCGGCACCGTCCTGGAGGACGTCAAGCTCTCCATCCCCGGCTCCCTGACCCGCTTCGCCGAGACCCACCCCGTCGACGACGCCGAGGTCGCCGGCCAGCTGACCGAGGTCGTCAGCCGCCTGCACAGCCACGCCGGCACCGCCACCGCCGCCTGACAACTCCCGTGAGGGCCGGTCCGCTTCACCCGGACCGGCCCTTTCGCATGTCACGAGACCGTCGCCGCATGTCACAAGAGCGCCGCCCATGCATCAAGGACGTCCGCGATCTTGGCGGAACGAGATCCTCCGCGACAGGATGCCCGCATGAAGGGTGATCTCTTTTCCAGTGACCACATGGTGCAGCCCGCCGTCGCGCCGGGCATGACCATCCAGAACGCCAAGTCCATCAAGTACGCCGTCAACGGCGAGATGCTCGCGCGGCAGGGCGCGATGGTCGCCTACCGGGGCAATCTCCAGTTCGAGCGCAAGGGCCAGGGCGTCGGCGGCATGCTCAAGCGGGCGGTCACCGGTGAGGGGCTGCCGCTGATGACCGTCCGCGGCCAGGGCGAGGCCTGGTTCGCACACGAGGCGCAGAACTGTTTCATCGTCGGCATCGAGCCGGGCGACGTGTTCACCGTCAACGGGCGCAACGTCCTGTGTTTCGACGCCACGTTGTCGTACGAGATAAAGACCGTGAAGGGCGCGGGCATCACCGGCGGCGGCCTCTTCAACAGCGTCTTCACCGGCCACGGCAGCCTGGGACTGATCTGCGAGGGCAACCCGCTGGTGATCCCCGTGTCGTCGCAGCAGCCGGTGTACGTCGACACGGACGCGGTCGTCGGCTGGACCGCCCATCTGCACACGTCGCTGCACCGCTCGCAGTCGATCGGCTCGATGATCCGCGGCGGCTCCGGGGAGGCCGTGCAGTTGAAGCTGGAGGGCGAGGGTTACGTCGTCGTGCGTCCTAGTGAGGTGACGCCGCAGAAGGCGCAGCAGCACTGAGACCAGGTCGAAAAGGGGTGCCCCGCCGTGCGGCGGGGCACCCCTTTCGTCATCCGTCGGCGCCGGAGGAAGGACGTCGTCATCCGTCAGCGCCGGGACATGTCGTCCGTCAGTGCCCCGCGGCCGGAGTGTTGGCGGCGGTCACGTTGACGGCGGACCAGGCCTTGCCGACCGCCTTGTACTCGGTGCTGTTGGCCCCGTACATGTCGGCGGCGGCCTTGAGGGTGGCCTTCCGCGCGTCGTGGAAGTCGGTCGTGGAGACCATGTAGCGGGTGAGCGCCCGGTAGAAGATGGCGGTGGCCTTGGTGCGACCGATGCCGGTCACCCGCGAACCGTCGTACGTCGGCGAGTCGTACTGCACGCCGCCGATCGTCTTCCGGCCGCTGCCCTCCGCGAGCAGGTAGTACGCGTGCGAGGAGACGCCGGAGCCCGCGTGGACCTCGGTGTCGTAGACCTCGGGCGCCCAGTAGTCGACCGTGCCCTCGAGCTTGTCGAGGGAGGGATGGTCGAGGCGGCGCAGGAACTTCTGCGCCAGGCCCAGCTTCTCGCCCATGAGGTAGTTCGGCGGGTTCTTCGGGTTGTTGGCGGCGAACTCGACGTTCGACCCGAAGATGTCGGCCAGCGACTCGTTGAGGGAGCCGGGCTCGCCGTACTGGTTGCCGTCCGCGTCCACCCGGGTGGGCTCCAGGGCGGCGGTGGCGTCGACGACTCCGTGGGTCAGCTCGTGACCGGTGACGTCCAGGACGACCAGCGGCTTCTTGAACAGGTCGCCGTCCCCGTCGCCGTACAGCATGCAGCCGCACACCGAGTCCCAGAAGGCGTTGCCGACCTTGTTGCCGAAGTGGACCATCGCACGGGCACCGGCGCTGTTGTTCTTGATGCCCTTGCGGCCGAAGGTCTTCTTGTAGAAGTCCAGCGTCTTGGTGATCCCGTACTGGGCGTCGACGGCGGCGGTGGTCCGGCTGGACGTGGTGCCGGTGCCCCACTTGTTGTCGCCGTCGGTGAACGTCTTGCCGCGCGAGAAGGCTTCCAGCTCCTGCCCCTTGGCGTCCCGGGTCTCGGTGTTCCACCGAGTGGGGTCCTTGAGGAGGAAGCTGGTGCGCGCCGTCTGCGTGGTGGTCAGCGCCACCTTGCCGGCGAAGAGAGAGGCACCGCTGCCGGTGGCGGTCGCCGGGTAGTGGCCGGCTCCCGTCGTGCCGACGAGGCCGGACAGCCCGGTCGACGCGCCCGTCTCGGGGCTGGCCTGCTCGCCCCGCTCGCGCAGCGTCTCCTCCAGCGACGGCGAGATGAACTCGTCGTTGTCGGGGGTGTTGCTGCGGATCCTGCCGGTCTGGGCGTCCACGACGACGGTCCGGGAGCCGACCTCCGCGGTGTCGCTGTCGGTCACGCGCACCTGGTAGGCGAGCGCGGCCGCGCCGTCGCGGGCGTCCACGACGAGTGCGGCGTTGCCCGCGTCACCCTTGGCCGCCGCGGCGGCCTTCTGCTCGGCCTGCTGGGGCGTCAGCTTCGCCGCCGTGGTGGCGGGCTTGACCACATGGTCGGCGGCCCGGGTCACGCCGAGGTAGGCGGACTGCTTGCTGAGGTGCACGACCAGGTCGCCGCCGAGGACCGGCATGCCCTGGTGGGTGCGGACGAAGCGGACGTGCTGCTTGCCGTCCGGGTCCGTCATGACGTCCTTGGCCTGAAGGGTGTCGCCCTGGGTGACACCGGTGGCCGACGCGTGGGCGAACGCCGCCGCCCGGGCCGCGTCCACCGGCGAGGAGGCCGAAGTCGCGGTGCGAGCGGGCGAGTCGGGCGCGGCCGCGAGGGCGGGGCCCGCCGGGAGCGTGGCGGCCGTCGTCACCGCGACGGCGATCGCCACACGGCGTATGTGGGGTCTACGCACTGAGTTCCTTTGTACAGAGGCGGCCGGGATCGCCAACCGCCGTGAGGCACAGCGCTGTTGGGCGCCGTGGGGGCTTTCGGGCCCCGAGGCGACACCCTCACCGATTCACCATGTACATGTAAAGAAGAAAGATCCCTTTTATTGCTTTCCGGGCGATCTCTTTACGAATGTTCACTTCTCGGTGATCAACGGGTGACCAGCTGTGCGTCGACTGTGCGTCGACCGGACAGATGTGAGGGGGAATGAGGCGGTTGCCTGGTGGGGCCCGTTGACACGCGTATGTGACCCATGTCGCAACACCTCCGGCCCGGAGCGGACGGACCGGAGGCATGGAGGTGCGGAGGCGGTTCGAGGCGTCGAGGCGTCAGATCGTGCGGTGCGCGAGGGAGGAGAGCAGCGCGCGCAGCTCCTCGGCGGGACGCGGGGCGAGCGACGCGCTCGCCATGAGCCCGTCCGCCGCGGCGAGCTGACGACGGGCCTCACGCAGTGCCGCCGCACGACCGCCCGCCCGCTCGACCAGGGTCGCCGCGCGCCGTACGGCGGTGTCGTCCAGGGCCGCCGGCGAGCCGAGGAGTTCGGCGAGTGCGGAGCCACCGGACGCGGTCAGCGCGAGGAGGACCGGGAGCGTCTTCTTCCCCTGGCGCAGGTCGCCGTGGACCGGTTTGCCCGTGACGGCCGGGTCGCCCCAGATGCCCAGAAGGTCGTCGGCGATCTGGAAGGCCACCCCGAGATGGCGCCCGGCACGGTCCAGGGCGGTCACGGTCTCCCGCGGCGCTCCGGCGAGTTGTGCGCCCAGGGCGAGCGCACAGCCGAGCAGGGCACCCGTCTTGCACTCGGCCATCGACGCGTACTCCCCCACCCGCACCGACTCGGGCCCCCTCCAGGGACGGTCGGCGAACAGCAGGTCGTCCGCCTGCCCGCGGACCAGGTCGCGCAGGGCCGCGCTCAGATGCCGTACGGCCGCGGCCGCGTGCGGAGTCGCGGGCGCCGTCAGGGTCTCCACGGCCAGTGCGAACAGCGCGTCGCCCGCGAGGACGGCGGGGCCGGTGCCGTACGCCTTCCACACCGCGGGGCGGCCGCGGCGCAGCGCGTCGCCGTCCATGATGTCGTCGTGGAGCAGCGAGAAGGTGTGCACGAGTTCCACCGCGACGGCGCCCGGTACACCCGCCTCGGCAGGACCGCCGGCCGCCTCCGCGCCCAGCACGGCCAGCGCCTGCCGTACGCCCTTGCCCTGGCTGCGGACCGCGGGGGCACCGCCCATCTCGCAGTGACCGAGCGCGTATCCGGCCATCTCCGCCACCCAGGGGTGCAGCCCGCCGACCGCCTCCACGAGGGCCGGGGCGACCAGTTCACGGCAGCGGCGCAGGATCTCCGGGGCTGCGGGCGGCGACTGCAGGGCCGTGGAGAGAGGGGTCATCGCGCGGCTCCCGCGTCCGTGGCCTCGGCCGGGCCGGGCTCCGGCGCGAGGCCGAGCTCCGCCCGCGCCCGCTCGACCATCTGCCGGGCGTGCCGCAGCCCGATGCCCTCCAGCACCTGTGCCAGTTCGGCCAGGTCGGCGGCGGTCTCGGCGCGGTCGCGGCCCAGGCGTGCCAGGGATTTGACGAGGCCGAGCCGGGACAGGGCCCGGCCGCGCGGCTCGCTCATCGCCTCGAACTCCGCCAGCGCCTGCGTGTAGACGCCGCAGGCCTGCTCGTAACGCCCGGCCCGGTAGAGGACGTTGCCGCGCATCTTGTGGTTGTAGGCGAGCGCGCCGGACAACTTCATCGCACGGCAGGACACCTCCGCCTCGCTCAGCAGCTCCAGCGCGCGGTCCACGTCCCCATCGCGTACCGAGACGATGTCCGCCAGGCCGCGCAGGGCCCAGGCGTGCCCGCGCCGGTCCTCGGCGCGCGCGGCGATCCCGGCCGCCTCCTCGAACATGGCGTACGCGGTGTCGTAGGCGCCGGTGTTGCGGTGTATCTGCGCGATGCCCTCCAGGGCCCAGACGGTGTGGCGGGCCTCGCCGCGTTTGCGGGCCTCGGCCAGGAGCTGTTCGTGCAGTGTGGTCACGGCCGCGTAGTCGCCCTGGATGCGGCCGGTCTCCGCCATCCCTGCCAGGGAGTAGCCGCGGACGACGACATCCCCGGCCTGCCCGCCGAGTTCGGCCGCCAGCCGCAGCAGCCGCCACGCCAGCGGGAAGGCGCCGCGCTGCCGTGCCAGCGTCCCGCCGCTCCACAGCGCCCACGCCATCGCCCCGGTGTCCCCGGCGTCGCGGGCCGTGCGATAGCTCGCCTTCCACGCCCGGTCGGCGTCCGCGACCTGGCCCAGCCGGCGGTGCGCCTCGGCGACCGCGAGACCCGATCGGGCCGCCTCGGCCCGCGCCCCCGCGCGCTCGGCGGCGTGCAGCTGCTCGGTGCCGGCCGCGAGGACGTCGGTCAGCGAGGAGTTCACGGACAGGGTGGTCAATGCGCCCTGGTACTCGGGGGCGAAGGCCTTGCCGTACATGAATGCCTTTCCGTCTGCCACGGGCCGACGGCGTCCGCGCGCCGGCCGGTGGTGCTGGTCATGTGGGGCGGCGACATGCGGCGACTCTGCTATACGCTCCGCGTATACATGGCATGTATACGCGGAGCGTATAGTGCAGGGGATTTCCACCTGGGAATCCCTGACTCATGAAGGTCGTCGCGCCATCCGCCCGTTGCCGATCAAGACGAAGGCTGTGCCCGCGAGGTTGCCTGATGCCCTCAGGAAGCCGAAAACCCGATGCACGGATCGCCGAACACGCCGCAGGATGGCCGACATCGACCTCCCTCCATCGGAAGCAGGCGTTGATGACCCCAGGCCCGATGCACGCCCACGAGGCGCGGATCGACGACTCACTCGTACGTCGGCTACTGGCTGCCCAGTTCCCGGAGTGGGCCGAACTGCCCCTGAAGCGCGTCGAGTCGGCCGGAACCGTCAACGCCGTCTACCGCCTCGGCGACGACATGGCCGTACGCCTCCCCCGCATCCCTGAGGGCGCCGGCGACGTGGAGAAGGAGTGCGCGTGGCTGCCGAGGCTCGCTCCGCTGCTGCCGCTCCCCGTACCCGAGGTCATCGCCCTCGGCGCGCCCGCGGAGGGGTATCCGTGGCCCTGGGCCGTGCTGCGCTGGCTCGACGGCGAACTCCCCGTGGCCGGTGCCCTCGCCGACGCGGGTGGAATGGCCGTCGGACTCGGCGCGTTCGTCGCCGCGATGCGGCAGGTCGACCTGCCCGGCGGACCACCCGCCTACCGGGGCGCGCCCCTGGTGACCGTGGACACCGTGACGCGTTCCGCGATCGCCGAACTCGACGGCACCATCGACACACCGGCGGCCACGGCGGCCTGGGAGGCGGCGCTGGCGGCGCCGCGCTGGACCGGCCCGCCCGTGTGGCTGCACTCCGACCTGATGCCGATGAATCTCCTCGTCCGCCAGGGCGGCCTCGCGGCCGTCCTCGACTTCGCCACCGTCGGCATCGGTGACCCCGCCTGCGACCTCGTCGCGGCCTGGAACCTCCTCCCGGCCGAGGCGCGGCCCGCCTTCCGGCAGGCCGCCGGCGCCGACGACGCGATGTGGGCACGCGGCCGCGGCTGGGCCCTGTCCATGGCTCTGACGCAACTCCCCTACTACCGCACGACGAACCCCGTGATCGCGGCCAACGCCGCGTATGTGATCCGCGAGGTCCTGGGCGAAGTCGACCAGGGCCTGTCCCGCGGATCATGCCGCAGACGCGGGGCTCGGCACGCCTGCGTCGACAGGCACCGGAGCCGTCCTCCGACCTGATCCGCCGGACAGGACCTGTCAGGACTCCACCAGTGCCTGGGTGCCGAGCACGCCGAGGAGGGCGATGCGTTCGGCGTCCTCCGTGTCGGGCTCTGCCGTGTAGATCATGATGCGCAGGTCACTCCCGGAGACGCTCAGCACATCGCAGTCGAGGGTCACCGGGCCCAGTTGCGGGTGCTCGACGGTCTTGTGCGACGCCTCGTGGCGGCCCACGGCTCCGGAGTCCCACAGTTCGGCGAACCGAACACTGCGCGCGCGCAGTTCGGCGATCAGGCCGCGCAGCCGCTGGTCCGCCGGATACCGGCTCGCGGTCGCCCGCAGATCGGCGACCAGGGCGGCCTCGAACTCACGCCGGACCTCCGGCGACTGGCGGACCCGGCTGTCGGGGCCGACGAAGTTGCGCCACACGCCGTTGCGCTCGTTCCCGCGCCATCCCGAGGGATCGCCCAGCAGCGCCGCGTAGAGCGGGTTGGCCAACAGGAGCGTCCACGCCGCGTCATAGACGGCGACGGGCGTCCCGGTCAGCCGGTCCAGCAGCCGGTGCACGCTGGGAGTGATGTGGGCGGGCACCATGTCCCGTCCGGGCGGCACGAGCCCGGCGACGTGGAAGAGATGTTCGCGCTCGGCCCCGGACAGCCGCAGCGCACGGCCCAGCGCCTCCACGACCTGCTCCGAGGGATGGGACGCCCGGCCCTGTTCGAGGCGCGTGATGTAGTCGACCGAGACCCCCGCCAGCAACGCCAGCTCCTCGCGGCGCAGACCGGCCGCACGCCGGTGACCGCCCGCCGGCAGCCCGGCCGCCTCAGGGGGGACCCGGTCGCGCCAACGCCGTACCGTCCGCCCGAACTCCGTGCTCGCCATACCCCCCACTGTGCACCGCCGCGCGTGGACATGCCTGGTACCGGCAGTCCCAGGAAGACGCGACTCCTGGCCGACCGTACCTTGGGTCCGGAGACTGGAGACATGACTACGACACTGATCACCGGAGCGAACAAGGGTCTCGGCTTCGAGACCGCCCGCCGACTCGTCGAGGCGGGCCACACCGTCTACGTGGGCAGCCGCGACCCCGGGCGCGGGCGGCGCGCCGCCGAACAGCTGGGGGCGCGGCTGGTCGTCCTCGATGTCACCGACGACGCCTCCGTCGCCGCCGCGGCGAAGACCGTCGAGGCCGACGGCGGCCTGGACGTACTGATCAACAACGCCGGCATCGAAGCGCGCGGGGAAGGCAATACCGTCGTCGGCGCCGGCGAGGTGACCGCCGACATGATGCGGGAGGTGTTCGAGACGAACGTCTTCGGCGTGGTGCGCGTCACCCACGCGTTCCTGCCGCTGCTCCAGCGGTCCGCCGCCCCGGTCGTGGTGAACGTGAGCAGCGGTCTGGCCTCGATGGCCCGCGTCACCGACCCCGCGAGCCCGGCCTACGCCTACCCCGGCGTCGCGTATCCGGCGTCGAAGGCCACCGTCAACATGATCACCGCGCAGTACGCGAAGGCGTTCCCGGACATGCGGATCAACGCCGTCGAGCCGGGCTACACCGCCACCGACCTCAACGGCCGTACGGGCACCCAGACCGTCGAGGAGGGCGCCGAGATCATCGTCCGCATGGCGCGGATCGGCCAGGACGGACCCACCGGAGGCTACTTCGACGCGGCCGGGCCTCTCCCCTGGTAGTGCCGACCTGTCAGTTGCCGGCCCTCTCGCCGGGTGAGACGTCACCCACGAGGTGCATGGAACACGTATTCGATTACCGGAGTACGCTGGTCGCATGTCCATGCACCTCCAGGGGTCGCTCTTCGACCAGACCGACGAGCTCCGCCTCAGTCCGCTGCACGGGACGCGCCGCACCGTGCTGGGCGCCGGGGCCTGGATCGACCTGCTGCCCGGCTGGCTCGGCGGGGCCGACGCGCTCTTCGCGCGGCTCGCCGCCGAGGTGCCGTGGCGGGCGGAGCGACGGCAGATGTACGAGCACGTGGTGGACGTACCGCGGCTGCTCGCCTACTACCGCGCGGACGACCCGCTGCCGCACCCGGTCCTCGACGAGGCCCGGGACGCGCTGTCCGCGCACTACGCCACCGAACTCGGCGAACCGTTCACGACGGCCGGGCTCTGCTACTACCGGGACGGCCGGGACAGTGTGGCCTGGCACGGGGACAGGATCGGCCGGGGCGCACGCGAGAACACCATGGTCGCGATCCTGTCCGTGGGCGCCCCCCGCGATCTGCTGCTGCGGCCCCGCGGTGGCGGGGACACCGTGCGGCGGCCGCTCGGCCACGGCGACCTGATCGTGATGGGCGGCTCCTGCCAGCGCACCTGGGAGCACGCCATCCCGAAGTCGGCGCGGGCGGCGGGCCCCCGGATCAGCATCCAGTTCCGGCCGCAAGGGGTGAACTGAGTCCCGTGGTGCAGGCCCTGCCCCGGCCGGCCTGCACCAAGGCCTGCCCCAGGGCTGTCACGGCGTGAGCTGGTTCTGTACCGACGGGGCGTACCGGTCGACGATGTCGTCGACCGTGGTGGCGCGCAGATGGGTGCCGCGGGCGATGCCGTACATGACGCCGAGGCCGAGCAGGGTGCTGACGGCGAGTTCGGCGCGCAGGCCCGCGTCGGGTCCGTCAAGGCGTTCGGCGAGCCGGTCGCTGACCTGAGTGCGGAAGTTGGCGCGCAGTATGTCGCCCTGTTCGCCCTGGAGCGGCGCGAAGACGATCCGCAGGACGGGGTCGGCGCCGCGCTCGGTCTGCCCGACGAGCAGATGGCGCACCATGTGACGGCCGAGGTCCTCCAGCGGCGCGTCCAGCAGGGCCTCGGCGTCGGACTCGAAGGACATGACCCGCGCGAACAGCGCGTCCTTGTTGCCGAAGTACTTCAGGATCAGCGGCGCGCTCACCCCGGCGCGGTCGGCGACCGCCTTGAGCGTGATGTCCGCGTGGGCGTGCCGGGCCAGGAGGTGGCGGGCGGCGCGCAGGATGGCCGCCTTCGTCGCCTCGGCGTCGCGGCGGGGCGGTGCGGCGGCGGGGGCCGTGAGACCGGGGTGCGGGGTGGTCACGCTGTTCATGCTCCTTCGAGGGCCTCGTCGCGGGGCGCTTCCGTACGGCCGCGGGCGCGCCCGGTTTCGCGTGCGCCGGGGTCGGTGGGTATCGCGAGGGCGGCCGCGCAGGCCACCAGTGCGACCGTACCCGCCATGACGAAGGCCAGCAGATAGCCGTGCAACGTGGGCACCGCGGCGCCGCCGAGGAGGCTCGTGTGGTGGACCAGCACGGCGGCGACCGCGGCGCTGCACACGGCCTGCCCGATGGTGCGCATCAGGACGTTGACGCCGTTGGCGGACGCGGTCTGCCCGGCGGGTACGGCGCGCAGGATCAGCGTGGGCAGGGCGGAGTAGGCCAGGGTGGTGCCCGTCGCGCAGACCGTGGCACCCAGAATGATCAGCCACAGGTGGCGGCTGTCCAGGATGCGTATGCCATAGCCGAAGGCGATGACCGCCGTGCCGAGGGCCAGCGTGACGCGGGGGCCGCGGGCCGCCGATATGCGCGCCGAGACGGGCGAGAACAGCAGCATGGTCACACCGCCGGGCAGCAGGCACAGGCCGGTCGCGACGATGGACAGCCCGAGCCCGTACCCGGTCTCCTTGGGGGCCTGCACGAGTTGTGCCGTCACCAGCGAGTTGCCATAGAAGGCGAAGCCGGTCAGCAGCGCGGCGAGGTGCGGCAGGGCGACCCGCGGGCGGGCGGCCAACTTCAGGTCGACCAGCGGGCGTTCGGCGCGCCGCTGCTGCACCCACCACAGGGCCATGATGACCACGCACGCCGCGAACAGGCCCAGGATCCGGGGGCTGCCCCAGCCCCACTGACCGCCCTGCGACACTCCGAGCAACAGACAGACCAGACCCGCGGCCAGGCCCAGCGCGCCCACGGTGTCGAAGCGGCCCGGCTCGCGGACGGGCGACTCGCGCACCGCCCACCAGGCCAGCGCGAGTCCGGCGGCGCCGAGGGCCGTGGTCGCCCAGAACATGACGTGCCAGTTGGCGTACTGGACGATCAGCGCGGCGAGCGGCAGCCCCAGAGCGGCACCGATGCCGACGGTGGAGCTCATCAGCGCCACGGCCGAACCCGTGCGCTCCGGCGGCAGTTCGTCCCGCAGGATGCTGATCGACAGCGGTACGACGGCGGCCGCCGCGCCCTGCAGGGCGCGCGCCACGATGAGCACGCGGATGTCGGAGGTGAGCGCGCACATGAGCGAGCCGACCGTCATCATCGCCAGGGCCATCAGCAGCACGCGCCGCTTGCCGTACATGTCACCGGCCCGGCCGAGCACGGGCGTGAGCACCGCTCCCGAGAGCAGCGTCGCCGTCACCATCCAGGAGACGGCGCCCGCCGAGGCCCCGGTGAGTCGCGGCAGGTCGGGCAGCAGGGGCACCACCACGGTCTGCATGACCGCCATGAGGATCCCGCCGAACGCCAGGACAGGGATCGTCAGTCGGTCACGCAAGCCCACGATGGACACTCCAGGAGTCGGCACGAAAAAATTAGGTGAATGATGATTCACCATACCGGTGAATCGCAATTCACCCCAACGTGTCATCCGCTCCTCGTGAGCGACTAGCGGCTGGAACGGGCCTGTACCGTGCGCGCAAGGCGCGGCCCCAGCCACCGCTTGAACCGGCGCAGCGGCTCCAGCTGTCCGGCCGCGCGGTCGATCCGGTAGTACAGCTGCGGCGGGATGTACGGGAGCAGCGGCGAGTGCCGCTGTCCGAGCAGGGCGAACATCTGCGCCGGTGGGAGCCGGATGTAGCGCGGGAGGTTCTCGTACCACTGGGCGCTGTGCCGGGCGGCGCTCTGGACCGACAGGAGCGCGGCCTTTCGGTCCCGCTCGTAGTGGGTGAGAGCGGATTCGAGCTCCTGGTGCGCGCGCAGCGATCCGGCCAGGGAGAGGGCGTCCTCGAGCGCGAGCGTGGTGCCCGCGCCGATCGAGTAGTGGGTGGTGTGGGCGGCGTCGCCGATCAGGACGAGGTTGCCGCGGTGCCAGGTCCGGTTGGTCAGGGTGCGGAAATTGAGCCACTGGGCACTGCCGTCGGCCTGCGCCCGGCCGATCAGCCCGTGCCCGTCCAGCAGGTCGGCGAAGAGCTTCTCCAGCAGGGCCAGCCCGTCGGCCTCGTTCGCCCGGTCGAGTCCGAGGCCGGTCCAGGTCTCCGGGGAGCATTCGACGACACAGGTGCTGTGGTCCTCGCTGAACCCGTAGGCGTAACACCAGATCCAGCCGTGGTCCGTCTCCACGAAGGAGAAGGTGAAGGCGTCGAAGACCTTCGTCGTACCGAGCCAGATGTAGATGTTGCGGCCCAGCGTGATCTCGCTCCCGAAGTGGGTGGCATGGCGCTCGCGCAGCGCGCTGTTGACCCCGTCGCCGGCGACCACGAGGTCGGCGTCGGGCAGCCGGTCGGCGGTGATCCCGTGCTCGAACTCGACGCGTACACCGAGCGACGCGGCGCGCTCGGCGAGCAGGTCGAGCATGCGGCGGCGGCCGATGCCGAATCCCTCGTCGCCGTGGTGCACCGTCGTTCGGTCGCCCACGTGGGCGACTCCGTCGCTCCAGCGGACCGAGTTCTCGCCGACGGCGAGCGCGGACTCGGGGTCGCCCTCGCGGAGTTCGTCGAGCAGGCCCGCCCAGTACGTCACTCCCCAGCCGTAGGTGGATCCGGCCGGATTCCGCTCGTAGACGGCGATGTCGTGGGACGGGTCCTGGCGCTTCATCAGGATCGAGAAGTACAGGTTCGCGGGCCCGCCGCCGACGCACGCGATCTTCACGCGCACTCCCCTTTGTTGCACAAAGCGGTTGATTGGTGACGAAGAGTAGCAGGAGCTGTCACCTGCGGAGTTCACGTCATATCGCGGACGTGAGCCGCGCCACTCCCCACGGGCCGCCCCGGCAAGATCATCGGCGGCAGGCCGTCCAGCAGGAGGAATTTCCCCTTCCAACGGCCCGCGGGGACCTCGCACGGAAAGATCATCTTCGTTCAACCTTGCACGACATGTACTTGATTGTCCTGATCGCAGCCAACCGACATTCGGCGATTTCTCCCGCTCTTTGATGACCCGATAGGCATACCGGGTCGTCAACAGAGCTGATCACTGGAGGTCTCCGCATGCCGGAACTCACTCGTCGCCGCGCCCTCGGGGCCGCGGCCGCGCTGACCGCCGCGGCCGGTGCCCAGGCCGTCACGGCAACCGCCGTGTCCGCCGTACCGAGGGTGTCGCCCGCGCCCGGGCTGTCGGCCGCCGAGCACCACCACGGCGGCCCGGCAGCCTTCGACGAGGTCTACCGGGGCCGCCGCATAGAGGGCCGCCCCATGACAGGGGGCGGTCACCACCACGGCGCCGGATACGCCGTGTTCATCGACGGCGTGGAACTGCACGTGATGCAGAACGCCGACAGCAGCTGGATCAGCGTCGTCAGCCACTACGACCCCGTACCCACCCCGCGCGCCGCCGCCCGCGCCGCGGTCGTGGAGCTGCAGGGGGCCCCACTTGTCCCCTTCGACGCCAACTGACCAACCCCGCAAGCAGATCGTGGAGTCCCGCACATGACCGTACGCAAGAACCAGGCGAGCCTGACCGCCGACGAGAAGCGGCGTTTCGTCGACGCACTCGTGCAGCTCAAGCGCAGTGGCCGGTACGACGCCTTCGTCACGACGCACAACGCCTTCATCATGGGTGACACGGACAACGGCGAGCGGACGGGCCACCGTTCACCGTCGTTCCTGCCCTGGCACCGCAGATTCCTCCTCGAGTTCGAGCAGGCACTGCAGAGCGTCGACTCCTCCGTCGCCCTGCCGTACTGGGACTGGAGCACCGACCGCACCACGCGTTCGTCGCTGTGGGCGCCCGACTTCCTCGGCGGCACCGGGCGCAGCCTGGACGGCCGGGTGATGGACGGCCCGTTCGCGGCCTCGTCGGGCAACTGGCCGGTCAATGTGCGTGTGGACAGCCGTACTTACCTGCGCCGGTCCCTCGGCAGCGGCACCCGCGAGCTGCCGACCCCCGCCGAGGTGGAGTCCGTGCTCGCCATGACGACGTACGACATGGCGCCCTGGAACAGTTCCTCGGACGGCTTCCGCAATCACCTGGAAGGCTGGCGGGGTGTCAATCTGCACAACCGGGTCCACGTCTGGGTGGGCGGCCAGATGGCCACCGGCGTCTCCCCCAACGACCCGGTCTTCTGGCTCCACCACGCCTACATAGACAAGCTGTGGGCCGACTGGCAGCGCCGCCACCCCGGCTCCGGCTATCTGCCGCTCGCCGGCACCCCCGACGTCGTCGACCTCAACGACACGATGAAGCCGTGGAACAACGTGCGGCCCGCGGATCTGCTGGACCACACCGCGTACTACACGTTCGACACCGCCTGATCACGACCTTTTTGCGCAGGCCCCCCAGGTTCCGCACGCCAGGAGCCCCGGAGCCTGAGCAAAAGGAGCGGCGCATGTCCGCGCCGGTCGGCAGGATGAGGGCGTGCTGATCATGGACGCCGTACTGGAGACCTACGAAGCCGCCGACTTCGCCCTGTGGCCCACCGCGGGCCGGCCCGCGGACCGCTTGCTCGTCCTCTCCGGCGACCTGTCGCCGCTCGAGGTCGGTACCGCGATGGCGGTGCTGTCCGGCTACAACACGACACACGAACGCCATGACCCCGGCCCCGAGGAGGACGCCGCGTTGCTGCGCCGCCTGGTGTCGGTCGAGTCCGTCACCGCCCCGGGCGGTCTGCGGCTGCGCGACGCCGCTACGGGAGTCACCGTGGCGCCGGGGTGCTGCTTCGGTCTCGAGAACTGGCGGGACTGGCTGCATCTGCTGGACGGCGAAACACCCTGGCTCGGCCACGATCCGACGCCGGGTGTCGAACACCGCGGAGGGCTCGTCCGGCTGTGGCCGGACGCGGAACGCCCGGCAGGCCCGCCGATCGAGCTGCCCCTGAGCGAACTGCCCAGGCTGCTCGGCTCGGTGCGGAGCACGCTGGCCGGGTTCCTTGGCCTCGTCGAGCGGTGGGCGGCAGAGGACTTCCCCTCCGCCCTCGCCGCTCAGCTCGTCGCGAAGCTGCGTGCGGACCTGGCCGTCAGTGCGTCTCCGGCAGAGGGCTCCTGACGAGCGGGGCGGTTACGCGTTGCTCGTCTCGACGGTCCGGCAGTCGGGGTGCCCCCAGCCCTGGCCGTTCTTGGCGATGGGCTCGCCCGCGGCGTACACGCGGCCGCAGACGCAGCGGCCGGAGAACTTCGCCTTGATCGTGCGACTCGACGTGCTCTGGCGCGCGGCGGTCTTGGCGGGGGCGCGGCGGCGGGCCGGCGCCGGGGTGTCGGGAGACGCCGGCGGCTCCGGGGACCCGAGGTCGCTGCCCGCGGGCTGCTGGACGATGGCCGCCTGGCTCGCGGCGCGGTCGGCGAAGTCGTTGAGGCGGTCGCCGTCGACCTGGTGGGCGGGGACGTAGCGGAACTCCACGGTCCGGCCGGTGAGGAGTTCGTCGATACGGACGACCAGTTCCTGGTTGGCGACGGGCTTCCCGGCGGCCGTCTTCCAGCCCTTGCGCTTCCAGCCCGGCAGCCAGGTCGTGACGGCCTTCATCGCGTACTGGGAGTCCATCCGGATCTCCAGCGGCACCTCCGGCGCGATCGCCGTCAACAGGCGTTCCAGCGCGGTCAGTTCGGCGACGTTGTTGGTCGCCGTGCCCAGCGGGCCGGCCTCCCAGCGGGTGGGGGTCTCGTCCCCGTCGGCGACGACCCAGGCCCATCCGGCGGGTCCCGGGTTTCCCTTCGAGGCCCCGTCACAGGCGGCCACAACGCGTTCAGGCATGACCCCGATCATGCCACGCCCGGGCTGGGCCCTGTCCGGCGGATCACGTGCGTGGGTCCTGGCCCGGTGCGGCGAGAGTGCGAGCGTGGCGTCGCGGAGGCAGGCGGGAAGGTGACGACAAGGCCTCGTGCCGGGGGTGCGGGCTCACCTGAGGCTCACCTGGCCCCGGAGAAGCTGCCCGTGCTCAGCAGCCGCAGGCCCAGCGGGGTCGCCGTATGCAGGACGTACCTGCCGTCACGATGGCTGGCCACCAGTCCCCCGTCGCGCAGCACACCGATCTGGTAGCTGACGCTGGGCAGCGCGATCCCCACCGCCTCGGCCACCTCGGAGGTGGTGCGCGCCTCGCGGCCCGCCACCTCGGTCAGTACCGCGGTCCTGGTACGGCCCAGCAGGCGTTCGACCCCGTCGTCCGTGCCGCGCGCGAAGGCGAGGGGCGCCTTCTCCACCGGGTAGACGAGCACCGGGTCGAGGCCTGGGTCCGCCAGCGCGGTCGGCCGCCGCCAGCAGAAGAAGGACGGGACGAGGAGCAGGCCGCGCCCCTCCAGATACAGGTCGCGCTCGGTGGGGTAGTCCACTTCGAGCACGGGCGCCTTCCAGCGGGCCAGCGGGCGCAGTCCGTCGAGCAGCGCCCGGGTGCCACCGTCGAGGAGGGCACGGGAACGCAGGTCGACATCGTTGCCGACCGCCGTGCGGATGTGCGGCCAGTGTGGTTCGACGAGGGCGCGGAAGGAGATTCCCAGGGCGGCCGCCAGCGACGTGAGCGCGTCGCTGCCGGGCCTGCCCAGCGAGGTCGTCCAGTTCGGCAGCGGGCGCGACTCTGCCAGCCGCGTCAGCTCGTGGACCAGCCGAGCGCGAGGGGTGCGCCGCACCTGGTCGAGGCCGGCCGGCAGGCCGCCGCCCGTCACGGGCGGCGTGAGGAAGTCCGGGATGTAGCCGGCCGCGGGGATCAGGGCCCGCAGCGGGCTCAGCGCGCGGACCGCGACCGGGTCCTTGGAGAGCCGCTCCTTGGCCGCGCGCCTCCATGGCCCGAAGTCGAGCGGTCCCTGGCCGGTCTCCAACCGGCGGACGCCGCAGATCAGTTCCCACAGCGGGTCCGGTTGCCGGGCAATACGAATGTTCTGCAGATCGTGCGAGGTGAAGTGAATGCGGAGCATGCCGTCTCTTTCGCTCGCCGTCCTGGTGGGGAGTCCGGCCACCCGTAGGTGCCGCGGCCACAAGAAGGGACGAGCTCCGCATCCCGGCGGTTGCCCTCGCGAGGGAATGCCTCAGGACACGTCGGTCATCCTGGGCATGTCCCCCTGGGTCGTCCCCATGTCGAGAACGGAGAAGGACGCGCCCTGCGGATCGCTCAGCGCCGCGAACCGTCCGAACGGGCTGTCCATCGGCCCGAAGCGCAGAATCCCGCCACGTTCCGTCGCCTTCGCCACCGCCGCGTCGCAGTCGTCGACCGTGAAGTACACGTTGATGTACGGCGGTACCTCGGGCGGGAAGTCGTCCGTCATCTTCATCCGGCCCAGGACCGCCTTCTCGCCCAGGCTGAAGATCCTGAAGTCGACGGCGTCGTCCTCGACCTGCTGGGCGGTGTACCGGAAGACGGCGGGGAAGAACGCGTCGGACTTCTCGGGGTCGCGGGTGAAGACCTCGGCCCAGGCGTACGCGCCGGGCACGGCCGTCGCCTCGAAGCCCTCGTGGATGCCCGCCTGCCAGACACCGAAGACGGCGCCGCCGGGGTCCCGGGCCAGCGCCATGGTGCCGAACTCGCCGACCTGCATCGGTTCCATCAGCACCTCCCCACCGTTGTCCTTGATCGCCGTCGCGGTCGCGGCGGCGTCGGGCGAGGCGAAGTACAGGCACCAGGCGGACTGGCCCTCCTGCCCGGTCATCGGCGGGACGACGGCGGCCACCGCCTTTCCGTCCGCGTACGCCTGCGTGTAGTTGCCGAAAGCGGAGGACGACTCGCCGAACGTCCAGCCGAGCACGTCACCGTAGAAAGTCTTGGCCCCTTCGACATCACTGAACATCGCGTCCGCCCAACAGGGCGTTCCTTCAGGCTGTACGGCCATGACGTCGACCTTCCCCGGCTCGGTGAACGGCTTCCACTGTCACGCTAGCCAGCCCGCCGCCGGGCCGCGCGCCGAGCGGAGCTCCCTGCACGACACTGGAGAGCGGGCACAGCTGGTCGTCGAGGGGACGGGGCACCGGATGATGCACGCGTGGGAAGTGGCCCGGCCCGGGCCGATCGAAGGGGACCCGCTGCGCTTCGTCGAGAAGCCGGTGCCGGCTCCGGGGCCCGACGAGTTGCTGGTGCACGTCCGCGCCTGCGGGGTGTGCCGAACCGATCTGCACGTCAGCGAGGGCGACCTGCCCGTGCGCCGGTCCGGGGTGACGCCCGGGCACGAGGTCGTCGGCGTGGTCGCGGGGAGCGGCGAGGACGCGCGCGGCTTCGCCCTCGGCGACCGGGTGGGCGTCGCCTGGCTGCGCCGTACGGACGGCACATGCCGGTACTGCGCGCGCGGGGCCGAGAACCTCTGTCCGGCGTCCGCGTACACCGGTTGGGACGCCGACGGCGGCTACGCGGAGTACACGACCGTTCCGGCCGCCTTCGCCTACCGGCTGCCCGGCGACCTGGACGACGTCGCCCTGGCCCCGCTGCTCTGCGCGGGCATCATCGGCTACCGCGCGCTGCTGAGGGCCGCGCTGCCGCCGGGCGGGCGGCTCGGCCTGTACGGCTTCGGCGGCAGCGCCCATCTGTGCGCGCAGCTCGCCGTCGCCGAGGGCGCCACCGTGCACGTACTGACCCGCGACCCGGCCGCGCGGCGGCTGGCGCTGGACCTGGGGGCCGCGTCCGCGCGCGGGGCGTACGACGCGCCGCCCGAGCCCCTGGACAGCGCGATCCTGTTCGCGCCGGTCGGCGACCTGGTCCCGGTCGCCCTGCGGGCGCTGGACCGCGGCGGGATCCTGTCCGTCGCCGGGATCCATCTGAGCGACACCCCGCCGCTGCGCTACGAGCGCGAACTCTTCTACGAGAAGGAGCTGCGGAGCGTCACCTCCAACACGCGCGCGGACGGCCGCGACTTCCTGGCGCTCGCGGCGCGACACGGCGTGCGGGCCACGACGCACACCTACCCGCTGTCCGAGGCGCAGCGGGCCCTGAAGGATCTGAAGGCGGGCTCCTTCGACGGGGCGGCCGTCCTGGTGAACGACGTCGCGCCACGGAACTGAGCATGCGGACCCGCCGTCCACGTGCGTGGATGGTCAAAGGAGGGCGGGGCGTGGAGGTGGCATGACAGGCCGAGGCGGTGAGGACCCTGCGGACGCGCGGACGCCGTTCGACGTCATCGGGGACGCCGTCGAGTCGATCGGCACCACGTTGGACGAGCGGAACACGTGTACCGAGCTCGCCGCGTTCGTGTGCCGGCACTTCTGCGACGCCGCGGCGGTCGACCTGCTGCCCACGGACGCCCCGGCCGACCGGCCCACAGCCGGTCCCGACCTGGCGCGCGTCGCCACGGCGGGCCGCACCGAACTGCTGACGCCGTGGCCACCGTACGGTGCGCGGCCGCTGTCGGTGCGGGCCCTGGACGAGGGACATCCCATCAGCGCCTCGATCGACCTGTCGGGCCGGGTCCCGCGGCAGGTCATGACCGTGCCGCTGCTCGCGCACGGACGGCTGTACGGGGTGCTCCTTGCGGTCCGGCAGGGGCCCTCCTTCACCGATCTGGACACCGCCGGCACGCACTACGCGGCACGCCTCGCGGCCGTCCACCTCGGCCACTCACGCCAGCACAACGCCGTGCGCACCACGGTCCTCGACCTTCAGCGGGCGCTGCTGTCGGAGCCGGGACGGCCGCATCCCAACCTCGACCTGGCCACCCGTTATCTGCCGGCCGGGGGCAGCACCCTGGTGGGCGGGGACTGGTTCGAGACCGTACGACTGCACTTCGGGCGCACCCTGCTCGTCGTGGGCGATGTCATGGGGCACGGCCTGGAGGCGGCGGTGGACATGAACGCGTACCGCTCGATGCTGCGCTACGTCGCCTCCACGGATCTGCCGCCGCACCGGGTGCTGCGCCGGTTGGACGCCGCGGTCGCCGAGGACGGCAGCAGGCGCCCGGCCACCTGCCTGCTCGTCCAGGTCGACCCGGCCCGCGGCACCGCGGCTCTGTCCGGCGCCGGGCATCTGCCTCCGGTGGTGTTCGCCGGCGACGGCTCCGGAGAGCTGCTGCGTCTGCCGGTCGGTCCCCCGCTCGGCACCGGGGTCGGCGGCTACGAGCAGGTCACGCGTGCGCTCTCGCCCGAGGACACCCTGGTGATGTTCACCGACGGTCTGGTGGAGCGCCGCGGGGAGGACATCGACGAGTCGCTCGCCCGGCTCGCCGGACTGCGGGTGCCGTCGGCTGCGAACGTCGACGACCTCCTCGACGAGGTTCTGCTCAAACTCGACGCCCGCCACGCGGAGGACGACGTGGCCGTACTGGTCGCCCGTATCCACCGTCGGCACACGACGTGAGTCGGCAGTCGACGTGAGGCTCGCGGTGCGCAGGTGATCACGGCCGGTCCCTGGCGCTGCGCGTGGATCGCCCGTTGACCCGCCGAGCCGGGTTACCCGGCGTCACCCCGCGCTGGGTCGCGCGCGCTGCCGGGTGGTGCGGGATGTGTCCTCACCTCGCGGCGGGCCCGGCCCGGTCGGCCGGAGGGGCTCCGCCTGGCCGACGCATGTCTTCCCCCTTCCGCCGCCCTGTGCTTGCCTGGGGAGCTCTTTCGGTGGGCGGGGCGGGAGTTGTCGTATGCGAAAGCCGTGGATCGTGGGGGCGCTGTTGGCCGGTCTGCTGCTCGGCGCGTGCGGTGATCCGGCGTCGGGCCCGCAGGCGCCGCCGGCGCCCCCGGCGGTGCCGGGCGCCTCGCAGTCCCCGCCCGCGACCACGCACCAGGGCGCCGCCGTCTCCCCCGATTCCGGGGATTCCCGGTCTGCGAGCGCTACGGCGAAGGCGGCGCCCTCGGTCCTCTACCTCGGGGACTCCCTCGCCATGGAGAACCAGGTGGTGCTCGGCGGACTCCTCCGCGACCGGCTGCACGCCCGCTACACGAGCGCCCCCTATTCGGGCACCACCCTGTGCGACTACCTGGAAGGCACCACCGACAGGTCCCTCGTCCCGGCCGCGGACAAGGCGGCCGCCCTGGTGCGCTCGCTGCGCCCGGACTTCGTCGTCCTGCAGTTCTGGGGCAACTCCTGGGGCTACACGCCCTGCATGGACGGCATCACGTACGACAAGGCGCGCGCCACCTACTTCAAGCGCTACGAAGCCGACATGGACCGGCTGACCGACCAGATCACGCGGGCGGGCGGTGCCCAGCGCCCCCGGATCATCTGGCTCCTCCAAGGCCCCGACCCGATCACCCCCGCTCGCGTCCAGACCGTGAACAGCCTGTACGAGAAGCGTGCCCGGGCCTCCGGCGACCTCCTGGCCGACGCCGGCCGGACGGTCAGCCCGGCATCCGCCCGCTACACCTGGTCCCAGTACCTGCCCTGCACCGCGTACGAGCGCGATCACCCCCAGTACTGCACCCAGCCCACCCGCGACCGCACCGCAGTCCACCGGGACGACGACTACCTGCACTTCTGTCTGGCCCCGACCACATCCACGCCCAAGCCGTGCCCGGTCCGCTCACCCGGGATCCTGCGCATAGCGCGGGAGATCACCCGCGTGATCGCCGACCACGTCCACTGACGGCCGGCGGACCACCACCGCGGCGGCTCACGTCACCGGATCAGCCGGGCACCCAGCATCGGGAGCAGTCGGTCCGTCAGCACGCGGTGGGCCGGTTCGGAGGAGAGCTACAGGAGCTTGTGGCGCGTGCCGTCGACCATGGTGACCGTGAGACCCGACGTGGTGACACCGCTGTGCAGGCGCGCGCTGTCGATCCCGTCGAAGGGGATGATCTTGTTGGTGCGGTGTGCCGCGAGGACGGCGGTGGGGTCGAAGCCGACGGCGTGGCCCGGACTCGGCGTCCACAGCGAGGATCCGAAGGAGTTCGCCACGGAGTCCATCAGCCCGCTGCGTACACGGACCAGACCGGTCGGCAGCAGCCACAGCACGCTTGCCCGGCTGCTGCGCGGCCGCACCACGTTCGTCGTGGCGCACCGGCTGTCCACGATCCGGGGCGCGGACCGCATCGTCGGGATGGGCGACGGGGCGATCCGGGAGGTCGACTCGCACGAGGAGCTGCTGCGGCGCGCCGGCGCGTACACGGCGCTGCACGGCGGTCAGCTCGCCTGATCCGTCCGGGGAGCTCCCTCATCGGGGGGGCTCCCCGGACGTCCGGTCCGCGCCGGTCCGCTACTCGCCCGCGTACACCTTCTCCAGGGCGACGATGTCCAGCTTGGACATCTGCATCATCGCCTGGGTGGTGCGGCCGGCCTTCTCCGGGTCCGGGTCGCCGATCAGGTCGATGAGCCGGCTCGGGACGACCTGCCAGGACAGGCCGTACTTGTCCTTGAGCCAGCCGCAGGGGCCCGCCTCGCCGCCGTCGTCGATGAACTTGTTCCAGTAGTGGTCCACCTCTTCCTGGTCGTCGCAGTGGATCTGGAACGAGATGGCCTCGTCGAACGTGAACTGCGGGCCTCCGTTCAGCGCGACGAACTTCTGTCCGTTGGCCACGAACTCGGCGGCCAGCACGGAACCGGCGGGGCCGGGCCCGGACTCCGTGTAGCGGCCGATCCTGCCGAGCTTGGAGTTCTTGAAGATCGAGACGTAGTAATGCGCGGCTTCTTCGGCCTGGCCGTCGAACCACAGACACGTGGTGAATCCATCGGCGGGCATGCGTACCTCCTCGGGCGGGAAACGTCGTCACCACTGTCGACCGTTCGTCGTCCGAAAACTCATCGGCGGCACGCCGGGAAATATCCGGAGGTGTCCGTCGCGGGCCGGAACTACCATGCGCGGAGATGACTTCTTCAGACAGCACTCGCATCGACCCCTTCCGTATCGACGTCCCGCAGAGCGAGCTGGACGACCTCCATCAGCGGCTCGACCGCACCCGCTGGCCGGACGCCCTGCCGGGCGTGGGCTGGGCGTACGGAGTCCCGCGGGACTATCTGGAAGGGCTCGTACGGTACTGGCGGCACACCTACGACTGGCGGGCGGCGCAGGCACGGCTGAACGCCTGGCCGCAGTTCACGACGGAGATCGACGGCGCGCGGATTCACTTCGCGCACATCCGGTCCCCGGAACCGGATGCCACACCCCTGATCATCACCCACGGCTGGCCGGGATCGATCGTCGAATTCACGGACATTGTCGGGCCGTTGACCGATCCGCACGCGCACGGCGGCGATCCGGCCGACGCGTTTCATCTGGTCGTGCCCAGCATTCCCGGATTCGGGCTCTCCGGGCCGACCCGGGACACCGGCTGGGAATTCACCCGGGTGGCCGCCGCGTTCGCCGAGCTGATGGATCGGCTCGGTCATCCGCGGTACGGCGTGCAGGGCGGGGACTGGGGCGCGGCCATCTCGCGGGAACTGGGCCGCGCCCACCCCGAGCGCGTCGTCGGCGTACATCTGAATCTGCTGCCCGGTTCCTCCGCGACCACCGAACCGACCCCCGACGAACTTGCCGCGTTGAGCCCCGACGAGCGGGAGCGCACGCTGGTCTCGTGGCGGCGCGGCCGGGAGTGGATCCGCGACGAACAGGGGTACGCCGACATCCAGTCCACCCGGCCACAGACCCTCGCGTACGCCCTCACGGACTCGCCTGTGGGACAACTCGCCTGGATCGCGGAGAAGTTCAAGCAGTGGACGGACTCTCAGGACCGCCCCGAGGACGCCGTCGACCGGGACCTGCTGCTGACCAATGTGATGCTGTACTGGCTGACCGGCACGGCGGGTTC
The DNA here is from genome assembly GCF_042881985.1 of Streptomyces sp. NPDC058246. Classification (NCBI taxonomy): domain Bacteria; kingdom Bacillati; phylum Actinomycetota; class Actinomycetes; order Kitasatosporales; family Streptomycetaceae; genus Streptomyces; species Streptomyces sp. NPDC058246. The sequence continues at coordinate 400,980 of NZ_JBHVWZ010000001.1, read as the reverse complement.
GTCCGCCCGTATCTACTACGAGCGGGCCCACGCGGACTACTGGGGGAAGCCGCCCGAGCCGTCGACCACCCCGACCGCTCTCGCCGTCTTTCCCCGGGAGAATTTCGTAGCGCTGCGACACGTGGCCGAGCGCACCGACAACATCGTCCGGTGGACCGAATTCGACCGGGGCGGTCACTTCGCGGCGATGGAGGAACCGGATCTGCTGATCGCCGATGTGCGGGCCTTCTTCCGGGAGCTCCGCGCGGCCGGCTGAGAGCATCGGCCCCTCGCTGGGGGGCGCCCGACACCGAACACCAGGCGTCTCGTACGGTGATCATCGGCGCCTTTCCGCGAGAACTCCCTACTCCGGCGGAGAACAACGGCGCCCCGCATGAAAGGATCCGCCTCCCGTGACCGGCGCCACGCCTCGGAGCTTGCGCACGACCGCGATCGGCGCCGCCGGTTCCCGGCCCTGCACCCTGGTCGTCTGCCGGGGCTGCTGCTGCGGCAACCCGCGCAAGTACCCCGGCACCGACCACGACTGGCAGTTGGAGCGGCTGCGGGCCGGTGCCGAGGCGTCCGGTGGTCGCTTCGCCGTCCGTACGACGGACTGCCTCGGCCCCTGCGACCAGGCGAACGTCATCGTCGTGCAGCCCTCCGCCGCCGGGCGCCGGGCCGGCGGCCGGCCCACCTGGATCGGCTTCGCCATGGACGACGACTGCACGGAGGAGGTGCTGCGGTGGGCGGACGCCGGCGGACCGGGCCTCGCCGACCCTCCGGTCACCCTGGAGCTGCAGTTCATCCGCCCACCGCGCGAGGCCCGGTCCCGCACCCGCAGGTGACGCCGGAAGGAGCCGCGCGCGTCACGTGGCGGCGCTCTCGGGCGGGAAGTCCGGGTAGACCGCACCTGAGGGCGTGACCGGGCCCAGGCGCGGATTCCGGGTCCGATCGAGCCGTAGATCTCGGCGTGCACCAGGTCAGCACAGCGCGCCGCGCGTGCCGGCAGTTCCGCCGCGCGTTCCTGGAGGATCGCCACCGCCGCGTCGTCGGCGTACTCCTCGATGACCAGCTAGCCGCCGGGCCCCGCGGAGAACCACCGGTAGGTGAGGGTCCCCCGCCCGTCCTCACCTGTTCCTGGAGGGACTGCGCCAACTCCTCGAACTCCGCCCGTCGTTGGTCGTGGGCCGTGAACCGCGCGCGTACGAAGACGCTCATACCGCATTCGATCAGCTCGGCGGACGGCGGGGAGACTCCGCCAGGCGCGGCGCTCTGCCCGCAGCGAATCTGCGGCGGGCAGAGAAAGCTGATCCACGGGCGCGTTCGGGCCGACAGTGGAGTGCGCGGCGAAGGCAGCCGCGTCACGACTAGGAGGACCGATGACTCCACTCATCACCGGCTGGGACCCGGCCCGCGCACCGCGGGCCGAGGAGGGCGACACCCCGCCGTCACGCTTCGACGACCATCTGGCCGCGCAGCTGCTCGCGCAGCGCATCGTCTTCCTCGGCACCCAGGTCGACGAGGTCTCCGCGAACCGGGTCTGCGCCCAACTGCTCCTGCTATCGGCGGAGGACGCGCGGACCGACATCAGCCTGTACATCAACAGCCCCGGCGGATCGGTGACCGCGGGCCTCGCGATCTACGACACGATGCGGCTGATCCCGAACGACGTCTCGACGCTCGCCATGGGCTTCGCGGCGAGCATGGGCCAGTTCCTGCTCAGTGTCGGCACGCACGGGAAGCGCTTCGCGCTGCCGAACGCGCGGATCATGATGCACCAGCCGTCGGCCGGCATCGGCGGCACCACCGCCGACATCGAGATCCAGGCGCAGAACCTGGAGTTCACGAAGAGGGCCATCGAGCGGATCACGGCGGAGCACACCGGACAGAGCGAGGAGACGATCTCCCGGGACGGCGACCGCGACCGCTGGTTCACGGCGGAACAGGCCAAGGAGTACGGCATGGTCGACCGGGTCGTGGAGTCGCTCGACGACGTCCGCCCGGCCGCGTCACGGCGACGGATGGGACTCTGACATGGGGACGTACACGATTCCGAACGTCGTCGAGCGGACCCCGCAGGGCGAGCGCTCGTACGACGTGTTCAGCCGGCTGCTGTCGGAGCGGATCATCTTTCTCGGCACGGAGATCGACGACGGGGTCGCGAACGTCGTCATCGCGCAACTCCTCCATCTGGAGTCGTCGAGCCCGGAGAGCGAGATCGCGATCTACATCAACTCCCCTGGTGGCGCCTTCACTTCGCTCATGGCGATCTACGACACGATGACGTTCGTGCAGGCGCCGATCTCGACGTTCTGCGTCGGGCAGGCGGCGTCCACGGCGGCGGTACTGCTGGCCGGGGGCGATCCCGGACGGAGGTTCGTCCTGGAGCACGCGCGCGTGCTGCTCGGCCAGCCTGCGAGCGGCGGCCGGCAGGGCACGGTCTCGGACCTCAGCCTTCAGGCGAAGGAGATGCTCCGCATCCGCTCGCAGGTCGAGGAGGTCCTCTCCCGGCACACCCACCACGACGTCGCGACACTGCGCGCGGACATGGACCGCGACAAGGTGTTCACCGCGCAGGAGGCCGTGGCGTACGGGCTCGCGGACGAGGTGCTGAGCCGGCGGCTCGCGGTGCTCTGATCCCCGCGAGCCGGTCAGGCGGCCAGGCACATCCCGTTGTACGGCGAGGTCGTACGGTTCCTGCCGGGCTGCCGCGTCCGGACCGGTCGGGTGAGCTCCTCCTGGGCCAGCGAGAGCAGATCCGTGAGACCGAGGCCCAGGGCGCGGGCGGCGGCCGCGAGGACTTCGGAGGAAGCCTCCTTGCGGCCGCGCTCCAGCTCGGAGAGGTACGGCATGGAGATCCGGGCCGCGTCGGCCACGTCCTGGAGCGTGCGCTCCTGGGCGAGGCGCTCGCGCCGCAGAACGTCGCCCACGAGGTCCCGCCACAGCGGCTCCTTGGCCGTGGGCGCCGGAGACATGGGGCCGGGCGCGAGGACCGGACCGGGACGCTGCGGCGCTCGTGCCGGGGCGCCGGCCGGAGCGGGGGCGGTACCCGGCGTGGCCGCCGGACGCAGCGGGATGACGCGGGCCTCGTTCGGCGCTCGGGTGCCGTTCGTCGCGTGGCCGCGGTTCGGGGCTTGGTTGCTCACCCCTTCAGCCTAGAAGGGATGGACCGCACGGGAAGGGATCGACGTTCTGCTCTCGGTGAATCCGGGGCGGCGCGCATCCGGGGCGGCTCAGGGCAGCTACCCGGGCGCTACTGTCCCGATCCGCCCGTTGAGACCCACCAGCAACTCGTCGTAGGGCCCGGCGAACCGGCCTCGCGCGGCCCCTCAGCCGCCGCCGGAGGGCGCGACCGTCTCCGGGGCGCTGCGGGGCACGGAGGTGACCGCGGAGGGCGCGGGGACGGAAGGGGCCGTGGACGAGGACTGCGTCGTCCGCTCCGCGGAGGCGGAGCCCGACGTCGAGGTCGAGGACGAGGTCGCCGTCGGAGGCTCGCTGGACGGGGACTTGGATTCCGACGAAGACGGTGGCGAGGAGGACGACGAAGACGGCGGGGAGGACGAGGAAGGCGACGAGGACGAGGACGACGGGGAGGAGGAAGAGGACGACGGGGACGACGCGGAGGTGGAAGGGGACGAGGACGATGGAGAGGTCGGGGAGCACGGGCTCGACCCGCCCGTGGAAGAGACGCACGGCGACGGGGACTTCGGCGACGGCGAACTCGGCTTCGGGGAGGACACGCTCACCGACGGGAAGGGCGGCCTCTGCGGCGGTCTCGTCTTCTGGTCCTGGTGGACCTTGTCGCCCCTGTGCCGGGCGATCCACTCGTTGTGGTGCGGGTCGAAGATGACGAACACGTTGATGATCGTCGTGGAGGGCGCGACGACCACGACGTTCTGGCTCCGGTACGACGGCCACGAGTCGCCGGTCGGTTTGGGCGTTGTCCTCTGCTGCACCGGCTCCTTCATCGGGTTGCCGCACGCGCAGCGCACCCGGGGCACCCCGCGGGAGTCGACGAGGACGGAGGTGCCCGCCTGGAGGACCGCCTGGTAGCTGGTCGCGGCGCCGTTGCGGTAACCGTGGTTGGTGACGCGGGTGTCCACGCGCAGCTGTACCGGGGTGAGCGAGCGCAGATACGCCGGGACCCCGGACGGCTGGATGCCCTGCGCCGTGGCGAAGGCCCTTTCCTTCGCCGGGTCCGCCTGGAGCGAGCTGATCTGCTTCTCCACGTTGCAACTGGAGACGTTGCGGGTGCCGCTGTAGAGGCCGGGCGCGGAACCGTCCACGCCACGCGTCACGTTGGCGGCCTCCGACGCGGACGACACCGTGGGGGTCTCGGGTGCGGCGGAACTGTCCTTCGCCGTCGACTCGGTGAACGGGTCGGGGCCGGCGTTCGCGGCGGACTGGAGGAAGACCTCACTGCCGGCGTTCTTGCTGCCGCCGGAGTTGGTGTTGCTGAACACGAGTCCCAGGACCACCGCGGCCGCCACGCCCGCGGATATCAATGCGACGCGGGGCGCCGACTTCCACCAGGGCCGCCCCGGTCCCTTGCCCGGCTCATCGGGGCCGGCCGGACCACCGGGTCCGGAAGGGCCGCGGCCGCCCGATCCGCCCGCACCGCTGCCTCCGCGCGAATCGCTCGGCGGCTGCGGTATGCGGCCGTCCGGCTGAGTCGGGGTCGGTCCGGAGGTGCTCGGCTGCGACGGACCCGACAGTGGGCCCGAAGGCGGTCCGGTGGGTCGGCCTGATGACGGCGGTTCGACGCTCACGGGCTCTTCTTCCCGGTGGAGGGATCCCGCGACACTTTGACCATTTTGTGCCGCTTTTCCGTAATGAACCCATTGTGTGCTCCGGTGCCGTACTGCCCGCAAGCCGACGCGGTCGGCCCTCCCGGGGGGCGGGCCGCGTCAGGCCTGTCTAGCGTGGCTGCGTGAGCCCCCCAACGCCGTCCGACCAGGCAGGTGCCCGCAACGGTGAGCGGACGGCCGGCCGCCACGGCTGGGCCCAGGCCGTCGTAGCCGTGCTGGCCGGGCTGATCGTCATGGGGGTGACCGCCGCGCTCGGACTGTGGGCGGCGGGTGCCATGGACCTCCCGGACAACGCCTTCCCGCGGGTCGTCGCGGCCACCGTCGTGACAGCGGTCGGCGGCACTGTCGTCTTCTCGGGCGACGCCGGAGTCATCGCCGACAGCCAGGCGGGTCTGACGGTGATTCCGCTGTCGGTCACCCTGGCCGGTGCGCTGGTGTTCGCGGCCGGTTTCCTGCGGCCCCTTCGGCACCGGGCCGTCGCGGGCGCCCCCGAACTGGCCGGATGGGCCGCCCGGATCGCCGTCCTGTGGGTGCCGGCCCTGGCCGGACTCGCGTGGTTCGCCCGCCAGGACTTCAAGATCTCTCTCGGGAACGGAACCATCGGCGCCATCGGCGACCTTTTCGGCACGACGCCGAAGGCCGGCTTCAAGGCCGATGTGCCGCAGACGCTCGGCTTCGGACTGCTGTGGCTGGCGGGCGTGTTCGTCCTCGCCCTGCTGGTCTCGCCCGGGGCGCCGCTGCCGGCGCGGCTGCTGCGGTTCCAGGAGTCGGTGCGTCCGGCCGCGTACGCCATGGTCGCGCTGCTGCTCGCCTGTGTCGCCGTGGGCCTGGTCATCGGGCTGGTGACGGCGGCGAGCCGCGGGCACGTCCCCGAGACGTTCGCCGTGCTCCTCCTCGGGCTCCCGAATCTCGTCTGGCTCGGCTTCACCATCGGTCTGGGCGCCACCTGGCACGGCCGGGTGGACGGGCCTTTCGGGCTGCCGATGCCGCATCTGCTCGACCAGGTGCTGCGCACCCCCGACGTCTCCACGCTCAACCTCCGCAGCCTGGGCGACTACGACGGCAAGCTGTGGTGGCTGCTGCTCGTCGACGCGGTACTGCTGCTCGGCGCGGCGTTCTTGATGGCGGCCCGCTCACCGGCCCGGATGCGGGCCTGGCAGCACGCCGCGCACATGGCGGTCGCGCTCGCGCTCACGGTGCTGATGATCTGTCTCGTCGGCCGTGTCTCGGCGCACTACGGCCTGTCGATCCTCGGCTTCGGCGATGTCGGCGGCGGCCTGAAGGGCGAACTCTTCCTGAAGCCCCAGGTGTGGAGCGCGCTCGGCTTCGCCGTGCTGTGGGGACTGGTCACCGGCTTCCTCGGCGGTCTGCTGGCCAAGCGCGTCCGCCGGAAGGGCGAGGTCAAGCCGACGGCTCCCGAGGGGCGTTGACGCCGCGACCGAGAGGCGCGGGAAACCGGCCGACCTGGCCGGCTCGGCACCGGCCGGCAGCCGTCGGGCGGGCCGGCCCACGTGGGTGCCGCGCCTCAGCCGGTCGGCCGCCGATCAGGCCACCCGCGCAACACCGGTCCACCAGCACGCGCACCGCCCCCATCCAGTCGTAGGCCGGTCACCGCACGTGCTCTTTCCTCCCTCAGCGGTCGCCCACGTCGTCCCCGTCGTACGTCACGAGCCGGGTGGATTCGTGGCTGTCCTGAGCCGGTCCCCGGACGCCGCCGGTCTGCCCCCGAGGCGTCTCGTCCGCGCCCTCCGGCCTCCCGCGGACCGGGTCCCCCTCCGCCGCGAGAGTGGTCAGCCGGGTTCCGTCGCAGTACACCCACCGCTCGTGCTCGCCGTCGTACAGCCAGAGGGACTCGCCGTCGACGACCACGCCGATCCGCCGGCCCTGCGTACGGCTGCGGAAGGACTGTCCGTCTAGCTGCCCGGCCGCCAGTTCCTCGGCGGCGGCGCGGTAGCGGGTGAGTGCCGCCTCCACGCGGGCGAGCAGCGGGCGCGGGTCCGCCGTGCGGGCGAGTGGGCTGCTCGCGGCGGGCGGTGCCTGCGGTACGGAGATCAGGAGGCGGCCGTCGATCCAGGCCGACCAGCCGTTGGCGCAGACGATCCGGCCCCAGTCCCCGAGCCGGTCGACCAGCTGGACCGGCAGCAGCCCGTCTAGTGGCACGGTGGGCCGGGAGGGATCCGGGCTCTCCCAGGCGGCCATGCCGTCCTGGGGGACGACGTGCGTGGGGTGGAAATCGGGGGTCGTCATCGGTGCCTACTTCCGCATGACCGCGGGTTCGTACCGCCGCAACAGGCGGATCACCGCGTATCCGAAGACGAGGGAGAGCGCCACCAGCATCGAGACGTTGAGCAGCCAGACGCCGCTCGAGTGCCGGAACTGCGGGTAGGCGGTCAGGTCTCCGGGGATGATCCGGGCCAGGCCGATGGTCCCGGCCATGGCGCCCAGGGCCCAGCGCGAGGGCACCAGCCAGGACAGCTGTTCGAGTCCGGGCACACCGTTCACGTTCAACAGTGCGCCGCAGAAGACCACTTGGACGATGGCGAGCAGCACCAGCAGCGGCATGGTGACCTCCTCCTTGCGCACCAGAGCGGAGACGAACAGGCCGAGCATCATCGCGGTGAAGGCGAGCAGCGCCACGGCCACCGTGATCTCCGCCAGCGGCGGCATGAGGACCCCTTTCCCGCCAGGTGCGTTGAGGTTGACACCGAGCAGTGCCACGAGGGTCAGGACGACGGCTTGGAGCACGGTGACGGTGCCGAGGACGACGACCTTGGACATCAGGTACGCCGACCGGGACAGGCCTACCGCGCGCTCGCGCTGGTAGATCACCCGTTCCTTGACCAGTTCGCGCACGGCGTTGGCCGCGCCTGTCAGGACTCCGCCGACGCACAGGATGAGCAGCGCGTTCATCGCCGTCTCCCGGGTCAGGGCGCTGCCGGCCAGTGCCCGGGCCATCGCGCCCATGACGAAAGGGAGCGCGATCATGATGGCGAGGAAGGTCCGGTCGGCGCCGAGCGCGGCCGCGTAGCGGCGGACCAGGGTGCCGAGCTGGGACGCCCAGCTCTGGGGCTTGGGCGGCGGCGGGACGACCGTACCCGAGACGCCCGGCGGCAGATGCGGCTGTTCGCTGGAGTTGTCGATGTACTGCTGGTGGAACGGCGAGTCCCGGTACTCCCCCGCCCAGTCCCGGTCCCGGTCCCCCTCGAAGGCCTCGAAGGCCTCGGGCCACTGCCGGTAGCCGAAGAAGGCGAGGGTGTCGTCGGGAGGGCCGTAGTAGGCGACCTTGCCGCCCGGCGCGAGCACCAGGAGCCGGTCGCAGACGTCGAGGCTGAGCACGCTGTGGGTGACCACGACGACCGTGTGACCGTCGTCGGCGAGCCCGCGCAGCATCTGCATCACCGAGCGGTCCATGCCGGGGTCGAGACCCGAGGTCGGCTCGTCGAGGAACAGCAGCGACGGCTTGGTCAGCAGTTCCAGGGCCACGCTGACCCGCTTGCGCTGGCCTCCGGAGAGGCTGTGCACGGGCTGGTCGGCGCGCTGCCCCAGGCCCAGCTGGCCGATCACCTGGTCGACCCGCGCCCGGCGCTCCGCCTTGGCGGTGTCCTGCGGGAAGCGCAGCTCGGCGGCGTATCCGAGGGCCCGGCGCACGGTGAGCTGCGTGTGCAGGATGTCGTCCTGCGGGACCAGGCCGATGCGCCCGCGCAGTTCGGCGTAGTCACGGTAGAGGTCGCGGCCGTCGTAGAGGACGGTGCCACGGTCGGCGGGGCGCTGCCCGGTCAGGGCGTTGAGGAGCGTGGACTTTCCGGCGCCGCTCGGTCCCACGACCGCGAGCAGACATTTCTCGCCGACGGGAAAGGACACCTGGTCCAGGAGCGTGGTACGGCCCCCGTCGACTTCCACGGTGAGGTCCTGGACATCCAGCGAGACCTCGCCCGTGTCGACGTACTCCTGCAGTTGGTCGCCGACAAGGCAGAACGCGGAGTGGCCGATGCCCACGATGTCACCCGGTGTGACGAGAGCGTGCTCGACGGACCGGCCGTTGAGGAACGTGCCGTTGTGACTGCCGAGGTCGACGATCTCGTACGTACCGTCCGGGTGGGCGCGCAGCTCCGCGTGCCGGCGGGAGACCGCCAGCTCGTCGACGACCAGGTCGTTGTCGCCGCCGCGGCCGATGCGGACGGTGCGCACCGGCAGCGGCCGCACGGCGCTCGGCTGCCGGAAGGTGCCCGTGGCGGCCGGCACGGAGACACGGGAGGGGCGTTCCCCGTCCGGTGGCGGGCGATCGAGGAGGACGACGCGGGGGCCGTCGGAGGGGTTGCCGAAGCGGATGACGCTGCCCGGTCCGACGTACCACTCGTGGACGCGGCGGCCGTCGGCATAGGTGCCGTTGGTGCTGTTCTCGTCCGCGAGCGTCCAATGGTCGGCCTCGGCCCGCAGCACCGCGTGGTGCCACGAGACCCGGACGTCGTCGAGGACGACGTCGCTCAAGGGGTCGCGCCCGACGTGGTAGTCGCGGCTCGGACTCATCACCGTGGAGCCCGTCTCGGTTTCGAGGACGAGTTCGGGCGCAGTCGGCGCGACCGGCCGCTCTCCCATGCCAGGATTCTAGCTATTCGTCCACATGTGCGCCTGATCAATACCGCCGGTCGGGTCGGACCGGCGGTATCGGCCGGACGGCGATCAGGCGGCGGAAATGCCCAGCACGGCGGCGGTCCGCTGCATCCGCAGCGCGTCCACGGATTCGGCGAGCAGTTCGTATTCGGTGGTGTCGTCGCTGGTGGCGATGCGGACGAGCTTTCCCGCGGCCAATTCCTCGGCGACCAGCTCCTGTTGGGCCGAGTCACCGCACCAGGCGCGCAGCATGCTCGGCACGTCGGGGACGGTGTCCGCGACCGGCGCGATCGAGTTCGGCGGGAACGTCGGGTCGTCGGGCTGCGGGTCGAGCCGCTCGGCCATCCACGCGGCACGGTCCCGCATCCACCACAGGGCCAGCGCCAGGGTCGGCGCGCGATACGTCCCCAGGGGGACGCCGACGCGCTGACCACCGCATATTCCGTACGCGGTGACATGGCACAGGAATTCGTCGTGCACGATCGCTCCCCCAGTGGCGTCGCTCGCTGCCGGTCCGGCCTCGCTTTCCCTGCGGCTCATTGGTTGTGCACGATGGCGCTGTGGTGACGTGGTGACGTGACGCTGTGGTGACATGGTGCTGTGGCGAAGCGGCACCGTGGTGATGTGGCACTGTGACGCTGTGGCCCTGTCCGGGCGTGGCTGAAGTGCCCTACGGATTGAGTATCGCCACTCCTGACACTCTGTCACCATGTGATTCCAGCCAGTCTCTTGGCATATTCACCCCCCGGCTTGGCCGAAACGGCACGCCGGCGCGAACGCCCGCGCTCGCGGACATCCCCCGTCGGTCACTCCGGGCATTACCCGCGGGGTAATCGACGCTCCGAACGCCGCCCGGCATGGTTGGTCGTACCGGATCCCAACGGGGCAGGAAGTGTGGGGGTTCGGCCCCTGACCAGCAGATACGACCTCGATGGAGGCTGATTCGCCATGTCCGCGAGCAACGAACGATACGAGACCGCCGTCACCCGTTACCTGGAGGCCTGGAACGCGGGCGAGCAGGACACGCTGACGAAGGCGGTCGCCGCCGCCTGGATCCCGGACGGCAGTTACACCGACCCGCTCGCCGATGTCCGCGGGCACGAGCAGATCGCGGCCGTGATCGCGGCGGCGCACGAGCAGTTCCCCGGGTTCGCGTTCCGGCTGCTGGGCGCGGTCGACGGGCACCACGACATCGCACGCTTCGGCTGGGAGCTGGTCGACACGGCGGACGGCTCGGCGCCCGTCGCCGGATTCGACGTGATCACCCTGGACGGCGAGGGCCGCATCCGGAGCGTCCACGGGTTCCTGGACCGCGTTCCCGCCCAGGCCTAGCGGCGGTCGCCGTCGGCTCGCGATGAGTTTCCCGGCTCCCGGGGGTCTCTTTGAAGGAGGACGACCACGGGACAGGGAGAATCGCATGAGCACGGTGCGCAAGGTGGACGCGGAATTCAGCGCGGTACTGCGGAAGAGCCCGGAGAAGGGTGGCTGGACCTATGTCGTCTGGCCGGAGTCCGTCGCCTTCTTCGGGACCCGCGGACTCGTCAAGGTCAGCGGGACGATCGACGGCCGCCCGTTCCGTAGTTCGTTCATGGCACTCGGCGACGGCACCCACAAGTTGCCGGTCAAGGCCGACGTGCGCAAGGCGATCGGGAAGGAGGAGGGAGACACGGTGACCGTCCGCCTGGAGGAACGCCTTGAGGCGTAGCCCTCGACTCCGAGTCCTCGACGCTTAGTCCCGGACGCGCAGTCCTCGACGCGCAGGCCTCGACGCGCGATCGTGGCACCGGGCGGAGCAGCGCGCTTCAGCAGGCGACAACCGAGACGACAGAGCGTTTCAGCCCGCGGCCGGCGACCGGTGCGTGGCCCGGTAGCGCCTGGGGGCGATCCCGGTCGTGCGCTTGAAGGCGTTGCTGAACGCGCTCTCGGACGTGTAGCCGACCTGCTGGGCGAGGGCGGACACGGAGGTCTCCCCGTCCCGCAGGGCTCGCCGGGCCAGGCTCATGCGCCAGTCGAGCAGATAGGTCAGCGGCGGCACCCCGGCCACGGCGCGGAACCGCTGGGCGAAGGTGGTCCGGGACATGGCCGCCGCCCTGGCGAGTTCCTCCAGCTGCCAGGCGCGGCCGGGCTCGGCGTGCATGAGACGCAGAGCGGGGGCGATGCGGTCGTCGGCGAGGGCGCGCAGCCGGCCGGCCGGAAGCGCGTCGGCGTCCGCGAGGTAGGCCCGCAGGACCTGGACGAACATGAGCTGGGCGAGCTGGTCCGCCGCGAAGTCGGCGCCGGCTCGCCCCGCGGTCAGTTCGCTCAGGAGCTGGTCGAGCAGCCAGCGCAGCACGGGCGCCTCGTCGTCGGCGGCGCGGACATGCAGCAGCGGCGGCAGGGCGTGCAGCAACAACTCCTCTCCGGCCCTGCCCAGTTCGACATGACCGCCGACGGAGACGACGTCGGCTTCGTCGTCCTCGCCGAGGTGGACCACGGGCTCGGGGGCGTCCGCGAACAGCCGCGAGGCGTCCACCGGCTCCAGTACCGGATCGCTGGAGATCACGAAGGGACGGCTGCCGTCGAAGACCGCCGCGTCGCCGGGCTCCAGCAGCACGGCCTCGGACATACCGTCGAGCGCCACCCAGAAGCTCCCCCGCACCACGGCGGTGATCTTGAGCCGGTCCGGCCGGGGGAAGCGCAGCGCCCACTGCCCCGCGGCGGAGAACCCGCCGGAGATCACACAGCGGGCGTCGGTGAGCGCGAGGGTGTCGGAGAGCGGGTCGACGGCCATGCCCGTACTATCGCGCAAGTATTGCGGACTATCAAGCATTCATCGTACGGGTGAGCGGTCCTACGGTGGCGGGGAAGGCACATCCACCTGAGGAGATCCAAGCCATGACCACCGCCCAGCACTCCCTCCACTCCGGATTCGACGCCGCCTCCACCGCCGAGGACGTCATCAAGGGCATCGACCTGACCGGCAAGGTCGCCGTCGTCACCGGGGGCTATTCCGGTATCGGCCTGGAGACGGCGCGCGTGCTGCGCTCCGCCGGTGCCGAGGTCGTCGTACCGGCGCGTGACATCGAAAAGGCGCGGGCCGCGCTGAAGGGAATCGACGGCGTCGAGATCGACACGCTGGATCTGCTGGATCCCGCCTCGATCGACGCCTTCGCCGAGCGCTTCCTCGCCACCGGCCGGCCGCTGCACATCCTGGTCGACAGCGCGGGCATCATGGCGACCCCGCTGACGCGCGACGCGCGCGGATACGAGGTGCAGTTCGCCACCAACCACCTGGGCCACTTCCAGCTGGCCAAGCGCCTGTGGCCCGCACTGCGCCGGGCCGGCGGCGCCCGGGTCGTCGCGGTGTCCTCCTGGGGGCACCGGTTCTCGCCCGTCCTGTTCGACGACCCGCACTTCGAGCACCACGCGTACGACCGCTGGGCCGCCTACGGTCAGTCGAAGACGGCCAACATCCTCTTCGCGCTCGCGCTCGACGAGCGCGGCAGGGCGGACGGCATCCGCGCCTTCTCGCTGCACCCGGGAAGCATCGTCGACACCGGTCTGAAGAGGTACCTCGCGGAGGAGGACCTCAAGGCCGTCGGTGTCCTCGACGACGAGGGCCGTCCCGTTCTGGACCCGGAGCAACAGCTGAAGACCGTCGAGCAGGGGGCGGCCACCAGTGTGTGGTGCGCCACCAGCCCCCTGCTCGACGGTCTGGGCGGGCTCTACTGCGAGAACAGCGACGTCGCGCCCCCGATGTCGCTGGAGGAAGGCAGTGACTGGAGCCTCACGAACAGGTCCCGGAAGCCCGGCGTGCTCCCCTACGCCATCGACCCGGAGGCCGCCGAACGCCTCTGGGACCTCAGCGAGCGCCTCACCGCCTGATCAGTGCGCTCCCGAGCCGGCGTCGGGCGGGGGCCTCACCGCCTGATCAGTGCGCTCCCGAGCCGGCGCCGGGCGGGGGCCTCACCGCCTGATCAGTCCGCTCCCGAGCCGGCGCCGGGTGGGGCGTCACCGCCTGATCGGCGGGCGCCCCAGCGCCTGACCGCCGGGCGTCACGGCTGGATGATCGCGTCGATCCGGGCGAGCTCGTCCGGCTCGAACTCCAGGTTGCCGATGGCCGCGACGCTGTCCTCCAGCTGCCGCGGGCTGCTCGCGCCGATCAGCGCCGACGTCACCCGGCCGCCGCGCAGCACCCAGGCGAGCGCCAGCTGGGCCAGGGACTGGCCGCGCGACTTGGCGATCTCGTCGAGGGCGCGCAGCCGGCGTACGAGGTCCTCGGTGACCGTGTCGGCGCTCAGGAAGGGGCTGTCACTCGCGGCACGCGAACCCGCCGGGATGCCGTCGAGGTAGCGGCCGGTCAGCAGGCCCTGTTCCAGCGGCGAGTAGGCGATGGAACCGACCTGGAGTTCGTCCAGGGCGGCCAGGAGCCCCTCCTCCTCAGGGCGGCGGTCGAGCATCGAGTAGCGCGGCTGGTGGATGAGCAGCGGGGTGCCCAGCTCGCCGAGGATGCGGGCGGCCTCGCGAGTCTGCTCCGGCGAGTAGTTGGAGACGCCGACATACAGCGCCTTGCCCTGCTGGACCGCCGAGTGCAGGGCACCCATCGTCTCCTCCAGGGGAGTCTCCGGGTCGGGACGGTGCGAGTAGAAGATGTCCACGTAGTCCAGGCCCATCCGGGCCAGGCTCTGGTCGAGCGAGGACAGCAGGTACTTGCGCGAGCCCCATTCGCCGTACGGACCCGGCCACATCAGGTACCCGGCCTTGGTGGAGACGACCAGCTCGTCGCGGTAGGGCGCGAAGTCGGCCTTCAGCGCGTCACCGAGGGCCGACTCGGCGGCGCCGGGGGGCGGCCCGTAGTTGTTCGCCAGGTCGAAGTGCGTGACGCCGAGGTCGAAGGCGCGGCGCAGGATCGCGCGCTGCGTCTCCACCGGCCGGTCGGGGTCGAAGTTGTGCCACAGGCCGAGGGACAGCGCGGGAAGCTTCAGGCCGCTGCGTCCGGTGCGCCGGTAGGGCATGTCCGCGTAACGGTCGGGGTGCGGGGTGTACAACGCGTACTCCTGGAAGGCCGGGAAAACAGGCCTCCACTCTCGCGCGCGCCGGGGCAGCGGTCCAACGGGAGAATCGGATGGGATTGAGCGCCGCCGCTTCTCAATCGGCGACGGCGTGTGTCCCGCCCAGTACGCTTGCGCCTCATGGAACTGCGCCACCTTCAGCACTTCGTCGCGGTCGCCGAGGACCAGCACTTCACCCGGGCGGCGGAACGGCTGATGGTGTCGCAGTCGGGCCTGTCGTCCTCGATCCGCGCCCTGGAGCGGGAGCTTCAGGCCCCGCTCTTCGTCCGCACCACCCGTCGGGTCACCCTCACGGAGGCCGGTCGCGCCCTGCTGGGTGAGGCGGAGCGGATCCTCGCCCAGGTGCGCTCGGCACACGACGCGGTGGCCGCCGTGCAGGGTGTGCTGCGCGGCACCCTCTCCCTCGGCACCGAACAGTGCATCGCCGGAGTGCATGTGGCGAGGCTGCTGGCCGCGTTCCGGCGCCGGCACCCCGATGTCGAGATCCGGCTGCGGCAGGCGGGCTCCGGCGCGCTGGCCGAGGAGGTCGCCGCGGGCCGTCTCGATCTCGCCTTCGCCGTGCGGACGCGGGCGGACTCCGACCAGCTGCGTTCGGTACCGCTGACCAGCGAGTCGATGACCGTGCTGTGCCATCCGACGCATCATCTCGCGACCGCCGCCGTGCTCACACCCGAGGAGCTGGGCGGCGAGCCCTTCGTCGACTTCCACCCCGACTGGGGGCCGCGCCGCGTGACGGACGCGGCCTTCGCGGCGGCGGGCGTGCAGCGGACCGTGACGCTGGAGGTCAACGACGTGCACAGCCTTCTCGAGCTCGTCCACGAGGGCCTCGGCATCGCCGTCGTACCGCGGCACTTCGGCCTCAAGCGGGAGGCCGGCGATCTCACCGCGCTCCCCCTCAAGGGCGCTGCCGAGACCTCGTACGAGACCGTCGCCATGCTGCCGCCGCCGGAGGCCACCAGTCCGGCGGCGCGGGCGTTGATGGTCCTTCTGGACACCCCGGAAGAGGGGGCCTGACACCACCCCCACAGGGGTTCCAGCACTCCTGACCCGCCCCGGTCGGCCGCCGCAGACTCGTGGACGTCCACCACGACAACCGCGAGGCGGGAGTACGGAGATGACGGATCACACGCGACGGACGGTCCTGCGGGGCGCCACGGTCGCGGCGGCGGCAGGGCTCGTCGGCGGCGTGAACGGCCGGGCCGCGGCGGCCCGGCCGCACGTTCCGGAGCAGCGGCACCACCCCTTCCTGGAAGGGGCGTTCAAGCCGGTCACCGAGGAGCTGACCGCGTTCGACCTGCCGGTCACCGGGCGGATTCCGCGCGAACTGAACGGCCGCTTCCTCCGCAACGGCCCCAATGTCCTGGGTCTCGAGGACCCCCGCGCCCACCACTGGATGCTCGGCGACGGCATGGTGCACGGCGTACGGCTGCGGGACGGGCGCGCCGAGTGGTACCGCAACCGCTGGGTCCGCTCGGCCTCCGTGGCGCAGAAGCTCGGCGAGCCCTACCCCGGGCCGGTACCGCCGGACGACTTCCCGTGCAACACCCATGTGATCGGGTACAAGGGGCGCATCCTGGCACTCCAGGAGAGCGGTCCGCTGCCGTACGAACTCGATCACGAGCTCAACACGGTGGGCACGTACGACTTCCGTGGCACCCTCAAGGGAGCCTTCACCGCGCACACCAAGTTCGACTCGGCGGCCGGCGAGCTGCACGCGATCGCCTACTACCCGACCTGGGACCATGTCCGGCACCAGGTCATCGACCACACGGGCCGGGTCGTGCGGACCACACGGATCCCGGTGGCGGACGCGCCGATGATGCACGACTTCGCGCTCACCGAGAAGTACGTCGTGATCTTCGACCTCCCGATCACCTTCGACCCCGCGGCAGCCGAGCGGGGCGACATCGTGCCGTACGTCTGGAACGAGAAGCACCCGATGCGCGTCGGCCTGCTGCCACGGGCGGGCGGCGAGATCCGCTGGTTCCAGACGGAGCCGGTCTACTACTCGCACACCCTGAACGCGTACGACGAGGGCTCGTCCGTGGTCATCGACATGACGACCTATCCGGCTCCCTTCTACGTCGCGGGCCGCGGTTCCGACGGACCCTACGGGGCGGGCACCGCCTCGCTCGAACGCTGGACCGTCGACCCGGTGCACGGCCGCGTCCGCACCAGGACGCTCGACGATCGCCCGCAGGAATTCCCGCGCGTCCACGAGGCGTTGGTGTCCCGGCGGCACCGGTACGCCTACACGGCGGCCGCCGCCGACATGACGCTGGCGTATCTGACGGCGGACGGCAATCCGCCCGACCGCGCCTTCGGCAACGCGCTGATCAAGCACGATCTGCTGCGCGGCTCCACCCAGGTGCACCGCCTGCCGCGGGACGCCGCCGCCGGGGAAGCCGTCTTCGTTCCCTCCGCGGGCGCGCGGGAGGAGGACGACGGCTACGCGATCGCCTATGTGCACAACCCCGACCGCGGGGCGGCCGACCTGGTCATCCTGGCCGCCCAGGACTTCACGGGCGAGCCGGTGGCGCGGATCCATCTGCCCGGCCGGGTGCCGCTCGGCTTCCACGGAAGCTGGATTGCGGACGCGTGAGCGACGGCCATGCGCGATGGTGGACCCATGCACGCAAAGGACGTCCTCATCGACGCGTACAGCCGCATCCAGGAAGAAGTCCATGCCGTCGTCGACGGTCTCGCCCCGGACGACCTCAACGCCCGTCCCGCCGTGGGCGCCAACTCCATCTCCTGGCTGGTGTGGCATCTGACCCGCGTCCAGGACGACCATGTCGCCGAGGCCGCCGGGCTGGACCAGGTCTGGCTCGACCAGGGCTGGGAGAAGCGTTTCGGCCTCGATCTGCCCCGGCGGGACACGGGGTACGGTCACAGCCCGGCGAAGGTGGCCAAGGTCCAGATCCCGTCGGGTGACCTGCTGACCGGCTACTACGACGCGGTGCACGAACAGAGTCTGGAGTTCGTGCGCGGGCTGACCGCCAAGGACCTGGAGCGCGTCGTGGACGAGCGGTGGACCCCGGCGGTCACCCTGGGGGTACGCCTGGTGAGCGTCCTGGCCGACGACCTGCAGCATGTCGGCCAGGCCGCTTACGTACGGGGGCTGCTCTAGAACGTGCCTGGTACGGCGGCTGTTCTGGAGCGTGGCCCGGTACGGCGGCTGTGCTAGAGCGCGGCCTCGTATCCGGGCAGGACCACGTCCCGGATCAGGGCGTTGCGCTCGTCGAACGGGATGAACGCGCTCTTGATCGCGTTCACGGTGACCGTGCGCAGGTCCTCGACGCTCCAGCCCGCCTCCTCGACCAGCAGCGACATCTCGCGGGTCATCGTCGTACCCGACACGAGACGGTTGTCGGTGTTGAGGGTGACGCGGAAGCCCAGGTCGCGCAGGGCGGTGATGGGGTGCTCGGCGATGGAGGTGGCGGCGCCCGTCTGGAGGTTGGACGTCGGGCACATCTCCAGGGCGATACGACGGTCGCGCACCCGGCCCGCGAGACGGCCGAGCTTGCCGTCGACGATGTCCTCGGTGATGCGGACGCCGTGGCCGATGCGCTCGGCACCGCACACCTGGAGGGCCTGGTGGATGCTGGGCAGCCCGTGAGCCTCTCCGGCGTGGATGGTGAAGGGGACGCTCTCGCGGCGCAGGTGTTCGAAGGCGGCGAGGTGGTCGGCGGGCGGGAAGCCGTCCTCGGCGCCCGCGATGTCGAAGCCGACGACGCCGCCGTCCCGGAACGCCACCGCGAGGTCGGCGATCTCGCGGGTGCGGTCGAACATGCGCATGCCGCACAGCAGGGTGCCGACGCGCACCGGGGTGCCCGCGGCCACCGCCTTGGCCATGCCCGCCGCCAGGCCCTCCTGCACGGTCTCGACGACCTCGGGCAGGGTGAGCCCGCCGTTCACCATCAGTTCGGGCGCGTACCGGACCTCGCCGTAGACGACGCCGTCCTCGGCCAGGTCGAGGACGTACTCCTCGGCGGTGCGCAGCAGACCCTCGCGGGACTGCATCACGGCGAGGGTGTGCTCGAAGGTGGCTATGTAGCGCACCAGGTCACCGGAGTTGGCGGCCTCGTAGTACCAGTCGGCCAGCGCCTGCGGGTCGGTGGTGGGCAGGGTGTGGCCGACCGTCTCCGCGAGTTCCACGAGAGTCGCGGGGCGCAGACCGCCGTCGAGGTGGTCGTGCAGCACGGCCTTGGGGAGGCGGCGGATGGTGTCGATGTCGATGCGGGGCGCGGTCATGCGTGTCTTTCCTCGGCGGGTCGTCTCTGGGGGGGGTGGTCTGGCTACTGGGCGGGTTGCAGCAGGTCCCAGCGGTTTCCGTACAGGTCCTGGAAGACCACGACCGAGCCGTACGGTTCGTGGCGCGGCTCCTCCAGGAAGGTCACGCCCGCGGCGCGCATACGGTCGTAGTCACGGGCGAAGTCGTCGGTGTGCAGGAAGAAGCCCACGCGCCCGCCGGTCTGGTCCCCGACCCGGCCGCGCTGTGCCTCGTCCTTGGCCCGGGCCAGCAGCAGTCCGGTGCCGCCGCTCGCCGGGCCCGGTTCTCCCGGCTCGACGACGACCCAGCGGGAGCCGTCGGGGCGCGGGGTGTCCTCGACGAGCCGGAATCCGAGGGCTTCGGTGTAGTGGCGGATCGCCTCGTCGTAGTCGTCGACGACGAGGGTGACCAGGGCGATGCGTCTCATCGGGACCCCTCCAGGGTTATACGTAACACGTAGCCTACGGCATCCCGTCGAGTGGCCGGTCCCGGTGGCGCGTTACAGCATCGGAGGCAGCGGTCGCGTCGAAGCGCCTGAAGCGCATCGCCCGGTCGATCCGGGAACGATCTGTGCGCGCCGATCGTCTACAGTTCTGTAGACCGTCTACAGGATTGTAGTCAGCGCGGACGCGGTCTCCTGTGCGCCCGCGCGCCCATCAGGGAAGGGGATCCCGCAGATGTCCGCAGCCCCGCGCACCGCGCCCTCGCGCGCGGTCGACGCTCGCCGGGCCCTGTCGTGAAGCGCGAGGACGCCACGGACCTCACCGGTTCGACAGTGGTGGGGAGCACGGTCGCGTTCGTGCTGCTGGCACTGGTCCTGACCGGCAGGAGCGGCGCCCCGATCTTCGGTGACCAGGATCTCACCTCCTGGTCGGTGGCCCACCGCCCCGACGTGGCGCTCGCCGTGGCCCGCGCAGTGACATACACCGGCACGGGGATCGTCCCGTACACCTTGGTGGCCATCGCGGGCCTCCTCCTCGGGCGTACGCCGCGGCAGCGCGTCCTCGCCGCCATCGGCTGCCTCGGCGTCCTCGCCGCCGCGCAGGCCGTGCGGTACGGGGTGATGTCCCTGGTCGCCCGCCCCCGCCCCCCGGTTGCGGACTGGGCCACGCACGCCTCCGGCTGGTCCTTCCCGTCCGGGCACACCACCACGTCCGCCGTCACGGGCGGGCTGCTCATCCTCGTGGTGCTCGCCCGTGCTCCGTACGGCAGAAGGTCGCTCGTGCTGGTCATCGGCTGCTGGGCCGTGCTGGTCGGACTGTCCCGTGTCTACTTGGGAGTGCACTGGTTCTCCGACGTCCTGGGCGGCTGGCTGTTCAGCATCTGCTGGCTGAGCCTGTGCCTCTACGTCTTCGCACGGTTCGTTCCCCGTGCCTGCTCCGCGATATCGGCGCCCCGTCTCCGCCCAGGTCCCACGACGGAAGAGCGCCGCAATGCATCGCACCCCCAGCGCGACGTCCCCCCGCGCGACGTCCCCCCTCACTCTGCTCCGTAGCCATCTCGGATGGGCCGTCGGCGCGTCCTACCTCGCCGCCGCGGCGGTCCCGGCCCTCGGTCTGTGGCTGCGCCACACGCACACGATCGGCACGGGCGGCATCCTCGGACTCCCCGAATTCCCTTTCCGGACGCCGCATTTCCTGCTGTCCCTCGTCCTGTTCACCGCGGGTCTCCAGGTGCCCCTGCACGAGCTGCGGGCGTTACTCGGCCGCCCCACCGCGCTGCTGACCGGGCTCGTCCTGCATCTGCTCGCGCCGCTGCTGATCATCCCGGGCGTCGCGTTCGCGCTGCGGCAGTCCCCCGACACCGACGGGGGCAGCGGGCTGGTCGCGGCGATGATCCTGATCGTCGCCATGCCGGTGGCGGCCGGGGCCACCGTATGGACCAGCAAGGGGGACGGCGATCAGCCGACGACGGTGGGGCTCGTGCTGGCGTCCACGATCGTCAGTCCGCTGACCATCCCGGTCACCCTGACGGCGCTGTGCCCGCTGCTGAGCGGCGAGTACGCGGCGACGCTGTCCGGAGCCGCCCGGACCGCAGGGAACGGTTTCGCGCTCACGGGTGTGCTGCTGCCCTGCGGCGCCGGAATCCTGTGCCGGCTCGTCCTGCCGCGCCGGCTCATGGACCGCCTGCTCGGCGCGGTGGTTCCCGCGTCGATGCTCGGTTCCCTGCTGCTGACGTACATCAATGCCAGCGGCGTCCTCGGCCCCTTCCTCACCCATCCGGAGCCCGTGCTGTTCGTCGCCGCGCTGGCCGTCGCCGCCACCGTCTGCGGGCTGTCGTTCACCCTCGGCCGGATCACCGCCCGGGTGTTGCGCCTCGACGCGCCCGCCGGCGCCTCCGTCACGCTGGCCTGCGGGATGAACAACAGCAGCGCCAGCGCGGTGCTCATCACGACGACGCTGCCCGACCGCCCGCATGTGCTGCTGCCGGTGCTCGCGTACAGCCTGCTGCAAAAGGTGGCCGCGGGCCGTGTCGTGCGGACCGGGAGGGAGCGCCGCGCCCGCGCATGACATCGTGGAGATCAACTCGGGGCCGCCCCGCCGCGCCCCCACCACCCGACGCCGCCCCACAGGAGTTGAGTGCCATGACCGAGTTGCCGAAGTCGACCGGCGCACCGGCCCATCAGAACGTGACCTTCCCCAGCGCCGGGGGCACCGCGCACGGCTATCTGGCGCTGCCGCCGTCCGGTGAGGGCCCCGGCGTGATCGTCATCCAGGAGTGGTGGGGCCTGACCGACCACATCGCGAATGTCGCGGACCGGCTGGCGGCGGAGGGCTTCGTCGCCCTCGCGCCCGATCTGTACGGCGGCAATGTCGCGCACGACAGCGGCGAGGCCTTCCGCATGATGCAGGAGCTGCCGGTGTCCCGCGGCGTCGAACTGCTCTCCGGCGCCGTCGACCATCTGCTGGGGCTGCCCGAGGTCACCTCGGACACGGTTGCCGCGATCGGCTTCTGCATGGGCGGCGGCTTCGTCCTCTACCTGGCCGCGGCCGACCCGCGCGTCAGCGCCGCGGTGCCGTTCTACGGCGTGGTCCAGGGCGAGCTGCCCGACTTCTCCGGCCTCAAGGCGCAGATCCTCGGGAACTACGGCGAGTTGGACACGACCATTCCCAAGGAGAGCCTCGACCAGCTGAGCGAGGCGATCCAGCGGCAGTCGGGCATCACCCCGGACTTCCGCCTCTACCCCGCCCAGCACGCCTTCTTCAACGACGGCCGCCCCGAGGCGTACGAACCCGAGTCCGCCGCGCAGGCCTGGGAGCGCTCGCTGGCCTTCCTGCACGAGCAGCTGGGCTGAGGCCGTCGCCGGCCGCCGACGATCTCTCGCCGGCGGCTGACGGCAGGGCAGCCCTCCGCGGGACGTACTTCTTGGGGACATCCTTTCCCCGCACGGGAGTTACCTGAGAGTAATCCCCGGTGGTTTGATGTGCGGCGCCACTCAACCCCCTTCACTCACAGGGAGATCCAGTGCCGCTCTCCTCACTGCGCCGCACCCAGGGCGCAGCCGCCCTCGTCCTCGCGCTCACCGCCGCGGGTCTCGTCGGGGCCGCGCCCGCGTCGGCGGACGCCGCGACGACACCGTCGATGAGGGTCTTGACGTACAACGTCTTCCTCATGAGCAAGAACCTCTACCCGAACTGGGGGCAGGACCACCGCGCCGCCGAGATCCCGAAGTCCTCGTTCTTCCGCGGGAACGACGTCGTCGTGCTGCAGGAGGCCTTCGACAACTCCGCTTCGGACGCCTTGAAGAGCTCGGCCGCGGCCGAGTACCCGTACCAGACGCCGGTCGTCGGGAGGAGCAGGAGCGGCTGGGACGCGACGGGCGGGGCGTACTCGTCGACCACGCCCGAGGACGGCGGGGTGACCGTGCTGAGCAAGTGGCCCGTCCTTCACAAGGAGCAGTACGTCTACAAGGACGCGTGCGGCGCGGACTGGTGGTCCAACAAGGGGTTCGCCTATGTGGTGCTGAATGTGAACGGCACCAAGGTGCATGTGGTGGGAACCCACGCGCAGTCCACTGACCCCGGATGCGGCGCCGGTGAGGCCGCCGCCATGCGCAGTCGGCAGTTCAAGACGATCGACGCGTTCCTGGACGCCAAGAACATACCGGCCGGCGAACAGGTCCTGGTCGCCGGTGACTTCAACGTCGACTCGCGCAGCGCCGAGTACGCGTCGATGCTGGCCGACGCGGACCTGGTGGGGGCGGACACCCGGGCCGGGCACCCCTACTCCTTCGACACGCAGGACAACTCCATCGCGCACGACCGTTACCCGACCGACCCGCGCGAGGATCTCGACTACGTGCTCCACCGCGCCGGTCACGCGCGTCCCGCGGTCTGGAAGAACGAGGTCGTCAAGGAGCAGTGCGCGCCCTGGACGGTGAGCAGTTGGGGCACCGACTACACCTACACGAACCTCTCCGACCACTATCCGCTCCGGGCCTTCGCGGGCTGAGCGCGGAGGGCCCCGCCGGGCCGGCCTGCTGGTCCGGCGGGGGCCCTCGGCCTCACTGCGCCCGTGTGTGGAGCGCGTCGAGGCGGGCCATCTCGTCGTCCGTGAGACGGAGCGCGCCCGCCGCCACGTTCTCCGCGAGGTGGTCCGGGTTGCCCGTGCCGGGGATGGCGAGTACGTGGGGCCCCTGCTGGAGGGTCCACGCGAGCCGGACCTGGGCGGGCGTCGCGTCGTGCGCCCGTGCGACGGCGAGCACCACGTCGTCGGTGTCGTCGCTCGGGCCCAGCGCACCGCCCTTGCCCGCGATCGCGAAGAACGGCACGAACGCGATGCCCTGTTCGCCGCAGGCGCGCAGCACGGCGTCGGCCTCGGGATCCGGGGAGTCCAGGCCGTACCGGTTCTGCACGGACACCACCGGCGCGATGGCCTGTGCCTCGGCGAGGTGCCTGGGCTCGACGCTGGAAATGCCGAGGTGGCGGATCAGACCCGCCTCGCGCAGCTCGGCCAGCGCGCCGAAGTGCTCGGCGATCGAGTCCTGTCGCATGCGCCGCAGGTACACCACGTCGAGGTGGTCGCGCCCGAGCTGGCGCAGGTTCTCCTCGACATGGCCGCGCAGGTCCTCGGGCCGCGCCGAGGTGCCCCACTCCCCCGAGTAGTCGCGAAAGGGCCCGACCTTGGTGACGATGACCAGGTCGTCCGTGTACGGGGCGAGCGCGGAGTTGATCAGTTCGTTCGCGGAGCGCAGCGACGAGAAGTAGAAGGCCGCGGTGTCGATGTGGTTGACGCCCGACTCGATCGCGCGTCGCAACACGGCGATCGACCGGGTCCGGTCGCCCGGTGTGCCGTGATGGAAGGCCGCGCTGCCCGTCAACCGCATCGCGCCGAATCCGATGCGGTTGACGGTGAGATCGCCGAGTTTCCAGGTGCCCGCGGCTGCCGCGTTGATCTTCTTCGAGGTCATCGCGGCAGTTTCGCAGACGGTTCACGGATACGTGTAACCGTTCAGCCTGTTCACGGCCGACGCCGGGTCACCGAGGTCGTAGCGGTCCACGGCGAGGAAGTTCGGCTTCTTGCGGGCGCCCGGCAGGCAGAACCGCTGGGCGCGATCGGCGAGTTTGGTGTTGTCCGTGGTGGCGGTGGAGGCGATCGTGGCGTCGCGGAAGTGGTTCATGACGAACAGGGGGCGGAAGCCGGTCTCGGTCCTGGTGAGCGGGATGTTGGTGTCGGCGCCGTACCAACGGCTGTAACACGACCAGTCGGAGGTGCCGATGCCCGAGCCCATCGACCAGTAGTTCTCCACGGTCCACTCCCGCTGGTACATCACGCCGAAACTGTCCCGGGTGAGCCCGGCGTTCTCGTCTAAGGCACGGCTGTGGTCCGTGAAGATCAGCAGCCGGTTGCCCGCGGCCAGCAGGTCGGCCAGCTTCGGCCAGCCGTTCTGGCGTACGCCGGTCCGGTCGGGACGGTAGAGGACGTCGGACAGGCCGCTGACCCGGGCGAGTTCGCCGCGCAGGACACCCGGGTCGACGTAGTCCTCCAGGAAGACGGTGACGAACTGATCGGGGTGCTGCTTGAGGAAGTCGACCATGCGCTGGAGGTCGACCCAGAGTGCCACGGGCCTGCTGACGAGGGTGCAGCTGTTGTGGCAGAGGATCGCGCCGTCGGGGGTCTGGTGGATGTCGAGCATGAACCCGCGTACCCCGTCGGCGAGTTGCTGGTTGATGCCGCGCGTCTGGTTCGGCACCAGGTTCACGAAGGGCGGGGCGAAGCCGCCGTCGACGCCGTTGGCGTAGGCGTTGTGGGCGGTGAGGAAGGTGACCTGGTCCAGGGAGCGTTCGCCCTGGGACGGCATGGGCCTGACCGTCGGCGCGACCGGGGTGAGGTACCAGGCGGCGAGGCCTCCCGCCGAGCCGA
The DNA here is from genome assembly GCF_042881985.1 of Streptomyces sp. NPDC058246. Taxonomy (NCBI): domain Bacteria; kingdom Bacillati; phylum Actinomycetota; class Actinomycetes; order Kitasatosporales; family Streptomycetaceae; genus Streptomyces; species Streptomyces sp. NPDC058246. The sequence goes on along the minus strand of NZ_JBHVWZ010000001.1, from coordinate 375,895 downwards.
TGACCAGCTGGGCCGGGTAGTTCGCGCCGGGGGCCTTGGCGGCCACCGTCAGGTAACGCTCCGCGCCGGGGGCTTTGAGCGTGTACTGGTCGGCTCCGGCCGGAGCCACCTCCCACGCCGCGTCGTCGCTCGTACAGGCCATGGTCCTGGCCTGATCGCCGGAGCGGCCCAGACAACTGCCCGCCGTATCGGCGCTTTCCAGGACGTACGAGCCGGCCGTGGTTCCGCTCGCCCGCAGCGTCCACTGCTGATGGTCCTCGTTGCCCTTGGGGTTGTGCTGGACGACCGCTCCTGCGCTGTCCGCGGCGTTCAACCCGGTGGTCGCGCTCTGGACGTAGTAGGCGCCCGCGCCCGGGACTTCCGCGGCCCGGGCGGGCGAGGGTGCGGTGAGGACGGCGCCCAGTACGGCGGTGGCGGTGGCGGCGAGCAGGGAGCGCGGTATCGGTCTCATGTCACGTGACCCCTTCCTGTGGGAGTCATGAGCATGCCATGCACCTGCTTACGCCGTGCCAGTCCGGGGAGCTGTCGGTGCTGCGGTGGGAAGCCCTTCACGGGAGCCACGCGGTGGGGCACGTCCCCACGTCACGTGATCTGCCCGATCAACCACGACACGGTGGGGGCATGCCTGGCGCTTCCGGGGTCCAAGGGGATCCGGTCCGCGTCCGCTCCTGGGCGGCCGGAGTGTGGCCCTCGCCCCGAGCGTTCGTCATCGCTCGACACATGGGCGTACGGCGTCGCACGCTGAAGGTGTGGCAGGAGTGCCGATAGTCGTCCATCGGCCGATTGCGTCGGGCGGTCGTCCCGTCGTCGTGCGCAGCGAGGTCGTCGGTCTGGCGCACACCGACAGCGACGTCGTGGAGTTCATCCGGCTCGCCGGTCTGGCGCTCGGCAAGAACGTCCTCGACGACCCGGTGTGGGTGGAGTGGAAGGGCGGCCGGCCGCACGAGTACGAGGCGCGGTGAGTGGACCGACCTCGCCTCACATCACGGAGAGCCACCGCTTCGACACGGTGCGCACGCCCCGCAGGGCGCGCGACAGCCCTGGGGCGCGCGACAGCCGCGGATCACCCCACCCGGACCTCGCACGAGCGGCCCTAGTGGGCAGCGGTCGTGAGCCGGAGCTGGAGGTCGACCTCCTGGTCGCCGGAGACCGACCCCGTGTCCTCGACGGCGAAGGCGGACGCGAGGGTCTCACGCAGCCGGGCGACGGCCACGGGACCACCCTGGAGCTCCGCGGTGACAGGCCCTGACAGGGCCGCCTCCGGCAAGGGAGCGGCGCTGTGCGAGACGAGGAACCCGTCGGCCCAGGTGTCGGGGTGGGTCCGGGCATCCCGTCGGGTGTCGCTCACCAGGTCGGGGTCGGCCTCGAAGCGACTCCCCAGCGCGCGGAGAACGGTCTCCGCGTCGTCGGCGGAGCATGTGCCCAGCACGACCTGTACCAGGTCCGCGGGAGCCTCGTCGGCAGCGGTCGAGCCGGCTGATGACGGTGTGTCGTTCACGGTGTCCTCCACGTTCGTCGCTCGGGCCCGGCACGGACTCCGCGTCGCGGGCCTCGGCGAGGGTGCGGAGTGGTGAGCGGCCGGACTGCCCTCATCACCTCGCTGCTCTCACCTTCAGCATGGTCCGTTTTGCAGCACATCGCTCGCGTTGCCGATGTCGTCCGCCGCGAACATCCGGGGCGGGCAGCGGCTCACGACCGCAGCACCGCCCCCGGATCCGGATCCCTGGTGGCTCCATCTCGGGGCGCAGCTCAGGTACCCCGTCGGCTCCCGGTGATGCCCGACAGCGCGGATCATCACCGCGGGCCGTCAGGAGCGGCGGACGTCGGGCATCGTCCGCGGTCGGCGGGGTACTCGCGTGGCGGAGCCGGCCCGACCGAGGACATGACGGACCGGGTCCGCCCCAGGAAAGGGAGAGCACCGTGAGTGACCGCCACCCGGAAGGCCGTATGGACGACGGCGGGCAGAGCCGCGACGACGAGCGCACGGACAGCCGCGCGGAGGACGCGGCCCGGGAAGCGAAGCCCGTACCGCGGGACCTGCCCGATCAGCAGGCGAGTCCCGACGAGGATCCCTGGGACGTCTCCGGCGACACGCCGCAGCCGGGCGCGGACGAGCGGCCCGACCCGGAGATCCCGGACACGGACGAGGCCGGCACCGGCCGCAGGGGCGCCCCGCACTCCGCCGGCCCGCACCCCGAGCACCCCGTGCCCGACGAGCCGACCGCGTGACACTCCACGCGACATCGCGCTTCGCCCGCCGGACGCTCCGCGCGACGTGCCACCGCCGGTGGGCCAGTCTGGAAGGGGCGGCCGCCGACCAGGACACGCGGCCGAAGACATGCCACGAGGCCGGGGGGCCCGGCCGCCGAGAGGACACACGATGCGTCTGCGCAAGTGGGTGAGCGACTGGCCCGTCCGCCGTCAACTCACCGGATCCGACCCGTTGGGCCGTGGCCGGGCGGCGATGTCGGAGCGCACCCGGCAGCTCAGACCTCGTACCGACAGCGCCGAACGGGTGGTGAGTTCCGTCTGCCCGTACTGCGCCGTCGGCTGCGGCCAGCAGATCTACGTCAAGGACGACAAGGTCGTCCAGATCGAGGGCGACCCGGCCTCGCCGATCAGCCGGGGCAGGCTCTGCCCCAAGGGCTCCGCCACGCTCCAGCTCACCACCGGTTCCGCCCGCCGCCACCAGGTTCTGTACCGGCCGCCGTACGCCGCCGACTGGGAGCCCCTCGACCTGGAGACCGCCATGGACATGGTGGCCGACCGGGTGATCGAGACGCGTCGCCGGACCTGGGAGTGGGAGTCGGAGGGACTGCGCACCGCCCGCACGCTCGGCATCGCCAGCCTCGGCGGCGCGACCCTCGACAACGAGGAGAACTACCTGATCAAGAAGCTCCTCACCGGTCTCGGCGTGGTCCAGGTGGAGAACCAGGCTCGGGTCTGTCACAGCTCCACGGTGGCCGGGCTCGGCACCTCCTTCGGGCGGGGCGGCGCCACCACCTTCATGCAGGACCTCCAGCACGCCGACTGCATCGTCATCCAGGGCTCCAACTTCGCCGAGGCGCACCCGGTCGGCTTCCAGTGGGTGATGGAGGCCAAGGCGCGCGGCGCCCGGATCATCCACGTCGACCCGCGCTTCACCCGCACCAGCGCCGTCGCCGACCTGCACGTGCCGATCCGGGCGGGCAGCGACATCGCCTTCCTCGGCGCGATCATCAACCACGTCCTGACCGAGGAGAAGGACTTCCGTGAGTACGTCCTCGCCTACACCAACGCCGCGACGCTGGTGAGCGAGGACTTCCGCGACACCGAGGACCTGGACGGCGTCTTCTCCGGCCTGGACGAGGACAAGCACCACTACGACCCGTCGAGTTGGCAGTACGAGGGCGTCGAGGTGCAGCAGCCCACCGGCGACGTCGACGAGCAGTACGAGGAGCGCGTCCAAGGCTCCGGCGGCCCCGAGGCGCACGGCTCGGGCGGAGCGCGCACCGGACAGCACGCGCCCCGCGACGAGACGCTGCGGCATCCGCGCTGCGTCTACCAGATCCTCAAGCGCCACTACGCCCGCTACACCCCGGAATTGGTCGAGGAGGTCTGCGGCGTGCCACGCGAGACGTTCCTCCAGGTGTGCGAGGACCTGACCGCGAACTCCGGCCGCGAGCGGACGAGCGCCTTCGCGTACGCGGTCGGCTGGACCCAGCACTCGGTCGGCTCGCAGTACATCCGCGCCGCGAGCGTGCTCCAGTTGCTGCTCGGCAACATCGGCCGCCCCGGCGGCGGCATCCAGGCCCTGCGCGGCCATGCCTCCATCCAGGGCTCCAGCGACATCCCGACCCTGTTCAACCTGCTGCCCGGCTACCTCCCCATGCCGCACGCCCACGCGCACGAGGACCTGGACGCCTTCATCGAGGCCAGCCGTACCGACAAGGGCTTCTGGGGCAACATGCGGGCGTACTTCGTGAGCCTCCTCAAGGCGTACTACGGCGACGCGGCCACCGCCGACAACGACTTCTGCTTCGACCACCTGCCGCGCCTGACCGGCTCCCACTCCACCTACGACACGGTGATGGCCCAGCTGGACGGCGTGTGCAAGGGCTACTTCCTGATGGGCGAGAACCCGGCGGTGGGTTCCGCCAACACACGACTCCAGCGGCTCGGCATGGCCAACCTGGAGTGGCTGGTCGTCCGCGACTTCTCCCTCATCGAGTCGGCGACCTGGTGGCAGGACGGCCCGGAGATCGAGACCGGAGAGCTGCGCACCGAGGACATCGGCACAGAGGTGTTCTTCTTCCCGGCCGCCGCCCACACGGAGAAGAACGGCTCCTTCACCAACACCAACCGCTGGCTGCAGTGGCACCACGCGGCCGTCGAGCCCGAGGGCGACGCGCGCAGCGATCTGTGGTTCATGTACCACCTGGGCCGCCGCATCAAGGAGCGGCTGGCCGCCTCGACCGACCCGATGGACCGGCCCGTACAGGACCTGACCTGGGACTACCCGGTGGAGGGGCCGCTGGAGGAGCCCGTCGCCGCCACCGTGCTCGCCGAGATCAACGGCCACGGCCCCGACGGAGCACCGCTGTCCGCGTACACCGAACTCAAGGACGACGGCTCGACGAGGTGCGGCTGCTGGATCTACTGCGGGGTGTACGCAGACGGCGTCAACCAGGCCGCCCGCCGCAAGCCCGGCGGCGAACAGGACTGGGTGGCCGCCGAGTGGGCCTGGGCCTGGCCCGCCAACCGCCGCATCCTCTACAACCGGGCCTCGGCCGCCCCGGACGGCACACCCTGGAGCGAGCGCAAGGCGTACGTCTGGTGGGACCGGGCCCAGGAGAAGTGGACCGGGCGCGACGTGCCCGACTTCATCCCCGACCGCGCGCCCGACCACGTACCGCCGGACGACGCGACGGGGCCGGACGCGCTGCGCGGCGACGACCCGTTCATCATGCAGGCCGACGGCAAGGGCTGGCTGTACGCGCCCGCGGGCCTGGAGGACGGGCCGCTGCCCACGCACTACGAGCCCCAGGACTCGCCCTTCCGCAACGCGCTCCACCCCTCGACGCCGCGCAATCCCGTACGGCAGCTGCTGCCCCGCGAGGGCAACCGCTACCACCCCAGCGGCGACGAGCAGGGCGCCGACGTCTTCCCGTACGTCGTCACCACGCACCGGCTCACCGAGCACTTCACGGCGGGCGGTATGAGCCGCTGGTCGCCGTACCTCTCCGAGCTCCAGCCGGAGTTCTTCTGCGAGGTCTCCCCACAGCTGGCCGCCGAACGCGGCCTTGAGCACATGGGATGGGCCACCATCGTCACGGCCCGCAACGCGATCGAGGCCCGCGTCATGGTCACCCGTCGGATCGCACCGCTCACCGTGCAGGGGCGGACGGTCCACCAGATCGGGCTGCCGTTCCACTGGGGGCCCAACGGTGTGGCCACCGGTGACGCGGCCAACGAGCTCGTCGCGATCGCGCTCGATCCCAACGCCCACATCCAGGAGGACAAGGCGCTGACCGCCGACATCCGCCCCGGGCGCCGGCCCCGCGGCCCCGACCTGCCGAAGCTGGTCGCCGAATACCGCAGGCGCGCGGGCATCACCGCCATGACGGGGACGGAGACGAGGAAATGACGGATCGCCATCTGCTCAGCGGAGTCGAACCCGACCCCGCGCGCGACGCCGGGCACCCCGAACCTCCGCCGCGCGTCGGCTTCTTCACCGACACCTCCGTCTGCATCGGCTGCAAGGCCTGCGAGGTGGCGTGCAAGGAGTGGAACGCGATCCCCGAGGACGGGCTCTCGCTCACCGGCATGAGTTACGACAACACGCAGGGGCTCGGCGCCTCCACCTGGCGCCATGTCGCCTTCATCGAACAGCAGACGCCGGCGCCGGACGGACGGACCCAACTCCCCCTGCTGGGCGGCGGGTCCGAGACACCGAGTGGGGCGCCAGGACTCTCCCGACCGGCTCCGCCGGAGGCCGGGTCCGAAGGCCCCGGCGCGGCGGACGGGACGGGCGAGCTGCGCTGGCTCATGTCGTCCGACGTCTGCAAGCACTGCACCCACGCGGCCTGCCTGGATGTCTGCCCCACCGGTTCGCTCTTCCGGACCGAGTTCGGCACGGTCGTCGTCCAGGAGGACATCTGCAACGGCTGCGGCTACTGCGTACCCGCCTGCCCGTACGGCGTCATCGAGCAACGCCCGTCCGACGGCCGGGCGTTCAAGTGCACGATGTGCTACGACCGTCTCGGCGCCGGACAGGAACCCGCCTGCGCCAAGGCCTGCCCGACGGAGTCCATCCAGTTCGGCCCGCTGGACGAACTGCGCGAACGCGCCGCGCTGCGCGTCGACCAACTGCACGCCGCCGGCGTGGACGGGGCCCGGCTCTACGGCCACGAACCCGACGACGGGGTCGGCGGCGACGGCGCGTTCTTCCTGCTCCTCGACGAACCCGAGGTCTACGGGCTTCCGCCGAACCCGGTGGTCACCACCCGCGACCTCCCGGCAATGTGGAAGCACGCCGGGGCGGCCGCCCTCTCCCTGGCCGGGGGTTTCGCCCTGTCCTTCGCGCTGCCCGCACTCCTGCGACGGAAGGCGACACGACGATGAGCGAGTCCGAGCGGAACGGGCGCCCCGAGCGTCGCGAAGGCCGTGGGCGCGGCGGGCGTCGCGGAGAGCAACTCATGGTGCCACGAGCCGAGTTCGAGTCGTACTACGGTCGCCCGATCATCAAGGCGCCGTCGTGGGGCGCCCGGGACATCGCCGGATACTTCTTCCTCGGCGGCCTGGCCGGCGCGGGCTCGGTGCTCGCGGCGGGCGCCCAGCTCACCGGTCGCGGGAGGACCGCCACCGCGATGAAGGTGTCCTCCCTCGCGGCGGTCTCGCTGTCCGCCGCCGCCCTCGTCCACGACCTCGGCGTGCCGAGCCGGTTCCCGAACATGCTCCGGGTGCTCAAGCCGACCTCGCCGATGAGCGTGGGCTCCTGGCTGCTCGCCGGGTACGGTCCCGCCGCCGCAGCGGCCGCGTTCACCGCCGTCACCGGGCGGCTGCCCAGGGCCGGGGCGGCCGCGACCGCGACGGCCGCGCTGCTCGGCCCGGCGATCGCCTCGTACACGGCCGTCCTGGCGGCGGACACGGCCGTTCCCGCCTGGCACGGCGCGCACCGCGAACTCCCTTACCTCTTCGCCGCCTCCGCGACGGCGGCCGCCGCCGGCATGGCCCTGGTGCTCGGGCCCGCGGGCGAGTCCGCCCCGGCCCGCTGCGCCGCGACGCTGGCCGCCGCGGCCGACGTGGCGGCGACCGGCGCGGCCGAGAAGCGCCTCGGCATGGTCGGCGAGACGTACCGCCAGGGCCGGGCCGGCACCCTGCTGCGCGCCGCCCGGCTCCTCACGGTGGCGGGCGCCGCGAGTGGCCTGCTGCTGGGCCGGCGCAGCCGCCCGGCGGCCGTGGTCGGCGGGCTGGCCCTCCTCGCGGGCTCGGCCTGCACCCGCTTCGGCGTCTTCGCGGCCGGGGTCGCCTCGGCCGAGGATCCGAAGTACACGGTGCTACCCCAGCGAGCCGGCGCTCCACCCACGAACACGGAGGACTGAGCGGGCCCCGAGGCGAAGGAGAGGGAACCGCTGCCGCGCGGCGTCGGCGGTCCCGCCGGGCGAGGTCGTCCGGCGCACCACGAAAAGAAAGGGAGCAACCATGCGTGTCGCATTCCTGATAGCGCCGGAGGGCGTCGAGCAGATCGAACTCACCGATCCCTGGAAGGCGGTGACCGACGCGGGCGGCGAGCCCGTCCTCGTGTCGACCGAGCCGGGCGAGATCCAGGCCTTCGACCATCTCGACAAGGCCGACACCTTCCCGGTAGACCAGGTCGTCGGCGACGTGTCGGCCGAGTCGTTCGACGGGCTCGTCCTGCCGGGCGGCGTGGCCAACCCGGACGAGCTGCGCCTGGACGAACGCGCCGTGTCCTTCGTACGGGACTTCTTCGAACAGGGTCGTCCGGTGGCCGCTATCTGCCACGCGCCCTGGACCCTGGTCGAAGCGGACGTCGTCACGGGCCGGACCCTCACCTCGTGGCCGAGCCTGCGCACGGACATCCGCAACGCGGGCGGCAGCTGGGTCGACGAGCAGGTGCGGATCTGCCGGAGCGGGCCCAACACGCTGATCACCAGCCGCAAGCCGGACGATCTCAAGGCGTTCTGCGAGGCCTTCCTGGCCGAGTTCGCGAAAGCAGCGCCCACGACGACGTGACGGTCCCGCCCGCCGCGCCGGCGGGCGGGACCGGAGCACGGACGACGGAGGACGTACATGTGCGCGTCCGTCTGAGATGCTGGACCGGTGTCGACCACCGCGCGGACACCGGAGCCCGTCACCCCGGAGGCGCCCGCACCCCTGGAGCGGCCGCTGCTCACCCAGCAGTGGCTCGATCTCGCCTTCCTGCACTGGGCGGTCGCTCCGGACGACGTCGCCGGGCTGTTGCCGGACGGAACCGTCCCGGATGCGCTCGGCGGCGTCACCTATGTCGGCCTGGTCGCCTTCCGGATGCACCGGGTCGGCTGGCTGGGGTCACCGGGAGTGCCGTATCTGGGCACGTTCCCGGAGACGAACGTACGCCTGTACTCGGTGGACGCGCACGGCCGGCGCGGTGTGGTCTTCCGGTCGATGGACGCGGCGAGGCTGGTGCCGGTCCTGATGGGTCGGACCGGCTTCCGGCTGCCGTACCTGTGGTCCCGTATGGCAGTGCGTACCGACGACGACGTCATCACCTACATCAGCTCACGACGGTGGCCCGGGCCGCGCGGCGCGTACAGCAGGATCGTGGTGCGCCGGGGCGAACCGGTCGTGGAGGCCACCGAGTTGGAGCACTTCCTGACCGCCCGGTGGGGCATGCACAACACCTTCTTCGGCGACACCGGGTACCTCCCGAACGAGCACCCGCGCTGGCCGCTGCACCGCGCGGAGCTGGTCACGTGCGAGGAGAACCTCCTCGCGGCCGCCGGGATACCGGCGGACCTGGGCGCGCCGGTGAGCGTGCTGTACTCCCCCGGCGTCCCGGTCCGGCTCGGACGTCCGGCCCGGCCGGCCGGCATCGCGACCCCCTGAACGGTTTCCGGGGCCGCGACGAGTGCCTCACCCTTCGCGTTCCACGTCCCGCACGAGGTCGAGTGCCCGGCCGAGCGTGGTGAGCCGCGCGTCGAGGGTGTCGCCCGCCGGGTAGAAACGCACGGTGTCGACTCCGGCGTCGCGCCACACCCGCAGGCGGGCGCGGACCATGTCCTCGGTGCCGATGAGGGTGGTGGCGAGCACCATGTCGTCGGTGACCAGCCGCGCGGCTCCGTCCCGGTCGCCGGACTGCCAGCGCTCGCGCACGGCCTCGGCGGTCTCCGCCCAGCCCTGTCTGCTGTAGGCGTTGTTGTAGAAGTTGGTGGTGGCGGAGCCCATGCCGCCGAGACTGAAGGCGAGTTCCTTCTTGCGGCCGGCGACCATCGCGCGCAGCGCGTCCTCGTCGTCCGCGAAGGCGACTTCGGCGCCCTGGCAGATGTCGAGGTCGGCCCGTTTGCGGCCGGATGCGGCGAGCCCGGCGTCCAGGTGGTCGAAGTACGCCTCCTTCGCGCCTTCCGGTACGAAGCTGGTGCCGAGCCATCCGTCGGCCACCTCGCCGGTCAGGTGCAGCATCTTCGGTGAGAGGGTGGCCAGATAGACCGGCAGCTCGTGCTCGGCGCGCATCGACAGCCGCATCGGCTTGGCCCCGCCGCCGGGCAGCGGGAGGGTGAACTCCCGCCCCCCGTAAGCGATTTTCTCCCCCGAGGCGGCCTCCCGCACGATCTCCACCGTCTCCCGCATCCGCGACAGCGGCCGCGCGAACGGGACACCGTGCAGCCCCTCGATCACCTGCGGGCCGGACGGGCCGAGACCGAGCAGGAAGCGTCCTTCGGAGATGTTCGAGAGGGTGATCGCGGCCCGCGCGATGGCGACCGGGGTACGGGTCGCGAGCTGGATGATCCCGGAGCCGAGCAGCATCCGCTCGGTGCGCGCGGCCAAGTAACCCAGCGGGGACGGGGCTTCGGAGCCCCACGCCTCGGCGACCCAGCAGATGTCCATGCCGAGCTTCTCCGCCTCGGTCACGAAGTCGACCGTCTCACGCCAGTCGCCGCCGGAGGCCTCGATCGTCGTCGACGTCCGCATCACACGCCCGCCTCTTCCGCGCGCCCGGCGCCCTCGGCCAGTTTCTTGATGGCGTCGAGCGTGGCCGTCATGTTCCGCTCGAACTCCCGCATCCGTACGAAGACGATCTTCTGCTCCTTCTCCGGCATTCGGTCGATGGCGAAGGACAGCCCAGAACGGCCGGGTCCCATCCGCATCCACTGGGTCAGTACGGTTCCGCCGTCGTCGGCCGCCTCGAGACGGAACCGCCAGAGGGCGCTGGGGCGTTCGGGATCGGCCACCGCCCAGGCGAACACGCGCGGCGGCTCGTACTCCACGACGTACGACGTGGTCTCCCACTCCCCCAGCGCGTCGTGTCCGCTCCGGCCGACGAACCGTGCGCCGAGCGCGGGCCGACCCGCCCCGTCCAGCCACTCGACCGACCGCAGCTCGGCGCTCATCGTGGGCATCAGCTCGATGTCGGAGACCAGCTCCCACACCCGCTCGGGTGACGCCATGACCCGGGTCCGCACCTCGGCCGTCGGCCCGTCCGCATACCGCGCGCCCGTCCACTCCATCGTGGTCCACCTCTCTGCGCTCGCCCACTCCAGGAACTCGCATACGTCCTGACCACGAGAGTTGCGTAGATAGACTCACTCGTCAAGGGGTACCGCCCCGGCGGGGCGGTCGTGTCGGCTAGCGGCTGAAGCGCTCCCGTACATCCGGGCGCTCGGCCAGCCGCGGCGGATAGCCGGGGCCGAGGCGGGGATGCGTGTCGTCGGCCGTCATCGGCTGCTTGCAGTCGGCGCACACGACCTCGGCATGGCTGTCGTGGCCGCACGGTTCGTGATGGAAGACGACCGGCGGCCCGGCCTCGCCGGCCAGCCAGCGGTCGCCCCAGGCGTTCATGGCCGCGAGCACGCCGAAGAAGTCCCGCCCCTTCGCCGTGAGGACGTAGTCGTAGCGCACCGGCTCCTGCTGGTAGGCCTGCTTCTCCATCAGCCCCTCGTCCACCAGGCGCCGCAGCCGGTCGGTGAGGGTGTTCCGTGCGATGCCGAGCTCCTGCTGGAACACGTCGAACCGCTTGATCCCGTAGAAGGCCTCCCGCAGCACCAGCGGAGTCCACCAGTCCCCCAGCAGATCCATCGTGCGCGCGATGGAGCAAGGCCAGTGAGCAAATGATGTACGCCTCATATCGCCAGCATACGAGTTGCGTCATAAGACTCAGCAGATGCTAGCGGTTCCTCCGGGAGGGCCCGCCGCCCGAGGCGGTCGCCGGTGACCGGGGAGAGTTTCCGCGGACGGACGCACAGCGGATCGCGTCGCAGGGGTCGGTACCGTACGAGGCGCACCCCGCTCACCAGGAGAATCATGCCGCCGTCCCAGCCCCGCGTCCTGTACGTCACCGACCTCGCCTACGACGCCAAGGGGCGGCGGTACTGCGACGAGGACATCTTCCTCACCTCCCGCCTGCGCGCCGACTTCGACCTCGCGCTGTGCCATCCGCTCGAAGCTTCCGCGCTGATGGACGCCTTCGACCTGGTCGTCGTCCGCAACAGCGGCCCCGTGCTCCACTACCAGGAGGCGTACGACGCCTTCCGGGCCGAGGCGGTCCGGCGCGGCACGCTCGTCTACAACGAGTTGACCGGCAAGGCCGACATGGCCGGTAAGCAGTACCTCCTGGATCTGAGCGCCGCCGGCCGTCCGGTCATCCCGACCATCGACCGCCCCCAGGACCTGGGCCGCCTGCCCGAGGCCGCCGAGTACGTCGTCAAACCCAAGGCCGGCGCGGACTCCATCGGCCTGGAATTCGTGCCCGGCGAGCGGCTCCGGGACCTGCCCTACGAAGGGGTCCTCGTCCAGCCGCGCATCCCCTTCGCGTACGAGGTGTCGTTCTACTTCATCGACCACACCTTCCAGTACGCCCTGTACGCGCCCCACACCGACCGGCGCTGGGTACTGGAGCGCTACCGACCCACCGCCGCCGACCTGGAGTTCGCCCAGCTCTTCGTCGACTGGAACGACATCGGCCACGGCATCCAGCGCGTCGACGCCTGCCGTGCCCCGGACGGGCAGCTGCTCCTGGTCGAGCTGGAGGACCTCAACCCGTACCTCTCACTGGACCTTCTCGACGACGCGACCCGCGACGCTTTCGTCACCGGCCTGAAGGACTCGCTGCTCGGGCTGTTGAAGGCACGCACTCCCTGACGGGGGTGCGCCGGAGCGGGTTCAGCCGGTGGTCAGCGGCGGTACGACGGGGACCTCGGGGGCGTCGTCGATGTCGGCCCGGGTCATCCGGAACTCGACGGGGTAGGCCTCGCGCCGGGTACGGCGGTCGGGCTCGGTGGTCCGCCACCCCGGCCGTCGCTCGGCGCACCCATCGGTATGGACGTCCTGGACTTCACCGAACTGCTCGCTCGCGGCCGTCGCCGAGGCATCGACCTGGCGGCCCCGCAGCGGCCGGACTTCCACCACCTGATCCACGTGGCCGACGGCACCCTGCGGCACAGCGTGGACTTCACGGACTGCGCCGTGGCACCGGGCGGCTGGCTGTGGGTACGCCCCGGGCAGATCCATCGGTACGTCCTCGACGACCTCGCCAGGGCGCGCGGCACCATCGTCATCTGGCAACCCGGCTTCGTCCTCGCCGACCCCCCGTTCGACCAGTCACCGCTGCTGCCGCCGGGCCCGCACGCCCGCGCCGCCGGCCTGGCCCTTCGCCATCTCGCCCACGAGTACGCGGACCTGGGCTCTCTCCCCCTCGACGCCCACATCCAGGCCCTGCGGCTGCTGCTCTCCGTCCTGTTGCTGCGGCTGGCCCACGCCCGCCCGGACCCGGTGTCGTCCGCCCCGGCCGACGACACGTTCCGCCGCTACAGTGCCGCACTGGAACGCGACTTCCGCACCAGTCACCGCGTCGCCGACTACGCCGCCGCGCTCGGCTACAGCGCGCGTACCCTCACCCGGGCGACCCTGGCCGCCACCGGCTCGACGGCCAAGCAGTACCTCGACGCGCGCGTCCTGCTGGAGGCCAAGCGCCTTCTCGTCCACACCGACGCCACGGCGGCGGAGGTCTCCCGCACGCTCGGCTTCCGCGAGCCGAGCGACTTCGCGAAGTTCTTCCGCACCCGCGACGGGCGTACCCCGCTGGAGTTCCGCGCGCTGGCACGCGGGCAGGGTCGACCGGCGGCGGGACCGCGGCTCAGCCGAGCGGCTTCTCCAGCACCGCCTTGCGGTGGCTGAACGTCTCGATGGAGTAGCGGCCGTGGTAGCTGCCCATGCCGCTCTCCCCGACGCCGCCGAACGGCAGGTCGGAGACGGTCAGATGGGCGAGCGGCAGTCCGAAGCCGAGGCCCCCGGACGACGTCTCGGCGGCGATCCGCTCGCGGGTGGTGTCCGACTCGGTGAAGACGTACAGCGCGAGGGGCTTGTCGCGGTCGTTGATGAAGCCGATGGCCTCGTCGAGGTCCGCGACCGTGACGATCGGGAGGATCGGGCCGAAGATCTCCTCCCGCATGACAGGCGCCTTCGGGTCGACGTCGGCGAGCACGGTCGGCGCGATGTACTTGGTGGCACGGTCGCTGTCGCCGCCGGTGACGGTCCGGCCGGAGTCGAGCAGGGAGCTCAGCCGGTCGAAGTGGCGCTCGTTGACGATCCGCCCGAACTCGGCGGACCGCCGCGGCTCAGTTCCGAAGAGCGCCTCGACGGCCTGGGCGAGTTCCGGCTCCAGGGCGCGGGCGGTCTCGGGGTCGGTGAGGACGTAGTCGGGCGCGACGCAGGTCTGGCCGGCGTTGAGGAACTTGCCACGGGCGAGCCGGTCCGCGACCACGGCCAGGTCGGCGTCGCGGTCGACGAACGCCGGGGACTTGCCGCCCAGTTCGAGGGCGACGGGGGTGAGGTGCTCGGCGGCGGCCCGCATCACGATGCGTCCGACCGTGCCGTTGCCGGTGTAGAAGATGTGGTCGAAGCGTTCGGCCAGCAGGGCGGTGGTCTCCGGGATGCCGCCCTCGACGACGGCGACCGCCTCGGTGTCGAGGTACCGCGGCAGCAGCCGGGCGACGACGTCGGAGGTGGCCGGGGCCAGCTCGCTGGGCTTGGCCACCACCGCGTTGCCCGCGGCGAGCGCGCCGAGCAGGGGCGTGAGCAGGAGCTGGAGCGGATAGTTCCAGGGGGCGATGACCAGGACGACGCCCAGCGGGTCGTACTGCGTCCAGGCCGACGCGTCGTCGCCGAGGTGCGCCGGGACCGGGGCCGACTCGGGGCGCAGCCAGCCGTCGAGGTGTTCCAGGGTGTGGTCGATCTCGCGCACGGTGAAGTCGATCTCGGTGCGGAAGGCCTCGGTCGAGCTCTTGCCGAGGTCCGCGTGGAGGGCGGCGGCGAGGTCCTCGCCGTGCTCGGTGAGCATCTCGCGCAGGCGGCGCAGCTGGTGCGTACGCCATTCGACGGGCTTGGTGCGGCCCGAGCGGAAGGTGGCGCGCAGTCGGGAGACGACGTCGGCGGGCTGTTCGGGTGCGGAGTGGTTCACGGTGCCTCGCTGGTCGGGGCGCGGACGGGCAGGCCGGCCGCGCGCACATGCTCAGTGGTCGGTGTATACGCCAACCCTAGCTGGATGTATATGACAACCTTTCACCTGCCCAAACAAATTCCGGGCGAGCGGGAACTACTTTGCGCGCCGGCGCCGACTCAGAGGGTGAACTCGGCGCCCGTCGCGTCGAGCGTGTCCGCCAGGCGCCCCAGCAGGGCCCGCAACAGCTCGTCGTCGCCGTCGCTCAGCACCGGCCACCGCGCGCGGACCTCGCGGTCGAGGCGCCGCCAGTACGTCTGACCGCGCGGGGTGAGATGCGCGAGGATGCGGCGCCGGTCGAGCGGGTCGACGCGGCGGTGCACGAGGTTCTGGTCGACGAGGTGATCGACGAGTTTCGTCAGCGTGGCGGGCGGCAGGAAGGCGGCCTCGGCGACCGCCGTCATGTGATGCCCCTGACCGTCGGAGAGCAGGGCGAGCACCCGCCAGGCGTCGAGCGAGCAGCCGTCCTCGTCGAGCACGGTCCGCAGCCGGCGCGCGGCCAGCCGTTCGGCGCGCGTCAGGAGGTGCATCAGATCCTGGGGCTGACGCGGAGATGGGCTGGGCATCCTGCTCCTCGGTCCAGGGGGATGTACATGCTATGAGACGGAGTGGAGTTCACCCGGCGGACCCGAAATCATGACGTCATGTTCCGGCCCGATTCGCCTCCGCCCGACTGGTTCACGGCAGACGACTCCGTGCTCCGTGTGGCGCTCGTCTTTCCCATGCAGGGGTCGGCCGGGATCTTCGGACCCACCTGCGAGCTGTGCGCCCAGCTGGCCGTCGAGGAGGTCAACCGCGCGGGTGGCGTCCTCGGCAAGGAGCTGCGGCTGCTGCCCGTCGACGGTGGCGCCGCTCCGCGCGAAGTGGCCGAGCACGTCCAGGCGTTGGTGGATCTGGGGGTCGTGCAGGGCGTCACGGGCTGGCACATCTCCTCGGTGCGGCAGGCACTGGCGCCGAGGATCGCGGATCGGGTGCCCTACGTCTACACGGCCCTGTACGAGGGCGGCGAGCACACCGCGGGCGTGTTCCTCACCAGCGAGACGCCGCGCGACCAACTGCGGCCCGCGATGGCCCTGTTGGCACACGAACGCGGGGTGCGCCGATGGTTCGTCGTGGGCAACGACTATGTGTGGCCTCGCCGAACGGCCCGGGCCGCGCACGCCTACGCGCGCGACTCGGGCGGCAGTGTCCGGGGGGAGGTCTATCTGCCGCTGGGCACACACGACTTCGACGCGGTGCTGCGCCGGATCGAGCGTTCGGCCACGGACGGCGTGATCATGCTGCTCGTCGGCAGCGACGCGGTGCGCTTCAACCGGGCGTTCGCCGCGGCCGGGCTCGACGCGTGCTGTCTCAGGCTGAGCACACTGATGGACGAGAACATGCTGATGGCCAGCGGACCGACGGCCACCGTGGACCTCTACAGCACCGCCGGGTTCTTCGCCTCGCTCGCGAACCAGGACACCCTCGACTTCCACGGCCGGTACGCCGGACGGTACGGCGTCGAGGCGCCGGCACTGGGCAGCCTCGGCGAATCCTGTTACGAGGGTGTGCTGTTGCTGGCCGCGCTCATCGGCCGCGCGAGGACCCTCGACGTGTCGGCGATCGAGGCGGCGGCCGAGACCGTGTCGTACGAGGGCCCGCGCGGTCTGCTCCACCTGCGCGACAGCCACGTCCGTCAACGGATCTACCTGGCGCGGGCGGACGGCGTGGACTTCGACGTCGTGGCCGAACTCGATCTTCACGGATCCCGCCCTTGACATGACCGCACCCTCGCCAAGATACTTCCCACAGGAAGTAATGAGAATGCCTTGGGCCGATGGTGAATTCAGGTGACGAATTCCGCCCAGGGCATTTTTTGTTGCCTCGCGAATGCCTCGCGAATCCCCCGTGAAGGCTTCATGAGAGCGGGAAGATACCGCCGGGAAAGTATCGCGAAACACCTTGGAAACAGGGTGACTTGAGGCTGTGGACCGCACTTCAGGAGCTTGTCTCCTCCACGGCCCGAGGGGGTTCATTTTGTCCAGCGGTTCCAGCGGTTCCGGTAATCTGCGACGCCGTGCGATGGCCGGTGCCGCCGCGCTCGCGGCGGTCGTCGCGCTCTCCGCGTGCGGCGCCAAGACCGACGCGGGCGGTACGTCCGACAAGGCCGCGCAGGCGGACGTGAGCGGCGACACCGTCAAGGTCGGACTGCTCAACTCGCTGTCCGGCACGATGGCGATCAGTGAGGTGACCGTACGCGACTCGCTGAAGCTGGCGATCGACGAGATCAACGCCTCGGGCGGAGTGCTCGGCAAGAAGATCAAGCCGATCAGCGAGGACGGCGCCTCCGACTGGCCGACCTTCGCCGAGAAGGCGAGCAAGCTCATCAAGGAGGACCGGGTCGCGGCCACCTTCGGCTGCTGGACCTCCGCGAGCCGCAAGGCCGTCAAGCCGGTCTTCGAGAAGAACAAGTCGCTGCTCTTCTACCCCGTGCAGTACGAGGGGCTGGAGGAGTCGCCGTACATCTTCTACACGGGCGCCACCACCAACCAGCAGATCGTCCCCGCCCTCGACTACCTCAAGAGCCAGGGCAAGAAGAAGATCTACCTGGTCGGCAGCGACTACGTCTTCCCCCGCACCGCCAACAAGGAGATCAAGGCGTACGCCAAGGCCAACGGCATGACGGTCCTCGGCGAGGACTACGCGCCGCTGGGCTCCACGGAGTTCAGCACGATCGCGAACAAGGTCAAGGCCTCGAAGGCGGACGCGGTCTTCAACACCCTCAACGGCGACTCGAACGTGGCCTTCTTCAAGGAGTACAAGTCCGCGGGCCTGACCGCCAAGAGCATGCCGGTCGTCTCGGTGTCGATCGCCGAGGAGGAGGTCAAGTCGATCGGATCGCAGTACCTGGCGGGCCAGTTGACGGCCTGGAACTACTACCAGACCACCTCCGGCGAGGCGAACACCAAGTTCGTGAAGGCGTACAAGGCCAAGTACGGCCAGGGCAAGCCGACCAGTGACCCGATGGAGGCCGCGTACACCTCGGTCTACCTGTGGAAGGCGATGGTCGAGAAGGCGAAGTCCTTCGACCCCGAGAAGGTGAAGGCGGCCTCCGACGGCATCACCTTCGACGCCCCCGAGGGCAAGGTCACCGTCGACGGCGCGAGCCAGCACATCTACAAGACCGCCCGCATCGGCAAGATCGGCTCCGACGGTCTGATCAAGCAGGTCTGGGACTCCGGCGAACCGATCAAGCCGGACCCGTACCTGAAGGGCTACGACTGGGCCTCCGGCCTCTCCTGATCACCCGTCGCGCGGGGGCCCGAGCCAAGCGGCCCCCGCGTCCCGCCTCTCCGGAGCCGCCGCATGACCGTGATCCTCGGGCAGATGTTCACCGGTGTCAGTATCGGTGCCGTTCTGCTGCTCATCGCGCTCGGCCTCTCGCTCACCTTCGGCCAGATGAATGTCATCAACATGGCCCACGGTGAGTTCATCATGGCCGGCGCCTACACCACCTACGTCCTCCAGAAGTCCATTTCCAGCGCGGGATTCTCACTGATCGTCGCGCTCCCCGTCGCCTTTCTCGTGTCGGGAGCGCTCGGCGCACTACTGGAATGGCTGCTGATTCGCCGCCTTTACCTTCGGCCACTCGACACGCTGCTTGTCACGTGGGGCGTCTCCTTGATGCTTCAGCAGCTCGCGCGGGACATCTTCGGCGCGCCCAATGTGCAGACCCGTGCGCCCGATGTGCTGACCGGGAACATCACCGTCATCGGGGGCGACGATCCGCTCACCTTCGCCAACAGCCGTCTGTTCATCCTGGGTCTGGCGATCGCGGCGGTCGTGGCGCTGTCCCTGACACTGCGCCTGACGCCGCTCGGCCGGCGTATCCGCGCCGTCGTGCAGAACCGTGACCTCGCCGAGGTCTCCGGCATCTCCACCGGCCGGGTCGACCGCACCGCCTTCTTCATCGGGTCCGGTCTCGCCGGAGTCGCCGGAGTCGCGCTGACGCTGGTCGGCCCGATCGGGCCCACGATGGGCACCAACGTCATCATCGACGCCTTCCTGGTGATCGTGGTCGGCGGCATCGGACAGCTCAAGGGCAGCGTCATCGTCGCCTTCGTGCTGGGCGTGCTGCAATCGGTCCTGGAGTACTCCACCACCGTCAGCGTCGCGAAGGTGCTGGTCCTGGTGGCCATCGTCGCGTTCCTCCAGTGGCGGCCCCAGGGGCTGTACACGCTGCGTACGAGGAGTCTCGTATGACCACCACCACTTCTGTCGCGCCGAAGCAATCCATCGGTCCGAAGGGACGGTTCAGCTCCGCGCGCCCGGCGGCCGGCTTCGCGGCGGCCGCCGTCGTGCTCTTCGCCGTCGCCCCGCTCGCGCTCTCCGACTTCCGGCTCGGGCTGCTCGCCAAGTACCTCTGCACCGCGATGGTCGCGGTCGGCATCTGTCTGGCCTGGGGGCGCGGCGGCCTGCTGACGCTCGGGCAGGGCGTGTTCTTCGGGCTGGGCGGATACGCCATGGCGATGCACCTGAAGATCGCGGACGCCGGGCCCGGCAACCTCCCCGACTTCATGCAGCTGTACGGCACGGCGACCGGACTGCCGTGGTGGTGGAGGCCGTTCGCGAACCCGGTCTTCGCGCTCGCGGCGACCGTGCTGCTGCCGATGGCCGTCGCGGCGGTCCTCGGGACGTTCGTCTTCCGGCGCCGGGTCAAGGGCGCCTACTTCGCGATCCTCAGCCAGGCGCTCGCCGCGGCCTTCGCGATCTGGCTGGTCGGCCAGCAGGCCACGACCGGCGGCACCAACGGACTCACCGACATCCAGGGCTTCTTCGGCTACGACCTCAACGACCCGGTCAACCAGCGGATGGTGTACTTCATCATCGCCGCGGTCCTGCTCCTTCTGATCGCCCTGGCCCGCCAGCTGGTCCACAGCCGCTACGGCGAACTCCTCGTCGCCGTACGGGACTCGGAGGAGCGGGTGCGCTTCCTCGGGTACAACCCGGCGAACGTGAAGCTCGTCGCGTACGTCGTGGCGGCGGGCATGGCCGGGCTTGCGGGCGCGCTGTTCGTGCCGGCGGTCGGCATCATCTCCCCCGCGCTGATCGGCATCGTGCCCTCCATCGAGCTGGTCATCGGCGCCGCGGTCGGCGGCCGGGCGAGCCTGGTGGGCGCGGTGCTCGGCGCGATCGGTGTCGCCTGGGCCAAGACGGCGCTGTCGGAGGAGTTCCCCGCGGCCTGGACGTATTTCCAGGGGCTGCTGTTCATCGTGGCCCTGGCGTTCCTGCCGGGCGGTCTCGCCTCACTGCTCGGGATCGTGCGACGACGCAGGTCGGAGCAAGCACTCGCTGGAGACACGGCATGACTGAGATCTCGGGTATCGAGCCCTCCGGCATCGAGCCTTCCGGTAGTGAGCCTTCGGGCATCGAGCCTTCGGGTCTTGAGATACGGCAACTGCGGGTGTCCTTCGACGGTTTCACGGCCGTCGACGGTGTGGACCTCGACGTCCGGCCCGGCGATCTCCGCTTCCTCATCGGGCCGAACGGCGCGGGCAAGACGACCTTGGTCGACGCGGTCACCGGCCTGGTGAGGGCGCAGGGGTCGGTGCGCTTCGGGGGCGAGGACATCCTCGGCCGCAGCGTGCACAGGATCGCCCGCTCGGGGATCGGCCGCACCTTCCAGACTGCCACCGTGTTCGAGGAGTTGACGGTCCTTCAGAACCTGGACATCGCGGCGGGCGCGGGCCGGGGCCCGCTGACGATGCTGCGTCGCCGCAAGGGCGTCCCGGATTCCGTCGCGCGCGCCCTGGAGACGGTGGGCCTGACGGAGTCCGCCGACCGCCCGGCCGGGACGCTCGCGCACGGTCAGAAGCAGTGGCTGGAGATCGGCATGCTGCTCGTGCAGGACGTGCGGCTGCTGCTGCTCGACGAGCCGGTGGCCGG
Source organism: Streptomyces sp. NPDC058246 (assembly GCF_042881985.1). Lineage (NCBI taxonomy): Bacteria > Bacillati > Actinomycetota > Actinomycetes > Kitasatosporales > Streptomycetaceae > Streptomyces > Streptomyces sp. NPDC058246. The sequence goes on along the minus strand of NZ_JBHVWZ010000001.1, from coordinate 355,278 downwards.
CATGAGCCACGACGAACGGCAGGCCACCGGTGAGCTGTTGGAGCTCATCAGCCAGGAGCGGACCGTGGTCGTCATCGAGCACGACATGGACTTCATGCGCTCCTTCGCGCGCAGCGTCAGCGTGCTGCACGCGGGCAGGGTACTGAGCGAGGGGACGGTGGCCGAGGTGCAGGCGGATCCGAAGGTGCAGGAGGTGTACCTCGGGCACGCGGCCACCACCGACGACACACCGGAAGGCGCAGCCGCGGCGACCGTCCACGACTCCGCGGGCCCGACGGCCGTACGGGACACCGCGGGCCCGGCGACCGAACAGGACACCGCGGCCTCCGCGGCCGTACAGGAGGCGTGAGGCAGTCATGATGCTGGAGATCCAGGACGTCCGGGTCGGCTATCACCGCAGTACCGTGCTGCACGGCGTCTCCGTCGAGGTCCCCCGCGACGGGGTGGCCGCCGTGCTCGGGCACAACGGCGCGGGCAAGAGCACCCTGCTGCGCGCGGCTGTCGGGCTGCTCACCCCGCAGAGCGGTGTCGTGCGCCTCGACGGCGAGGACATCACCCGCCGCAAACCCCACGAGCGGGTGGCGCGCGGCATGGCCTACGTCCCGCAGGGCCAGCAGGCCTTCCCGCACCTCACGACCGCCGAGAACCTCCAGCTGGTCGCGGACGGACGGCGGCGCGGCAGGGAGGCGATCGGCGAGGCGCTGGACCTGTTCCCCGCGCTGCGCGCGCTCTCCAGCCGCCGTGCGGGTCTACTCTCCGGCGGCCAGCGCCAGCAACTCGCCCTTGCCCGAGCCCTGGTGACGGAGCCTCGGATCCTCCTCCTCGACGAGCCCACCGAGGGCATCCAGCCCTCCGTCGTCGCCGAGATCGAGGAGACGATCCTCGCCCTCGCCGCCCGCGGCGGCCTCTCAGTGCTCCTGGTCGAGCAGCACGTCGGCTTCGCGATGCGTGCGGCACAGCGGTACTACGTCCTGGAGGCCGGCCGGGTCACCTCGTCCGGCGCGGGCGGACAGGAGGCGGAGGGGGCCGTCCGCGAGGCACTCAGCGTGTGAGGACGCCCGCGAAAAGGAGCCGGGCCGCCGTCCCGGCGACCCCGCCCCGACCGAGCTGACCAGCGTCGGATCGCCTGCACGGCACCCCCGACTCCCCCGCCCAGGAGGCCCCGCGCCTCCTCCTCCAGTGGTCCGCCCGCACCACCGACCGGCAGGACGTCTCCACACCTGAACGCGACCGTCGCCGCTAGGAGTTGGTGTGCGCGAGTGCCTGTCGACGGCGTTCGAGGTACGCGCGCTCGGCGGCGTTCTCGCTGAGCGCAACGGCCCTCGCGTACGCCTCCATGGCCTGCGTCGCGCGGCCCGTGCGGCGGAGCAGATCCGCGCGTACGGCGTGGAAGGCGTGGTAGCCGTGCAGGTCGAGCGTGTCGACGAGGGCGAGGGCCGGCTCGGGCCCCTCGACCTCGGCCACCGCGACGGCGCGGTTGAGCGCGACGACCGGGCTCGGCGCGAGGGCCATGAGCTGGTCGTACAGCTGGAGGATCTGGCCCCAGTCCGTCGCGTCGGCACTCGGGGCATCGCTGTGTACGGCGTTGATCGCGGCTTGGATCTGATACGGGCCCGGTCGGTTCAGGCGCAGGCAGCGGCGTACGAGTGACTGGCCCTCGGCGATCAGGGCGGGGTCCCACCGGGAGCGGTCCTGCTCGGCGAGGACGATCAGGTCGCCGTCGGGTGCCGTCCGGGCGGGCCCGCGGGACTCGATGAGGAGCATCAGCGCGAGCAGGCCGAGGGCCTCGGGCTCGTCCGGCATGAGCTCCGCCAGGACACGGCCGAGGCGCAGGGCCTCCGCGCAGAGGTCCTCCCGGCCGCCGTACCCCTCGTTGAAGACGAGGTAGACGACCGCCAGCACACCCTTCACCCGGTCCGGGAGGTCGGCGTCGCGCGGGATCCGGTACGGGATGCGGGCGTCGCGGATCTTGGCCTTGGCCCTGACCAGGCGCTGGGCCATGGTGGGCTCGGGGACCAGGAAGGCGCGCGCGATCTGCGGGGTGCTCAGGCCGCCGAGGAGGCGCAGCGTGAGGGCGACCTGGGCCTGGGTGGCGAGCGCGGGGTGGCAGCAGGTGAAGATCAGGCGGAGCCGGTCGTCGCGCACGGGACCCTCCTCGGTCGGTTCGTCCGGTGCGTACAGCTGGGCGGCCTCGGCGTGCCGGGCATCCCGCGTGGACTCGCGGCGCAGCCGGTCGACGGCCCGGTTCCGGGCGGTGGTGATGATCCATCCGGCCGGGCTCGGCGGTACGCCCGTCTCCGGCCACTTCCGCACGGCCGTGGTGAAGGCGTCCTGGACGGCCTCCTCGGCGAGGTCGATGTCGCCGAGGAGGCGGATGAGGACGGCGACCGCGCGGCCGTACTCCGCGCGGAAGACGTCCTCGATGTCGACGGTCATCGGTCGTCGGTTTCCCTCAGTCCTCGGCTTCGCCCATGAAGGGCCGCACCTCGATGGGGAGCGTGGTCGCCAGGGTCGCCTTGCGGCCCCATGCGAGCGCCGCGTCCAGATCGGGGGCCTTGATCAGGCAGATCCCGCCCAGATACTCCTTGCTCTCGGTGTACGGACCGTCGGTGACCAGCACGTCCGCGCCCGTGGCCCGCAGCACGGTGGCCGTCTCCGGTCCGTGCAGTCCTCCGGCGAACACCCAGGCGCCGGCGGCGCGCAGCTCCGTGTGGAAGACATCGAGGTTGTGCATGATCTCTTCCATGACCTCGGGCGCGGGCGGCTCGCCCTGGGGCTGCATCACGCTCAACAGGTAGTGCTTCATGACGTGTCCTCCTGGTCTCCCGTACCGCTTCTCACTGCCTACACGAACGGGAGACGGCCGGATCGACACCGGACACCACGACACCGGGAGATTTCTTCGATGACCACCGCACCGCACCCCCTCGTCACCCGTGCGCGTCGGCTCGCGGCCGAGGTGCTGGCGCCCCGCGCCGCGCGCGTGGACCAGGAGGGCGTGCCCGCGAGCAGTGTCGAGGCGGTCAAGCGTTCGGGGCTGCTCGGGGTGAGCGCGCCGGTGGAGTACGGCGGGTCTGCCGCGCCCGCGGCGGTGGTCCGGGAGACCGCCGAGATCCTGGCCGGGGCGTGCTGCTCGACCTGGTTCGTGCAGACCCAGCACCATACGCCGGTGATGACGCTGGCCAAGAGCGAACTCCCGGTCCGGGAACGGTTGTTGGGCCCGCTGGCGAGAGGGGAGTTGCTGTCCGGGGTCGCCTACGCCCAACTGCGCGCCCATCCCCGGATGCCGGTCCGGGTCACGCGGGAGCGCGGTGGCTGGCGCTTCGACGGGACGGTGCCCTGGTACACGGGCTGGGGGCTGAACGACGTGATGCTGCTGGCGGGGGTGACGGACGCGGACGAGGCGCTGTTCGCGTTCACCGAGGCGCGCGAGCAGCCCGGCCTGCGCCCCTCCCCGCCGATGCGGCTGGCCGCGCTCACCGCCTCCCGTACGGTCTCGCTGGAGCTGGACGGCCTGTGGCTGCCCGATGAGGCGGTGGTCCTGCGGGCTCCGTACGAGGCGTGGGCAGCCACCGATCGTCCGAGGAACACCAACGCCTCACCGGCCGTCTTCGGCATCGCCTCGTCGGCGATCGACCTGCTGGACGGCGATCCCGTCGCGCGGGAGACCGCCCGCGTCCTGCGCTCCCGCCTCGACGAGCTGCGGCGGCAGGCGTACGCCCTGGCCGATCACCCGGTGCCGACGGAGCGCATCGAGGAGCGACTGGTCTGCAAGACGCGGGCGTACGACCTCATGCGCGCGGCGACGACCGCGGCCGTCGTGGCCGGCGGCGGCCGGTCCATGGATCTGGGCAGCCCTGCGCAGCGGCTGGCGCGGGAGGGGATGTTCCTGCTGGTGCAGGGGCAGACGGCCGAGGTGCGCACGGCACACCTCGGCACGCTCGGGTCTCTCGGAACTGTCGGGCCTCGCGGGTCTCGCGGGTCGCTCAGCTCGTGAAGGGCACCTGCGCGGCGGGCGCGGGTGACGGGGCGAACGGGTGCTGCCACAGTCCCTGCGCGGCGAGGCGCGGCAGGACGCCCTCGCCGAACCAGTACGCCTCCTCCAGGTGCGGGTAGCCGGAGAGCACGAACTCGTCGATGCCGAGGGCGTGGTACTCCTTGATCCGCTCGGCGACCTCGTCGTGGCTGCCGACCAGTGCGGTGCCCGCGCCGCCGCGCACCAGGCCGATCCCGGCCCAGAGGTTGGGGTGGATCTCCAGCCCGTCCCGGCTGCCGCCGCCGTGCAGGGCGAGCATGCGCTGCTGGCCCTCCGACTCGCTGCGTGCCAGCCCGGCCTGGACGGACTTCACGGTCTCGGGGTCGAAGCCGTCGAGCAGCTTGTGGGCCTCGGTCCAGGCCTGCTCGGAGGTGTCGCGGGTGATGACGTGCAGCCGGATGCCGAACCGGAGGGTGCGGCCCTCCCGCGCCGCGAGATCCCGGATCCAGGCGATCTTCTCGGCGACCTGGGCGGGCGGTTCGCCCCAGGTGAGGTAGACGTCGACGTGCCGGGCGGCGACCTGTCCGGCGATGGGCGAGGAGCCGCCGAAGTACACCTCGGGGACCGGGTCGGGGACCCGGGCCAGCCTGGCGTCCTCGACCTGGAGGTGTTCACCGGCCAGGTCGACGGTCTTGCCATCCCACAGGTCCCGGACGATCTGCAGGAATTCGCCGGTACGGCGGTATCGGGCGTCCTTGTCGAGGAAGTCCCCGTAGGCGCGCTGCTCGTGGCTCTCGCCGCCGGTGACGACATTGAGCAGCAGCCGTCCGCCGGTCTGCCGCTGGAAGGTGGACGCCATCTGCGCGGCGAGCGTGGGCGAGACGAAACCGGGCCGGAAGGCGACCAGGAACTTCAGCCGCTCGGTGTTCTGGCTGACCATCGCGGTGGTCAGCCAGGCGTCCTCGCACCAGGCGCCGGTGGGGGTGAGCGCCCCGACGAAGCCCAGGTCCTCGGCGGCGCGGGCGATCTGGCTCAGATAGGCCACGGTCGGCGGCCGGTCCCGGCCCGAGGCGGTGGCGGGGGTGCCGTGGCCGCCGCCGACTACATGCCGGCTGTCGCCGTTGGTGGGCAGGAACCAGTGGAAGGTGAGGGACACGGCGGCGTTCTCCGATCGTGGGGGCCTGTCGGCGAGGGGGCGCTGTGGGGAAAGTCTTGGAGGCCGACGCGAGGCCTTACAGCAGGCCGTGGCGGGGCGGCTTGGTGCCGTTCAGTACGTAGCGGCCGATGTGCTGGATCTTCCAGCGGGCGGGGTCGTGCAGGGTGTGGGTACGGGCGTCGCGCCAATGGCGGTGCAGGTTGAGGGAGTTGAGGGCCGAGCGGGTGCCGGACACCTCGAAGAGGGCGCCCGCCACCTCGACGGCGGTGGCGGCGGTGTGCGCCTTCGCGGCGGCCACGGCGATGGACGCCTCGGCCGCCGAGTCGTCGGTCAGCTCGTCACGGGCCGCGTCGACCGCACGGGCCGCGACACCCAGCAGTGCCTCGGATGCCCTGACCTGGAGGGCGAGTTCACCGAAGCGCTGGATGAGCAACGGGTCCTCGGCCGCCGTGTCGACGCCGCTCTCGAACCAGGGCCGGCTCTTGGTGCGCACGAACTCGACCGCCTCGGCGAGTGCGCCCGCCGCGATCCCGGCGTCGATGGCGGCATGCAGCAACTGTGCCACGGCGCCGTGGAGTTGCGGCCCCTGGAAGGTGAGGTGGTGGGGGACCACGCGGTCCGCGGGGACGCGGACGGCGTCGAGGCGGACGGTGCCGCTGGCCGTCGTCCGCTGCCCCATGCCGTCCCAGTCGTCGACGACCGTGACTCCGTCGGCGTCCCGTGGGACGTACGCGACGTTCAGGTTGTCGTCGTCGGCGCGGGCCAGCACGGGGATCCAGTCGGCGAAGAGCGCGCCGGTGGAGTAGTGCTTGACGCCGGTGAGCAGGTAAGAGCCGTCGGGCCTGGGTTCGAGTCGGGTGCGGACGTCCTGGACGTGTCGCGTGCCCGCCTCCGACTGGGCGTTGCCGAAGCGACGCCCGGCCAGCACCTCTTTGAAGAAGAACTCCTGCTGGCCCGGCGATCCCTGGCGTCGGATCACGTTCACGTACACGAAGTGGTTCTGCGGGATCTGCGCGAGGCTGGCGTCCGCCGCGGCCAGCAGCCGGAAGATCTCCGCGAGGGTTTCCTGCCGGACGTCCGCCCCTCCGTACTCGGCGGGCACGGTGACGGCCAGCAGCCCCGAGGCGGTCAGGCGCTCCAACTCCTCGCGCGGAAGCCTGCGTTCGGCGTCCCGCTCCGAGGCTCCGGCGCGGAACTCGTCGGCGAGCGCGGCCGCGATAGCGAGGGCTTCGACGTCGTCGGCGATCACTTTGGCGGTCACGTCACCCGCCGACGCCTTGGCTGCCACGTCATGCACTGTCTCGTCGGCGGTCACGTCGCCCGCCGTCGCATCGGCCGTCACGGTGTCAGCCCGCCGCGGCCAGCAGGTGCGTACGGCCGAGGACGGCCGAGAACTGGTCGACGACCTGGGCCAGCGCCTCGGCCGTGGCCGGTGCCACGGTGACGCTGCCGTCCTCCGCCGTGGTGATGTCCTTGTCGAGGGTGAACCAGCCCTGGACGATATGTGCCGCACCCATGGAATTGAGCACCGGGCGCAGCGCGTAGTCGAGGGCGAGGACATGGGCGGGGCTGCCTCCGGTGACGAGCGGCAGCACCGTCTTTCCGGTGAGCGCGTACTGCGGGAGCAGGTCGAGCAGGGCCTTGAGCACACCGGAGTAGGCGGCCTTGTAGACCGGGGTGCCGATGACCACTCCGTCGGCGCGGGCGAAGAGCTCGGTCGCCTCGACGATGGCGGGGTGCTTGAAGTCGGCGCCGAGAAGCGCCTCGGCGGGGATCGTACGGACGTCGAGCGGAATCACCTCGTGGCCCTGCGCGGCGAGCCGGGCATCCAGGTGGCGCAGGAGTTTGGCGGTGCGGGAGGAGACGGAGGGGCTGCCGGAGACGGACAGGACGGAGGCCATGAGCTCTCTTTCGTGAGCGACGTTCAAAGGGGAGGTCCGGCGCGGACCGACGCGGTCTCCGCGTCAGGCGGGCGCGGGGATGGACGCGGAGTCCGCGTCAGTCGTGCGCGGGTACGGACACGGTCTCCGTGTCAGGCGTGCGTGGCTACGGATTCGCGCTCCCTGTCCGGCAGTTGGGCTTCCAGCTCGCGTACGAGGGGCAGCACCCGGCGGCCGAAGTACTCGACCTCCTCGTGGTAGTGCAGGAAGCCGAGGAGGAAGAGGTCGACGCCGAGCCGCTTGTAGGCGACGATCCGCTCGGCGATCTGCTCCGGGGTGCCGATCAGTCCCGTCCTGAAGCCGTCGTTGTACTGCACGAGATCCTCGAAGCTGGAGTCCTGCCACATGCCCTTGCCGTCGGCGGTGGACTGCCCCGCCTGCTTCACGGCGGCGCCGAAGCCCTCGACGGCCTCACGGTCGGCGTGGGCGACGATCTCACGGAGGGTCTCGCGGGCCTCCGCCTCGGTGTCGCGGGCGATCAGGAACCCGTTGAGGCCGAACTTCGGTGCCGTACGCCCGACGTCAGCGGCCGATGTACGGACGTCGTTGATCTGCTCGACGACGCCGTCGAAGTCCTTGCCGTTGGAGAAGTACCAGTCGGAGACGCGGCCCGCCATGGCGCGGGCGGCGGTGGAGTTGCCGCCCTGGAAGATCTCCGGGTGCGGTCGCTCGGGGGTGTTGAGCGGCTTGGGCTTGAGGGAGAAGTCGCGCAACCGGTAGAAGTCACCGGCGAGTTCGGTGTGGTCCTCGGTCCAGATCTGGCGCAGGGCGCGGATGAACTCCTCGGAGCGGCGGTAGCGTTCGTCGTGCTCCAGCCAGGGTTCGCCGAGGGCGGTGAACTCGCCCTTGAACCAGCCGCTGACGACATTGACCGCGAAGCGGCCTTTCGACAGGTGGTCGGCGGTGGCGCCGAGTTTGGCGAGGACGCCGGGGTGCCACAGCCCCGGGTGGACGGCGGCGATCACCTTCAGGCGCTCGGTGGCGAGCAGCAGGGCGAGGCTGAAGCTGGTCGACTCGTGCTGGAACTCCGCGCCGTAGCTGGCCATGTAACGGACCTGGCTGAGGGCGTAGTCGAAGCCGTTGTTCTCGGCCAGGACGGCGAGTTCGCGGTTGTAGTCGTAACCCCAGTCGGTGCGCTGCTCGATCTTGCTGGTGACCAGGCCGCCGCTGACGTTGGGCACCCAGTAGGCGAAGCGGACGGGTTCGGCGACGGCGCCCGCCGCGGATTCTGCTGCGGTTTCCGGGGCGGATTCTGTTGCGGACACGGAGAACTCCTGGTGTGCGGAAACGAGGGCATGACGAATTGAGGCCCGGCATTTCAGCGGGAACGCGGGCGGCAAAAAGGGGTGCGGCAGGCGAGGCAATGCGTCGAGGTGCGCCGTGCGGGAGGAAAACACCGGGGGCGGACCGGCCCGTGCGAAGGGGACCCTACCGTCGGGATCGTCAGGCTTCGCGACAACAGAAGGAGCTGGAGACACGCGCGAGGTCGACATGGCGTCGCCGCGTGAGGTCCAGTCGCATCTTCATGTCGTCGATCGTCGCAGCCCCCGCTCCGGGCAGTCAAGGAATAGCCGACCGGTCTCGCATCCCGGACCGCCGAATTTCACGAAGGCGTAATAGGGAAACCCTTGAACGCGGTGCGCGCGCGTCGGCAGTCTGCTGCGGTGCGCACCGAACAGCTGGAATACATCGCGGCGGTCACCCGGCTCGGCTCGCTGCGCCGGGCCGCCGAGGAACTCCATCTCTCCCAGCCCGCGCTGAGCGAGACCGTACGGAATCTGGAGCGCGAGCTCGGCGTCGATCTGCTGGAGCGCAAGCGGTCCGGGGCGCGGATGAGCGCCGATGGCCGGGAGCTGCTGCCGCACATCATCAACGTGCTGGACGCGGTGGACCGGCTGCGGGGTGCGGCGGGCGAACAGCACCGCATCAGCCGGATGGTCCGTGTCGGCACGGTGAACGCGGCGACGGTGCCGTTGCTCATCCCGACCGTCCAGGGCTTTCGCGCGACGCATCCGCTGACACAGGTCGAGGTGGTCGGCGCACAGCAGTCGGAGATCCACCGGGCCCTGTCGGAGGGCGGCTTCGACCTGGGGCTGGTCAACCATCTCGACGGCGACGACCTGCCCGCCGACTTCGAGACCACCGAACTGCTGCGCGGGCGCCCCGTGTTGTGCGTACGTCCGGACAGTCCCCTGGCCGCACTGGACACGGTGTCGGCGGCCGATCTCCTCGACGAGCGGGAGCCGCTGATCGCCATGCGCTCCGGATATGTGATGCACCGTTACATCCACCGGCTCCTCGAGGGCCGGGCGCCGGCCGTCTCGTACTCCACGGACGGCGCCGAAATGGGCAAGCTCATGGTCGCGGAGGGGCTGGGCGCCACGGTGCTGCCCGACTTCAGCGTCGTCGGCGATCCGCTGGAGCGGCGCGGCGCGATCACCTACCGGCCGCTCGCCGACGCCACCACCCAGGTCCTGCTGATGCTGCAACGCCGGCGGGCCGACTCCGTCCCCCGGGCGGCACACGACCTGCACGAGGCGTTCGTCCGCAGGGCCGGGGAGCTCGGCGGCCGCCTGAGCCGCCGCCCCTGACCAGAGCGATCAGTCGTCGTCGCCGGCCGCCGGCACCACGACGAGGAAGGCGTCCGACGGAAGATCCATCACCACGGTCGCGGGCTGTCCCTCGGTGCGACGTCGGGCCGCGTACTCCTCCGCCGTCCAGGATCCGCGCGGCGCTCCCGCGGGAAAACGCTCCAACACCTTCGTCCCCATAACGGCAGACACCTCCAGCTGTGACCTTCGGCTCTCGTTCCTTTCGTCTGCCCGCGATTCACGCGGACATGTCGGTGAAGATTGTCCGTCGCGCATCCGCGGACTGCGTACACGGGGAAGGGATGGTTGAGGGGAGCGACGAAAGGGGGCAGCCCAGCGGCCACGGAGGACCCATGAGCGACGACGATCCCGGCCCCGGCCTGCGGTGTCTGGTGACCGGTGCCACCGGCTACATCGGCGGCCGGCTGGTCCCCGAGCTGCTGGCCGAGGGGCACCAGGTGCGCTGTCTGGCCCGCTCCCCCGCCAAGCTGCGCGACTATCCGTGGGCGGCCGACGCCGAGGTGGTGGGTGGGGACGTCACCGACGCCGGATCGGTCGCCGAGGCCCTGCGCGGTGTGGACGTCGCGTACTACCTCGTGCACGCCCTGGGCACCGGCGACGACTTCGAGGAGACCGACCGGAAGGCGGCCCGGATCTTCGGGGAGCGGGCCCGGGCCGCGGGCGTCCGGCGCATCGTCTACCTCGGCGGCCTCACCCCGGCCGGCGTGCCGCAGGACAAGCTGTCGCCGCATCTCAGGTCCCGCGCCGAGGTCGGCCGCGTCCTGCTCGACTGCGGGGTACCGGCCACGGTGCTGTGCGCCGCCGTGATCATCGGCTCCGGCTCGGCCTCGTTCGAGATGCTGCGCTACCTCACGGAACGGCTGCCGGTCATGGTCACTCCCCGCTGGGTGCGCACCCGCATCCAGCCGATCGGCGTACGGGACGTCCTGCGCACCCTGGTCGGCAGCGCGCGCATGCCCGCCGACGTCAGCCGCTCCTTCGACCTCGGGGGTCCCGAGGTGCTCACGTATCTGGAGATGATGCAGCGGTACGCGGCCGTGGCCGGGCTGCCGCGGCGACTGATCCTGCCCGTGCCGGTGCTCACCCCTGGGCTGTCCAGCCACTGGGTGGGGCTGGTCACGCCGGTGCCCGCGTCGATCGCGCGCCCGCTCACCGAGTCGCTGCGCCACGAGGTCGTGTGCCACGAACACGACATCGCCCGGTACGTCCCCGATCCCCCGGGGCGCCCCGTCGGCTTCGACGAGGCGGTGTCCCTGGCACTGCAACGTGTGCGGGACGCCCAGGTCGCGACCCGGTGGTCGTCGGCCTCGGTGCCCGGCGCGCCCAGCGATCCGCTGCCCACCGACCCGGACTGGGCAGGCGGCAGCCTCTACACCGACCGCCGCGAACTGCCCGTGGACGCGTCCCCCGAGGCACTGTGGCGGGTGATCGAGGGCATCGGCGGTGACAACGGCTGGTACTCCTTCCCGCTGGCCTGGGCCGTACGCGGCTGGCTGGACCGGCTGGTGGGCGGTGTCGGACTGCGGCGCGGACGGCGTGACGCGGCCCGGCTGCGCGCGGGCGACTCGCTCGACTTCTGGCGCGTCGAGGAGATCGCACCCGGTCATCTGCTGCGGCTGCGCGCCGAGATGCGGCTGCCGGGCCTGGCCTGGCTGGAGATGTACGCCGAGATCGGCGACGACGGCCGGACCCGCTACCGGCAGCGGGCCCTGTTCCATCCGCGCGGGCTGCTCGGACACGCGTACTGGTGGAGTGTCTCGCCGTTCCACGCCGTGGTGTTCGGCGGCATGGCCCGCAACATCGCCAGGGCCGCGACCCAGGGCGCGGCGGCCGGGAAGCGGACGGCCGCCGTGCGTTCTCGCTGACCTCCGCATCCGTGCGGGGCCGCGGGCCCGAAGTAGTCGCGGCCGCACTCCGCGCCGGCTCGTCCGCCGCCCCCCGTAGCCCTCTTGCCCAGGAGCCGCACCATGAACGTCTCGGTCGTCCTGTTCACCTCGGACCTGCGCCTGCGTGATCACCCGGCGCTGCGCGCGGCCCACGACGGCTCGTCCGCGCTGGTGCCGCTGTTCGTGCGCGACGACGCCGTCGCGGCGGCAGGGTTCACGGCGCCCAACCGGATGGCGTTCCTCGCGGACTGCCTGGCCGATCTCGACGCCGGGCTCCGGGAACGCGGTGGCCGGCTGGTGGTGCGCTCGGGCGATGTCGTCGCGCAGGTGTGCAAGGTGGTCGCCGAGGCGGACGCCGACGAGGTGCACATGGCGGCCGGGGTCAGTGCCTACGCTCAGCGCCGGGAGGAGCGGCTGCGTAAGGCGCTGGAGGCCGAGGGGTGTCGCCTGCACGTGCACGACACCGTGATCACCGCGCTCGCCCCGGGCGCCGTCGTGCCCGCCGCATCGGACCACTTCGCCGTCTTCACGCCGTACTTCGGACGCTGGTCGCGGCAGCACCTGCGCGACGCCGTCGCCGCGCCACGGGCGATCCGGGTGCCGGACGGCGTCGGATCGGAGAAGCTCCCCGCCCGTACCGGCCTGTCGGGGGTGTCGCAGGCGCTGGCCCGGGGCGGCGAGAGGGAGGCCAGGAAGCGGCTCACGGCCTGGCTGCGCGGTGGGATCGCGGCGTACGAGGACCGTCACGACGACCTGCCCGGCGACGCCACCTCCCGGCTCTCCCCCCATCTGCACTTCGGCACCCTCTCCCCGGTCGAAGTCGTGCACCGGGCCCGCGCGGCGGGCGGCCCGGGCGCCGAGGCGTTCGTACGGCAGCTGGCCTGGCGGGAATTCCACCACCAGGTGCTGGCCGCCCGGCCGGACGCGGCCACCGCCGACTACCGCACCCGGCACGACCGTTGGCGGTCACCGGCCGAGGCGCGCGAGGACATCGACGCCTGGAAGGAAGGCCGCACCGGCTATCCGGTGGTCGACGCGGCGATGCGCCAACTGCGCCACGAGGGCTGGATGCACAACCGCGGACGCCTGCTGACCGCGAGCTTCCTCACCAAGACGCTGTACGTGGACTGGCGGGTCGGCGCCCGGCACTTCCTGGAGCTGCTGGTGGACGGTGACATCGCCGACAACCAGCTCAACTGGCAGTGGACGGCGGGCACCGGCACGGACTCGCGGCCCAACCGCGTCCTCAATCCGGTGATCCAGGCCAGGCGTCACGACCCGGACGGGGTGTACGTCCGGCGCTGGGTGCCGGAGTTGGCGGGCCTCGCGGGAGCCGCCGTGCACGAGCCCTGGAGGCTGCGGGGCCTGGAACGCGCCGCCTACGACTACCCGGACCCGATCGTCGAACTCCCGGACGGGCTGGCCCGGTTCAGGAGCGCTCGGGGGCTCGGGTGAGTGGGCGGCAGGGGCGGCCGAGTCGGCGGCACCCGCTGAGCAGGGGGCGCCGAGGATTTTACCCGCAGTAGAGACTTCTTACCCGCGTACGGCCGTACTGGTGGGCGTCCGACACCCGTACCGGATCCGCCGACCTCGGATCCACACGCGGCGGAGCAGAGCGTCCGGCTCTGGGCCGCCGCCCCGCCAGGAGGCTCAATGCGCATTGCACGGAACGTGGGAACCCTCTTCGTGGCCGGTGCGTTGAGCATGACCGTCGCGGCCCTCGCCTACCCCGCCATGCTCGGGTTGCAGACCACGGCCAGTGCCCCGACGCGCGTGATCGCCCACACCTCGACGGGTCCGCTGACGGAGGCCGACCGCGACTTCGTCGTCAAGGTGCGGGCGGCCGGGCTGTGGGAATACCCCTCCGGACAGCTGGCCCTGCAGAAGGGCACCACCCCGTCGGTCAGAACCGCCGGTCAGCACCTGGTCACGGGCCATGCCGCCCTGGACGCCACCTGCCGCAAGGTCGCCACCCAGCTCGGCATCACCCTTCCCAACAAGCCGTCCCCGCAGCAGCAGGGCTTCGTGGCGACCCTGAGCGGGGACAGCGGCAAGCAGTTCGACACCGACCTGGCCAACATCCTGCGCGTGACGCACGGGCAGATCTTCCCGGTCATCGCGAAGATCCGGGCCTCGACCGAGAACACGTTGGTACGTCAACTCGCCGACCAGGCCAATGACACGGTGCTGGACCACATCACGGTCATGGAGAAGACAGGGCTGGTCAACTTCGATCAGGTGCTGTTCCAGGAGACCGCGAAACCGAATCTGCCCGCGCAGAACGTCACACCTCCGGCGCCCCAGCCCGGCGAACCGACCGTGGTGCTGACGCCGCCCGCGAACGGCTCCTCGGCGCCGCCGGCGACGCCCACGCCGACACCGACGGTGGGCTGAGCGGTTCCCGTCACGGCCCGACGGGCAGGCGGTTCCGAAGGACAGGACCGCCGGGCCCGTACAGGCTCGCGAGGGTGACGAGCGCGTCCCGCAGCCCCGGCGGGCGGAGCATGCCCGGCACCGGGCGCCCCGCCCAGCCCGGGCCGCCGAGCACGACGGCGGGGTGGTTGCGGGCCCCCTTGACGCCCCAGTGGGTGGCCGCGATGTGCCGGGCCAGCGGGCGGTCGGCCGTGGAACGCGTCTGGGCCCACAGCACGACGGCCATCGGGCCCAGCCGCCGTACGACCGCGGTGAGCGCCTCCACGGGGACGGCCGCGCCGAACATCCGTGTGGGCAGGCCGAGTTCGAGGAGTCCCGCGTGGAGCGCTTCCAGCGGGAGGCTGTGCTGTTCGCCCGGGACGCACGCCAGCACCACCGGGCCCGTCCCGGTGGCCGGGGTGCCGGGCCCCTCGGGTTCGACGGCCCGGTGGAGCACGCGGGAGATGTGCCAGGACAGCAGGTGCTCCACCTCCACGTAACGGTCGCCCGAGGACTCCCACTTGCGGCCGACCGCGTGCAACGTCGGCACCATCACCTCGTCCCAGGCCACGAGCAGGCCGTGCCGCGCCACCGCTGAGGTCAACTGGTCGTCCACGGCGGGCGCGTCGAGGCGCACCGCGGCGCGGGCGAGGCCCTTGCACTCCTGCCGGACATCACCGAGCGGCAGCGCGCCGGCGGCCCGCGAACGGTGACCGCCGGCGGCGAACGGAGTCGGACCGGCGGACGGCCGCTCGGTTCCCTCCTTGGCGGCTCGGGCGGCCTCGGCGGGTGGCACCCCTGCCGAGGTCAGGCGGCACATCTCCTCGAGCATCGCGACGTCCCCGGGCGTCCAGCGGCGGTGCCGCCCGTCGGACCGGACCTCGGGCCCTATGCCGTACCTGCGGTCCCAGGAACGCAGCGTGGTGGGCGACACCCCGAGACGACGAGCCAGAGCACCCGTGGTGAGCGCGGGCGGTGCGACCGGCCCACGTCGCTCCGGCGGGTGCTTCTCGCCCCTACGGCGACCGGTCGCCGGGCGGTCCTCGCCGGTACGGCGGCGACTGGTCGATGGGTACTTCTCGCCGGTACGGCGACTGGCCGGCGGGTGCTTCTCGCCCATGTGGCGACTGGCCGACGGGTGCTTCTCACCCGTACGGCGACTGGCCGGCGGTCGGTCCTCGCCCATACGGCGACTATACGACGCAGAATCGATGCGAGTTGTCGGGAATGTGCCCCTGTTCACACGATGGGGCTCACCGGGCGCGTCGAGGGAGGCGCCCGGTGACCGGAGCCCTCCCGAACCGAGGAGCCGTGGCCATGACCGCAGATCCGATCCTTGTCCGGCCCGTCGCCGGGCGGGAGGAGACACCGAGCGACGCGCAGACGGTGCAACGTCTCCAGAACAGCGACGAGGCCGGTCTCGCCGCCGCCTACGACCGCTGGGGTCCGCTCGTGCACACACTGGCCCGGCGTTCACTGGGCGACGCGCGGGAGGCCGAGGACGTCACCCAGCAGGTGTTCCTGGCCGCCTGGCGCGGTCGGCGGGGCTACCGGCCCGAGCGCGGCCCGTTCCCCGGGTGGCTGGTCGGCATCACCCGGCGCAAGATCGCCGACGCGCTGTCCGCACGGACCCGCCGCACCGAGCTGGTCCGCGCGGCCGGCGCCCTCCTGGCACTCGCCGACGACACGCGCGTCCGGCCCGAAGCCGCGCTGGACCGGGTCCTCATCCGGCAGGAGCTGGCCAGACTCCCCGCACCCCAGCGGCTGGTCCTCCGTCTCGCCTTCTACGAGGACCTGACCCAGACGCAGATCGCTCAACACACCGGCTGGCCACTGGGCACGGTCAAGAGCCACCGCAGACGCGGTCTCCACCAGTTGCGCCGCTGCCTTCGGCCGGAGTCCGACCGCTGAGGGCCCGCGCACGCCCGCCGCTGTCAAGGCCCGGCCGGTCAACCGCCCGTGTACCGGGCCAGTTCCCACGGGTCGTGGGCACTGAAGACGTCGACCTCGTCGCCGTGCAGCCGCACCAGCTCCCGCAGCCGGGCGTGGTTGCCGAGCCGCAGCGGCCGGTCCACCTCGGTGATCTGCTGGAGGACGTCCATGCCGGGGTGGCCCTGCGGGTGGTCGGGGTCGATCTCGCGGTGGAAGTAGTAGGCGTCGCCGCAGTGCAGGAGCCAGCGGCCGGAGTCCTCGACGGCTGTCGCGCTGTGTCCTGCGGTGTGGCCGCCGAGCGGGACGAGCAGGATCTCCGCGTCCAGGCCTTCCAACGGACGAACCGCGTCGAATCCGAACCAGGGATCGCCCTGCGGCTGGGCGTACGTCACCCAGTGCGGCCGGTGCGCCCACTGGGCGGGGCGGTAGCGGAGCCGGTCCTCGGGGTGGGCGCCGGGCGCCGCCATCGCCGCGCGGTGTTCGACGTCGCTCACATGGACCGTGGCCCAGGGGAAGTCGGCGAGGCCTCCGGCGTGGTCGAGGTCGAGATGGCTGAGCACGATGTGCCGGACATCGTCGGGCCGGAAACCCAGCGCCATGACTCGGTGCAGCGCGGTCTCCCCCAGGTCGAGGAGCGGCTGTGCCCGGCCGAGGAACTCCGCGCCGAGGTTCTCCTCGGGCCGTGCCACATCGGCCGTACCGATGCCGCTCTCGACAAGGACGAGTCCGTCGCGGTCGGTCTCGACGAGCAGGCAGTGACAGACCGCGGGCAGACTCCCCTCCTCGGTGTCGATCGTCCGCAGGGAACCGCAGTTCAGGTGGTGGATCTTCACGATGAGTCCCTTCGCGCGCCCAGGAATGCCGCTCCGGCACCGACGCGCCGTCGCCGCAAGGAAGCCCACTCTTAGATTACGAACGATCGTAAGCTAATGGCGAACGATCGTGAGGTTAAAGTGGCGGCATGACCCCGCGCAAGTCCGTCGCCGAGACCGCCGCCACCCGCGACCGGATCATCGAGAGCGCCCTCGCGCTGGCCTCGGCCGAGGGGCTCGAAGGCCTCACCATCGGCCGGCTCGCGGCCGATCTGGAGATGAGCAAGGCGGGTGTGATCGGCCACTTCGGCAGCAAGGAGGCGCTTCAACTCGCGGTGCTGGACGCGGCGATCGAGCGGTTCCGGCTGCGGGTGCCGGCCCGCGCCACGGGCGCCAGGCCCGGTGCCGAGCGGCTGGCGCGCGCCTTCGACGAGTGGATCGACTACATGGCCGAGGGCGAGGGGCACGGGGGCTGTTTCCTCACCTCGGTGGCGAGCGAGTTCGACGGCCGCCCGGGCCCGGTCCGCGATGCGGTACTCGAAGCGCTCGCCGCCTGGTCCGCGTATGTCACGTCGGAGCTGAACACCGCGGTCGAGAACCGCGAACTCCCGGAGCGCAGCGACGTGGACCAGCTCGTCTTCGAGCTCAACGGCGTTGCCCTGGCGGCCAATCAGTCCATCCAGCTGCACCGCGACCCACAGGCACCCACGCGCGCCCGGCGGGCCATAGCCCGCCTGCTCGTCGCCCCCTGAGGTTGTCCGCGGAGCGCCGCAGCGCGACGGCGCGGCCCATTCACGGCCCAGCGCACCGTCCAGCTCTACACATAAAGAAGAAATAAGAGCAGAATGGACGTACGCGACGCTCACCGCATATCGCACCGGAAGCGGTCGTGTCGCGGAGATCGGAAGAACTCGAAGGAGATCGAAGGAGACGAGTCATGGCCAACGTCTCGCACCCCAGGGGTGACATCACCAGCCACCCCGACGCATCCGAAATGCGGGCTCGCTACGACCGCATGCTCGGTGGTCGCGATGTGGCACTCGTGGACGGACCGGTGTTCCTGCTCGGCCTGTACTGCGCCGTGTCCCCGTGGATACTTCACTACACGACAAGCCAGCCCGCCCTGGTGACCCACAACCTGGTCATAGGCATCGCGATAGCCCTGCTGGCCCTCGGATTCACCGTCACCCCGGAGAGGATGTACGGATTGAGCTGGGCCATCTGCGCGATGGGCACGTGGATGATCATCTCGCCGTGGATCGTCGGCACCAGCCCGGACGCCGGAGTCGTAATCAACAGCATCATCATCGGCGCACTGGCCGTGGTGCTGGGGGCGTTGTGCGCGGTCACGGCAACGAAGAGCGTCTCCCGGGCGTAGACCCGGAAGCACCAGGCGACCGGGCGCGGGCCCGGCAGCACGGAAGGATTCGCAGGTCAGCAGCCCAGGCTGCATGAATGCGGCAGATGACCGCACATCTCAGCCGACGGCTGCGGGAAGAACCCGGCCGGCCCGCCGTGCGCGGACCGGCCTCGCCGTTGCCGTTCTTCAACGGCTCGGCATCAGCCACGGCTCCTGCGGCAGCGGGCTGCCGGTCTCCAGGAACGACTTCAGGTTGGAAAGGACCGCGGCCCAGCCGGCGGCCGTGTCCCTCAGCATGGCCTCGTGGGCGAGATCCTCATGGGTCACGGTGAGCCGGACGATGTCGCCGTGCGGCTGGATGTCGAAGGTGGCCCGGGAGTACTTGTCCTCCTGACCCTCTTCATCGGGCGCGACCCAGCTGGTCACCAGCCGGGTGGGGCGCTCGCTCTCGACCACGGTGCCGACCACGTCGGCGATGCCCGAGCCGTCCGTACGCCGGTGTTCCCACCGGGATCCGGGCTTCCAGTCCGAGACATTGCTGTGGCCCCAGTAGGCGGCGGTCATGTCGGCGTCGGTGAGCGCGTCCCAGACCCTCTCGGGTGTGCTCTCGATGTAGATGACGTACACGAAGGTCGGCTTGTCGGTCATGGTGTCCTCGGCTCGTCGCTTGAGGGAGCTGAGCGCGCGCAGCCGCGGGCGCTCGAACTTGTCGATCCACCGCTCCTGGATCTCATGGAGCGGCACGGGATTGAGGTAGTGCAGCTTCTCCCGGCCCCGCCGCACGGTGCTGACGAGGTTGGCGGCCTCCAGGACGGCCAGATGCTGGGTCACCGACTGTCGTGTCATGTCGATGCGCTCGCACAGCTCTCCGAGCGTCTGCCCGTTGTGCTCGTGCAGCCGGTCGAGGAGCCGCCTTCGCGTCCCATCGGCCAGCGCCTTGAAGACCTGATCCATCGCGGAGTCGCTGTCTGATCGCACACCCAACGTTATGCAGGCAGTTACTTGCATGTCAAGCCGGACCCACTGGGGGCTGCTCGAAACGCGTCGCGTGTACGTCGAACGGGCCGCCGGGAGCCGGGATATTCACTCGCCGGGGACGATCGCCGCCCCTCACACTGACGCCGTGAGCAGAACGGTGAGCGCGTGCGTGACTTCGGGCGAGGACTTCCTCGGTGTCATCGGCCCCTTCCCCGTGGACATCCCGTGGTGGTCGGAGGTGGAGCCGGTCGTCGGCCGCCTGGAGGGGGCGCTCGGCGTTCCGGTGCTCGTCCTGCGTCTCCTGCACGTGGAGGGTGGCGCGGGCGGGCGGGACGGCCATGTGACGTATCACGTCGAGGCGTTGGGGCGTCCGGAGGCGCGGTTGCTGGAGCAACGGCCCGTCGATCAGGGCTTGTTGCGAGAGCCGCACGTGCTGCGATCGCCATGGGCGCGGGCCGACGGTCTGCGCGACCTGCTCGACTGGGCGAGCGACACGCTGGCCTCGGCGGGACGGCCGGTGACCGGACCGGTCGAGCAGCGCCGTACATGGAACCTGGCCGGGCTCTTCCGCCTGCCGACCGCCCGGGGCACGGTCTGGCTCAAGACGACACCGCGCTTCGCGGCCGACGAGGCCACGGTCGTCGGCGCGTTCGCGCGCGTCGACCCCGGTCTGGTCGCGACGCTCGTCGGCTCCGGTGAGCACCGCGTGCTGATGGAGCACATCCCCGGGGAGGACTGCTGGCAGGCGTCGTCGGACACGGTGGCCGCCATGATGGAGCGCTTCGTGGCGGCGCAGGCCGCGCTCGCTGCTGGAGCGTCGGGGCGCCCGCCGGGCATCCGGGACTGGCGCGCGCCGGTTCTCGTCGCACGGGTCCACGAGCTGCTGGACGGACCGGTCGCGCGGGAGCTGAGTGCTCAAGATCTGGCCACGGCCCGCGAGTTGACGAACCGCTGGGACCTCCTCAGCGAGTGCGGGCTGCCCGACACGCTCGTGCACGGCGACTTCCATCCCGGCAACTGGCGCGGTGACGGCGGTCCTCCCGTGGTCGTGGACTTCGCCGACGCGCACTGGGGCAGCCCGGTCCTGGACGGACTGCGCGCCCAGGACTTCCTTCCCGAGTCGCGCCGTCCGCAGGCCGCCCGCGCCTGGATCGAGGCGTGGCAGGAGCGGGTCCCCGCCGCCGACCCGGCGCGCGCCCTCGCTCTCGCCGAGCCGCTCGCCCATCTCACGTACGCCGTCCGCTACCAGGAGTTCCTCGAGGGCATCGAGCCTTCGGAACGGCCCTACCACCAAGGCGATCCGGCGGTCGTGATCCGCGCGGCGGTGCGCTGCGCCAGGAAGCCGAGCCCGCACCTCACGGGGCCTTCTTGGCCACCGCCCGTTCCGCGCGGCACGATCAACTGATGGGCAGCCGACCGACGTTCGACTTCTCCTGGCCGCTGCGCATCGACGGCCCGGGGCTTCAGCCGCGCGCGTGGTCCGCCGACGGCGTGGCGGAACTCGTCGCGCTTGCGGGGGCGCGGGCCGGCGACCCGCGCGGTCCGGCTCGCGGTGGACCGCGCGAACCGTCGGGTCGGTGGGCGCCGCGTGGTGCCGTGTATCCAGAACGGGAACGCGGCGAGCGAAGGGTCGCCGAGGCCACCGGCTTCGTGCCGGCCGACGACGAGCCGGTCGTCCGCGAGGCGAAGGGGCGGGCGGTCGTCCTGCGTGCCTGGCGCCATCCGGAAAGCGACGACGTGCTGAGCCGAGGGCTCCGCCGATGACCCGCCGCCCGACCGGCCCCGCGGAAGCACTGCTCATCGGCGGCCGTGCGGGGGTCGGCAAGACCACCGTGGGCTGGGAGGTCTCGGCACAACTGCGGGCCGCGGGGGTCGCCCACGCGGTGATCGAGGGCGACTTCATGGGCCAGGTGCATCCGGCCCCGCCGGGAGACCCGCACCGCGCCGGGGTCACCGAGCGCAATCTCCGAGCGGTGTGGGGGAACTACACCGAGCTCGGCCACCGGCGTCTCGTCTACACCAACACCGTGAGCGTGCTGGCCGAGTCGGCAGGTCTGTTCGAGGGGGCGCTGGGCGCGGACGTACGACTCGTACGGGTGCTGCTGACCGCCACCGACGAGACAACCGCCGGGCGGCTCGAGCGGCGGGAGATCGGCTCTGAGTTGGGGCGCGAGCTGGAGAACAGCGTCCACAAGGCGCGACTGTTGGACGAACGGGCGACCGCGGACACCGTGCGGGTGGCGACCGACGACCGCGCGGTGACCGACATCGCACGTGAGATCGTGGCCGCCACCGGCTGGCTCACGGAGGGCTGACGGGCCCTCGCTCAGGCACCGGCAGCTCGCGGAGGGCTGACGGACCCTCGCTCAGGCACCGGCAGCTCACGGAGGGCTGACGGACCCTCGCTCAGGCACCGGCAGGTTCCACGTCCGGTGTCGGCACCGTCAGGTACTCCTCCGTGATCTCCTTCGGTCCGAAGGGCCACACCTTCTCGACGCGGGCCCAGAGGACGAAGGCGACACAGCCGAGGGCGAGCCAGGCCAGGGACCACTCGATGGGGTGGCGGCCCGGGGAGTTCTTGTCCGCGTATCCGTAGATCGTGAGCCAGCCCACCAGGGCGATGAGGCTGGGCACGGGGTAGAGCCACATCTTGTACGGGCGGTGCAGGCCCGGTTGCCGCTTGCGGAGCACCGAGAGGGCGACGATCTGGGCCAGCGCCTGGACGATCACCATGACGGTGGTGAGCAGTTGGATGAGCGTCGCCAGATCGGTGTGGCGGCCGATGAGGAAGCCGATCGCCGTGATGACGCCCATGGTCGCGAGGCCCAGCATCGGGAAGCGGTGCTTGGGGTGCAGCTTGGCGTACGGGCGGAAGAAGACACGGTCGCGGGCGGCGTCGTAGGGGACCCGGGAGCCGCCGAGCAGGCCGGTGAAGACCGAGGCGAACGCCGTGATCAGGATGAGGACGGTGACCGTGTCGGCGGCGCCCTTGCCCCAGGTCTTCTCCAGGACCGCGGAGGCCACCGACGTGGAGGCGATGTCGCCCGGGTCGGTCATCCGGTGCCAGTCGATGACGCCGAGGGTGCCGATCTGGAGCAGCAGGTAGATCGCCATGATGCCGAGGATGGAGAAGATGACGGAGCGGGGCAGGGTGCGGCCCGGGTCTTTGATCTCGGCCCCCATGTAGGCGGTGGTGTTGTAGCCGAGGTAGTCGTAGATGCCGATGGTCAGGCCCGCGGCGAAGCCGACCCAGAAGTGGCTGCCGGACAGCTCGAAGGCGTGCGCGGGGTAGGTGAAGGCCAGGTCGGCGCTGAAGTCGCTGGCCGCGGCGACGATCACCAGGAGGACGGATGTGATCATGACCGCCCACATCACGGCGGTGATCCGCGCGATGTGCTCGATGCCCCGCCACAGCAGGAGCACCACGAGGGCGACGATGCCGAGGCCGATGAGGTCCCCGGTGGTCTTGCCCATGCCGGGGGCGAGATAGCCCAGGTACTGGACGAAGCCGACCACACCGGTGGACATGATCAGCGGGATGAAGAGCATCGCCGTCCACACGAACAGGAACGGCATCAGGCGGCCGGTCCGGTACTGGAAGGCCTGGCGCAGATAGACGTAACTCCCGCCGGAGCCCGGCATCGACGCGCCCAGCTCGGCCCAGATGAGCCCGTCCGCGAGCGCCAGCACGGCGCCCGCGACAAAGCCGATGACCGCCTGCGGGCCGCCGAACGCGGCGACCATCAGCGGGATCGTCACGAACGGTCCGATGCCGCACATCTGGCTCATGTTGATGGCGGTGGCCTGGAACAGGCCGACGCGGCGGACGAAACCGCCGGTGGGTGGCGGGCTGCCGGACATGGGTCCTCCTGAAGCAAGACGCGGGGAGAGGTACGAAGTGACGGCCGACGACGAGCGGCGGCCGACGGATCAAGGGCGGCGGGCGACCGGCCGACGCTGGGCTCCCCTTGGCTCGCCCGGCGAGGCTGACTGGGCGATAAAGTTAAGGAGCCTTACTAGATGCGTCAAGAGGGTGTCATGAATGCGTGAGAATGGTGCGATGCCCGCCGTCGACGCCGCAGACCAGCCGGAACAGCCCTGGAACCGCCGACGGCTGCGCAGCACCAACGAGCGGCTGCTGCTCGACCGGCTGCGCACCGGCGGCGCCGCCTCGCGCGCCCAACTCGCCCGCGAGACGGGCCTGTCGAAGCCGACGGTCTCCAGCGCGCTCGCCGCCCTGGAGACGGCGGGGCTGGTCCACGAGGTCGGCACCCACGCGCCGGAGCGCGGCCGGGTGGCCGTCCTCTACGCCCCTGACCCCGCGGCCGGACACGCGCTCGGCATCGACATCGGCCGCGGCTGGCTGCGGGTGGCCCTCGCCGACCTGGACGGGTCGGTGGTCGCGCGCGCCGACGTACGCAACCGGGCCCGCAGCTCCGGCGCCATGGCCGAACTGGTGGTAGCCACGGCCCGGCAGGTCGTGGCCGGCTCCGGCGTCAAGGCGGACGAGGTGGCCCACGCGGTGGTGGGCACGCCGGGCGTGTACGACGAGAAGCGGCGCCGGGTGCGGTACGCGATGCATCTGCCCGGGTGGGGTCGTGCGGGGCTCTTCGACCGGATGCGCGAGGAGCTGGGCATCCCGCTGGAGGTGCACAACGACGCCAACCTCGCGGCGCTCGGCGAGTACACCTACGGGGTCGGCGCGGGCAGCCGGCTGTTCACGTACATCATGATCGGCACGGGTCTCGGCATGGGTGTGGTCAGCGAGGGGCGGCTGTTCACGGGCGCGCACGGCGGCGCCGGTGAGATCGGGTTCCTGCCCTGGCCCGGGCGGCAGAAGCCGGAGACGCTGGAGGACGCGGTGTCGGGCGTGGCCGTCGTCGAGGCGGCGCGGCACTTCGGCATGACCGGGCAGCTCACCGCGAAGGCCGTCTTCGACGCGGCACGCGAGGGACATCCCGCCGCGGTCCAGGCCGTTCAGCTGGAGGGCGAGCGGATCGCGCACACGGTGGCCGCGGCGGCCGCCGTGCTCGACCCGGATCTGGTGGTGCTGGGCGGCGGGGTCGGCCACAGCGTCGATCTGCTGTTGCGTCCCATACGCGAGACCTTGCGCACCCTCACCCCGCTGCGCCCCAAGATCGTGCCCAGCCGACTGGGTGAGGACGCGGTGCTGCTCGGCGCGGTGGCGACGGCGCTGGGGACGGCGCGTGATGTGGTGTTCGAGCGTCGGTCGGCGTATTGAGCGGGGTTCACCGCGCCGCCCTACGGAGCGGGTGGCTGTCGGTCCATTGGCGCGGGGCACGCTTCCGGTGGGGGCGTCGAGGCGACTCTCGTACCTGGCAAGCCCGGTGACCTCACATACGGTGGCCGACTTCCGAGCCGGGCAAGGCCGCCGACAGCACGAACGGTGGCCGACTTCCGAGCCGGGCAAGGCCGCCGACAGCACGAACGGTGGCCGTTCCCGAGCGGGCACGCCACCCGGTGACGGGAAGGACGTCCGGCTCCCCCGGCCTGGGCCCGCCCCCTGGCGACGGGACATACGGTCGGCCCCAACACGGAGGCTCGCCCCCGGCGGTGATTGACATGAATCACTCGCCCCCCTACCTTGTGGGACCAGTTAGTAAAGTTTCCTAACTTGCGGTCGGACTTGCAGTGCCGAAGCGCGGATGCTCCCCCACCTCCCAAGGAGACCACCGTGTTCCACCGCCCTGCCTCAAGACGGCGCAACACCACGGCCGCCGTCGCTCTGGGCCTCCTGTGCTCCCTCTCCACGAGCGCGTGGGCCGGAGCCCGTGACGCCGGGCCGGCCACCGCACCGCGCGCCCACGGCACCACCGTGAGCTCCGCACCGGGCGGCACCACCGCGCTCTCCGGATACACGATCCAGTCGACGGCGAAGGTCACCGACTCCGCGGCGGCCGTCTCGTCCCCCGGCTACCCGGCGAGCGGCTGGTACCCGGCGGGCTCCCGCTCCACGGTTCTCGCGGCACTGCTCGCGAACGGGAAGTACGCGGACCCGTTCTACTCGGCCAACCAGCAGAAGATCCCGAAGGCCGACTTCCAGGTTCCCTGGTGGTACCGCTCGGACTTCACGGTCGCCGACACCTCCGAGCGCAGCTATCTGGACTTCAGCGGGGTGATCTCGGCGGCCGACGTCTACGTCAACGGCCATCGGGTCGCCAAGGCCGCGGAGGTGACCGGCGCGTACACGCACCACGAACTCGACATCACCTCACTGGTGCGGGAGGGCACCAACACGGTCGCCTTCCGTATCCACCCCAATGAGCCCGACAAGGACCTGACGATGGGCTGGTTGGACTGGCTCCAGCCGCCGCCCGACGAGAACATGGGCATCGTCCGCGACGTCCTCGTCCGCCGTGGTGGCCCGGTGGCCCTGCGCGACGCACACGTGGTGACCGAGCTGGCCGTCCCGTCGCTCGCCTCGGCCGATCTGACGGTCAAGGCGACAGCGCGCAACGAGACGGGCGAGGCCCTCACGGCCACGGTCTCCGGCACCATCGGGTCGACGTCCTTCGCGAAGACCGTGCCCCTCGCCGCGCACGAGACGAAGACGGTCACCTTCGTCCCGGCCGACTTCCCCGGTCTGCACCTGACATCGCCGCAGGTGTGGTGGCCCGCGGGCATGGGCGGGCAGCCGCTGTACGGCCTCGACCTGACCGCCTCCGTCGCCGGCGCCCCCTCCGACACCGCCCACGAGGACTTCGGCATCCGTGAGGTGAAGGCGCCGCTCAACTCCGACGGCGCCCGGCAGTACAGCATCAACGGCCGCAGACTGCTGATCAAGGGCGGCGGCTGGTCACCGGACGAGTTCCTGCGCTGGGACCGGACGTACGTCGAGGACCGGCTGAAGTACGCGCTCGATCTTGGCCTCAACACCATCCGGCTGGAAGGGCACATCGAACCGGACGAGTTCTTCGACCTCGCCGACCGGTACGGCGTCCTCACGCTGCCCGGCTGGGAGTGCTGCGACAAATGGGAGGGGAACGTCAACGGCAGCGAGCGGGGCGACAAGTGGACCGCCGCCGACCGTCCCGTCGCCAAGGCGTCGATGACCGCCGAGGCCACGCGACTGCGCGACCACCCCAGTGTCATCTCCTTCCTCATCGGCAGCGACTTCGCACCGGACGCCACGATCGAGAAGAGCTATCTCGACGCGCTGAGGGCGGCCGACTGGCCGACCCCCGTGGTCGCCGCGGCCTCCGACAAATCCTCACCGCAGTTGGGCAGTTCGGGCATGAAGATGACCGGGCCGTACGACTGGATCCCGCCGAACTACTGGTACGCCAAGCGCGAGGGCGGCGCCACCGGGTTCAACTCCGAGACCAGCGCGGGCCCCGACATCCCCACCCTCGACACCCTGCGCCGCATGATGTCCCCCGCCGACCTGGAGACCCTCTGGAAGAACCCGGCCGCCAAGCAGTACCACCGCTCACCCTCGTCGACCTTCGCCACCCTCAAGATCTACGACGCCGCCCTGACCGGCCGCTACGGCGCGCCGACCGGCCTCACGGACTACGTACGCAAGGCCCAGCTCGCCCAGTACGAGAACGTGCGCGCGCAGTACGAGGCATACGGGCGCAACGCCACCGACTCCTCCAAACCCTCGACGGGAGTCGTCTACTGGATGTTCAACAGCGGATGGACCTCGCTGCACTGGCAGTTGATGGACCGCTACCTCGACCAGGGCGGCGCCTACTTCGGCGCCAAGAAGGCCAACGAGCCGCTGCACATCCAGTACTCGTACGACAACC
Source organism: Streptomyces sp. NPDC058246 (assembly GCF_042881985.1). NCBI lineage: Bacteria > Bacillati > Actinomycetota > Actinomycetes > Kitasatosporales > Streptomycetaceae > Streptomyces > Streptomyces sp. NPDC058246. The sequence continues at coordinate 328,442 of NZ_JBHVWZ010000001.1, read as the reverse complement.
GCTCGGTCGTGGTGGTGAACAGCCGGCACGCGTCAGCGTCGGGCCTGACGGCCCGCGTCACGCTCTTCAACACCGACGGCACCCAGAAGTACGACAGTACGGCGACCGGTGTGAGCGTGGGCGGGGACGGAGCGCGCAGCACCGCGCTCACCGTGCCGTCCTCGGTGAGCGGACTGTCGACGACCTATCTCGCGCGCCTGGTCCTGACCGACGCCGAGGGCGAGGAGGTGAGCCGCAACGTCTACTGGCTGTCCACCAAGCCCGACACGCTGGACTGGGCCCATTCCGACTGGTACTACACGCCCACGACGAGCTACGGGGACCTGAAGGGGCTCAACTCCATGGCGCGGGTGCCGGTTTCGGCCTCGGCGTCGACCTCCGCCGGCCCGGACGGCACCTCCACGACGACGGTCACCGTCAGGAACACGGGGACCGGCAAGACGCCGTCGCTCCTCACCGATGTGCACCTCGTGGACGCCAAGGGCAAGCCGGTGCTTCCGGTTCAGTGGTCCGACAACCAAGTCAGCCTGTGGCCGGGTGAGTCGACAACCGTGACGGCCACGTACCGGACGGCCGATCTGCACGGATCCGCACCTCAGGCGCGGGTATCGGGGTGGAACACGGCCGAGCAGACGGTTCCTGCGGCCTAGGCGGAGCGGGAAGGCAGGATGCGGGTCCGGAACCGGACCCGCCCCTTCGCGTGCTCAGCTCACGTTGAGCGCCGTGTCGTCGATCACGAACGACGTCTGGAGGGTGGAGCCTTCGGTACCGGTGAACTTGATCGTGACCGTCTGCCCGGCATAGGTGGTGCCGAGGCTGAAGGTGCGCTGCGCGTACCCCGACGCCGCATTCAGGTTCGAGTACGTGGCCAGGGTCGACAGGACCGTGCCGCTGCTGTTGACGACTTGGGCCTTCAGGGTGTCGTACGCCGTGCTGGTGCTCGTCTCGGCCGTATCGACGTGGAGGTAGAAGCTCAGGGTGGCGGAGCAGCCGGACGGGATGGTGACCGCCTGGGAGAGCGTGTCGGTGTTGGCCGATCCATAGCCGTTCAGCCAGGCCTTGTACGAGCCGGTGCGGGCAGCCTCACTGGTGCTGTTGGTGATGACGCCGCTGGTGGCGGTCCAGGAGGTGCTGCCGGACTCGAAGCCGGGGTTGGCGAGCAGCTGGGCCGCCGTGCAGGTGCCGCCGCCTCCGCCACCACCGCTGCCGCCGGCGCCCGCGAGCCATTCGGTGGCGTTCAGGGCGAGCGCGGCGTTGGTCGCACCGGTGTCGTTCCAGCCGTCGTACAGCGTGTTGCCGGACTGGCCGGTGCCGTCGTCGATCGGCGAACTGTCGCCCCAGAAGGCGACCTTGCCGCTGCCGAAGGTGCTCGTCGCGAAGAACGCGCCGGTGTTGCCGGAGTAACCGGTCCGGTAGAGCAGGCCCTTGACGGCCGAGTTGTCGGCGGGCTTGAGAGTGGCCGTCGTACCACTGGCGATCAGGCTCTTCGTCACGGTGCCGAACGAGCCGTGCAGAATCGTGTTGGTGCTGTCGCTGATAGCGCTCGGGTAGTCGGAGCTGATGCTCAGCGAGTCGATGGAGAAGCCGAACGGGTCGGTGCTGTCGACGCTGTTGTTGGTCATCAGGTCGTTGAAGATCTCGACCGCGTCATAGCCGTCGTTGTTGCGGTCGGCGCCCGTGTGGTCGGAGATCATGAACAGACCGCCGCCGTTCTTCACGAACGTCATGATCGCGGTCTTCTCGGCCGTGGTGAACAGCGTGTTGGGCTCGGGCAGCACCAGCTCGTCGAACTTCGACAGGTCGGTCGCGGCGGAACCGCCGTAGGTGAGATTGGAGCCCGAAGGCAGCGTCTTCAGGCTGTAGTTGCCGGTCTTCTGCAGGGCCACGCCCCAGGACGACAGGGCGCCGGTCCAGTCCGTCTCGGCGGACGGGGTGGAGTCCTGGCCGAGCGGGTCGGGCTGGCTGGTGGAGATGATCCAGTCCGCGTTGCCGGCCGTCTCGGCGTGGCCGTTGTCGAACAGGACCCGGTGCGTGGTCGCCGCGTGGGCGGGAGCGGCGGTGGCGCCCTGGACGGCGGCGCCCGTGACGAGGAGTCCGAACACGGCGAGCGCCGTGGTGAGTCTGTGGCGGGATCTTCTGAATCCGAGCATCCGGCGAACCTCCGTGAGGGGTGGGGAGAGGCGGTGGGGGCGCCAAGTCTGCGCGCGTAGAACGGGAGTTGGCCTACTACCACGCGACAGATTCTTGAACGGTACATGGCGAGATGGCGACTGAACAGGAGGGCGCCGGAGCGCATCCCGGGGCGCGCGAAGCGGAGCGGACTGCCTCCGCGTCAAGGGGGCACATACATAACTGCGGGGGAACCGACCAAGAGGGGCGGAGATGGAGATCTCAGGCATCATCAGTGCCATCCTCATCGGCATCATCATCGGCGTACTGGGCCGGCTGGTCGTCCCGGGGCGCCAGCGCATCGGCATCCTGTGGACGATCGCCGTCGGCATCGTGGCCGCGTTCATCGGCGCGGCAGTCGCCGCCGCGTTCGGCGTCGCCAACACCAAGGGGGTCGACTGGATCGAGTGGCTCATCCAGATCGGCCTCGCGGCGCTGGGCGTCGCGGCGCTGGACCGGGCGAAGGCGCGCCGCTGACGGACGCGCAGGACCCGCGATCATGGGGCCCCGTGTGGACGTGGGTGCCCATGTGGACGGTGGGTGCCATGAGGACGGTGGGTGCGGGCGCGGGTCGGTGTGCCGACGTGCGGGATCAAATTCTGTTGCGGGTGGCAGGTCAGCGCGGCTACGTTCTGCGAGCTTCGCCCCGCCCCCCGCAACCCCGCACCGCGCACCGCGCACCGCGCACCGCGCACCCGCCACGGAGAATCCTTGCCGCCGCGTATCACGCCGTTGACCGATCCCGAGCCCACACCGTCGAGCCGCCGGCTGGCATGGCTGGCCGCCGGGACCGAGGGAGCCCCCGTGGGCTCGGCCTTCCTGCGACTGTTCATCAAGGAGGGGCAGGAGCATCTCGCCGAGCTGCAGATCGCCGTGCACCCCGCCGAACGGCGACAGGGCGTCGGCAGCGCTCTACTGGAAGCGGCGGTCGTCGCGGCGCGCGGCGACGGACGCCGGTCACTGGTCGCGCAGGCCGAAACCGGGTCCCCCGGTGACCTCTTCCTGGCGGCGCGCGGCTTCCGCCGGGTGCTGGCGCTGACGTACGCGCGGCTCCCGATGGCCGACGTCGATCTCGCACGGATCACCGCGCTCGTCGACCAGCCGCACCCCGGTTATGAGTTGACGCACTGGGAGGGCGTCGTGCCGACGGAGCTGGCGCAGACCTTCGCGGACTCACGGCGCGCCATGGACGACATGCCGATGGAGGGCACCGACTACGGAACCGTCGCATGGGACGTGGAGCGGGTGGTGTCGGCGGCCGAAACCGTCGCGAAGCGTGGGGAGTTGCTCCACACGGTCGCGGTGGTGGACCGCTCGGACGGCACGATCGCCGGCTTCTCCGAACTCGTCGTGCCCGGCGACGGCCGGGGCGACGGCCAGCACTACGGCACCGGTGTGCTGCCCGAGCATCGCGGTCACGGCCTGGGGCTCTGGATGAAGGCGGAGTCGATACGCCTGGCGCGGCGTACGTATCCGGGACTCGGCGGCCTGCTGACCGACACCGCCGACAGCAACACCCCCATGCGTGGTATCAACGACGCGCTCGGCTATCTGCCCACGCACCGGGCGGTGGAGCACCAGCTCGATCTCTGACGACGTGCGGCAACCGGGCCGTGTCAGATCGGGTGGGTCGGGTTGTGCCGAGTCGCGGCGGGCCGGGTCGCGGCGGGCGATGCCCTCGGATCCCCGCCCTGCGGGGTTCGTTCACCACCTCAGGCGACTTGTTGGGCGGCCGGGGCCGGGATGTGACATCGCCTCCCGGGCCCCCCGGTATTGGCCCCCGAGTTGACGCGCAGCCGGCAGCGTTCCTCGATCGCTCGTACTACCCGTACAACCCGTACACCCGCACTACCCGTATACGTACGGCGTCGTCGTGGTCAGCGGCTGGAAGCCCAGGCGGGCGAGGATGGGGCGGCTCTGGCTGGAGGCGTCGACCTGGACATAGCGGTAGCCGCGCTCGGCGGCGACGCGGGCGCGGTGGGCGACGAGGGCACGATAGATGCCGCGGCCGCGCCAGGCCTCGACGGTGCCGCCGCCCCACAGCCCGGCGAACCGGGTGCCGGGCAGGAGTTCCATGCGGGCCGCGCTGACCGGTACGTCACCGGCGAGGGCCACGACCGCGACGACGGTGTCCGCGTCGCCGGTGAGCTGGGCGAGCAGTTGGTGGCGCAGGCGCGTGCCGTCCGTACCGAAGGCCTGTTCGTGGACGTCGGCGACGAGGTCGACGCCCACGCGGTCGGTCACGGGCAGCAGCCGTACGCCCTCGGGCGGCTCGGCGTCGAGGGCCAGATCGCCCAGTTCGGCGACCATCAGCGTTTCCTCGGGCTCGGCGGTGAATCCGGCCGTTCGCAGCCGGTGCCCGAGATCCTCCGGCTTGTCGTGCCCGTACAGCTTCCACTCGAACGCGCGCCCGAGTTCGGCGAAGTACCGGATCTGGTCGGTGATCGCCGCGTCGGCGCTCGCCTCGTCCAGGTCCGACCAGATCACCCCGTTCCACCCCTGTTCGGCGCCGACCTGGCGCACCACCTTGCCGACGCGCTCCACCCGGGCGTCCGGGGTGTCGGGCCGCGCCCCCTCCCGCATGTCCCGGTCGAACAGGGCCAGTACCGCCACGTGATCCATGGGATCACTCCAGCACCATGAGGCGACCGGGGCAATGGATATTCAGTAGCCCACAGTGAACCGATGGCCCAAGCGTTCGGGCTTCTCGTCCTCGCCGGCCGACGCGACCGCACAGTCAGGTTCTTCCTCACCTCGGATTCGGCCACGAGGCGACGGGGATTCGCGTTCCGGGCCAGGGCTGCATCCGACCGCAACTCCCGGTGCACAGCGCCTACTTCGGGTCCCGAGCCGTATCGCGGTGCCCGTCGGCCGGGCGGCTGCGATCGCATCCGGCCACCGGGCCGCCACCTCTCCGCGAATTCCCAGGTCACTGTCGCGAAGTTCCCTGCTTGGACCGCAATGGTTTCCACGGCTCGCATCTCCGGCCGGCGATCCGCGTCCCTGGGCCCTCGCGCCTTCTCCGCTCCTGCCCGGAGCCGCCCCCGCCCTCCCCCACTCCCGGCCGGACGACGCGCCACCCCCTCCGCCCCCACTTCGTACGAGGAATCCATGCCCCAGATCTCCAGCGACCCGAGCACCGCTCGCGACTTCCAGCCCGCGGCCCGGCCGGGGCCGGCCGAGGTGTCCGGCACGCACACCCCCACCGTCGAGATCGTCGTCCCCGTCTACAACGAGGAACGGGCACTGCCCGGCTGCCTGCGCACCCTGCACGCCCGGCTGCGCGACCAACTGCCGTTCCCCTGGCGGATCACGGTCGCGGACAACGCCAGCGTCGACCGGACCTTCGAGGTGGCGACGGAGCTGGCCGCCGAACTGCCCGGCGTCGGAGTGTTCCACCTGGACCGCAAGGGGCGCGGGCTCGCGCTGCGTACCGTCTGGGGCGCCAGCGAAGCCGACATCGTCGTGTACATGGACGTCGATCTGTCCACCGGGCTCGACGGACTGCTGCCGCTGATCGCGCCGCTCGCCAGCGGCCACTCCGATCTGGCCATCGGCAGCCGTCTCGCGCCGGGCGCGCGGACCGTCCGCGGGCCCCGCCGGGAGCTGATCTCGCGCTGCTACAACGGGATCATCCGGCTGACGCACGGAGCACGCTTCAGCGATGCGCAGTGCGGTTTCAAGGCCGCCCGTACGGAGGTGTTGCGGCCGCTCCTGGAGAAGACCCAGGACGACGCCTGGTTCTTCGACACCGAACTCCTGCTGCTGGCCGAGCACAACGGGCTGCGCATCCACGAGGTCCCGGTCGACTGGGTGGAGGACGTGGACACCCGGGTCGACGTCGTCGGCACGGCCACCGACGACCTGCGCGGGCTGTACCGGATGGCCCGGCTGAAGGCGTCCGGTGCCGCCCGGGTCCCGCTCCCCCGTCGTCCCGCCCCGGCCGCCGAGCACCCGGACGCGGTGCTGGCCCCCGACACCGGCCGTTCGCGGTTCACCTGGGAGGTCGGCTGTTTCATGGCGATCGGTGTCGCCTCGACCGCGGGGCAGGCGCTGCTCTACTGGCTGTTGCGCGGCTGGTGGCCGCCGGCCCTCGCGAATCTGGTGTCGTTGCTGGTGCTCACCGTGTTCAACACCGAGGCCAACCGTCGCCTGACCTTCCGCTGGTCCGGCACCGGAGTGGGGCGCGCGCACCTCGGGGCGGGCGGCCTGTTCCTCCTCGGCTACCTCGTCACCTCGGCGGCCGTCCTGCTGTTCCGGGCGAGCAGTCCGGACGCCTCGGCCGGAGCCGAGACCCTGGTGCTGACGGCCTCTTCCGTGCTGGTGACCGCCGTGCGCTTCCTCGTGCTGCGGCTGGCCGTCTTCCGGCGCCCCACGTCCTGAGCCCGTTTGGGAAGCCGGGCCGGAGCTGTCCGCTCCGGCCCGGCTTCCCGGGGGTGGTGCTGCGCCCCTCGTGTGTCCTGCCGCCCTCTCCGTCAGCCGGTGACGGTCAGTTGCTGCTGGGGGCCGCCCTGCGGGACCGCCGACTGGACGCGGCGCAGGCCGGTCAGGCTGACGAAACACCAGGGAGAAGACGCCCGCGAGGGCGAAGGCGGTGAAGCCCGCAGTGGTCGAGCCGGTGGCGAGCAACTGGCCGCCGAGCCACGGGCCGAAGACGGCGCCGAAGCGGCCCATGCCGGAGGTCCACCCGACCGCGGTGGCCCGGTTGTCGTCGTGGGAGCGGGCGGCCACGGTGGCGTAGATCATCGCCTGGGCGCTGAAGAGGAACATGCCGGTGAGGAAGACGACGGCGTAGGTGAGGGCCAGCGGCATGTGGACGCTGAGCGAGTAGATGCCGACGGCGGTGGCGCCGAACCAGATGGCGGAGATGCGCGAGCCGCCGAACCTGTGGGTGAGCCGGCCGCCGACCAGCATGCCGACGATGCCGCCGAGGTTGATGACGATGGCGAAGCCGATCGAGGATCCGAGGTCGTAGCCGTTGGCCTTCATCAGCGAAGGCAGCCACGGGGAGACGCCGTAGACCAGCAGGAGGCCGCCGAAGGAGGCCACCCAGAAGAGCAGGGTCTGGACCCATAGGCCACCGCGGAACAGGGCGGCGAGGGCGCTGAAGCGGTCCGCGGCGGCCGGGTGCTCCTTGTCCCGGGCGGCCAGTTCCACGCCGTAGCGGTCGGCCAGCGCCAAGGCCTCCGTGTCCCGGCCCTTGGCCTGCAGGAAGGCCATCGACTCGGGCAGGAACCTGACGGCCGGCGGAACACCGATGAAGAGCGGGATCACGCAGATCCAGAAGGAGACCCGCATGCAGGCCTCGGCCAGGCTCTTGTGGGCCAGGCCCAGTGGGCCGGCGTTGCGCTTGAGCTGGACCCCCCGGCGGACCGCGAGGTCGGTGTAGTAGTCCCACAGGTGCTGCTGGGCGCCGAGACATTCCATCGCCTTGCGCTTGGTCTCCCACACCTCGGTGATGTCGAGGAGGACCTCGGGCTTGAAGCCGCTCATCTCGGGCTGGTGCGGCTCGAAGTAGAAGACCGGAGCAGCGCCGATGATCTCGCCCGGGCCCGGGTAGCCGATGGCCTGGGCGAGGACGCGGGCCTCCAATGCCATCCGGTTGGCGGCCGGGTGGTCGCCGTTGTACGGGTCCTCGATGGGGTGCGTGAGGACGATGTCGGGCTGGGTCTCGCGGTAGACGGCCAGCAGTTGGTCGGTCAGCTCGGCGGTGGGGACCAGCGGGTAGTCGCCCGCGTCGAAGAAGCGGACCTCGGCGCCGAGGGCGGCGGCGGCCCTCTCGGCCTCCGCACGGCGAATCACCTTGATCTCCTCGACCTGCTTGCCCTCGCGCCACGCCTTGGCGGATTCGCCGCGCTCGCCGAAGGTCAGGCACACGATGGTGACCTTCTCCCCCCGGGAGGCGGCCAGGGCGATGGCTCCCCCGGCACGCCACACGAAGTCCCCGGCGTGCGCGGTCACGACCAGGGTCGATCGTGGGCCGGCGGGCGCTTTGCCGTGCGTCATTGCGGAAATCACTCCTCTTTCAGGCGGTTCGCCTCCGGGGTGCTCCAGCCGGTGTCGGGAGCGCGACCGTGCTCAGCCCTGCGGGCTTCCGCGTGGTCGTGCTCTCGCCTCCGGTGCGCCCCTTCGGCTCACTCGGCGTGGTGGACAGGTGCGCGCCCACCTCGGCTTCGCCTGTCGCACAGCGCGTCAGCCACGCGGTACGTCAGTCGCGCAGCGCGTCGATCACGCTGCCGAGGTGAACGCGGACGGCCGCTTCGGCCGCCTGCGGGTCCCTCGCCTGGATCGCTTCGATCATGGCCAGGTGTTCACTCAGGGACTGCTGGGACCGCCCCGGCCTGAGCGCCAACTGGAAGCGGTGGCGTACCAGTTGGGCGTTGAGGCGCTCCAGGAGCTCCACGGCCGTCTGCTGACCGGAGAACTCCCTGATCCGGGCGTGCACTTCGTGGTTGAGCTCCGAGTACGTCACCGGCTCGCCGTCGGCGACCGCCTTGGCCATCGCCTCGCCCAAGTCGCCCAGCTCGGCCAGCTGTTCGTCGCTGGCCGCGATGGCCGTCTTGGCCGCGCACAGCCCTTCGAGGGCCATGCGGCACTCGGTGATGGCCACCGCTTCCTCGACCGTCACCACCCGCACCCGCGATCCGCGGTTGCGGATCCGTTCGACCAGTCCCTCCGATTCCAGCTCGATCAGCGCCGCCCGGACGCTGGCCCGGGTGACACCGAACTGCTCGGCGAGTTCGTTCTCCACCAGCCGCTGGGCCGGTGCCATCTCGCCTTGCAGAATCGCCTGCCGCAGCTGCACCAGTGCGTGCTGCTTGGCCTGCTCTCCGGTGCCTGGACGGGCCTCCTTCTGCATTGCGCCCTCCCTGAGTGAGTGCCTGTCAAACGTAAATCTAGTCCAACAAGATTGTCAACAATTTTGTTCTCCATACTGCCGACATGTTTCGATGGTGGAGCGGACCTCTTCATGAACACGACGCGCCCACCGGCTTCGGCCGGTGGGCGCGTCGTGTTGAGGAGTGCCTCGCGCGTGCCCTACCGGCCGACCAGCTCACCCTCCGCCGCGTGCCCCGGCCCAGACCTTCGGCCGGTCATGAGCGTCAACCCGGTCCTCGCAGCCATGGTGGGGTGGATCGCCCTGGGCCGGCACCTGGACCGGCTCGACTGGACCGCGATCACGACCGTGGTCTGCACCAACGCGCTCAGCATCCGCACATCGCGCGGGTGACCCGTCGTCATACGGGCTCCGAGCGTACGGCGGCCGGGACCGCCCCGCCCTGGAGAGGGCGGGACGGCCACCGGGCGGCCTACCGGGCCACGGTCGTCGAAGCCACCGGGCCACGGTCGTCAGGCCTGCCGGGCCACGGTCGTCGGGCCGCGGTAGGCCCGACGGGCCGCGCTCATCGGGCTACCGGGCCGGTGTCTCGTGGGACGCCGGGCCAGGTGCCGGGGCGTAGCCCGCGGGTCGGGTGGTGAAAACCCCCCGGCCCTGGGTCCGGCTGCGCAACCGGGTCGCGTAGCCGAACAGTTCGGCCAGCGGCACGGTCGCGGTGATCACCGTCGCGCCCACGCGGCTGAGCGACCCGGAGACCCGGCCGCGCCGTGCCGCCAGGTCGCCGAGCACGCCGCCCACGGCGTCGTCGGGCACGGTGACGGTGACCTCGACCACGGGCTCCAGGAGTGCCATCGCGCAGGTGCGCAGTGCCTCGCGGAGCGCGAGGCGCCCGGCCGTGCGGAACGCCATCTCCGAGGAGTCCTTCGAATGGGTCGCCCCATCGGTCAGGGTGACGCGCAGCCCGGTCACCGGGTGTCCGCCGAGCGGGCCCTCGGCGAGCGCGTCCCGGCAACCGGCCTCCACCGCACGGACGTACTCCTGCGGCACCCGGCCGCCCACGACGGTCGAGCGGAACACGAAGCCCGTCGCGCTCCCTTCGCCGGCGCCCTCGTCGGCGTCCAGTGCCTCGACGTCGATGACCACATGGGCGAACTGACCGGCGCCACCGTCCTGTTTGACGTGTCGGTACACCAGCCCCGACACCCCTCGGAGGACCGTTTCCCGGTAGGCCACCCTCGGCCGGCCGACACCGACCTCCAGACCGTGGGCGCGCCGGATCTTCTCCACCGCGACCTCCAGATGGAGTTCTCCCATGCCCGACAGCACCGTCTGTCCGGTCTCGGGGTCGGTGCGCACGACCAGCGAGGGGTCCTCCTCGACCAGGCGCGCGAGCGCAGACACCAAGCGGTCGGTGTCCGTGCCGCGGCGCGCCTCGACCGCCATGGACACGACCGGATCGGCGACGGACGGCGGTTCGAGGAGCAGCGGCGCCGTGGCGGCGCACAAGGTCGCCCCGGCGCGGGCCGACTTCGGCCCGATCAGCGCGACGATGTCGCCGGCCACCGCGTGTTCCAGTTCCGCGTACCGGTCGGCCCTGACCCGCAGGATCCGGCCGATCCGCTCGGTGCGCCCCGCGCCCACGTCCCACACCGCCTCTCCCTTGCGAACCGTTCCCGAATACACCCGCACATACGTCAGCCGTCCCGTGGCGGTCGCGTTCACCTTGAACACCAGCCCCGCGAACGGCGCCGCCGGATCGGCGTGCCGCTCCTGCTCCGTGCCGCGGTGTGTACCGCGTACGGCCGGCACGTCCAGCGGCGAGGGCAGGTAGGCCACGACGGCCTCCAGCAGCGGCTCGATCCCGCGGTTGCGGTAGGCCGAGCCGCACAACACCACCACGCCCTCGCCGCTGTGGGTCAGGTCGCGCAGCGCGGCAGCCAGCGTCGCGGCGGAGACCGAGGAGTGGGCACAGAACTCCTCCAGCGCTGCCGGGTGGAGTTCCGCCACCGCTTCCTCCAGCATCCTGCGCCGCCGGTGCGCCTCGTCGCGCAGGGCTTCGGGTACCGGGCCCTCCTCGACCGTGTCGCTGCCGTCCGCCCAGACCGACGCCCGCATCCGCAGCAGGTCCACGACCCCGGTGAAGGCGTCCTCCGTGCCGATCGGCAGCTGGACGACCAGCGGGGCCGGGTGCAGGCGCTCCCTGATCGACTCGACGGCGCTGTCGAGGTCGGCACCTGCGCGGTCCAGCTTGTTGACGAAGGCGATCCGCGGCACCCCGTACCGGTCGGCGCGCCGCCAGACCGACTCGCTCTGCGGTTCGACTCCCGCCACGGCGTCGAACACCGCGATCGCGCCGTCGAGGACGCGCAGCGAGCGTTCCACCTCGTCGGAGAAGTCGACGTGGCCCGGCGTGTCGATCAGGTTGATCCGGTGGCCGTCCCAGGCGCAGCTCACGGCCGCGGCGAAGATGGTGATCCCACGGTCGCGCTCCTGGGAGTCGAAGTCGGTGACGGTCGTGCCGTCGTGGACCTCGCCCCGCTTGTGGGTGGTCCCGGTGACGTACAGGATCCGTTCGGTGACGGTGGTCTTGCCGGCGTCGACGTGGGCGAGGATGCCCAGGTTGCGGACGGCGGTCAGCGGACTGGTGAGGTGACGGTGCAGGTCGGTACGCACGGCCCATGGCCTTTCGGATGATGCGGAACGGGCGGCGCAATTCCCGGACGACAGGCCCGCGTTCGGGTGGCAGGCGGACCGAGGCGGCGCACCGCGTGGAGATACGCGAGTACGGCCGAATCGGCATCCGCCCGTACGGCAGGCCGAGGTCGGGTCAGAGGGTCGTCGCGGGCATCCGGTCCCGGCCGCGCAGCCGGTACCGGGCGGACGAGGACACGAGGATCACCTCGTACTGTGACCGGGGAACGACGACAGCGGTGCGGTAACGCACGGCCGGGCTCCCCTCATTCGTCACGACGCGCACCGCCGTGTCGGCGGCGCGCGCTTTCGTGGCGAGTCTAGGGAGCCCGACGCGGGCGGCGCACCGCATTTATCTCCGGCCGCCGGCGCCGATCGACGGTCTGCACGGGCCGACCGCCTGCACGGGCCGACCGCCTACACGGGTCGACCGCTCTCATCTCTCAATCCGGTCAATCCGGTTCAGCCGCCGCTCAGTTGCGGCTCCATTGCTGGTTCGTTCCTCCATTGCACGTCCACAGGTCGATCAACGTGCCGTTCGCCGTGCCGTTGTTGATCGCGTCGAGGCACAGGCCCGAGACGTTGTTGGTGAGGGTGCCGCCGGAGTTGAAGGTCCACTTCTGGTTGGTGCCGCCGTTGCAGTCCCACAGGACCACCTTGGTGCCGTTGGCGGTGCCGCTGTTGTAGGCGTCGAGGCATTTGTTGCCGTAGACGACGAGTTCGCTGCGCGCGGTGTAGGTGAAGGTCTGGTTCTGCCCTCCGCCGCAGTCCCAGAGTTCGGCCTGGCTGTTGTTGGAGATGGTGTTCCGGAAGAAGTCCAGGCAGCGGCCGGATCCCGCGCCGACGATCGCCGTGCCGTTGGTGCCGGGGACCGCGCGGACGGCGACGGCGTCGATGTCGGGCGCCGTGCCCGAGGTCCCGAAGGTGAGCTTGTTGGAGCCCTTCGCCAGGTGGGCGAGCACGGAGACGGTGCGGTACGTGCTCGCCGACCCGGTGGGCGGGAAGGCGAGCGTCTGCGGGTACTGGCCGTTGACCTGGAGGGTCGCCTTGCGGGCCGCGGAGCCGCTGTTGGCGTAGGTGACGTCGATCAGCTTCGTGCCCGCGGCGGCCGCGCTGACGCCGGTGAACGTCGGAGTCGTCGCCGAAGTCGTGTCCTCGTACGTCGTCCCGGAGCCCTCCGTGCCGGAGACGGTGAGCAGGACGGCCTCGCCCGCGGGCACGCCGGTGGTGTAACTCGTCGTGTACGAGCCGACGTCGGAGGCCGACCACACGTTGCGCACGGCGGCGGACGCGGTGGTCAGGCCCATGTCCTGCCAGCGGGCGGTGATGTTCGCCGCGGCGGACGTACGGTTCAGCAGCAGGACCGCGCGCTTGCCGGTGCCGGAAAGGATCTTGCTGTAGACCTGCAGCCCGGTGCTGTCCTCGGCGACCTTGACGCCCTGCAGACCGCGCGCGTCCTGGTCGATGGCGATGACCTCGGAGTTGGTGAGGACCGCGGCGGTCGAGGAGCTCATGGTGGCGAGGTTGTTGCCCGCGAGCAGCGGTGCGCCGGAGATCGCCCACAGACCCATGTGGGTCCGGTTCTGGGCGGCGCTCAGCCCGGTCATGCCGACCGTCATCATGTCCGGGTCGTTGTAGTAGCCGGTGTGCTGGGCGGCCGGATGCAGGGACTTGTCGAAGTTCGCCAGGATGCCGGACATCGAGGGGTTGTTCCCCCAGTAGACGATGTCGGTGCTGGTGCGCCACAAGTCACCCGTGCCGGCGGCCCAGTTCCAGGGATTGCCCGTGCCCCACTCGCACAGCGACAGGACGAGCGAGCGGCCGGTGACGGCGGTCGCCGCCGCGTTGGCGTCGCGGATCGCCTTGTACGTCGTCTCCTGATCGAGGCCCTCGGCGTCGCCACCGCACCAGTCGATCTTCACGAAGTCGAAGCCCCAGTTCTGGAAGGCCTCCAGATCCTGCTGGTTGTGGCCCTCCATCCCGGTGTTGGGCGTGGCGGGCGTCGTCGATGGCGTCGGGTAGTAGTAACCGCAGCCGTTCCTCCCCGCGTCGGTGTAGATCCCGGCCTTGAGGCCCTTGCTGTGGATGTAGTCGGCGATGGCCTTCATGCCGCCGGGCCACTGGGCGGTGTCGACGGTGATGTTGCCGCCGCTGTCGCGGGCCCCCTGCCACCAGCCCTCGTCGATGTCGACGTACCGGTAGCCCGCTGCCGCCATGCCCGAGGAGACGAGGGCGTCGGCCTGGGCCTTGATGGTGGCGTAGTCGATGGTGCCGGCGAAGCTGTTCCAGGACGCCCAGCCCATCGGGGCGGGGGTGACCCCGATCTGATGGGTGCTGACGGCGGTCGGCTCGGCGGTGAGCGGCGCTGCCGAGCGGCCGAGACCGGTCAGCCCGGCGACGGCGAGTAGCAGGACGGCGCATGGGATGCCCGCGCGTCTCAGGAGGCAGGCGAGACGCCTGGTGTTCGAAATAGGGGACATACGGCTCTCCCTTGAGCGGTTTGTTCGCAGACTCGAACAAAAGTCAACGAGACTCGCCATATAGGAGCGGTGTTGTCTGAGCCGCGTCAAGTCCCTTGCCCGAATGGGCCGTTCACCTTCGGACAGCGGCCGTTCACCTTCGGCCACCGGAGCTTCCGCCATCCGAGGGCGAAGGTGGCGTTCCCCCGCTCTCGCGGTACCTTCGCCCTGACACGGCCATGTCCGGCCGCGAACAGATCTCAAGCGTGGGGATGATCATGCGCGAGGATGCGATCGTCGAGGCGGCCGCCGGAGTACATCTGGTGCACGGCAGCAACACGAACTGGGTCGTCCTGACCGAGGGCGACGCCGTCACCCTGATCGACACCGGTTACCCCGGCGACCGCCAGGACCTCCTCGCGTCGCTGCACGCGCTCGGGCACGCGCCCGAGGCCGTCGGCGCCGTCCTCATCACGCACGCGCACAACGACCACCTCGGTTCCGCCGAGTACCTCAGCAGCACCTACGGCACCCCCGTCCACCTGCACGAGGCGGAACTCCCGCACGCCCGCCGCGAGTTCCTGCACCAGGTGAGCGTGGGGCAGGTGATGCGGCAGGCGTGGCGCCCCGGCGTGCTGCCCTGGGCGGTGCACGCCATCCGGTCGGGCGGCACGGCGGACGTCCGGATGACCCGGCCCGAGCCGTTTCCCGCCGAGGGCCCGCTCGACCTGCCCGGCCGTCCGATCCCCGTGCACACGCCCGGCCACACCCCGGGCCACTGCGTCTACCACCTGCCGGAGGCGGGAATCGTGATCTCCGGCGACGCCCTGGTCAGCGGCCATCCCACCTCACGCGTGCGGGGTCCGCAGCTGCTGCCCGCCATGTTCGACACCGAGCGCACCGGCGCGCTCGCCTCGCTCCAGCGCATCGAGGCGCTCGCGGCGGACGTCCTGCTGCCGGGGCACGGTCCCGTGCATCGCGGTCCGGTGCGCGAGGCGGCACAACAGGCGCGGGAACTCGCCGGTTGACCTACGGTCCCTCCGGCCGCGCGGGACTGGCGGGACTGTCCGGCCGCACGGCGGCCAGATAGGTCCGCAGCGCGTCCCGGTTGCGGGCCAGGCAGTCGATACGCCGCTGGATGCGGTCGATCTCGCCGCGCAGCAGGGCGGTGGTCTCCGGGGTGACGCACTCGGGGTGGAGATGGATGTCGCCGGGGCCGGACAGGAACGGCAGAATGGCGCGGATGATCTCGGTGGTGAGTCCCGAGTCGAGCAGCCCGCGGATCTGCTGGACGCACTGGACGGCTGAATCGCCGTACGCGCGATACCCGTTGTCCGCCCGCGCGGGATGGAGCAGGCCCTGCTCCTCGTAGTAGCGCAGCATCCTGGTCGGGACGCCGGTGCGGCGGGACAGTTCACCGATCTTCATGGCTCTCCTCGGGGGGCGCACTCGTCGCGGGGCGCACTGCCACGGCTACGGGCCACGCCTGGGGCGGGGGGCGCGCGTCGCAGGGCACGCGTGACATGGCCGCGCATCGCAGGGCCCGCGTGACATGGGCCGCGCTGTCGCAGGGCACCCTTGCCCTCACACTGATGTGAATGTTTCAGCATGGTCGCATGTCCGTCGCATCGCCTGCGCGGGGCACCGCCGTGCCCGCCGCCGCGCTCCCGCTGTCAGGGTTGCTCGCCCTGTCCACGGCCGCCTTCACCGCCGTCATGACCGAGCTGCTGCCCGCGGGCCTGCTGCCGCGGATGGCCTTGGCCCTCGGCGTCTCCGAAGGGCGTGTCGGGTTCCTCGTGACCGGTTATGCGCTCGCCTCCTTCCTCGCCGCCGTCCCTGTCACCACCGCGCTGCGCGGGCTGCCGCGCCGCCAGGTGCTGATCGGCACCCTCGTGGGCTTCGGCTGCTGCAACGCCGTCACCGCCGCCTCCTCCTCGTACGCGCTCACCTTCGTGGCCCGGCTGGCGGCCGGGGTGATGGGCGGCACGCTCTGGGCGATGCTCGTCGGGTACGCGGCCCGGATGGTGCCCGCCGAACGGCGCGGCCGCGCCATCGCGATCGTGCTGGCGGGGATCACCCTCGCGCTGTCCCTGGGTGTGCCCGCGGGCACCGCGCTGGCCGACGCCGTCGGCTGGCGGGCCGCCTTCGCCGTACTGGCCGTACTCGCCCTCCTGCTCGTGCTGTGGGTGCGGTGGCGGGTGCCCGCCTTCCCGGGAGAGACCGCGGGGGCACGCCTGCCGCTGCGACAGGTCACCGCGCTGCCGGGGATCGCGACCGTCCTGTCCGTCACCTTGCTGCTGCTCCTGGGACATCAGGTGATGTACACGTATGTGGCCCCCTTCGCGGACCATGCGGGTTTCGGCCGCACGGGAGTGGTCCTGCTCGTCTTCGGCATCGCCACCGTCGCCGGCATCTGGATCACCGGCGTACTGGTCGACGCGTACCTGCGCCGGACGCTGCTGGCCGCGCTCGCGCTGATCGCCTGCGCCCTGCTCGCGCTGGGGCTGTACGCCGCCGCCCCCGCCGTGCTCCTCGCCTCGGTCGCCCTGTGGGGCGCGGCGTTCGGCGGAGCGCCCACCCTGATCCAGACCGCCCTGGTGGACGCCTCGGGCCCCGCCCGCGCGGACGTGGCCACGTCGCTCCAGACCACGGTGTACAACGCGGGCATCGCGGCCGGCTCCCTCACCGGCGGGCTCGTCCTGGAGAGCTCGGGCGCCGGAGCCCTCCCCTGGACCTCGCTACCGCTGATCGCGGGCGCGCTGACCGTGGTGGCCGTGGGACGCCGGCGGGCCTTCCCGGCTCGTCGCCCCTGCGACAGTCACGCCCAAGCAGTTTCGTCCGGGCCGGGTGGAGGAGGAGCAGATGCCCGCGCGGGGAGTCGAGCCGGCGGGGGCGTCGGGGATCGTGGTGAGAGCGGGGTGGCCTGACGGCGGTACGGAACGTCGCCGTGGGTCTGCGCCGCGGTGCGACAGGGAGACGAGCGTCACATTCGCCGATGTCACATCCCACCGCGCTGTCTCGTCATAGAGATGTATCCGCCCACAACGGCAAGGAGTGCACCATGGAAGCCCGTTTGAACGTGCTCGGCAGCCCGCTCGCAGCCAAGTCCTTGAAGCACCTCATCTCGGCGGGCACGGTGTTCGCGGACTCGACGCTGCCGGTCGCGACCCAGGAGCTGGTGAAGCTCCGCGCCAGTCAGATCAACGGCTGCGGCTTCTGCACGGACATGCACACCAAGGACGCCGCGCACGCCGGGGAGACCTCGGTGCGCCTCAACCTGGTCGCCGCCTGGCGCGAGGCCACGGTGTTCACGGACGCCGAGCGCGCGGCCCTCGAGCTGGCGGAGCAGGGCACCCGCATCGCTGACGCGGCGGGCGGGGTCACGGACGAGGCCTGGGCGAACGCCGCCAAGCACTATGACGAGGAGCAGCTCGCCGCCCTGGTGTCGATCATCGCCATCATCAACGCCTTCAACCGCCTCAACGTCATCGTCCAGCAGCCCGCCGGCGACTACCAGCCCGGCCAGTTCGGATGACGAGGAGTGGCCGGCCGCTCGGCTGTGGTGCGGCCGGCCACTGCTTCTCGATCGAGGGAAAACAGCTCGCGGGGCCCTTCACGGTGTCCGTCACGTCGTGCTGTCCCCGGCCGTCCAAGCGGAGACGATCTTGGCGCGATCACCGCGCCTGCCGATACGACCGCGCGGGGCACGAGAACGCATGGCTCCGGCGCCGAGGAGGCGCGGCGCCGGTCCCGACGGACCGATCCAGGCCCGCAGGGCCTAGCCGAGTTCCAGCGTCGTGACGCCGTAGACCTGCTCCTGGGCGAACGGCCTGACCGGTCCGGTGTACATGCGGGCCGTTTCGAAGGAGGGGGCGAGACCGAGTCCCTCGACGAGCGCGATGGCCGGCGCGTTCGTCTCGGGCACGTCGACGGCGACCTCGCGTCCGTCGGCGTCGGCGGCCAGCGCGGAGAACAGCGCCCGGGCGTCGTCGGCGGTGTCCGCGAACAGCGGGCCGACGCGCAGCGAGTCGCGGGCCGGGCGGAGCACCCCGTAGCCGCTGAGGTGCCCGTCGGCGGCGCGACGGACGAAGGTGCGGTGCCCCGGGCCGGTCAGCCAGCGCTCCAGGAACGCCGGACGGTCGGCGGGGTAGCACGCACTGTCGTACGCCGTGATCGCCGCGAGGTCCGCCGCCTCGGCGGCCCGGACTCCCGACGGGGTCTCCCCCAGGGGGACCACTCCCCCGAACCGGACCGTACGGTAGGCGAGTTCGAAGCCGGACTGACGGTAGTTGTCCTGCTGCGCGACCACCCCGTCGAGCCCGACGGTGCGGCCGCCGGCGTGGGCCAGGGCGGTCTTCCAGGTGGTGATGCCGTAGCCGCGGCCGCGCAGATCGGGGCGTACGAGGTAGAAGCCCAGGAAGGCGTAGTCGGCGCCGTAGTTGACCACCGAGACGGCCGAGACGGGTTCCCCGCCGATCCGGCCGATGAAGAAGCCCTCGGGGTCCTGCGCGAAGAAGCTCGCGCTGTCGGACAGCCCGGGATTCCACCCCTCGTCCGCCGCCCATCCGCCGACCACCTTCCAGTCGTCGAGCGAGGCCTGGGAGACGACGAGGTCTGCGGGTCCCGGAGAGGTCATGGGGGCGCTCCATTCCATACGAGGTCGCTGCGGGTGCGACGGTCGGTCGCACCCGCAGCATCCTTCCCGATCTCCACGCCGTTCGCAGCGGCAACCACCCGGCGTGGGAGGTGATTTGGCCAGGATCCCCGCACCTGTGACGGGGTCCGGCCCGGCCACTGCCGACCGTCCGTCCGGCCCAGGGTTGCCCTTCATGAGCCTCGAACGCGTGACCTTGCACCCGGTGGCCGAAGACGACCTGACATGGTGATGCGCATCGAGGCCGACACCCAGACGGACAACATCGCCGAGCAACGCGCCCTCGGGAAGGCCGGATTCACCCGCGAGGGCGTGCTGCGCAGTGTCGTGTTCCGCGACGGGCGGTGGCGCGACGGCGTGAAATACAGCATCCTGCGCGACGACATTGACGCGGACGCGTCACGCGACTAGCTTCCGAGAGCGCTCTCATCCCTTCGCTCGCCCCTCTCTCGATCAGAGGCCGACTCAAGATGACAACGTTGTCTCACCTGTCGCACTGTTTACGAAGAGCTCTACCCCTCCTCCTCGCGATCTCCGCAGGAGTCGCCCTCCCCCAACCCTCCTCCGCCGCCCCCGCGGCGACCGTCTGCAACACGTACTGCGACGCCCGCGATCCCGCCCGCTCCCCGCAGGACCGCACCCCGGTCTCCACCACTCTCTTCTCGCGCTCCGTCACCCTCCACTTCGACGACACGGACGCGATGGGCTGGGCGTCGCTGGACAACGGCAGTCCGGGGGACGAGGTGTGGCTCGACCGGTCCTTCGACGGAGGGCGCACCTGGAGTGCGGGCAGCCGCCTCGGCGACACCACCGTGCCCGCGGGGCAACGGGGTTGGCGCACCCTCATGTACAACGTCGACGACTGGAACAACCACGGCGTCGGCGCCCTGCGCGCCTGCGGCAAGGCGGGCGACCGCAGCGACATCGCGTGCACCGCCTGGGCGCGTACGACATGGAACGCGGGCGAACGGCGTACGGCTGCCGCGACGGCCCAGATGATGTTCTACGACAACTCCACCGGCCTCTTCACCACGACCGGCTGGTGGAACTCGGCGAACGCGCTGACCGCCCTGATCGACAACATCCAGGTCACCGGCATGGGCAGTTACCGGTATGCCCTCGCCACCACCTACGATCGCCAACTGGGCGCCCAGGGCGGCCAGTTCCGCAACGACTACCTCGACGACACCGGATGGTGGGGTCTCGCCTGGGTGGCGGCGTACGACCTGACCGGGGAAAGCCGCTATCTCGACACCGCGCGGGCCGACGCCGACCACATGGCCGCGTACTGGGACACGACGTGCGGCGGCGGCGTGTGGTGGAGCACCGCGAAGACATACAAGAACGCGATCGCCAACTCGCTCTACATCCAGCTCAACGCGGCCCTGCACAACCGGGTCCCCGGCGACAGCGGCTACCTCGCGCGCGCCAGGGCCGGCTGGTCGTGGTTCCGGTCGACGGGCATGGTGAACTCCGCGCATCTGGTGAACGACGGCATCAGCCTGTCGACGTGCCGCAACAACGGCGGCACAGTGTGGTCGTACAACCAGGGCGTACTGCTCGGTGCGCTCACCGAGCTGAACCGTGCGACCGGCGACACCGCGCCGATCGGCACGGCACGACAGATCGCCGACGCGGCCACCACCTCGTCGGCGCTCAACACCGCGGACGGCATTCTGCGGGACCCCTGCGAGAGCGGGGACTGCGGGGCGGACGGCCCGTCCTTCAAGGGCGCCCATGTGCGCGGCCTGGGCAGGCTCAACTCCGCCCTGCCCGACCATCCGTACACCGCGTATCTGAGGAGGCAGGCCGACGCCGCGTACGGCCGCGACCGCAACGCTCTCGATCAGTACGGTCTGCGCTGGCCGGGCCCCCTGGACCGGATCGACGCGGCCCGGCAGCAGAGCGCTCTCGATCTGCTGAACGCCGCCGGGTGACGGTGTGCCCCGGAGGCCCCACCGGTCGCCGGCCCGGTGGGGCCTTCCGTCCTCGGTGGGCCAGGGGTCAGCGCACCGCGCCGGGCCGGAACCGCCGGTACAGCACGGCGCCGCTCAGGACGAGGGCCGCGCTGCCCGCGATCGCGGGCAAGGTCTGGTCCGCGCCCGTGTGCGCGAGGGAGGCCACGGGCCGCGCCGGGGCGTGCCGGAGCGGCGCGGGGCGTGGGTGCGCCTTGGGCGGGGCGGCCGGCTTGGGGGCAGGCTCGGGGGGCCGGCCGTCGGAGGTGTTCGCGGACTCATTGCCCACGGCCCCGTTGCCGACGCCGACCACCGACACGGAGTTGCCGCTCACGTTCACCGGCAGATGTACCGGGAGCTGGAGGCCGTTGCCGGAGAGCACGCCCGGCGAATCCTTTCCGCTGCTGTGTGCGACGGCGCCGCCGCTCGTCCGAGTGGACGCCGCCTGCCCGTCGCCGCCGCTCTCGTTGGCGCAGCTGTTGCCCGCCGCCGGATTGAGAAGTCCGACGACGTTCACGGTGTTCCCGCACACGTTCACGGGAACGTGCACCGGGAGCTGGATGGTGTTGCCGGAGATCAGCCCGGGTGAGCCGGCCGCGGCACCGTCCGCCGCGGAGTCGGCGTGCGCCGGCATGGTCACGGCCAGCGCGCCCGAGGCGGCGGCCGCGGCGATCAAACCATTTCGGGTAACCCGTTTCATAGGTTCCCTGCCTTCCAGACATGGTCACGAGCACTCGCCCGCATGGCGTAAAACGCGAGAGAACCATCCGAGTTATGGCTTATCGGCCTTTCACCCCTTCGAGCGTCTCCGTTTTCGAACGGGCTCACGGGCTCACGGGCGGGGCGGCGCGCCGTGCCGGCGGGCAGGGTAGGGCACGCCGCCCCGGTCCGCTCGCCCGGAGGCGTGGCCCCGGACCCGCGCTTATCGTGAGCGAGGGGGTATCGCCGGTCCACCGCCGGGGGTCCCTGGAGGCATGCATGCTGTCCGTGCACCAACGCTGGGCGTTCGCCGGAGCCGCGACCGCGACGCTGGCCCTGCTGGCGGCCGGACTCCCCGCGGTGGCGACGGCCGCCGACGGCCCGGATCTGACCCGGTTCTACCACCAGAAGATCAAGTGGGCGGCCTGCGAGGGCGACAGCATGCCCAAGGACCTGCGGTGCGGGAAGGTGACGGTCCCGCTGGACTACGCGCAGCCGGGTGCCGGGACCCTGGACGTGGCGCTGGCCCGCTATCGGGCGACGGGCACGTCGCGGGGTTCCCTGCTGCTGAACTTCGGCGGCCCCGGAGCCGCGGGCATACCTGAACTCGCCCTCGGCGGCAAGGACTTCATGGGCCTGACGAACGCCTACGACGTGGTGACCTTCGACCCCCGCGGCGTCGGCAGATCCTCGCCCGTCAGCTGCGGTGAGGGCGCCGACCAGGCCGCCGCCGCGACCGTCGACAGCGTGGACAGCCGCGATCCCCGGGCCGCCCTCAAGGTGGTGAAACAGGCCGCCGACCTGTGCGCCAAGCACTCCGGCCCCGTGCTGCCGCACATCGGTACGGTCAACGCCTCCCGGGACATGGACGTGATCCGGCAGGCGCTGGGCGACAAGAAGCTCAACTACCTCGGCTTCTCGTACGGGACGCGGCTCGGCGCGGTGTACGCGACCCAGTTCCCGAAGAAGACGGGACGGCTGGTGCTCGACGGCGTGGACACGCTCACCGAACCGCTGGCCGAGCAGGGGCTGGTCAGCGCCGAGGGGCAGCAGACCGCCCTGGAGGACTTCCTCACGTGGTGCACGAAGGACATGGCCTGTCCGTTCGGGCAGGATCGGCGGAGCGCCCGGGACCAGGTCGTCCAGCTCGTCCACTCGCTCGACGCGGACCCGGTCCCGACCGACCTGGGACAGCAGTTCTCCGGTCAGGACCTGGTCGGCGCCATCGGTCAGGCACTGTTCAGCGAGCAGCTCTGGTCCACCCTCGAACTGGCCCTCAACCAACTGGTACAGGACGGCGACACCCGTGGACTCACACAGTTGTCGGGAGGCATCGCCTTCCCCGGCGACGGCCCGGTGGCCCGTCGGAGCGGCGGCCTCGTCGACGAGCAGAACATCCCCGTCGACAACCTCCCCGCAGCCCTGATGGCGATCAACTGCGCGGACGACCCCGACCGGCCCACCGCCGACCGGATCGCCCAGGACATGGACAAGCTGCGCGCCTCGTACGAGGAGGCGTCCCCCGTTTTCGGCCGGTACCGGCTCACCCAGGTACTGATGTGCTACGGCCGCCCCAAGGGCACCGACTTCATACGGGACGAGGTGCGTGACGTGCACACCTCGAAGATGCTGCTGGTCGGCACCCGGGGTGACCCCGCGACGCCGTACCGCTGGACCGTGGAGACCGCCAGGCGGCTGGGCTCGTCGGCCGTCGTGCTCGACAACAAGGGCGAGGGGCACACCGGGTATTCGTCCTCCAAGTGCGTGCACCAGAAGGTCGACGACTTCCTGCTGTACGGCTCCCTGCCGGACAACGGCAGCTCGTGCGCGCCGGACTCCGAAGGCTGAACCCGGGCGGGCGTGCGTGCCGGCCCGCGCGTGCCACAACCGCGTAACACGGACATGCCGCCTACAACCCCTCGTACCCCCCGGCCGTCACACTGAGCAGGCGCCGCCCCGACCGGGCACGCCGCACCGCACCCGCACGTGACCACACCAGGCACGTGACCACACCAGGGGGAACACCACCGATGCGCATCCGAACCGTCCTTGCCCTGTCGACGGCGGCCACCGCCCTGCTCCTCGCCGTGCCGCAGACCGGCACCGCCGCACCGCAGACCGGCTCCGCCGCACCGCGGTCCGCGCAGGCGCCCACCCAGCCCGCGAAGGCCGCCGCTCAGCCCGCGAAGTGCGCGCAGAATGTCCTCAAGCTGCGGGCCGAGCAGTCCGCCGACCCCACCGTCGTGCACATCAGCGTCACCAACCGTTCTGCCCGCGCCTGCACTGTCGACCGTATCCCCACGGTCACCTTCGGTGACCTCGACGGCGCGGCCTTGCCGACGCCGGCCGGGGAGAGCGGGCCGTACCGGATCGGTGCGGGCAGGACGGTCTACGCGGCCGTGCGGACGATCGTCGACCCGGCGGACCCCGAGGCCCGCCGGGTGGACTCGATCACCGTCTCCGCCGATCCGGCCCGCTACGGGCGTTCCTTCACCGCGCGTGAGCTGGGAGCCGGTGACGCCGTCCTGGTGTGGGAGCCGGTGACGACCTGGTGGAAGCCGTCCGTGGCCGCCGCGGACAAGGCGCTCGGGCTCAGCTGAGCGACACCTCCGGCGCGTAGAGGTCCATCCAGAGCGCCAGGTCGAGGGTCCGTTCGAGGCCGCGCCGCGACGCCTGCGTGATCTGCGGGGTGTCGCGGAGGGCGGCCCGCTGGACCGCTTCCCGGTCGACCAGGTCGAAGACCGGGTGCGAGGGACTGGCCAGCAGGTCCTTGACGTGGTCCTGGAGGGCGATCGCGTACTTGGGGTCCTGGGTGGACGGATAGGGGCTCTTGACCCGGTCGTAGACGGACCGGGGGATCAGGTCCGCGGTCGCCTCCCGCAGCAGGCTCTTCTCCCGGCCGTCGAAGGACTTCAGGGACCAGGGCGTGTTGTAGACGTACTCGACGAGCCGGTGGTCGCAGAACGGCACCCGGACCTCGAGGCCGACGGCCATGCTCGCGCGGTCCTTGCGGTCGAGCAGGATCCGCACGAAGCGGGTCAGGTGGAGGTAGCAGATGCGGCGCATCCGGTACTCGAAGTCGCTCTCGCCGTCGAGGCGCCGGATCTCCGCCACGGCCGCGCGGTAGCCGTCGGCGATGTACGCCTCCAGGTCCAGCTTGTTGGTCAGGTCCGGGCGCAGGACGTCGGAGTCGTCCCCGAAGTGCTCACCGAAGCGAACCAGCCAGGGGTAGGTCTCGGCGCGGCGGGCCTCCTCGTCGAAGAACTGGAGATAGCCGCCGAAGACCTCGTCCGCCGACTCTCCGGAGAGCGCGACCGTCGAGTGCGCGCGGATGGCCTGGAACAGCAGATACAGCGAGGCGTCCATGTCGCCGAAGCCCATGGGGAGGTCCCGGGCGCGGATCATCTTGGCGCGTACGTCCGGGTCGGCGAGGGCGTTCGAGTCGAGGACGATGTCCTGGTGGTCGGTGCGGGAGGCGCGGGCCACGTCGTGCACGAACGGGGTGTCGGGGGTGCCGCGCAGCTCGTCGGCGACGAAGTGGTCGGCCTGGCCGACGAAGTCGACGGCGAAGCTGCGGACCTTCTCCCCGTGTTCGGCGAGCTGCCGCGCGGCGAGCGCGGTCATGGCCGAGGAGTCGAGCCCCCCGGAAAGCAGGGTGCAACGCGGCACGTCGGCGACCAGCTGGCGGCGCACGATGTCGTCGAGGAGCGAGCGGACGGTGGCGATGGAGGTGGCACGGTCGTCGGTGTGCGGCCGGGTCTCCAGCCGCCAGTACACGCGGCGGCCCAGGCCCGAGCGGTCGACGGTGACGAGGGTGCCGGGCTCGACCTCGTGCATACCGTCCCAGACGGCGTGTCCGGGCGTCTTGACGAAGGCGAACAGTTCCCTGAGGCCGTCGAGCCGCACTCGGGCCCGGGCGAGCGGGTTGGCGAGGATCGCCTTGGGCTCGGAGCCGAAGAGGACGCCGTCGGGGGTCGGGTAGTAGTAGAAGGGCTTGATGCCCATGCGGTCGCGGATCATCACGAGCTTGTCGTGGCGGCCGTCCCAGACGGCGAACGCGTACATGCCGTTGAGCCGCTCGGGCAGCTCCTCGCCCCATTCGAGGTAGCCGCGCAGGACGACCTCGGTGTCGGAGTCGGTGGAGAAGCGGTGCCCGCGGTCGGCGAGCTCGCGGCGCAGCTCGGTGAAGTTGTAGGTCTCCCCCGAGTAGACGAGCGCGACCGTGCCGTCCGGCGTCTCGGCGGTCATCGGCTGGCGGCCGCCGGGCAGGTCGATGATGGCGAGCCTGCGGTGTCCGAGGGCGGCGGGCCCTTCGGCCCAGGTGCCCCGGTCGTCGGGCCCCCGGCAGGACATCGTCTCGGTCATCGCATCCAATGTCGTGGCTTCGGCGCGCAGGTCACGGTCGAAGGAGACCCATCCGGTGATGCCGCACATGCGTTACCTCCTGCGTCCGGTTCGTGTGAAGCGTGGCGCCCACCTGCGGTTTTCAGGGGCATGGGCCACGTCCGCAAAACCAGTTGTATCTAGCAGCTATATGACAAGGCTGTTTCATGTACGGAGGTCCGTCAACACGTCCGTAACCTGCCCGGAGCGGCCACCCCCACGTTTCGGCCGCGCTTTGCCCGCACCGGACCCGCGGATTCCGCCGGCGCCAGGCCTCCGTCGGCGGGAATCGGCCATGGGCAAAGACTTGCTCAACATCCGGGGACGCCACCTGGGGCGTCCTGGGACACCCGAGCGGCACCTCCGCGATCGCCACTTTCCTCCTCGTGGGTTTCACTCATGGTGTGCGCCGGATGCTGTTGCTGCTACTCGTCGCCCTCGGTGCGGCCGGGGCGCTGGTCCTGGTGTGGGCCGTCTCGCCGTGGTGGTGGTGCGCGGCGGGCGTGCTGCTGGCGCTGACCGCGCTCGGCGGGTGGGACCTGGTGCAGCGCCGTCACTCGGTGCTGCGGAACTACCCCCTGCTCGGCCATCTCCGCTTCCTCCTGGAGACACTGCGACCGGAGCTTCAGCAGTACTTCGTCGAGCGGAGTTTCGACGGGCGCCCCTTCGACCGCGACGTGCGCAGCATCGTGTACGAGCGTGCCAAGGGCGTCGCGGCCGAGGAGCCGTTCGGCACCGAGCGGGACGTGTACGTGGACGGCTACGAGTTCCTGGAGCCGTCGATGCGCCCGGTCGACATGCCGGACGAGCCCCCCGTGGTCCGTGTCGGAGGCCCCGACTGCAGCCGGCCGTACGACATGGCCCTGCTCAACGTCTCCGCGATGAGTTTCGGGTCGCTGTCCTCGAACGCGATCCTGGCGCTCAACAAGGGCGCGGCGCTGGGCGGATTCGCGCACGACACGGGTGAGGGCGGCCTGTCGGAGTACCACTTGCGGGGCGGCGGCGACCTCATCTGGGAGATCGGCACGGGTTACTTCGGCTGCCGCACCCGCGATGGAGGCTTCGAGGAACGGGAGTTCACCGACAAGGCGGCGCTGCCGGAGGTCAAGTGCGTCTCGCTGAAGCTTTCCCAGGGAGCGAAGCCGGGCATCGGCGGGGTCCTGCCCGGCGCCAAGGTGAACGCCGAGATCGCCCGGACGCGCGACGTCCCGCAAGGCGAGACCGTGACCTCACCGCCGTACCACCGGGTGTTCTCGACCCCGCGGGAAATGGTCCGCTTCCTCGCCCGTATGCGGGAGTTGGCGGGCGGCAAGCCGACCGGCTTCAAGCTCTGCGTCGGCTCGCGCCGGCAGTTCCTCGCCGTCTGCAAGGCGATGCTCGCGGAAGGCGTCACGCCTGACTTCATCGTGGTCGACGGCTCGGAGGGCGGTACGGGGGCCGCGCCGCTGGAGTTCGCCGACAATCTCGGTACGCCGCTCACCGAGGGGCTGATCACGGTGCACAACGCGCTGGTCGGGACCGGCTTGCGCGACCGTGTCCGGATCGGCGCGAGCGGCAAGGTCGCCACCGGGTCGGACATCGTCAAACGGCTGATCCAGGGCGCGGACTACACGAACGCGGCCCGCGCGATGATGTTCGCCGTCGGCTGCCTCCAGGCCCAGCGCTGCCACACCAACACCTGCCCGGTGGGCGTCACCACCCAGGACCCGCGCCGGGTCCGCGCCCTGGACGTGGCCGACAAGTCCGAGCGCGTCCACCGCTACCAGCGGGCGACCGTGCGCAGCGCGAGCCGGATCATGGCCGCCATGGGGGTACGGGACCCGGGCGGTCTCACACCGCACCAGCTCCTGCGGCGTACGGACCCGACGACCGTCCGGTCGTACGCGGAGCTCTACGAGTGGCTCGCGCCCGGTGTCCTGCTCCAGGAGCCGCCGCCGTCGTGGGACGCGGACTGGGCGGCCGCCGATCCGGACGCCTTCTGAGGGGTGATGGTCGGGCAGCGCCGTGCTGACGCGCAGGAGCGAGCGCACCGCCTTCGCCGACAGTGAACCGGTCGCCCCCCCGTTGCCGACCGGCACGGTGTCATCGCCCTCGAACGTCGCCTGGCCCCAGTCCCGTTCAGGCGCGCCCCACCACACGGCGGAGCCCGCGCGTCCGCCGGTCGGCGCGCGGGCCGGCGCGAGGTAAGACTCCGGCCCCGGCCATCGGGCCCACGACCGTCGCGGTGAGGGTCGACGGCGTCCGTTTCACCGGCCGCGGCGCCTGGCTCTCGGTACCGGCCCGCGTCATGGGCGTCCTGCGTCATGGGCGTCCCGCGTCATGCCATCCAGCGTCAGCGGAGGCGGGCATCGTCATGCGGCCACCGCGGTGCGGAGCGTCATCCGGCGACCCGATCCACGCTGACTGCGGATTGCCCCAAATGCCCGACGGGCGAATCGGTCCTATGGTGCTGATATGGAGCACGCACTCAGCCCCGCGACCCTCACCGAGCTGCGCAGGCCGCGGCCCTATCCGGCGGTGTCCGTGCTGACGCCGACGCACCGCCGCGAGCCCGACAACGCGCAGGATCCGGTCCGGCTGCGCAATGTGGTGGCCGAGGCCAAGAAGCAGCTGGAGGCCGATCCCTCGGTCACCCGCGAGCGACGTACCGATGTCGTCGACCAGCTCGAACGTGCCCTGGCCGAGGTCGATCTGGCGCACGCCGAGGACGGTCTGGCGATCTTCGCGGCGCCGGGTGAGCACCAGGTCTGGTCGCTGGCCCGCACCGTGCCCGAGCGCGTGGTGCTCTCGGACACCTTCCTGACCCGCAACCTCGTCGCCGCACAGGCCTCGGAGCGGCCGTTCTGGGTGCTCTCGGTGTCGGCCGACCGGGTCACGCTGTGGAACGGCGGCGGCGGTCATGTCGTCGAGGATCACGCGGGCGGCTTTCCGCTGACCAGGGACCGCGAGAACTTCGACGCGGAGCGCCAGGAGCGGATCGGCGACATGCCGAGCACCTTCCGCGACGAGGGCACCCGCCGCTTCCTGCGCGAGGCGGACACGGCCGTCAGCGCCGTCCTGCGCGAGAATCCGCGACCGCTGTACGTCACCGGTGAGACCGCCGCCCTCTCGTGCCTCGACGAGGTCGGCACGGTCTCCAAGGACGCGGCGCACGTCCCGCACGGCGGCCTCGCGCACGGCACCCCGGACGCCGTGTGGCAGGCGGTACGTCCGCTGATCACCGCCGAGGAGCGCAAGCACACCGACGAGGTGGCCCGGGAACTCGAATCGGCCCGCGGACGCAAGGCGTTCGCCGCCGGTGTCGACGAGGTCTGGCAGAGCGCGTCCGAGGGCCGGATCCGGCTGCTCGCCGTCGAGGAGAACTTTCGCGTGACGGTCCGCGACGACGGCGGCGACCATCTCGTGCCGGCGGAGAGCGCTGACATGGACTCCCGGGAGGACATCGTCGACGAGATCGTCGAACAGTGTCTGGAGACCGGCGCGGAGGTCCGTTTCGTGCCCGACGGCAGCCTCGGGGACGCGAAAGGCATCGCCGGAGTACTGCGTTACTGATCTTTCCGGCCGACAATCGGATCACCAGGACAGGAATTGTCGGCGGAGAGGTGCGGAGCGCGTGAGCGAGCTGTTGGGAGTGGCAGTACTGGGTGCCGGTCACATGGGGGCCGACCATATACGGCGGCTCGACCGCGTGGTGAGCGGCGCTAGGGTCGCCGCGGTGGCGGACCCCGAGACCGGCCGGGCCGAGGACGCCGTGGCCGGAATCGACGGCGTCTCGGTCCATGCCGAGGCGTCGGCCGCGCTCGACGCACCCGGCGTACAGGCGGTGTTGATCGCCTCTCCCGGACCCGCGCACGAGGAGGCGCTGCTCGCGGCCTTCGCGCGCGGCCTGCCGGTCCTGTGCGAGAAGCCGCTGGTTCCGGACTCGGCCGGGGCGCTGCGGGTCGTGGAGGCCGAGGCGCGGCTCGGCCGACGGCTGACACAGGTCGGGTTCATGCGCCGCTACGACGCCGCGTACCAGCGCCTGAAGTCCCTGCTGGACGGCGGACGGCTGGGCCGCCCGCTGATGCTGCACTGCACGCACCGCAATGTGTCGTCGCCGCCCGGCTTCACCTCGGCGATGCTGGTCAACAGCTCCGTCTCGCACGAGATCGACGCGGCCCGCTGGCTGCTGGGCCAGGAGCTCACGGCGGTGACCGTGCTGCGCCCGCGCCCGTCCTCGCACGCCCCTCAGAGGCTGCTCGACCCCCAGTTCGTGGTGTTCGAGACCGACCGGGGCGCGCTGGTCGACGTGGAGATCTTCGTCAACTCCGGGTTCGGCTACCAGGTGTGCTGCGAGGCGGTCTGCGAGGCGGGGAGCGCGCGGATCGGGGACGAGCACACGATGGTGGTGACGGCGGCGGGCGGCGCGTACGAGGAGGTCGCCCAGGACTACCTCGTACGGTTCGCCGACGCCTACGACCGTGAGGTGCAGGCCTGGGTGGACGCCACCAGGGAGGGGCGGGTCACCGGACCCGGCGCATGGGACGGGTACGCGTCCTCCGCGGTGGCCGAGGCGGGGGTCCGGGCGCAGGAGAACGGCGGCCGGGTGACCGTCGAACTCGCCCCGCGCCCGGACCTGTACGCGTGAATCGCGGCGGCGGCCGCTCGGGCCCGCCGTCGTACCGGGTCAGCCGCTGACGCTCGCCGCGCCCGTCTCGATGTGCCCGGTGAACCGTCGCGACCAGCTCGCATCGGAGTCGACCGTGACCGTGAAGTCGTACCAACCGTCCTGGTAGGCCACCGCGTTGAAGAAATCCTCCGTCGAACCGCCCGCGGAGACGGTGTACGTCCAGGGGCCGTCACCGCGGTAGTGGTTCGAGGTGATGGTGAACTTCACCGACGAAGCCGAGGAGTTGGCCATCTTGAAGTAGAGGGCCGTCTTCCCGGTGCCGGGTTCGGTCGCGTAACGGGTGCTGACCTCGGCCGACTTGCCCGCCTGCGTCGCGTCGCCCCTGAAGCGGCGCAGGAAGCGGTTGGGGCCGACCATCGAGATGTCGTACTTCCCGTCGCCGTACCCGGAGCCGATGTTGAAGTAGTCGGAGGCGGTGCCGCCCGCGTCGACCGTGTACTGCCAGGGCGTGGTGTCGCGGTAGGCGTTCGGGTGGATGGAGAAGTGCGCGGCGCTCTTGGCCGGGGTGCCCTGGTTGGCCATGGTGAACCAGGCGAGGATCTTGCCGCTCGCGCCGAACTCCAGGTGGTCCAGATAGCCGGCCGGCTGGTAGGGCAGCGCGCGGGCGGGCCGGGTGCCGGGCTCCTGGGCGGGCAGCGCGTTGGTGGTGGGCACCGGGTTGGGCAGGGGGCCGCAGGTGTCGTACCCGATGACGCTCGTCGCGGGCAGCGAGGCCGCTCCGTGGACCGGATGCGCGAAGTCGAAGACGCCGGTCAGGTCGCCGGTGACCTTACGGCGCCAGGCGCTGATGTTGGGGCAGGCGGCGGGCTTGCCCAGGGCACTGGTCCAGGTCTCCAGGAAGCGCAGGACGGAGGTGTGGTCGAAGACCTCCGAGGAGACCCAGCCACCGCGCGTCCAGGGCGAGATGACGAGCATGGGGACCCGGAAGCCGAGACCGTACGGGACGCCGTTGAGGAACTCCCCGGCCGTGTTCGCCGGCGGGGCCGGGGGCGGGACGTGGTCGAAGAAGCCGTCGTTCTCGTCGTAGTTGAGGAACAGGACGGTCGAGTCGAAGACGTTCGAGTCGGCGGCGAGCGCCTTGTACACCAGGTCGACGAAGTGGGCGCCGTCGCCGGGCGGGGCGTACGGGTGCTCGGAGAAGGCCTGGTTGGCGACCACCCAGGAGACCTGCGGCAGGGTGCCGGCGACGACGTCGGCCTTGATGGCGGCGGCGATGTCGTCCGGGGTGGAACCGGTGACCTTCGGCACGGACGCCATGCCGCGGTCGTACAGCGGGTCGCCCGCCTTGGCGGCGGCGAACTTCTTGAAGTAGGCGCAGCCGTTGTCGCCGTAGTTGTCCTGCGCGTTCTGGTAGACCTTCCAGGTCACTCCGGCCGCCTGGAGCGCCTCGGCGTAGTTCTGCCAGGTCAGTCCGGACTCGTCGCCGCCGTCGTAGCTGGTGCTGTCGACCTTGCCGCTCCACAGGTAGGTGCGGTTGGGGCCGGTCGCGCTGAGCGTGGAGCAGAAGTAGGCGTCGCAGATGGTGTAGGTGTCGGCGAGCGCGTAGTGGAACGGGATGTCGGAGCGGTCGAGGTAGCCCATCGTGCGGATGTTGCCGACGCCCGAGACCCAGTTGTCGAGGCGTCCCTTGTTCCAGGCGGAGTGCTGCGAGGACCAGGAGTGCGGGAGGTCCCCGTTGCACTGCGCGAGGGTCTCGCCGTCCTTGCCGCCCGCGGCGGGCGTGGAGCTGAGCTTCCACGGGTACTGCCTGCCGCCGCCGTTCGGCTGGCTGAAGACCGAGTTGCCGCCGGACAGAGTGATGCCGCTGCGGTCGTCGAAGCCGCGGACACCCTTGAGACGGCCGAAGTAGTGGTCGAAGCTGCGGTTCTCCTGCATGAGGATCACGACGTGCCGTACGTCCGAGATGGTGCCGGTCGCCGTGGCCGACGCCGCGGTGGCGGCGGCCGCCGCCGGACGCGAACCGACGCCCATGGCGGCGCCTGCCGCCACGGATGCGCCGAGCCCCACAAAGCCTCTTCGGCTGATCGGTGTCATTCGCCCGCCCTCGTCACTGGAGTGCCCCTGCGGCACACCGCGCGCCAGCGTGCACGTGGTGATCGTCAAGGTCCATAGCCGTGCGGTGAGACGTGGGTGAACAGCCGTGGAACCTCACCGGTGGGGTCGCCCGGCCGGTTGGTGTCCGTGGCCGGGCTGATCGGCCGCGTCTGTAGATTGATCGCATGCGTCTGACGAAATACGGCCACGCCTGTGTTCGCCTCGAAGACGGCGACCGAGTACTCGTGATCGACCCGGGCACCTACTCCGAAGCGGAGTCCCTGGCCGGCGCCACCGCCGTCCTCATCACCCACGAGCACGCCGACCACATCGACGTCGACAAGCTCAAGGCGGCGCGCGACGGCAACCCCGCGCTGACCGTCCACACCCATCCCGCCCTGGCCGCGAGCCTTGGTGACGGTGTGATCCCCGTGGAGGTGGGTGACACCTTCAGCGCGGCGGGATTCACCGTCCGGGCGGTCGGCGGCGAGCACGCGGAGATCATCGACGGCCTGCCCGGCTGCCCCAACCTCGGCTTCCTGGTGGACGGCGTCTACCACCCCGGCGACTCGTACTTCGTGCCCGCCGAGTCCGTCGACACTCTGCTGGTCCCCGCGTCCGGCCCCTGGGCGAAACTCGGTGAGGCCATCGACTTCGCTCGTGCGGTCCGTCCCACGCGCGCCTTCCCCATTCACGACGCGCACTTCGGCGACATCGGGCTGGACTCCTTCGACTGGTGGCTGGAGACGAAGGGCGGGACGGACTACGCCCGCGTCCCGTCGGGCGAGTCGGTCGACCTCTAGTCAACGCGCCAGGCCGGTGTCCAGGGTCTCCTGCGGGGAGACCGGCGTCGGGCCGTGCGCGGCGCTGCGCCGCAGGGAGATGTCACTGGGCGTGGGGCGTGTCCTGGGTCGGGTCCGGGACAAGGATCACCTCGCCGGTGACGGTGCCGGACTCGGCCGGACTCATGGCTTCCGCGGCCCGGCTGAGCGGGATGCGGGCCGCGACCTGCGCGGTGATCGCACCGTCGGCGAGCAGGGCGAAGACCTGGCCCAGGTCGGTGCGCAGACGCTCGCGGAAGGCGGCCGAACGGCGCTTGCCGGCCCAGATGTTGTAGAAGTGCGTACGCCGGCCGTTGGGCAGGAGCCTCCAGAGGAAGAGCCGTCCGACGAGCTGGAGGATCGGCAGCTTGGAGGATCCGGCGACGTCCCGGGTGGCCGCGCTGCCGTACGAGACGAGTGCGCCGCCCCGGGTCGGCAGCCGGAAGGAGTCGACGATGCCGTCGCCTCCGACGCGGTCGAAGAGGGCGTCGACGCCGTCCGGCGAGGGGGTGGTGGGCGCCCTCGCCATGCCGGGTACGGCGGTTCCGGAAAGGCCGGCCGCACAGTTCCGGGAGTGGATGAAGCACCGCGGAATCGAGGACGTCTCGGAGGCGGTCGCCGCGCGGACCACGATGCTGTGGGCTCATCTGCACGGCCTGGTCGGCCTGGAGATCGAGGGCAACTTCGGCTCGATGGGCATCGACCCGGCCGCTCTCTACGAGACCGAGCTGGAGGGTTTCGTGCGGTCGCTCTGAGTACCGGCTCGGCCACCCCGATCCCCGGCTCGGCTCGCTCCGCGCACGGATTCGGCTCGCTCCGAGCGCCGGCTCGAACCCATCTCCGTTTGACAGACCCCGCAATGGAGCAGGCTTCGCACAAACGCCCCTCGAACAGAAGAATGAAATGCGGCCCCGCGCACTCCACGGACCGTCAAGTCACGTACGCCGTCTACGACTTGACCACGCCCGACGCGTACCGAATCAGGCCCATGCACCCGGTCCGTGAGGACTGCGGCATATGCCAGAAGCACCACCGTATCGTGTGTTGCCAAATCCCTTACAGCGCGTCGCAGGCTGTGCAACAGTCGTAACGGTCCTTCCGTCAGCCTTGGTCGTACCGTCCCCGCATCGGAGTACGTCATGCCCTCCCATCTCTCTGCGGACCGCTCCGCCGCCCAGCCGCCCCCGCGCGGCACGGTCGACGCGCTCATCTCGCAGACGCGGCGGCTGCGCGGCGAGGTGGACGCCGTACGGCGTGACGCGCCCGTCGACGGCGAGGACCCGCAGGGACGCTGGCAGCGCGCGCTGTGCAATCTGGCGATGCACCAACTCAACGATCTCGATGAGCACTTGGCCCAGCTGCGGGACGGTCCCCCGCCGGTGCCCCTGCAGCCCGTAGCCGCGCCCGCCGCCCACGCTGTGCCGCCCGCACCCCGGCGCGGCTCGTTGCTGAGCCGGGTCGGCAGCGCCGAGTGGAACCTGCAGACGGACGAGGCCAGTTGGTCCGGCGAGCTCTACCAGATCCTGGGCCGCGACCCGGCGGCTCCCCCGCTCACCCTCGACGAGCTGCCGTCACTGGTGCTCGACGAGGACCGGCCGATGCTGACGGCGATGGTCACGGACTGCCTCATCGACGCCAAGCCCATCGACGGCGAGTTCCGTATCGTGCGCCCCGACGGTGGTGTGCGGACCGTGCACATGATGGGCGAGCCCGTGCTCGACGCCGACGGCAGCACCGCCTCGATGTGGGCCGTGCTGCGTGACGTCAGCGAACTGCGGCGCAGCCAGCGGACGGTGCACGAGACCCGTGACTCGCTGCAGCGCGAGCGGCACTTCGCGCAGACCGAGCGCCGGCTCGCGGTCCAGCTCCAGGAGGCCGTGCTGCCGCCGTGGCGTGGCTCGCTGCGTCTCCCGCACCAGGGTCCGGAGACCCTGGACCTCGCCGCCCACTATCTGCCGTCCTCGACCAGCGCGCTGATCGGCGGCGACTGGTACGACGCTCTCGAACTCCCGGGCGGGGAGACCCTGTTGAGCGTCGGCGACCTCACCGGGCACGGAGTCGCCGTGACCTCGGGCATGGCGATGCTGCTCGGCGCCCTGCGCGGCATGGCCGTGACGGGCACCCAGCCGGGCCAACTCCTCTCCTGGCTCAACCAGTTGTTGGACGCCTCCGTCCAGCCGGCCCTGGGCAGCGCCGTCTGCTGCCGCTACCGGCCCGAGACGCGCACCCTCAGCTGGGCGCAGGCAGGACACCCCGCCCCGCTGCTGTTCCGCAACGGGACGGGGCGCGCGCTGGCCACACCCGACGGCGTGCTGCTCGGAGCGACATCGGGTGCCGTCTACGGGCAGGCCGAGGCGACCCTCGAAGAGGGCGACCTGCTGCTCCTGCACACCGACGGACTGGTGCCGTGGCGATGGGGGTCCCCCGAAGCAGGTAATGGGGGAGGAACGGCGGCCGCCCAGAGGCTGCTCGACCTGGCCCCGCGCTTCGACGGGGCCCGTACGGCCCAGGACTGTGTACGGATGGTTGTCGAGGAATTCGGCGAGACCGAGCGCGAGGACGACGCCTGCGTGCTCATCGCCCGGGTCGGTTCCTGACGACGCTGTCAGACGGAGTCATGCCGGCGACCCCGGATGGACAACCGACCCGTGTTGCCGACACGGGACCCCCTTACGCCCGCGCGCTGTTGCCGCCCCTGGGCTTCAACGAGCCCTTGGGAAGCGCGAGTTTGATCTCCTCACGCAGGTCGTGGATCTTCGGATAGCTGGAGTACTGCCCGGTGAGCCGGTACATCTCGCGCAACCGGTCCCAGGTGCGGTGGGAGGAGTTGGCCCCCATCGACGTCAGGGCCAGTCGCGCGTACCGGTCGGCCTGTTCGGGGTCGTCGGCGATGAAGCAGGCCGAGGCGAGGGAGATGTGGTCGAAGATCTTCGACCGCTCCCGGCCCGACTCGCGCAGCCTCAGGGCTTCCTTGGCGTGACGCTGAGCGGTGGCCGCCGCGGCCGGTTCGTGTTCGGCGAGGGTGCGGTAGGCGAGGGCCTGCATGCCGTGCATGTCGGCCTCGTCGAACAGCTGCATCCAACTCGGCGGAGGTACGTCGCCCCGGTCGGAGACGAACAGGTCCTCCGCCTGGCCGAGGGTGCGCCGCATGGCCTGGCCCTTGCCCATGGACGCCTGTGCCCAGGCCTCGATGGTGTAGAGCATGGCCTGGGTGCGGGGCAGCACCTCGTCGCCGGAACCGGACTTGGCGAGCTTCATGAGATCGAGTGCGTCGTCGGGCCGGCCCAGGTGCACCATCTGGCGAGCCGCTCGGGAGAGCGCCTCTCCGGCGCGGGGCCGGTCTCCGCCTTCTCGGGCCGCGTGGGCGGCGATGATGAAGTACTTCTGGGCCGTGGGCTCGAGGCCGACGTCGTGCGACATCCAGCCCGCGAGGACGGCCAGGTTGGCGGCGACGCCCCAGAGGCGCCGCTGCAGATGGTCGGGGTGTCGGTAGGAGAGCATGCCTCCCACTTCGTTGAGCTGGCCCACCACAGCCTTGCGCTGGAGGCCGCCACCGCGGGCGGCGTCCCAGGCCCGGAACACCTCGACCGAACGCTCCAGTTCCTCGATCTCCTGCGACCCGATGGGGGCGGCCTCGTAGCGGTCGAACCCAGCGGGGTCGGCGTGCAGGGGATCGTCGAACTGGGGAGCGTCGGCGGACAGGGTCGGATCGGTGTGCAGCCAGTCGTGCATGGCAGTACTGAGTGCGGATCCCGCGGCGAGCGCGGCACCCGCGCCCACCAAGCCGCGTCGGTTGAGCATGAGGTCCATTCCCGTGAATTCGGTGAGGACCGCAGCAGTCCGCTCGGGCGCCCACGGCACTCCGTCGGGATGTTCCGCATTCCCGCCGCTCTGCCGTTTCCCCACGCGCCCGTGCCGGACCAGACCGAGGTCCTCGATGGTCACGACACGGCCGAGATGCTCGGTGAACAGAGCCGCCAGCACCCGCGGCACCGGATCGCGCGGGATCTCTCCCATGTCGATCCAACGCCGTACCCGTGAGGTGTCGGTCGCCAGTTGGGGGTGGCCCATGGCCGCCGCCTGCCGGTTGACCATCCTCGCGAGTTCGCCCTTGGACCAGCCGGCCAGGCCGAACAGGTCCGCCAGGCGGGTGTTGGGTTGTCCGTTCACGTCAAGCCCCCAGGTTCTCGGCTGATTTGACAGTAACCGCCTGTCAGTTGCTGAGCGACTATTCGCCAGGGTTCGCCAGGGTGCGCCAGATGGTGTGCCAGTGGACATCGGGTGTCAGGTAGGAAAGCGCCACCCCGACCCGGTTGCCGCAGGGACATTCCCCAGGGTGCACCAGGGCGGCCGGGGCGGGTAGCGCGGCAACTTGCAGGCACACGAAGGGATCTGTTTCGCCCATGTACACAGCATCGTCCTCCGTGTCCGCTCCGCCCCGGTCGCTGCACCCCCGCCCGGCGGGCAGCGGCCCCTACCTCGACCCCGTGCGCCCGGCGGCGGCCCCCGTGCTCGGTGCCGGCAGGACGCGGCGCGTTCCAGGGCTCGGCACCCAACCGCTCAGCGGGAGACTCGACTTGTCCGGCCCCCAGGGCGCGCAGCTGCGCACGGCGATCGCGTCGGTGCACCGGATCTGCCCGGAGTTCGCTCCGGTCCAGGTGTTGCGCCGCAGCGGACGGTCCGTGCTCCTCGTCGGCACGACGGGGCGCAGCACGGCCGTCGCCAAGTGTTTACTGGACCACTCCCCTGTCTGGGCCGAGCGGTTCCGGCATGAAATAGCTGCCTACCGCTCGTTCGTCCGGCACCGGCCACCGGTCCGGGTGCCTCGGCTGATCGCGGCGGATCCGGACAACTGCACCTTGGTGATCGAGCGGATGCCGGGCCGGGTGGCCGCGCTGCAGCGGCATCCGGCAGAGGCCCCGCCCCGCGCGGACATCCGGGCGGCGCTGGGCTCGATCTGCCGGCTGAACGCGTGGCGGCCTCCGGCGGGGACGTTCGACGCCCCGCTGGACTACGCGGAACGGATCTCCCGTTTCCACGAGCTGGGTCTGCTCACGGACCGGGACATGGGCGATCTACAGAAGCTGGTGCACGGCATCGCCCATTCGGCGGGCCGGCAGGGCATGGGCCAGTTCTGTCACGGCGACGCACTCCTGTCGAACATCCTTCTCTCACCGGCCGGTCCAGTGCTGGTGGATTGGGAGCACGCGGGCTGGTATCTGCCGGGGTACGACCTGGCGACGCTCTGGGCGGTGCTCGGGGACGCTCCGGTGGCCCGGCGGCAGATCAGCCAGTTGGCGCAGTCGGCAGGGCCCGCGGCGCGTGACGCGTTCCTGGTGAACCTGATGCTCGTCCTCACCAGGGAGATCCGCACGTACGAGACGGCCGTGCAGCGTTCGATGCACGACACGACCCCGGCGGCACCGGGACCGGCCCACCCGGGTGCTGCGCCGTCCGGCGAGGAACAGCGGCTGCTGCTGAGGCGGCTGCACGACGACTGCCAGATGGCCCGGCGGGCCGTTCGAGCGGCGGTCGGCACTCGCTGAGGGGGATGACGGTCCGCGGTGCGCCTGGGACAGCGGCGCACCGCGGACCTTCGTCATGTCCGGACACCGCACGCGACGGGCGGGATCTCCTGTCCGGGCGTCCTCCGTTCGGGTTATTGGTCCACTCCACTGACGCCTCGCAGGCCGGGTCACCGCCGCCACGAAAACCCTTTCAGCCGCCGCTGACGTGGGAAATCGTCTCCCTCTGGGCATGATTGACGGATCGTCGGAGAGCGGGTACCACTGACGCACGTTCGGCCCCCGCACGCCCCACCGCGCTCGACCGTCCCAGGAGGCTGCTTTGCGAGGATCCGCCCCCGCCCCGAAGGCCACCGCCGGGCACAGACGCGCGCGCAGGACCGCGGGCGCCGTCGCCTCGGCCGCGCTGCTGCTGCCGCTGCTCGGCGCGGCCCCCTCCGGCACCGTCGAGGAGGCGTCCTCCGCACAGCTGCAGAGGGCCTTCGCCGGCGCCGCCGCCGAGTACCACGTGCCACAGAGCGTCCTGCTCGCCGTCTCTTATCTGCAGTCCCGCTGGGACGCGCACGCCGGTGCCCCGAGCGTCAGCGGCGGCTACGGCCCGATGCACCTGACCGACGCCCGCACGGCGATCGCCGAGGCACCACACCACAGCGAGGGCAAGGAGGACGCCCGCGGCGACAGTTCGCGCGCGGCCCTCGCCCCCGAGACGAAGGTGCCCCAGAACTCCGAACTCCCGGCCCGGCTCAAGACATTGACGAAGGCGGCCGAGCTCACGGGTCTCCCGGCTGATCGGCTGCGTACGGACACGGCGGCGAACGTGGCGGGCGGCGCCGCGCTGCTCGCCGCCGCGCAGAAGGACCTCGGCGAGCCGCTGAGCGACGACGCGGCCGACTGGTACGGGGCGGTGGCGCGCTTCTCGGGCGCGGACGACACCGCGACGGCGGCGACGTACGCCAATGACGTGTACGAGGTGCTGCGAGGCGGCGAGGAACGCACCACCGACTCCGGTCAGCGGCTGGCGCTCGCCGCCCAGCCCGGTCTGAGCCCCGACACGGCGCAACTCCGGCGGGCGGGGCTGCGGACCACCTCCGCCGCCGGCACGGAGTGTCCCAAGGACGTGTCCTGCGAATGGGTCCCGGCCCCGTACGCGGAGTTCGGCGAGGGCGACTACGGCAACCACGACCTCGGCGACCGGCCGGCGTCGCAGACCATCAAGTACATCGTCATCCATGACACGGAAGGCACCTGGGACGGCGTCCTGAAGCTGGTCCAGGACCCCACCTATGTGTCGTGGAACTACACCCTGCGCTCGACCGACGGTCACATCGCCCAGCATGTGAAGGCCAAGGACGTGGCCTGGCACGCGGGCAACTGGTACATCAACGCCAAGTCGATCGGCCTGGAGCACGAGGGCTTCCTGGCCTCGCCGGACGCGTGGTACACGGAGGAGATGTACCGGGCCTCGGCGCGGCTGGTGAAGTACCTCTCCGAGAAGTACGCCGTTCCGCTGGACCGGCAGCACATCCTCGGGCACGACAACGTGCCGGGCCCGACGACCTCCACCATCCCGGGGATGCACACGGACCCGGGTCCGTACTGGGACTGGCAGCACTACTTCACGCTGCTGGGGCACCCTTTCCAGCGCACCGTCAAGAAGGGCGGCGGGCTGGTCACCGTGCTGCCGGACTTCACCGACAACCGGCCGGTGTACACGGGCTGCGTCACCAGGGGCGAGCCCTGCGCGGCCCACGGCTCCAGCGAGGTGCGGCTCTACTCGCAGCCGGACGAGACCTCGCCGCTGATCAAGGACATCGGTCTGCGGCCCAATGGCGACAACTCGACGATCGACGTGAACGACGTCGGTTCACGGGTCTCCACCGGTCAGCAGTACGCGGTCGCCGACCGTGACGGCAACTGGACGGCGATCTGGTACCTGGGCCAGAAGGCGTGGTTCAAGAACCCGGAGAAGGAGCCGACGGCGGTGAGCGCCTCGGGTCTAGTCGTCACGCCCAAGGCCGGCCTGAAGGAGATCCCCGTCTACGGGCGCGCGTACCCGGAGAAAGCGGCGTACCCGACGGGTGTCCCCGTCCAGACGGTCTCGTCACTGCCGTACAAGCTCCTCGCCGGCCAGGAGTACGCGGTCGGCGAAAAGGTGCCAGGCGAGTACTTCTACGCGCCGACCTTCGACACGGCACCGCACAAGATCGTGATCGGCAAGGACATGTACTACGAGATCCAGTTCGGGCACCGGGTGGCGTTCGTACGTGCCGCGGACGTCGAGGTGGGTTCGTCCCACTTGTGAGAGTGACCGGGGCCGGGTCCGTGCGCGACGGGCCCGGCCCCCGGCCTGCCAGGCGCGGCCGGCCTGAACCGGTGTCAGGGGATCAGCCCTGCTGGAAGAGCTCCGCCGGGAGCGGCTTCAGCAGCGCGTACAGGTCGTCGGTGATGGGGCGGTCCCAGGCGGCGATGGTCACCAGGACGTTGTCGCTGCGGTCGAACTGGACGCACGAGATGCGGGTCTCGGAGAGCTTGAGGCGCCGCACGATCAGCAGGTTGTCGCCCTGCATCACCGGCATGTCCTCGGTCCCGGTGACGGTGACCTCCTCCTCGTTCTCCAGCGCGAGGAGCAGCTGGGCCACCTCGAAGGGGATCTCGCCCTCGGCGACGTCACGGGCCGCGGAGCCCTCCGGCAGATTGCCGATGATCATCGCGGGGCCGCGGCCGCCGAAGAGGTCGTAGCGCAGGAAGACGCCCTGGCAGCTGCCGTCGGGGGCGGGCAGCAGGCCCGCGCCGAGATTGCCCGGCCAGTCGCCCGGGTCCATGGCCAGAACATCGAAGTCGGGCCCGGCGGGGGTGGCGCTGCGGCGGCGGAGGAAGGACATGCCGCAATGGTACGTGCAGAGCCGTGAACCGGACCTCGGGGGCGCCCCCGGTGAGCGCCCAGGAAGATGGCCGCCCACCGGTGTTGGCGACCGCTGTGTCCGGCTACGGGGCCGGTGGTTCTCCCAGTGCGGCGGCGAGTCCGGTACGGTCCGTGCCGGCCTTGCGGTAGACCGCCGACAGCAGGCGTACGACGGTGGGCTCGTCGGTGCGCAGGTCCTTGGCGATCTCCGCCGTGCCGCGTCCTCGGACGGTGAGCGTCGCGGCGGCGCGCTCGCGGGCGGTCAGCGCCTCCGTCTCGGTGCCGTGCAGGCGACGCGGCCGCAGCCCGGCGGCGGCGAGCTCGTCACGGGCCTCGTCGACGAGTCCGTCGGCTCCGCACTGCACGGCGGCGTCGAGCCCGCGGTAGAGGTGTTCGGCGGCTTCCTTGGGGCGTCCGGCGCGGCGCAGTTCGGTGCCGAGCGCCACCAGGGCGCAGGCGAGTTCGTACGCGGCCGGGGAGCGCTCCAGGTGGCCGACGGACTCTTCGAGGTACCGGACGCGGGCCGGTCCGCAGGAGACCTCGGCGGCGGTGCGCAGGGCCTGGCCGATCGCGGAGGGCGTGCCGTACTGGCGTGCGCGGTGCACCGCTTCGAGAGCGGTGGTGACGGCTCGGTCCGGGGCGTCGTGGCTCTCGGCTCGGGCGAGGTGGAGCTGCCAGGGGCACCAGGCGGGATTGCGCATACCGCGCGGGTCGAGGCGGCGCCCGGCCGAGGCGAGCTCGGCGGCGGCGTCCTTGGTCAGGCCGCGGGCGAGCAGCAGCTCGCCGTGCACGGTCTGGACGTCGGGGAAGGTCACGGCGGCCGGGAAGGGCGCGCCGAAGGCGTGGTCCTCGGCGGTCCGCGCGGCCTCGGTGACCCGGCCGCGGGCGAGCAGCACCTCGATGAGCACGCCGACGGCGTACCAGTGCACGGGGGTGCCGGGCCCGACCCGCTCGGCGAGCCGGAGACCGGCGCGGACGAAGTCCTCGGCCTCGGCGAGCCTGCCGCGGCGGTAGCGGACGTACGCGAGCAGGGTGTACCCGAAGGAGAGGTGGGCGCCGTGCCAGCCCTGGGATTCGAAGTCGGCGATCCCGGCGGCGAACAGTTCCTCGGTGCGCCCCGGCCGGTCCGCGTACATGAAGGTGAGGGCGACCAGGACCGGCACCTCGAAGCCGCGGTCGGCCTCGGCCCAGCCGAGTCCCCCGGCCAGCGCGCGTTCGGCGTGGTGGAGGGCGACGGAGGCGGGTTCGCCGCGCAGGGTGGCATCCCAGGCGCGCAGGCCGATGACGTAGCGCTCGGTGAGGTCGCGGCCGGTGAGCCGGTCGGCGAGGCGGGTCAGCCGGCGGGAGCGGGCGGGCGAGTCGGGTTCGTCGGCGCGGAACGCGTCCCACATGAACTGCTCGGACTGCATGCGCAGCCTTACGCGGGCGTCACCGGTCACGCGGATCTCGCGGGCCAGCGTCTCGGAGGCCTCGGCGAGGCGGTCGCTGTGGGCGAGGACCTGGGAGAGGCGGTAGACGATGTGGTGGCGCAGTTCGGGGTCCGTGATGGGTTCTTCGAGGGCGGCGCGCAGATGGTTGACGGTGGTCGCCGGTTCGGTGAGCAGGGAGGCGCAGCCCAGTTCGTACAGGACGGCGGCCCGGTCCTCGAACGGCGGTGGTTCGCGCAGGGCGCGGGCGAGGTAGCGGCGGGCGGCGTCGGGTGCTCCGGCGCGCAGGGTCTCGCGGGCGGCGGCGCGCAGGTGCTGGACGATCCAGGTGTCGCCGTCGGGGTGGGTCTCCAGCAGGTGGCGGGCGGCTGCCGAGGCGCCGAGTCCTGCGTCGACCACGCACCAGGCGGCCTGGCCGTGCAGGGCCACGCGGACGCCGCCGGGGATGGCACGGTAGACGGCGGTGGCGATCAGCGGGTGGACGAACTCGAGGGTGTCGGCGCCGGTGAGGATGCGGGCGCCGCGCAGGGCATCGGCGGCGTCGGCGGCCTCCTCGGAACCGAGGCCCGCGACGGCGGCGGCGAGCGGGGGCGGGATCTCGGTGCCGAGCACCGCGCAGGCCCAGGCGAAGCGGACGGTCGAGGTGCCGAGGCGTTCCAGGCGGGCGACCAGGCCGCTGCCCTTGACGGCCGCTGCGAGGTCGCGCAGCAGATGGGCCCCGGCTTCGGTCGGTGTCAGCCCCCGGTCGCGGACCTTCGCGGTGAGTTCGACCGCCTCGAACGGGTTGCCCGCGGTGACCGCCCAGCACTCGCGGCAGAACGCGTCGTCGGCCTGGGTCCCGAGATCCTCGCGGACGAGACGGGCGACGGCTGCCGCGCTGAGCGGTTCGAGGTCGATGGGGCGTTGCCCGGCACGTCCCGGCAGCCCCCTGAACGCCACGGCGTGGCCTGGGAGTTCGTCGGGACGGTAGGCGACGACGAGCAGCAGCGGGAGTTGTTCGGCGCGTGGCGCGAAGGCGGCGAGCCAGCTCAGCGATTCCGGGTCGGCCCAGTGCGCGTCGTCGAGGACGAGCACCATCGGAGCGCGTCGCACCGCGAGATGTGTGAGCACCCAGTCGAGCCCGTCGCGCAGGCCCTGCTGGTCGGGCGGTGCGCCCTCGGCGGCCGCGCACAGGCCGAGTGCGGGGCCGACGATCGCGTACCAACTCCCCAGCCGGGCACGGACTTCTGCCTCCGGGGCCCCGGCGAGCTGCGGTTGCAGGAGCTGGCGGGCGACGTGGAAGGCGACACGCTGCTCCTGGTCGCCGCCGCGCGCGGACAGCACGGTGCAGCCTTCGGCGGCGGCGCGCCGCCGTACCTCTGCGAGGAGGGTCGTCTTGCCGATGCCGGCGCGTCCGGCGAAGGCGAGGAGCGCGCCGCGAGGGCGCTCCGGTTCTCCGCTGCTTCCGCGCGCTCCGGTGAGTTCGCTCAACGCCTCGTCGGCGGCGGCGAGTTCACTCTCGCGCTCGAATAGCGTCCGTCGACTGCGTACGCTGCGCTGCCCCATGGTGCACCCCCTGCCACGGTGACGCAGCGGCG
Organism: Streptomyces sp. NPDC058246; assembly: GCF_042881985.1. Classification (NCBI taxonomy): domain Bacteria; kingdom Bacillati; phylum Actinomycetota; class Actinomycetes; order Kitasatosporales; family Streptomycetaceae; genus Streptomyces; species Streptomyces sp. NPDC058246. The sequence goes on along the minus strand of NZ_JBHVWZ010000001.1, from coordinate 283,639 downwards.
CGGGGAGCGGGTGCGCACCGTGACCTACAGGCACCTCAGCGTACGCCGGGAGCGTGCCGACCGCGCCCGCCCGACCACTACTGACCGGAACGGTCGCTCACCTGCTCGCCCCAACGGTCGGGCAACGCCCGTCGGGCTACACCGAGTTCTTGTGCCGCTCGTGGTGCCGGGCCACGCGCGCCCGGTTGCCGCAGGACGGTTTGCACCATTCCTGGCGCGGATGTTCCTTGAGGAAGTAGCGCACGCAGCGCGGTGCGTGACAGGCACGCAGGCGCTGCCGGTCGGGGCTCGCGAGGAAGGCGATCGCGCCGCGGGCGAGCGCTGCCGTGAGCTCCGCGCGACCGTCCGCGGGCTCCTGTCGTACGACAGGGTCGGCGCCCTCAGCCCAGGTCAGGACGGGGACGGTCGGGGTGAGGGCGGCGGCCGCGTTGAGGAAGGCCACGGCGTCGGCCACGGGCAGCAGCCTCGCGGCGTCGGCGGGACTGGGCTCGCCCGGACGCACCGCGCGGGCGAACAGAGCGCGGACGGCGGCGCGCACGTCGCGGACGGCACGGAGCGCGGAGTCGTCGGCGACGTACGTCCCGGCGCCCGGCAGCGCTTCGGGACGGGCCCGCACCCAGGTGGTGAGCCCGGCCGCCTCGCTGAGATCGTCCGCGACTCCCCCCTCGCCGTCGTGCCGAATGGTCAGGGCGAGGTCGAGGGCGAGCCGCGCGTCCCTGTTGATCGAGTCGTCCATGGCGCTAATGATAGGTTCGCGGCCATCCATTAGGGCAGGAGGGGGAGAGCCGGTGGAGGAGCTGCGTCAGCTGCTGCGGGGTCTGGAAGTGTTCGCAGGCGAACTGCCCGTCTTCGACCCGGTCGCGACGCCGGACACGCCGTCCGAGCTGTTCATGGAGCGGCTCCGCCTGGACGAAGCAACTGCTGTGGGCGTGAACCGGTCCGCCCGCCGAGCGCTGATCCCCGGCGCGCCTCACCCTACCGCTCGGTCCTGCCCGCCCCGTGGGCGCGCGTCTGGTCGAGCACGGGGTCGTCGGCCGGGTCCGGCGGCCCGGCCACCAGGACGTCGGGCTGCCCCGGAACGCGTACTGCCGCGCATGGACCACCCGCAGGGGCGTCTCGCGTCTGCCACACTCCCGAAGGACGCATGGCGGCCGCGACTGCCGCCCCTCCCCCGTACGCGGGAGGCGGGGCGGCCAGGCCGCTGTCGGCTCAGGTCAGATCGAACTCGCCCTCACGCGCGCCCGACACGAACGCTCCCCACTCCGCGGGTGTGAAGATCAAGGAAGGGCTTTCGGGGCGGCCGCTGTTGCGCATCGCGATGAAGCCCTCGACAAAAGCGATCTGGACGTCTCCCCGCCCTCGGCTGCTGGACTGCCACTCGGCCTTGCTCAGGTCCAGCTCCGGCTTGTCCCAGCCCTTGAGCGGGTGCTGCTCGATGGTGCTCTCGGCCACGTCCGTGCTCCTCCCGGTTCGTCGTCCGCCGCCAGCCTAGCGATCGGGTCGGGCGGCGGACAGGCCACGTGAGGGGGTCGGTCTCAGGAGGCGGGCGGAGCGGCCCCGACCAGCCACATGGAGAAGAACTGGGATCCGCCGCCGTAGGCGTGCCCGAGCACCCTGCGAGCCCCGTCCACCTGGTGTTCTCCGGCCTGGCCGCGCACCTGGAGGGCCGCTTCGGCGAAGCGGATCATGCCGGAGGCGCCGATCGGATTGGTGGAGAGGACGCCGCCCGACATGTTGACGGGCAGGTCGCCGTCCAGCTCCGTCACCCCGGACTCGGTGAGTTTCCAGCCCTCGCCCTCCTCGGCGAAACCGAGGTTCTCCAGCCACATGGGTTCGTACCAGGAGAACGGCACGTACATCTCGACGGCGTCGATGTCCCGGCGCGGATCCGCGATGCCCGCCTGCCGGTACACGTCCGCCGCGCAGTCCTTGCCCGCCTGCGGCGACACGAAGTCCTTGCCCGCGAAGAGCGTGGGCTCACTGCGCATCGCCCCGCCGTGCATCCAGGCGGGTGGCCTGGGCGCACGGGCGGCTCCCGCTCGGTCGGTGAGGATCATCGCGCACGCTCCGTCCGAGGACGGGCAGGTCTCGGAGTAGCGGATCGGGTCCCACAGCATGGGCGAGGCCTGGACCTTCTCCAGCGTGATGTCGTGCTCGTGGAGATGCGCGTACGGGTTCTTCAGCGCGTTGCGCCGGTCCTTGTACGCGACGAGCGAGCCGACCGTGTCGGGCGCGCCGGTGCGCCGCATGTACGCGCGCACGTGCGGCGCGAAGAAGCCGCCCGCGCCGGCCAGCAGCGGCTGCTGGAAGGGAACCGGCAGGGACAGCCCCCACATCGCGTTGGACTCGGACTGCTTCTCGTAGGCCAGGGTCAGGACGGTGCCGTGGACGCGGCCCGCGATCAGGTTCGTGGCGACGAGGGCCGTCGATCCGCCGACCGAGCCCGCCGTGTGCACCCGCAGCATCGGCTTGCCGACCGCGCCGAGCGCGTCGGCGAGGTACAGCTCGGGCATCATGACGCCCTCGAAGAAGTCGGGCGCCTTGCCGATGACCACGGCGTCGATGTCGGCCCAGGTCAACTCCGCGTCTTCCAACGCCCGTCGGGCTGCCTCTCGGACGAGTCCCGCGATGGAGACGTCCCGTCGCGCCGCCACGTGCTTGGTCTGGCCGATGCCTACGACGGCCACGGGCTCCTTGCTCATCGGGCGTCCCCTTCGAGTACGGCGACCAGGTTCTGTTGGAGGCAGGGCCCCGACGTGGCGTGGGCGAGCGCCCGGTCGGACGCGCCGCGATGGATGCGCGCGGCGGCCTCACCGATGCGGATGAGCCCGGCCGCCATCACCGGGTTGGCGGCGAGTGCTCCTCCGGAGGGGTTGACGTGCACGCTGTCGTCGAGCCGCAGCGCCTTGCGCAGGACCACTTCCTGGGAGGTGAAGGGGGCGTGCAACTCGGCGGTGTCGACGGGTCGTTCGAAGGCTCCCGCCCGCTCGGCGGCCCCGCGGGTGGACGGCGAGTCGGTCAGATCGCGTACGCCGAGGCTGTGCGCCTCGATGCGGTGGTCGATACCCCGTATCCAGGCGGGCCGTTCGCACAGCTCACGCGCCCGGTCGCCCGCCGCGAGGATCACGGCGGCGACACCGTCGCCGATCGGCGGGCAGTCGCCGGTGCGGAGAGGCCGTACGACATAGTCGCCTTGGGGCACCGAACCGCGCAGCTGGGCATGGGAGTTGGCGTCCGCCGACGCTCGGCTGCGCGCCGCGATCCCGGCGAGCGCGGGCTCGTCGGTCTCGCCCGCGTCGATGAGCGCCTGCGCCTGGAGCGCCGCGAGCGCGACGGAATCCGGCCACAGGGGCGCCATGTAGTAGGGATCGAGTTGCCGGGTCAGCACGTCGCGTACGGAACCGGGCGACGACTTGCCGTACGCGTACACGAGGGCGGTGTCGGCGTCCCCGGTCAGCAGCTTGGTCCATGCCTCGTACAGCGCCCATGCCCCGTCCATCTCCACGTGCGACTCGGAGATCGGCGGCCAGGCGCCCACGCCGTCGAGCGCCATCGTGAAGGAGAAGGCGCGTCCCGCGAGATAGTCGGTGGAGCCGGAGCAGGTGAAGTCGATGTCGCTGGTCCTCAGGCCGGTCTGGTCCAGGACGTCGTGCAGGACCGGGAGGAGCATCTCCACCTCGGAGAGCTCGTCACTGGTGCGCCGGTGGTCGGTCTGCGCGAAGGCGACGACGGCGATGTCCCTGATGGGCGGCATCTACAACAGCTCCTTGTACGTCTCGTAGTCCGCGTCCGGTTCACCGGTCGGCCGGTAGTGGTCGGGGTGGCGGCCGCGCTCGGTCCACACCGGCTCCACGCGCAGTCCCATCCGCACCTGGTCGTAGGGGATGCCGCCGATCCGGCCGTGCAGCGCGAGGTCGGCGCCGTCGAGGGCGATGTGCGCGTAGACGTACGGCACCTCGATGTCGAGGTTCTTCGCCTTGATGTTGACGATGCAGTACGTGGTGACGGTGCCGCGCGGTCCGACCTCCACCCGTTCCGATGTGGCGACACCGCAGGTGGGACACGCGCCCCTCGGCGGGACGTACACCTTGCGGCAGGACGGGCAGCGTTCGCCGACGTTGCGTTGCTCGGAGAGGGCGTTGATGTAGCCGCTCTGGGCGCGACCGGGCGAGTGGACGTAGTCGAGGCGGGCGGGGGCGACGATGCCGGTCACCATGTCCGCGAACCGGCCGTCGTGACCGGCGGGCTTTCCCGGGTCGCCCTCGTACGGTTCGAAGCAGGCGATGTCCGTGATGGCTCCGGAGCGGTCCTCGGCCCAGCGGATCCGGACGCGCATGCCGGTGCGCACGGCGTCGGGGCCCGGGGCGTCGAGGGCGTGCAGAAGTGCGGTGTCGGCGCCGTCGAGTCGCACCAGGACCCAGGCGAAGGGGGTGTCGAGGGGCTGGCCGCGGCGGGGTTCATGGTTCCAGGCCCAGGTGGTGACGATGCCGGTCGGGGCGACCTCGACCAGGTCGCGTATCTCCTCGGCGGTGACCGGGTCGTACTCGACGGGCGGGACGAGCGTGCGGCCGTCACCGGTCCGCACGCCGAGGACGACGCGCTCGCGCAGTCCGGTGAGGAAGGCGCTCTGGACGGGGCCGAGCGAGCGGGTGAAGGGGAACTCGACGACGAGGGGGGCTTTGAGGACTTCAGGCATCCCGGATGTCTCCTTCGGAGGGTCAGGCGCGCCGGTAGACGGGCGGGCGCTTCTCGGCGAAGGCCCGGGAGCCCTCCTTGGCGTCGGCGGTGTCGAAGACCGGCCAGCCGCGCTCGAGTTCGGCGGCGAGTCCGTCGGTCTCGGTCATCTCCGCGGTCTCGTACACGGACGCCTTGACGGCCTCGACGGCGAGCGGGCCGCAGGCGTTGATCTGCTCGGCGAGGGCGAGGGCCTTGTCGAGGGCGGTTCCGTCGGGGACCACATGCCCGATCAGCCCGATGCCCGCGGCCTCCTGAGCCGAGTACGGGCGCCCCGTGAGCAGCATTTCGAGGGCGTGCGTCCGCGGGATCTGGCGTTGCAGCCGGACCGTGGAGCCGCCGATGGGGAACAGGCCGCGTCTGACCTCGAAGAGTCCGAAGGTCGCGGACGCGCCGGCGACGCGGATGTCGGTGCCCTGGAGGACCTCCGTACCGCCCGCGACACAGTGGCCCTCGACGGCCGCGATCACGGGCTTGCGGGGACGGTGGTGGCGGAGCATCGCCTTCCAGTGCAGATCGGGGTCGGCCTTGAGCCGGTCCCGGTACTGCTCGCCCGCCATGCCCTGTCCGGCGAGTGCCTTGAGGTCCATCCCGGCGCAGAAGGCACCGCCCGCGCCGGTGAGCACGATCGAGCGGACCGTGTCGTCCTCGTCGGCCTCGATCCAGCCGTCGTACAGGCCGACCAGCATCGGCAGCGAGAGCGCGTTCTTGGCCTCGGGCCTGTTGAGCGTGAGCACCAGTGTGGCGCCTTCGCGCTGCACGGTGAGGTGTTCCGTCCCACCCATCGCCGTCCTCCCGTCTCGGACCGTCGCGGACCGTCTCGGATGCGAGAACAGGTTGCAGGAGGCGCGGAGCCAGTACAAGGGTTTTCTGACAGTCAGTCAGATTTCTTCTGCCGGGCCCCTTCACAGTTGGGTGCGGCTTTGCTCTGATGACCGTCGAGCCGGGTGAGCCACGGACGTTCGGGGTCAGGAGGAGCGGTGGAGTACAACCTTGCCGACCTGTTCGAGTCGGTCGTCGACGCGGTCCCGGGCCGTGAGGCGCTCGTGTACATCGACCACCCCGGCACGGGCGCGGAGCGCCGGCTCACCTACGCGCAGTTGGACGCCGCCGCGAACCGCATCGCGCACCACCTGATCGACACCGGCGTCCGCCCGGGCGAGCACCTCGGGCTCCACCTCTACAACGGCGTCGAGTACGTGCAGACCCTGCTGGGCTGCCTGAAGGCGCGGATCGTGCCGGTCAACGTCAACTACCGCTACGTCGAAGAAGAGTTGGCCTACCTCTACCGGGACGCCGATCTGGTGGCGCTGGTCTTCGACGCGGAGTTCACGGACCGGGTGGCGGCGGCGCTGCCGCACGCGTCGGCGCTGCGGCATCTGATACGGGTGGGGACCCCAGCGTCCGACGTCGACGCGCCGCCTGCGGTGGATTTCACGGACGCCGAGGCGACCGGCTCCCCCGAGCGGGGCTTTCCGGCGCGCTCGGCGGACGACCAGTTCATCATCTACACCGGCGGCACGACGGGGATGCCCAAGGGGGTGATGTGGCGGCAGGAGGACCTGTTCTTCTCCGGCCTCGGCGGTGGCGCGCCGACGGGCGAGCCGGTCAAGAAGCCCGAGGAGCTCGCGGAGCGCGTGGCGGCCGGCGGCGAGGGCATCACGTTCTTCCCCACTCCCCCGCTGATGCACGGCACTTCGACGCTGACCGCCTTCATCGGCTTCAATTTCGGCCAACGCGTGGTGATCCACCGCAAGTTCGTGCCCGAGGAGGTCCTGCGCACGATCGAGAAGGAGAAGGTCACCAGCGTGTCGCTGGTCGGCGACGCGATGCTGCGCCCCCTGATCGACGCGCTGAACGGGCCCATGAAGGGCACGGACTGTTCCTCCGTGTTCAGCGTGTCGTCCTCCGGCGCGATCATGTCGGACACGGTGCGCGAGCAGTTCCAGGCGCTCGTCCCGAACGTCATGCTCCTGAACAACTTCGGTTCGTCGGAGTCCGGCTTCAACGGCACCGCGACGGCGGACTCGGGCCCGCGGCGCGGCTTCCGGGTGCGTGTCAACTCCCGTACCCAGGTGGTGGATCCGGCCACGCACGAGCCGGTCGCGGTCGGTGAGCCCGGGCGGGTGGCCCAGCGCGGTCACGTACCCCTCGGCTACTACAACGACCCCGAGAAGACCGCCGAGACCTTCTTCCAGAAGGGCGACGAACGGTGGGTGCTCCTCGGCGACATGGCCACCGTCGACGAGGAGGGCATCGTCACCGTCCTCGGCCGCGGCTCCCAGTGCATCAACACCGGCGGCGAGAAGGTCTATCCGGAGGAGGTCGAACAGGCCCTCAAGTCACACCCGGACGTGTACGACGCCCTGGTCGCCGGGGTGCCCGACGAGAAGTGGGGCAACCACGTCGCGGCGGTCGTCCAGCTCCGCGAGGGCGCCGGCCATCCCTCCCTGGAGGACATCCAGACGCACTGCCGCACCCACCTCGCGGGCTACAAGATCCCCCGCCAGCTCGTCATCACGGACGCCATCCAGCGATCGCCGAGCGGGAAGGCGGACTATCGCTGGGCGCGGTCGGTGGCCGCGGAGGCGGCGGCCGGCTGAGGAACCCTCCGGCGCGGACGGGTCGGTCCCGGGTCAACGCCAGTCGGGCGTGCCCGAGGCCGGCGGCAGCAGGGACTCGATCTTCGCCCGGATCTCGCGCATGACGGCGACGATGCGGGCCTCGTGGTCCGCGGTGAGGCGGTTCACGGGCACCGAGCAGCTGATGGCGTCGGTGGCCGGGGTGGCGTAGCGCAGGGCGAATCCGAAGCCGGCGATGCCGGGCACGGTCTCTTCGCGGTCGAGCGAGTAGCCGCGGGCGCGCACTCCGGCGAGGTCGGCGAGCAGGGTCACGCGGTCGGTGTGCGTGTTCTCCGTCAGCGCGGTGAACGGCACGAGGGGAAGCGGCAGTTCGTCGTCGGGGCGCTCGGCGAGGAGTGCCTTTCCGAGGGCGCCGGCGTGGGCCGGGACCCGGCGGCCGACGCGGCTTAGGGTGCGCGGGTACTCGTGGGACTCCCGGGTCGCGAGGTAGACGACGTCCGAGCCGTCGAGCCGCGCCAGGTGGATGGTCTCGCCGAGCGTGTCAGAGGCCTCGTCGAGGTAGGGACGGACCATCCGTACATACCGGTCGCTGTCCAGGTAGCTGGTGCCCGTGAGCAGCGCGCGGATCCCGATGCCGTAGAGGGAGCCGGTGGTGTCGGAGCGCACCCAGCCGCAGTCGACGAGCGTCTGCAGCAGCTGGTACATGCTGCTGCGCGGCACGCCCAGTTCGGCGGCGAGCTCGTCCAGGCGCGAGGGCCGGTCGCCGCGGTCGGCGAGCAGCTCAAGCAGCGCGACGGTTCGGGCCGCCGACTTCACTCCACGGACCCCTGTGCTCTCCGGCATGCGGCCCATCGTAAATCCGCGCTGTCGCACCCATTGACCTCTCACGGTTCACCGACCTAGCCTCAATTCTCATATATAGACGCCATCTGCATACAGGGATGAGATCATGACAGGGTTCAGCGTGGGGGCCATAGGCGTGCGCACCGAGGATGTGATGCGGCGGCTGCGGGAGGGCATGACCGGCGGGGTGCTGTCCTTCCCGCTCACGAGCTTCCGGGACGACGGCGGCCTCGACCTGGACTCGTACCGGACGTACCTGACCGCCCAGCTGGCCACCGCGCCGGGCGCCGTGTTCCCCGCCTGTGGCACCGGCGAGTTCAGCGCGCTGGACGAGGACGAGTACCGCGCCGTCATCGAGGCCACGGTCGAGATCGCCGGCGGCCGGCTGCCCGTGGTCGCGGGCGTCGGCTACGGCTGGGCGCAGGCGGTGCGGTTCGCCCGGATCGCGGAGGAGGCGGGCGCGGACGCCGCGTTGGTGCTGCCGCACTATCTGGTCGAGGCCCCGGAGGACGGCCTGGTGGAGCAGCTGCGCCGGATCGCCGCCGGCACCCGGCTGCCGCTCATCGCCTATCAGCGCGGCCCGGTCGCCTTCACCCCCGACGGCGTGCGCCGGATCGCGGAGATCCCCACCGTCATCGGCCTCAAAGACGGGCACAGCGACCTCGACCGGCTCCAGCGCCTCACGCTCGCCGCCCCCGACGGCTTCCTCTTCTTCAACGGCGCCGCCACCGCCGAGATCCAGGCGCGCGCGTACGCCACCGTCGGCGTCCCCGCCTACTCGTCGGCCGTCCACGCCTTCGCGCCCGAAATCGCGAACGCCTTCTTCACCGCGCTGCGCGACGGCGACGACGCCACCACGACCAGGCTCCTGCGCGACTTCTACGTCCCGCTGGTCGAGCTGCGCGACCGGGTGCCGGGCTACGCCGTCTCGCTGGTCAAGGCCGCCGCCCGGCTGCGCGGTCTGCCCGTCGGCCCGGTACGCGCCCCGCTCACCGACCCCGCGCCGGACGACCTCACCGAGCTGGAGAAGGTCCTCGACGACGGGCTCGCCCTCGTCGGAGCCGGGCGCCGTCCGGCCTGACACGCACCCGGACCCCCGGCGCGCTCCACACCCCTCGACCACCCCGCACGGCCCGGACGGGACCCGGGCCGTCCCCACGGGTGTGCTCCGGCTGCCCGCTCCACAGTTCACAACAGTTCAAAGGGGAACTGCCTTGCCTCTTGTCGTAGTCGGGATCAGCGTTCTGGTGCTGCTGCTCCTCATGACCAGGCTGAGGATGAACGGCTTCGCGGCGCTGCTGCTGGTGGCGGTGGGGGTCGGCGTCGTCCGGGGGATTCCGCTGGAGAAGATCCCGGACGTCCTCTCGGAGGGCATCGGCGGTCAGATCGGCGACACGATGCTCACCATCGGGCTCGGCGCCATGGTCGGCCGCGTCATGGGCGACTCCGGCGCCGCACAGCGCATGGCCGGCAAGCTCCTGGACGCCTTCGGCCCCCGCGGGGTCCAAGTGGCGATGGTCGTGACGGCCATGCTCATCGGCGTGACCATGTTCTACGAGGTCGCCTTCATCATCATCGTGCCGATCGCGTTCACCCTGGTGCGGGTCACCGGCGCGAAGCTGCTGTGGGTCGGGCTGCCGATGTCGATCGCCCTGTCCACCATGCACAGCTTCCTGCCGCCGCACCCCGGCCCCACCGCCGTGGCCTCGACCTTCCACGCGTCCATCGGACTGACGTTGTTCTACGGCCTGTTCATCGCCGTCCCGGCCGGCGCGCTCGTCGCGCTGGTGTGGCCGCGCCTTCCCTTCGTCGGCGCACTCGACCCCGCCATCCCCACGGGCCTGGTCAGCGCGCGCGAGTTCGCCGACGAGGAGATGCCCGGTCTCGGCTGGTCCCTGTTCGTGGCCCTCTTCCCCGTCGTCCTGATCGCGGGCGCGGCGGTGACCGACCTGGCCACCTCCGCGAAGACCCCTCTCCTGCACTTCGTCGCCTTCATCGGTTCGGCGCCGATCGCGCTCCTGCTGACCCTGCTCCTGGCCGTCTGGGCGTTCGGACCGCGGATGGGCCGCAGCCTCGCCGAGGTCAGCGCGTCCTGCACCGCGGCGGCCCAGGCGATGGCGATGATCCTCCTGGTGATCGGTGCCGGCGGCGCCTTCAAGAACGTCCTCGTGGAAGGCGGGATCTCCGACTACATCAAGGATCAGACGCAGAGCTGGTCCATCTCGCCGATCGTGCTCGGCTGGCTCATCGCGGTCATCCTCCGCGTCGCGCTCGGCTCGGCGACGGTCGCCGTCGTCACGGCCTCCGGCGTGGTGCTGCCGCTGCTGGCGGGCAGTGGCGTCCATCCGGAGATGATGGTGCTCGCCGTCTCCTGCGGCTCGATCGCCTTCTCGCACGTCAACGATCCCGGATTCTGGCTGTTCAAGGAGTACTTCAACCTGTCGGTCATCGACGCGATCAAGGTCCGCACCACCTATACGACGGTGCTCGCGACCCTCGGCCTGGGCGGTGTCCTGGCGTCCGAGTGGACCCTCGACGTCCTCAGCCTCTGACCCCAGCGCCCGCGCCACCCGCACCCAAGGACTTTGATGAGCATGAACACGAGCCCGAGCACACAGCCGATCGTCACCGAGTTCTCGGTCTATCCCGTCGCCGGCCGGGACTGCATGGAGCTGAACCTCTCCGGCGCGCACGGCCCCTACTTCACCCGCAACGTGGTGGTCCTCAAGGACTCCGAGGGCCGTACGGGTCTCGGCGAGGTCCCCGGCGGGGAGAAGATCACCCGGACGCTGCGGGACGCCGAGTCCCTCGTCGTCGGCGCCAAGGTGGGCGACTACCAGCGCGTGCTGCGCGAGATCGGGGACCGCTTCGCCGACCGCGACGCCGGCGGGCGCGGCGCGCAGACCTTCGACCTGCGGACCACCGTCCACGCGGTCACCGCCGTCGAGTCGGCGCTGCTGGACCTGCTGGGGCAGCACCTCGACGTACCGGTCGCGGCGCTCCTCGGCGACGGTCAACAGCGTGATTCCGTACGGGTGCTGGGCTATCTCTTCTACGTCGGTGACCCCGACCGCACCGATCTGGAGTACGCGCGCGAGCCCGCCACGGACGTGGAGTGGTACCGGATCCGGCACGAGGAGGCCCTGACGCCCGGGGCGATCGTCCGGCAGGCCGAGGCGGTGTACGACCTGTACGGCTTCCGGGACTTCAAGCTCAAGGGCGGCGTGCTGGAAGGCGCCGAGGAGGTCAGGGCCGTACGGGCGCTCAAAGAGCGGTTCCCCGAGGCCCGCGTCACCCTCGACCCGAACGGCGCGTGGTCCCTGCGCGAGGCCGTCGAGCTGTGCGGGCCGCTGGTCGGCACGCTCGCCTACGCCGAGGACCCCTGCGGAGCCGAGGGCGGCTACTCCGGGCGCGAGATCCTGGCCGAGTTCCGGCGCGCCACGGGGCTGCCGACGGCGACCAACATGATCGCCACCGACTGGCGGCAGCTGACCCACGCCCTGGCCCTGCAGTCGGTGTCCATCCCGCTGGCCGACCCGCACTTCTGGACCATGCAGGGCTCGGTGCGAGTGGCTCAGCTGTGCAACGCGATGGGGCTGACCTGGGGCTGCCATTCGAACAACCACTTCGACATCTCGCTCGCCATGGTGACCCACTGCGGGGCCGCTGCCCCGGGCGAGTACAACGCCCTCGACACGCACTGGATCTGGCAGGAGGGCCTGGAGCGGCTCACCGTCGCCCCACCACGCATCGTCGACGGCGAGATCGCCGTCCCCGACGCGCCCGGGCTGGGCGTCGACCTCGACATGGACCGGCTCCTCGCGGCGCACGAGCTGTACCAGGAGAAGGCGCTGGGGGCCCGCGACGACGCGATCGGCATGCGCTGTCTCGTCCCCGGCTGGGAGTTCGACGCGAAGCGTCCTTCCCTGGTGCGCTGACCGGGGCGGAGCCGCGGGGACGGTACGGGACGGGCAGGGGCGGAGGGGGCGAAAACCCCGGAGGCACCGCCCACCCACCCCGTCGCACACCTTGACGACTCCCCGACCCCCCTGAATTACTGATCCCGAACACCTCGACCGAATGATCGGTCGTCCGGATTGGCACGGTTGGCGAGGGAGGGGTCCTCATGGCGGATTCCACGGAGTCGAAGGGCCTGCTCGACGCGGGAGAGCGGCTCGACGCGGACGGGTTGCAGGCGCTCCAGCTGGAGCGGCTGCGGGCGACGCTACGACACGCGTATGAGAACGTGCCCTTCTACCGGGAGTCCTTCGACAAGGCGGGCGTCGGCCCGGACGACTGCCGTGCGCTCTCCGACCTGGCACGCTTCCCGTTCACGGTGAAGGCGGACCTGCGCGAGAACTACCCGTACGGAATGTTCGCCGTACCCCAGGAGCGAATCCGTCGCCTCCACGCGTCGAGCGGCACGACCGGCCGCCCCACCGTCGTCGGCTACACGGACAACGACCTCTCCCTGTGGGCCGACATGGTGGCCCGCTCGATCCGCGCCGCGGGGGGCCGCCCGGGCGACAAGGTGCATGTGGCGTACGGATACGGGCTGTTCACCGGCGGCCTCGGCGCGCACTACGGCGCCGAACGGCTCGGCTGTACGGTGATCCCCGCCTCGGGCGGCATGACGGCACGTCAGGTCCAGCTGATCCAGGACCTGAAGCCGGAGATCATCATGGTCACCCCCTCGTACATGCTGACCCTGCTCGACGAGTTCGAGCGGCAGGGCGTCGACCCGCGCGGCACCTCGCTGCGGGTGGGGATCTTCGGGGCCGAGCCGTGGACCGAGGAGATGCGGCGGGAGATCGAGGAGCGGTTCGCGATCGACGCCGTGGACATCTACGGCCTGTCGGAGGTGATCGGCCCGGGTGTCGCGCAGGAGTGCGTGGAGACGAAGGACGGGCTGCACATCTGGGAGGACCACTTCTATCCGGAGGTCGTCGACCCGTTCACCGGCGAGGTGCTGCCGGACGGAGCGGAGGGCGAGCTGGTGTTCACCTCGCTCACCAAGGAGGCGATGCCCGTCATCCGTTACCGGACCCGGGACCTGACGCGGCTGCTGCCGGGCACGGCGCGGGTCTTCCGCCGGATGGAGAAGATCACCGGCCGCAGCGACGACATGGTGATCCTGCGCGGCGTCAACCTCTTCCCGACGCAGATCGAGGAGATCGTGCTGCGCACGCCGGGAGTCGCTCCGCACTTCCAGCTGCGGCTGAGCCGTGAGGGACGGCTGGACTCCCTGACCGTACGGGCCGAGGCCCGGCCGGACGCCGGCCCCGCCGATCGCCACACGGCCGCGCAGGCCATCGCGGCGGCCGTGAAGGACGGGATCGGCGTGTCGGTCACGGTCGAGATCGTCGAACCGGAGTCGCTGGAGCGGTCGGTGGGAAAGATCAAGCGGATCGTGGATCTGCGCCCGCGTTAGTCACCGGCTGTACCGGTCCCGCAGCTCCCGCTTCAGGATCTTCCCGCTGGCGTTGCGCGGCAGCTCGTCCACGAACAGCACCCGCTTGGGTGCCTTGAAGGGGGCGAGCTTCTCGCGTGCGTGGGAGATGAGTTCGGCGTCCGTGACGTCGCCTCGGGCGACGACGACCGCGGTGACGGCCTCGATCCAGCGCTCGTCCGGAAGGCCGATGACGGCCACCTCGGCGACCTGTTCGTGCGCGTAGAGCGCGTCCTCGACCTGGCGTGAAGCAACCAGTACACCGCCGGAGTTGATGACGTCCTTCACCCGGTCCACGACGGTGAAGTACCCCTCGGCGTCCCGCACGGCGAGGTCCCCGGAGTGGAACCATCCGTCACGGAAGGCCTCGGCCGTCTCCTCCGGCTTGTCCCAGTACCCCTCGCACAACTGCGGTGAGCGGTAGACGATTTCGCCCGGTGTCCCGTCGGGCACGTCCTTGCCGTTCTCGTCGACCACCCGCGCGTCCACGAACAGCACCGGGCGTCCGCAGGAGTCCATCCGCCCCTTGTGCTCGTCCGGCCCGAGGACGGTGGCCAGGGGGCCGATCTCGCTCTGGCCGAAACAGTTGTAGAACGCCAGCCCCGGCAGCCTCTCGCGCAGCCGCTCCAGCACGGGCACCGGCATGATCGACGCCCCGTAGTACGCCTTGCGCAGCCCGCTCAGATCGCGGGTCGCGAAGTCCGGACGGTTCGACAGGCCGATCCACACGGTGGGGGGCGCGAACAGGCTGTCCGCTCGCCCCGCCTCGATCAGGTCGAAGAGCTGGTCGGCGTCGGGCGCGTCGAGGATGACGTTCGACGCGCCGACCGCGAGATACGGCAGCAGGAACACATGCATCTGCGCCGAGTGGTACAGCGGCAGCGAGTGCACCGGCCGGTCCCCCGCGCTCAGGTCGAGGGCGGTGATCGCGCTCAGGTACTCGTGCACCAGGGCGCGGTGCGTCATCATCGCGCCCTTGGGCAGGGCGGTCGTCCCCGAGGTGTAGAGCAACTGCACCAGCGTGTCGCCGCGCGCTTCCGCACCCTCGTACGGGGGCGCCGCGTCGAGCCGCGCGAGCAGCGAGTCGTCGGCGTCGCGCAGCGGCAACACAGGTACGCCGTCGGGGAGTCGGCCGGCGAGGTCGGGGTCGGCCAGGACCAGCGCGCTCCCCGACTGGCCGACGATGTACGCGAGGTCGTCGCCGGTCAGGTTCTGGTTGACCGGCACATGTACGAGGCCCGCGCGGGCGCAGGCGAGGAAGCCGATCAGATACGCGTCGGAGTTGTGGCCGTAGGCCCCGACCCGGTCGCCGGGGGCGAGCCCCTGGTCGAGCAGCACGCTCGCGGCACGGGAGACGGCCTCGTCGAGTTCCGCGTAGGTCCAGGAGCGCTCGCGGTAGTCGACCGCGATGCGCGCCGGGGTGCGCCGGGCGCTGCGCCGCAGCACCCCGTCCACCGTGCTGCCGTGTCCAGGCGTCATGACACAGGATCCTCGGTCCGTGACGCGGCGAGGTCAAGCCGGAGGCCGTCGCCCAGGGGTACGCGCGAGGGCTACGACGTCGTGGCCGACCGAGGTGAGCAGCGGTACGAGCGCCCGCCCGACGACTCCGGTGGCTCCGGCGACCAGTACACGCAGGGGAATCCATCTCCTGATGTCGGCCCCCCGGGTGGTCCGGTGAACGGTTCCCGGGGTCGGTTCGGCATCAGGACGGGCGAGTGTGTCGCCGCATGACAGGTCAGTGAAGTGACCTGAGTCATACCACTCGGGTGCGGCCCTGCCAGTACGGGTCCCGCAGCCGCCGCTTGTACAGCTTTCCGTTGGGATCGCGCGGCATGGCCTCGATGAAGTCGACGCTCTTGGGGCGCTTGTATCCGGCGAGCTGTCGCTCGCAGTGGCCGAGGATGTCGGCGGCGAGCGCTGGTCCTGGCTCATGGCCGGGGGCGGCCTCGACGACGGCCTTGACCTCCTCGCCCCAGTCGTCGTGCGGGATGCCGAAGGCGGCCGCGTCGGCCACGGCGGGGTGGCTGAACAGAGCGGCCTCGATCTCGGCCGGGTAGATGTTGACCCCGCCCGAGATGATCATGTCGATCTTGCGGTCGCGGAGGAAGAGATAGCCGTCCTCGTCGAGATAGCCGAGGTCGCCGACGGTGAAGAAGTCGCCGATGCGGTTCTTCTTCGTCTTGGTCTCGTCCTTGTGGTACGAGAATCCGCCGGTGCTCATCTTCATGTAGACGGTGCCGAGTTCACCGGGCTGCAACCGCTTGCCGTCGTCGTCGAAGACGGCGAGTTCGCTGATGGGCCAGGCCTTGCCGACCGTGCCGGGCTTCTTCAGCCAGTCCTCGGCGGTGGCGAAGGCGCCGCCGCCCTCGCTGGCCGCGTAGTACTCCTCGACGCTGTCGCCCCACCACTCGATCATGGACCGTTTCACATGGTCGGGGCAGGGTGCGGCGCCGTGGATGGCGTGCCGCATCGACGACACGTCGTAGCGCGCCTTCACCTCGTCGGGGAGCGCCAGCAGACGGTGGAACTGGGTCGGGACCATATGGGTGTGGGTGCACGTATGGGCGTCGATGACACGGAGCATCTCCTCGGGCGTCCACTTGTCCATCAGCACCAGCCGGTGGCCGATGTGCAGGGAAGCACCCGCGAATTGCAGCACGGCCGTGTGATAGAGCGGCGAGCAGACGAGATGCACGTTGTCGCCGAACGGCTTGATGCCGAAGATGCCGAGGAAGCCGCCGAGGTACGACTCCTCGGGCAGCTTGCCGGGCAGCGGGCGCCGGATGCCGCGCGGGCGTCCCGTGGTGCCCGAGGTGTAGTTCATGACCCAGCCGAGGGTGCGGTCGGCGGGCGCCGACTCGGGCTGCCCGTCGAGCAGTTCGGCGTACGGCCAAAAGCCCGCCGCGTCGCCGACCGCGTACCGACGCGCCGGGGGAAGTTTCGCCTCGTCGGCGGCGTGCCGGGCGGCGTCCGCGAACCGTTCATGGGCGATGAGGACCTTGGCGCCCGAGTCGGCGACGATCCAGGCGATCTCGGGGCCGACGAGGTGGTGGTTGACGGGGACGAGGTAGAGGCCGGCCTGTGAGGCGGCCAGGTAGGCGACGAAGAACTCGACGCCGTTGGGGAGCACGACCGCGAAGGAGTCGCCCCGTTCGAGGCCGGCGGCGCGCAGTCCGTGGACGAGCTGGTTGGCGGCGGCGTGCAGCCGCCCCGCGGTCCACTCCTCGCCGTCAGGGGTGATCAGGACGGTCCGTCCGGGGTCGGCGGCGGCCTGGGCCCAGAAGCCGTTCGCGGGCGTGTTCACAACCGGGTTTCCCACCGTGGTCACTGCTCGGCGCTCCTTCCGGCGATGCGGTTGATGCGGTCGACGGTCTGCTCGAATCCGCGGGTCAGGTCGTCGAAGACGGCCTGGACGCTGCGTTCGCTGTTCATCCGGCCGACGATCTGCGCGACGGGGGTGCCGAGCAATGGCTCCACCTCGTGCTTCTGGATGCGTGAGAGCGCCTCGGCGACGAGCAGACCCTGGAGGGGCATGGGGAGGGTGCCGGGTCCGTGCGGGTCGTCCCAGGCGTCGGTCCACTCGGTGCGCAGCTGGCGGGCCGGTTTGCCGGTCAGGGCGCGCGAGCGGACGGTGTCGCCGGACCCGGCGGCGAGCAGCTTCCGGGTCACGGCGCGGGAGTGCATCTCGGCCTCGGTGACGGTCAGCCACAGCGAGCCGAGCCACACACCCTGGGCGCCCAGGCTGAGCGCGGCGGCCACCTGCCGTCCGCTGCCGATGCCGCCCGCCGCGAGGACGGGCAACGGATCGACGGCGTCGACGACTTCGGGCGTGAGCACCATCGAGGCGATCTCCCCGGTGTGCCCGCCCGCCTCGTAGCCCTGCGCGACGACGATGTCGATGCCGGCCTCGGCGTGCTTGCGCGCATGCCGGGCACTGCCCGCGAGCGCGGCGACCAGGACGCCCTTCTCGTGCGCACGCTCCACCACATCGAGGGGCGGTGAGCCCAGCGCGTTGGCGAGCAGCCTGATCGGATAGTCGAAGGCGACGTCGAGCTGGGTACGGGCGACCTGTTCCATCCACCCCGTGATGCGCCACCCGGACGCCTCGCCCTCGGCGAGTTCGGGCACGCCGTACTTGGCGAGGGTGTCCTGCACGTACTGCCGGTGCCCCTCGGGGATCATCGCCTCGACATCGGCCTCGGTCAGTGGCTGATTCCCCGTGGCCTCGACCTTCTTGGCGGGCATCACGACGTCCAGACCGTAGGGCCTGCCGCCGACGTTCGCCTCGATCCAGTCGAGATCGCGTTTCAGGTCGTCGGGTGCCGTGTAGCGGACCGCGCCGAGCACACCGAATCCGCCCGCACGGCTGATGGCCGCGGCGACGGCGGGAAACGGCGTGAAGCCGAAAATGGCGTGCTCGACTCCCAGTTCCTTGCTCAGCTCCGTCTGCATGGCCGCAGGATGCCGCAGTCCCGCGGACGAGGGAAGAGGTTTTCTGATGCTCCGTCAGATTCGGTGGGGGCGAGGGATCCCTTTCCGTCAGGGCGGACTCACCCGAGTCCGTCAGGGTTGACACACCCGCCCCTGACGGGAAAGTTTCACTCCGCACGGCGAACCCGGAAAGATACTTTCAGGCGGCGCGGCGGGAGGCTCCTCGATGACCGAAGGCGCGAAGGACAGAGCGAATGGCGGACTGACCCGTCGTCAACTGGGTCGAGCAGTACTGGCTCTGGGGGGCGCCCTGGCCATCGCCCCGCTCCCCGCGGGGCCCGCGGCGGCTTCCACCGAGGTCGGTGGCCGGCCGCCCCTGCGGCACGGATCGGCCGCACAGGCGGGCCTGCTGCCGGAACATCTGCGCCAACTCGTCACCGACGCACAGGCTTTCCTCGGACCCTCCCCCCAACGCCCCTGGTACGCGGGCGCCGTGCTCCTCGCCGGACGTGGCTCCACCGTGGCACTGCACCAGCCCATCGGCATGGCGGTGCGCTACTCGGCGTACGACGAGAAGACGGACACCGGCGTCGAGTTCCCGGCCGACCAGCAGATTCCGGCCGCCGAGGACACCGTCTACGACCTCGCCTCCGTCTCGAAGCTGTTCACCTCGATCCTCGCCGTGCAGCAACTGGAGCGCGGCGCCCTGGAGCTGGAGGCGACGGTCGCCTCGTACCTCCCGCAGTTCGCGGGTGGCGGCAAGCAGGACATCACGATCCGTCAACTCCTCACCCACACCTCCGGTTTCCGCGCCTGGATCCCGCTGTACAACGCGCCGACCCGCGAGGGAAAGCTCCAGCTCATCTGGGACGAGGCGCCGCTCAACCCACCCGGCACCAAGTACCTCTACTCGGACCTGAACCTGATCTCGCTCCAGCTGGTCCTGGAGAAGATCACCGGCCGCACCCTCGACACGCTCCTGCACGACGAGATCACCGACCCGCTCGGCATGCACCGCACCCGCTACAACCCGCCCGCCTCCTGGAAGCCGGAGATCGCCGCCACCGAGGACGCGCGGCTGCCCTGGTCGGGCCTGAACCGCGGGCTGGTGTGGGGCGAGGTACATGACGAGAACGCGTACTCCCTGGGCGGCGTGGCAGGCCACGCGGGCGTCTTCTCCTGCGCCTGGGACCTCGCGATCCTCGGCCGTACGCTGCTGAACGGCGGCGTGTACGGCAGCGCGCGCATCCTCGCGCCGGAGACGGTCGACCTGATGTTCACCGACTTCAACACCGCCTTCCCCGGCGACGAGCACGGCCTCGGTTTCGAGCTCTACCAGCACTGGTACATGGGTGCGATGGCGACCCCGCGCACCGCGGGCCACACCGGCTTCACCGGGACCTCGCTCGTCCTCGACCCGACGACCGACTCCTTCCTTGTCGTCCTCGGCAACTCCGTCCACCCCGTGCGCAGTTGGCGATCGGGGTCCGCTCCCCGCGTCGCCACCGCGAACAACCTGGCGCGGGCTGTGGCGGTACGCCCCGCGCGCGGCCGTACGTCCTGGTTCTCCGGAATGGCGAGCGCGACGACGGCGACCTTGACCCTGCCCGCGCTCGACACCACCGCCGGCCCCGCGCGCCTGTCCTGCGCCCTGTGGTGGGACACCGAACCCCAGTCGGACCTCCTCTTCCTGGAAGCCTCGGCCGACGGGGCGACGACCTGGCAGCCGGTCCCCTTCACCACCACGGCCAAGGACGAGGAACCGCTGGAGCATCCGGCCGGCACGGCCGCCGGCTGGTCGGGGCGGGTGTGGCACCGGCTCACCGCCGACCTGCCCCGGGCGCCGCGGCTCGCCCTGCGCTGGCGGTACACGACGGACCGGCTGTACGTCGGCCGCGGCGCCTACGTCGACGCCCTGCGGGTCGAGGCAGGAGACCGGGTCGCCTTCGACGAGAGCCGCCCGGCGGACGCCGCCCGCATGGAGGCGGTGGGCTGGGCGGCGTCCCGGGACTGAGGGCCCGCAGGCGAGACGGGGGCGTCCTCGCCCCCGGCCACGCCGAGAGGGAGCCTCGGCCTGCGGTCAGCCCTTGTCCTCCAGCAGGGCCATGGCCGCGTTGTGACCGGGCACCCCGCTCACCCCACCGCCGCGCACCGCGCCCGCGCCGCACAGCAGCACGTTGGCGTGCCGCGTCTCCACTCCCCAGCGGCCCGTGCCCTCCTGGGCGTACGGGAAGGCGAGATCGCGGTGGAAGATGTTGCCGCCGGGCAGCCGCAGGTCGCGCTCCAGGTCGAGCGGCGTCTTCGCCTCGACGCAGGGACGGCCGTCCGCGTCGGTGGCCAGGCAATCGGCGAGCGGCTCGGCGAGGTGGGCGTCCAGTTGCGCCAACGTCGACTTCAGCAGCTCTTCCCGTACCGCGTCGTTGTCCCGCTCGAACAGCCGGGCCGGGGTGTGCAGGCCGAAGAGGGTGAGGGTCTGGTAGCCCTGCTCGACGAGGTCCTGGCCCAGGATGCTCGGGTCGGTGAGCGAGTGACAGTAGATCTCGGAGGGCGGCGCGCTGGGCAGCTCCCCGGAGGCGGCCTGCGCGTGGGCCCGCGCCAACTCCTCGTACCCCTCCGCGATGTGGAAGGTTCCGGAGAACGCCTCGCGTGGGTCGACCGAGGTGTCGCGCAGCCTGGGCAGCCGCTTGAGCAGCATGTTCACCTTGAGCTGCGCGCCCTCGGCCGGGGTGGGCGGCTCGTCGCCGGTGAGGTGCGCGAGCTCCTGCGGCGAGGCGTTGACGAGGACGTGCCGGGCCGCGACGACGCCTTCCCCGTCCGCGGTCCGGTAGGTGACCTCGGCCGCCTCCCCGTCCGTCTCGATCCGCAGCACCTCGTGGCCGGTGGCGATCACAGCGCCGGCGTGCCGCGCCGCCGAGGCGATCGCGTTCGTGAGGGCGCCCATGCCGCCGACCGGCACGTCCCAGGCGCCCGTGCCGCCGCCGATCACGTGGTAGAGGAAGCAGCGGTTCTGCCGCAGCGAGGGATCGTGGGCGTCGGCGAAGGTTCCGATGAGGGCGTCGGTGAGGACGACACCGCGGACGAGGTCGTCGGCGAAGTACTCCTCCACGGCCGCGCCGACCGGCTCCTCGAAGAACATCCGCCAGGCGTCCTCGTCGTCGACGCGGCGGCGCAGCTCGTCCCGGCTGGGCAGCGGCTCCGTGAGCGTGGGGAACACCCGTTGGGCGAGGCGGCCCGTGATCCCGTAGAAGCGCTGCCAGGCCTCGTACTCCTGGTTCGAGCCGGTCAGCCGCGCGAACGCCTCGCGGGTGCGGCGCTCGCCGCCCCCGACGAGCAGACCGGTGGGCCGCCCGTCCCGTTCGACGGGTGTGTACGAGGAGATGGTGCGCCCGCGGACGCGGAAGTCGAGGCCGAGATCCCGCACGATCTTCCGGGGCAGCAGGCTCACCAGGTACGAGTACCGCGACAGGCGCGCGTCGACCCCGGCGAACGGCCGGGTCGACACGGCGGCGCCCCCGGTGGTCCCGAGACGCTCCAGCACCAGTACGGACCGCCCGGCCCTGGCCAGATAGGCGGCGGCGACGAGTCCGTTGTGGCCCCCGCCGACGATCACGGCGTCGTATCCCTCGTGTGCAGGCATGGTTCTTCGTAGCACGTGATGATCTACGTCGGCCAGAGGTGCGTGGCAGCCGGCCGTATGGGGCTAGGTGTCGGCCGTCCGGCGTTGGAGGACGAGCGCGTCAGCGCCGTACGGGGGTCTGGGGGTGGAACCCCCGATACGGGAGTGTGGGGGGCTGAGCCCCGGATACGGGAAGTCTGGGGGCGGAGTCCCGATACGGGAGTCTGGAGGGGGTGGAGCCCCGGATACGAGCGTCTGGGGCGGAGTCCCGGATACGGGGCGGCGGGGGCGGGACACCGTCCTCGCTCAACGTCCCCCGGCCGCCCGCTGCTGCCGTAACGCCGCCACTCTCCGATACAGCTCGACGGCCTCCTGCCCGCGCCCCAGCTGTTCCAGGCAGTGGGCCTCGTCATTGCGGCTGGCGAGCGCGTCGGGATGGTCGGCGCCGAGGACCCGCTCACGGGCGGCGGCGACACGGCGGTACTCGGTCAGCGCGTCCGCCCAGCGGCCGAGCCACCCTAGCCCGACCGCGACCTCGCGGCGGCTGACGAGGGTGTCCGGGTGATCGGCGCCGAGGACCCGCTCACGGATCGCGGAGACGTCACGTGACTCCGCGAGCGCCTCTTCCCAGCGCCCCATGCGGCCGAGGTTCACCCCGAGGCCGTGCCGGGCGCGCAGGGTCTCGGGATGCGCGGGTCCGTGCACCCGGGTGCGGTCGTCGATCAGGTCGCGGTACAGCTCCAGGGCCTGCGCGCTGCGGCCGAGCCGGCCGAGGCTGATGCCGACCTCGTAGCGGGCGGCGAGCGTGTCCGGGTGGTCGGGACCCAGCGCCTGGGCGCGGGCCTCGGCCACCTCCTGGTAGGTGTGCAGGGCCTCCGGCCAGCGCCCCAACTGACCGAGCGCGTAGGCGACCTCGTACCGCGTGACGAGCGTGTCGGGATGGGCCGGGCCGAGCACCCGGGCACGCGCGGCGGCGACCTCCCCGGCCATCCGGTAGGAGTCCTCCAGGCGCCCGAGTCTGCTCAGGTTGAAGGCGAGGTTGTGGCGGCAGCGCAGGGTGTCGGGATGGTCGGTGCCCATGGAGCGTTCCCGCTCGGCGAGCACGGACGTATAGGCCTGGTGCGCCTCGAAGTGACGGCCCAACTGACCGAGCACATACGCCATTTCCTGCCGCGCGGCCAGGGTGTCGGGGTGATCGGGACCGAGCACCCGCTCACGGGCCTGGGCGACATGCGCGTATTCGCGCAGCGCCTCGGCGGGGCGGCCGGTCCGGCTGAGCGTGAAGCCGACCTCGTAGCGGCTGGCGAGGGTGTCGGGATGGTCGGGTCCGAGGGCGTGTTCCCGCTCGGCGGCGACCGCTCGGTGCACCTCGCCCGCCTCGGTCCACCGGCCGAGCCGCCCCAGGCTCAGACCGGCGTTGTGCCGCCCCGCCAGAGTGGTGATCAACTCCGGCGAGGGGGTGGGCCGTTCGTTCCGCTCGGGCTCGCGGGTTACGGCCGTGGAGGGGCGGGCGATCCACTCGCCGGTGAGGCCTGCCGCCGCTTGAGGCGGGGTGGTGCGCAGCCCGGCGCCGGTCGCCTTGTGGCCGGTGGTCATGCCCCGGGTCCAGGACGGCAGCCGGGGTTCGCGCGACGGCGGCTGCTCGGGGCGCGGCTGCGCCGAGGGCGCCAGGGCCCGCTGCTGCGAGGCGGGTTGGCGCACGGCCGGGGTCACCACGGTCGGCACGTACATCGGGGTGGTGCGGCCCGCGCTGATCCGGCGGCCGAGTTCGCGGGCGTCCCGGGGGCGGCCATCCGGCTCCTTGGCCAGCAGGTCCAGAATGATCCGCTCGAAGTACTCGGGGAGTTCGGCCCGGTGGGTGCGCGGCGGCTCGGGGGGCGTGTCCCGGTGGCCGACGAGCACCGCCCAGGCGTCGTCGAGGTCGAACGGCGGGGCGCCGGTGGCGATTTCGTAGAGCACGCATCCGAAGGAGTACAGGTCGCTGCGCTGGTCGACATGGGCGCCGCTGATCTGCTCCGGCGACATGTAGTGCGGGGTGCCCATCGCGATCCCGGTGCCGGTCAGCCGTGCCGTGAAGCCGATGTCGTGGCCGAGGCGGGCGATGCCGAAGTCGCAGATCTTCACCGTGCCGTCGGCCAGCCGCATGATGTTCGCGGGCTTCAAATCGCGGTGCACGATGCCCTGTTGATGGGTGTAGGCGAGCGCGGAGGCCACCTGGTCGGCGATGTCGACGACTTCGCCGACCGGCAGCGGATGCTGCTTGTTGTCCTCCAGGAGCTGACTCAGATTCCGCCCCTCCAGCAGCTCCATGACCAGGTACAGCACGCCGTCGGACTCACCGAAGTCATGGACGACGGTCACCCCGCGGTGCTGGAGGGCGGCGGCCACCCGGGCCTCGCGCCGAAACCGCTCCCGCAGGACACGCGTGAAGGACTGATCGTGGTGCGGACCGAGGGGCTTGAGACACTTGACGGCGACCTGCCGGCCCAGCGACTCGTCGCGCGCCCGCCACACCTCGCCCATGCCGCCCCGCCCGATCAGATCGAGCAGCCGGTACCGGCTCTGGATCAGCCTGGTCTCCGCCATCTCGTGCGATCGCCCCCGTCGCTCTTCGCCGCGCCCTCCCCTGGCCCGTCCAGTATGGCGAGTTATCTGCCGACTTTGTACGGCGCCGGGCGCGAGCCGGGGCCGAGCCGTGACACGGCGCGCAGAATGTGTTTGGGCGGGAGTTGCCAGCGCAGACGTGCGGGAACACCGCGCAGCAAGGTGCCCGTGACACGCAGCCGCCGGGTCACCGCGGTGGGCGACGGAACGGCCCTGCCGTACAACTCGTGGGCGTACGGCGGCAAAGAGGCGTACGCCAGGTGCGCCACGCGCCGCCACAGCAGTGCGCGCGCCGGTACGAGCAACGGGTGGGTCGGCGGACGCATCAGGAAGTCGTCCACGTCACGCGCCTCCGGCCCCGCCGTCAGCTCCGGCAGCACCTTCTCGAAATACGCGGCGAGTTGGTCCCGGTCCGCCGGTACGGCCTCGGGGTCGAGCCCCACCAGCCTTGCGCTGACCCGGTGTTCACCGATGTAGCGGTCGGCCTGCGCGTCCGTGAGCGCGAACCCGGAGCGGCGCAGCACGTGCAGATAGGAGTCGATCTCGGCACAGTGCACCCACAGCAGCAGTGCCGGCTCGTCGATCCGGTACCGCTCCCCCGTGTCCGGGTCCGTCGCCGTGAGCATCGTGTGAATCTTCCGTACCCGCGCCCCCGCCTTCTCGGCCGCCTCTCTGGTCCCGTACGTCGTCGTCCCCACGAAGTTCGCGGTCCGCATCAGCCGGCCCCACGCGTCGCGCCTGAAGTCCGAGTTCTGCATGACACCGCGCACCGCGCGCGGGTGCAGGGCCTGGAGGTAGAGCGCGCGGACTCCGGCGACCCACATCATGGGGTCGCCGTGCATCTGCCAGGTCACCGAGGAGGGACCGAAGAACCCCGGGTCACCTGCCTGAAAGGCCTCCACCCCAGTAGTGTGACCCAAGCCCGCTACTTGACACTAAGGTAACCATCCTGACCTGCGGTGATGCCAACAAGAATTGATAGCTTCCCTCTCGGCCCAGGTGACCTGTTTCGCCGTTGGCATCCCAACGGCACCTGGCAGCGGATCGGCACGGACCTGCAGCTGGACCGCGCGAAGGAACATGATCAGTGCCATGGGTCTACGCCATCGAGTTCATGGAGTTCCAGCAGTACAGGTCCCGATGCCACACACCGTGATGGCGGCCGTCAGGCGACGGTTCCGGTCGTGTGCGCAATCTCCCCTCCCACCACGGTGAGCTCGGAGCGGATCCATGGAATGCGGTCCTCCGGCACGGCGAAGTAGTCCTCGCTGAGCACCGCGAAGTCCGCGTACGCGCCGGGTCGCAGACGCCCACGACTGGTTTCCTCGAAGCTGAGCCAAGCGCTGCCCGCGGTGTAGCACTCCAGCGCACGGCCTCGGGCCATCCGGTGGCGGGCGGCGCGTCGCGGAACGCCGTCCGCGGAGTTCCCGGTGATCAGCCACCACAGCGACAACCAGGGATTGTGGGAGGAGGCGCGGGTGGCGTCGGTCCCGGCCGCCAGGGGAATCCCAGCGGCGATCATGTCGGCGATGCGCGGGGCTTCGGCCATCGCACCGTCGCCCCATGCCGCTTCCGAAAAGCCGGCCTTGAACACCTGGTGGTCGTCCAGCACCACGCCCGCGCCCAATGCCGCGAGCCGCCGCAGGTTGCCCGGACTGATGCGGTCGGCGTGGGACAGGGAGAACCGCAACCCGCGCAGCGGAATCCGCTCGTTCACCATTTCCCAACAGGTCAGGATCCTGTCGATGGACTCGTCGAGCACCGCATGGATGTTCACCGGCCAGCCCTGTTCGGCGGCGCGGTAGCTGATGCGGTACAGCTCCTTGGCCGCGTCGTCGGAGATCGAGAATTCCTCAAGACCCTCGAAGTCGTGGCAGCCGTAGTGCACCACCTCACCGATGCCCGCGAACCGCAGCATCGGGTCCCCGAACCGGGGCGGGGTGTGCCGCATCCACTCCTCGAGTTGCCTGTATTCCTGCCCGGGGTCCGCCGCGGACAGGAACAGCCGCATCCGCATGGACAGACCGCCGTCGCGCCAGAGCGCGAACAGGGATTCGTATCGTTCCGGCGGCATGCCGAACCCGCCGGCGTCGACTATTCCGGTCAGCCCGAGGGCATGCAGGTCGGCGAGCATCGCCGCCGTGGAGCGTTTTTCCCGGTCCGGGGTGGCGGGTGGAATCGCGCCCAGGATCCGGTTGAACGCGCCCATACCGAAGGCGCGGCCGGTGAGCTCCCCGGTCATCGGGTCCCGCTCGAAGTGCCCCCCGGGCGGATCGGAGGTGGTGGCGTCGATACCGGCCGCACGAAGCGCCGCCGAATTGAGTACCGCGACCTCGTAGAGCGCCTGCACGTACACCGGATGGTCCGGAGCGACCGCGTCCAACTCGGCACGGGTGGGCTCTCGCGATTCGGCGAACTGGCAGGGATGCCAGCCGCCGACGACCCGGATCCATTCCCCCGGGCGCGCGGTCTCAGCCGCGCCGTGGATCGTGGCAAGCGCCGTTCGCAGGTCGGGCACGTCCGTCCAGCGGAGTTCACTCTCCCAGGTCGCGCCCCCGCGCACGGCGTGCATGTGGCCGTCGATCAGGCCGGGTACTACGCGGCGGCCGCGCAGGTCGACGATGGTCGAGCGGCCGCCGGCCAGCTCGCGGATCTTCGCGTCGCTGCCGCACGCCACTATCCGGCCGTCGCGCACCGCCAGTGCGGTGGGTTCCGGTCCGGGTCCTCGCTCACCGCCCGTCCAGACCAGCCCGTTGAGGAAAAACTGGTCGGCGTGCGCGGTGCCGGGTGATGTGCTCATGAAACAACCTCGTTGTTGTTGATCGAGTCGGTTGGATACGGGGTCAGGCGCGAGGCCGGGCCGCCGTGGCGGCAGTGGAACCGGGCCCGGACCAGGACTCCAGCAGACGGTCCCGGGAATCTCGGGCCAGCGCCCCGAGGGCCGGCGTGTCGTGCCTCGATATCCTTCCGCCCTGCTTGACCACCCGGCCGGCGATCAGCACGGTGTCGACGTTCTCGTTGTCGGCGAGGGTGATTGCCGCGGACAGGTTGTTCACCGGCGACAGGTTCGGCCGGTCGGTGTCGAGCAAGACGATGTCGGCCTGCTTGCCGGGGGTCAGCGACCCGATCCTGCTCTCCAGCCCGAGGGTGCGCGCCCCTTCGATCGTGGCCATCCTGACCACGTCCCGGGTGGTGATCGTCAGCTCCGGCAGCGTCTCGTCACGGGAGAGCGCTGCATGGTGCTGCCAGCCACGCTCGGCTTCGAGGGTGCCGCGCATCTCGGCGAACAGACTGCCACCCACCCCGGAGACAACGTCGATGCTCAGGCTCGGCGCCACCCCAGCCGCGCAGAGCCGCCCGGTCGCCGGATAGCCGTGCCCCATCTGCATCTCCACCCGCGGCGAGATCGAGGCATGTCCTCCGGTGTCGGCGATCAGCCGCAGTTCTGCGTCGGTGCAGGTGTTGCAGTGGACGAAGATCAGGTCGGGACCCAGCAGGCCGCGTCGGTGCAGTTCGGTGATCGACCGCTGCCGGCCGAGCATGCCGACACCCACATGCAACGAGGTACGGATGCCCAGGCTGCGGGCCAGTTCGAGATCGGCCAGCGTGTCCTCGACCGGCCCGAACTCCGGACCCATGCTGGCCAGCGCGAATGTGACCAGCCCGGCATCGGAGGAGAAGTAGCGCTCACTCACCCTGGCGAGATCGCGTGCGTACCAGTCGGCGGGCGGCCCTCCGGGGTTGCCATAGCCGAACACCGCCCGGACGCCGGACTCCCGCAGCCCGCGCACTGCCTCGTCGGCGTGATCCGGGCTGCGCATGATGTGCGCCCAGTCCATGACGGTGGTGACGCCGGCGTCGATGGCCTCGATCGCACCGAGCAGTTCGGCCACGTACACGTCCTCGGGGGAGAACCGCGGGCCGAGTTCCAGCAGCATGTGGTCGATGTACTGGCCGAGGGTCCAGTCCGCCGCGATCTGACGCAGCGCCGCCTGCCACAGATGCCGGTGGGTGTCGATCAGCCCCGGCAGCACGATCTTGTCGGTGGCGTCGATGACGCGTGCGTCCGTCGCGGGAATGTGCTCGCCGACGGCCACGATCGTGTCGCCCTCCACCAGCACGTCACCCCGCGGGAGTTCGCCGATATCGGGGTCGACGCTGTAGACGATGCCGCCCTTGATGAGCGTTTTGTGTGTCACCTTTGACCTCTGGTTCGTTGCTCGAAGGGCTACGGCGTCATCGCCAGGTGCGGGTGTCGGCGGGCACCTCGCCGATGGTGAGCACGGTGCCTGCGGTGACGATGTCGAATGCTTCCGGGATGAGATCGGCGACGGCCTTCTTGAGCCGGAATCCGCTGCAGTGCATGGGAGCGACCAGCTGCGGCTCGTAGGCGGCGAGCGCCTTCGCCGTGTTGTCGATCCGGTTGGCGCTGATGCCGGGATGACCGGTGTGGAAACCGCCGAGGACGCCGTAGAGCTTGTCGGTGCCGGTGAGGGCCCGCATGTGTTCGATCGAGCTGACGACGCCGCGGTGCCCGCACGGGTCGAGGACGATCAGCCCGTGGCCTTCGACGTCGACGCCGAGGACCTGGTGGTCGTTGATTTCGTCCGCCTCCACGCGGCCGTCCGCGTGGACGCACAGGCGTCCGGCGGGAGCTTCGAACTCGAAGTCGGCGGTGGTCTGCATCTCGCCCGAGGTGTGCAGGCCCGGCCCGAGCGGGATGGAGCCGCGCGCCTCCATCAGGTGACCACCCGATTCCCGGATTCCCTCCCGCGTCAGCCCGATATTGATCATCGGCAGGGTGGTGTGCGGCTTGACGATCATCCGCGGGTTGAACGCGTCCGGATGCGCGACGACCGGGGTCGGGTGGCCAATCGCCTTGAGGACTCCGTTGATGCCGCCGAAGTGGTCCGGATGGCCGTGGCTGAGTACGACCGCCTCCACTTCGTTCAGGTCCACGCCGAGGTGTCGCGCGTTGTGCAGCACCACCTCGGAGGTCAGTCCCGCGTCGAACAGGATCGTGGTGGAACCGTTCTCGGTGAACGTCTCCACGAGGAAGCACAGCCCGTTCTCGGCGAGTAGTTCGCCGTAGCGCGAGTTGAAGTGCTGATCCATGTTGTAGCGGCGTATGCCCGGAGTCGAGGGCAGGAGGATGTCGATGAAGTTCTCGTCGAGAACGGTGATACGGGCGCCGGCGCAGCGTGTCATGGTGTCGCCTTCCTCGGTGGTTACGAACGGCCTTCGGGAACGATGACGACGCGGCCGGACACCCCGTCCGCCACCGCGGCATAGGCTTTGTGGCCCTCGTCGAGGCCGAAACGGTGCGTGACCGGCAGCGGCCGGAAATCGCCACGCTCGAAGTAGGCGGTGAGCCGGGTCAGGCGCTCGGCGGACTCGGTGACATCGAGCTTGCGGCTGTCCGCACCCAGCATCTGGGCCTCGCGGTGGTAGAAGTCCGGCAGGTTGATCTCCACCGTGGGCGTCCCGACCGCGCTGATCACCACCAGCCTGCCCCGCTGGGCCAGCGAGGCGAAGGCGGAAGCGGTGGTGACCCCGCCGACGGCGTCGTACACCACCTCGGCTCCCCGGCCGCCGGTGTGCGCCAGCAGGCTCTCCGCCACCTCGGCCGAGTCCGGGACGAAGGGAACGAACTCGTCGATGATCTCCGCCGCCGGGGTGCCGTCCACCGGGACGGCCCGGTCGACGCCGAGCACCCGGGCACCGCGAGTCCGGGCGATCTGGGCGACGGCGCCACCCACTCCGCCGGAAACGCCGAAGACCACGACGGTCTCGCCCTTGCTCAGGTGCCCCAACTCGACGGCGCCGAGCCAGCCGATCACGAAGTTGACCCCGACCGCCGAGGCCTCCTCGAAGCTCAACGTCGTCGGCTTGCGGGCAAGCGCGGTGACCGGCACGCGGATGTACTCCGCGTGCGAGCCGTCCAGGGTGAAGCCGACATCGCCGCCGGTGCCCCAGACCTCCACGCCGCG
Source organism: Streptomyces sp. NPDC058246 (assembly GCF_042881985.1). Taxonomy (NCBI): domain Bacteria; kingdom Bacillati; phylum Actinomycetota; class Actinomycetes; order Kitasatosporales; family Streptomycetaceae; genus Streptomyces; species Streptomyces sp. NPDC058246. Next base: position 253,390 of record NZ_JBHVWZ010000001.1, on the reverse strand, counting down.
CCACTCCGGCGGACCGTCGACGACGACGCCGGCGAAGTCACGCCCGGGCACGCGGGGCAGCACCGTGCCCTCCATGACGCCGGCCACATTCTTCACGTCGGATGGATTGACCGAGGCGGCCCGGACGGCGACCACGGCGGTGTCCTCGGTGGCGACAGGATCCGGCAGCTCGACGACCTCCAGGACGTCGGGGCCGCCGAATCGGTCGAAACGTAGAGCGCGCACGCTGGGGTGTCCTTCCTGGACTGATGATCAGCGGGATGTACGGGTGGCGCCGTGACGCCGGGATGTCACCTTCGTCCCGGTTCCAGGACGAAGGTCCACTCGACGGTCTGGAACGGCTCGGCCATCACAGTGCCGTCGGGCGCGTCCTCGCCGGCCTCGTGCTGGACGAAGTCGGCGACCAGCGAGCGCTTGGCGCCGAACACCGCGTCCCGCTCCAGGTAGGGGTCGTCGCCCCGGAACAGCATCGTGACCAGCGGTTCGTAGCCCTGCGCGTGGAACCAGAAGTGGATGTGCTCAGGCCGCATCGGGGAGCGGCCGGCCGCGCGGATGATCTCGCCGCAGGGGCCGTCGGTCGGGACCGGGTAGTACCGCGGCACGATCGAGCGGAACGAGAACCGACCATTGTCGTCCGTGGCCAGCAGCCCCCGCATGGCCGGTTCGCCGTCCAGCTTGTCCGCCTGCTGTACGTCGTAGAAGCCGTCACCGTCGCTGTGCCAGGTGTCCACGTCCGCACCGGCCACCGGCCGCCCCTCGGGGTCCACGACGGTGCCGCCGAAGAACAACGGCATGCCTGCGACACCGCCCGAGATGTCGGCGCCGTTCTCGACGCGGGGCCGGCCTTCCACGTAGAACGGTCCGAGCAGGGTGGAGTCGGTGGCGGAGCCGTTGCCGTGGTTGATCTGGTCGACCAGGACGCTCAGTCCCAGGATGTCCGAGAGCAGCACGAACTCCTGGCGGGTGGGACTGGACACGTGACCAACCCGTTCCAGGAAGTTCACAGCGGTGAACCACTCGTCACCGGTCAGACGGACCTCCCGGGCGAAGTCGTGCAGATGCTGAACAAGGCTCACGAAGATCTCGCGCAGGCGATCGTCCTTGGACTCATCGAAGGTCTGCTGCACGGCGCCTGTGATCGTCTCTTCGGTCAGGTCGATCGACATCGCTCGACTCCCTTTGTTCACGTCAGGTTTCGCGGTCCGCCTGGCAAGCATGAGCTGGCCAAGGCCATCTCGTCTAACGAATCCCCTAGATGAAGACCATCTCGATATGAGATAGTCCTTGGGTGGAACTACGTCAGCTGGAGTACTTTGTCGCCGTCGCCGAGGAATGCAGCTTTTCTCGCGGTGCCGCACGGGCCCATGTCGTGCAATCGGCGGTGTCCACCGCAGTTGCGAAGCTCGAACGCGAGCTCGACATCCAGCTCCTCGACCGCGCCAGGTACCGGATCTCGCTGACGCCGGCAGGTGCCGCATTCCTGACCGAAGCCCGCAGCACCCTCGCCGCGGTCCGGCGCGCGAAGGACTCGGTGTCCCCGTATCGGGAGCAGCTCAGCGGCAGCGTCGACCTCGGGACTCTGCTGTCCTCGGGGCCGCTCGACCTGCCGACCGCATTGGGCCGCTTCCACACCCAGTACCCTCTGGTGTCGATTCGGCTGCACCAGAGCGTCGCCGGCACCGCCGGGCACCTAGCCGCGATCGCGGATGGTTCACTCGACCTCGCCCTGGTCGCCGCCACCACGGCACCGCCGCAAGTCACCCTCCGACCGATCGCCCGCGAACCCATGGTCCTGCTCTGCCGCCCCGACCACCGGCTCGGCGGCCGCAGCCAGATCCACGTGGCCGACCTTGCCGAGGAAACGGTCGTCCGGTTCGCCGCGGGCTGGGGCAGTCGCCGCCAGACCGACGATGCCTTCGCCGTGGCCGGCATCGCCCCGGACACCCCCTACGAGGTGGCCGACTATGACACCGCCGCCGGTCTCGTCCGCAACCGGCTCGGCATCACCCTGATCCCCGCCACGCCGGCCGGCCACTACCCGGACCTCCGCGCCATTCCGATCGTGCCCACCATCACGTGGACGCTGGCGCTCGCCACCGCAGCCCAACCCCCCGTGTCCCCAGCCGCGATGGCGATGGCCGACACACTCCTCGAGGCTTGCCAATTTCCCCGATCGCCGAGGGACCTGGCCTCCCAGGGACGGGACACGTAGGGCACGCCGATCAAGCGGTCGCACATCACAGTGGGCGTTCGAAGTGTCAGCGTTATGCCGAGCTCTCCGGCTCGCGGAAAACCCTGTTCCGATGACATGCCACATTCCGCGACGAGAAGAGCCACGGAAATGGCCGCACCCCTCGCCCGGCTCCTGCTCGCCGCCCGTGCGTTCAGGCGGCCGATCGCCTGCCTGAGCGACCGCGGACGTCGCCTGCTCGGTGCCCCCGTCGGCCGCCCATCCCGCGCCGCGGACCCGGTCGCGGCCGACGTGCCCGCCGGGCAGCGCCACGACGCATGCGGCGGTACGGCTGAGCCCTGCACCCGCGAAGATCACTATCGGAGTGTCCGGACGTCGACCGCCCCGCGGTGGCCGCGGTCAGCTGCGCCACCGGGTCGAACGCCGGCCCGCATCCAGCCCGCATCCGGCCCGCACCAGACAAGAAAGGTCCTTCAGACAGTGACCGCTGCACGTGCAGGTGAACGGCTGTCCCGATGCCCCGGAATGGCCAGCGGCGGGAACACTGCCAGGCATGACGGGTTTCACGTTGCGCCCACCTGCGTCAGTCTGCAGGATCAATTCGTCAGCGTATTCAGCCGGAGGGCATGACGTGCAGGTTTCCCTGGTGACTCTCAAGATCAAGCCGGACCAGCGTCCGCGGTTCCTCGCGGCCGTTGAGGACAACGCCACGTGCTCGGTACGTGACGAGCCTGGGTGCCTGCGCTTCGAGGCATTCCAGGACACCACCGACCCGGACACCTACCACCTCGTTGAGGTCTTCCGGGACGAACAGGCGGTGGCCGCACACCGCGAGACCGCTCAGTACGCCCGGTGGGCAAAGGCATCGCAGGAGTTCCTCGCCAAGCCCCTCACCGTGGTGCAGGTTCGTGACGTCCTGCCGCTGACCCTGCCGGCCTGAAGCTCCTGCTGAGGCACATCGACGTCGGAGTCGAGACACCGCGCCGCGCCCTTGCCGTCCCGGACCGCCCAGCGGAGGAGACGTGTGAGGCAACTCCGGAGGCCATGCCGCCCGCGCGGTCGAGCGACGACGTCTCTGCTCGTAGTGCGCACACGCACACTGGACGCGGAGCGGACCGCGTCCTGGGACGTGCCCTCGGACCCGGCCATGGTCTCCACCATGCGATCCGCCCTGACCCGCACGCTGACCGAGTGGGACCTGCACGAACTTGCCTTCACCACCGAGCTGATCCTCAGCGAGCTCATCACCAACGCCATTCGCCGTGCCACCGGCCCCATCGGGTGCGCATGCTCCGCACCAAGAGCCTGATCTGCGAAGTGTCCGACACCGGCAGTACGGCCCCCCACCTGCGACGCGCGGCCATCACCGACGAGGGCGGACGCGGCTTGTTCCTCGTCGCGCAGATCGCCCAACGCTGGGGCACCCGCTACACCGCCGACGGCAAGGTCATCTGGGCCGAGCTGGAGGTCTGACGTCCGTTGATGCTCCGTCACCCGGGGCGTCGCGCACGGCAAGCAGCGGGCCGGACAGGTCGATGAGCCCGTAACCGTGGTCGCCGCGCACCCTCCACGATCGACGCACCGCGCCGCCCTGCCTCAGGCCCGTGCGTAGCTCTCCGCCACGCCCTCGCCCGTTTCGTGAACTTCACGGCCCACGGTCGTCCGGTTTCTCCCGCGTGTCCGGGAGCACGGGAAAACCGGGATCTATTGCGTCCCCGTAAGAACGCCATGACGTTTACGCGCGGCTACTGACGCGCCTGCGGGCCGTTCGTAAGGTGAGGGCACTTGGTCGGACCATCGGACCATCCTCCCCAACCCCCCGCGAGCGAGAGGAATGCACTCCATGCGCCCCCTTCTGCCGATAGCGGCGGCGTCCGCCGCCTCCGTCGTTCTCCTGACGGCCTGCGGCGCAGGGTCGACGTCGAACGCCGCGGCCTCGACCGCCACTGTTTCGCCCGCCTGCAAGCAGCTGCAGTCCGCCCATCCGGAACTCGCGGGCAAGACGTTCGCCAACGCGATCAATCCGCACACGCCCGGCTACGAGGCGCTCGATCCCAATGATCCGAGCAGATACGTCGGGTTCGACATCGACCTCGGCAGCGCTCTGGGCCAGTGTCTCGGCTTCAAGCTCACCTACAAGCCGGTGGCCTTCCCCGCGCTGCTGCCAACACTGCAGAGCGGCCAGGCCGACCTCGTCATCTCCGATATCTACGCCACCAAGGACCGCGCCAAGGCCGCGGACTTCGTGACCTACTCGAAGGTCTACGACGGGGTGCTGGTGAAGAAGGGCAACCCCAAGAAGCTCACGGGCATCAACACCTCGCTGTGCGGATCCACCGCCGCGCTCAACACCGGGTTCGTCGAGGTGCCCCTCGTCCAGGACCTCGCTGGGGCGTGCAAGGCGGCCGGCCGTCCCGCTCCGCAGGTGCAGTTGTACGACAACAACGCCCAGTGCATCCAGGCGATCCTCGCCGGCCGCGCCGACACCTACATCAACGACGTGAACACGGTGACCCAGGCGGTCAAGGCACACCCGAACGAGCTGGGCAAGGCGACCGCCGTGACGCTGCCCTACTCCATCGGCATCGCCGTACCGAAGGGCAAGACGCAGTTCCGGGACGCCATCAAGGCCGCCCTCGTGGAGATCCAGAAGGACGGCACCCAGACCAAGCTGCTCAAGAAGTGGTCGCTGGAGACGGGCACGCTGGAGGCCCCGCGGCTGGTGACCGGCTGATGTCCCAGTTCCTCCACTACCTCGAACTGCCGTATCTGCTGCAGGGCATCCTCATCACCCTGGAGCTGACCGCACTGGGGCTGCTCGGCGGTCTGGTGCTCGGTTTCGTGCTGGCGAGCATGCAGCTGTCCCGGCACCGGTCGCTGTCCGCGGTGGCGCGCGGATACACGATCATCTTCCGGGGCACCCCCCTGATCCTCCAACTGGTCTTCGCCTACGACGCCCTGCCGCGCGCCGGGCTGACGCTCAGTCCCCTGATGGCGGCCGGGCTCGCGCTCGCGGCCAACGAGGCGACCTTCATCGCGGAGGTCTTCCGCTCCGGCGTACTCGGCGTGGACAAGGGCCAGGTCGTCGCCGGCCAGGCGCTCGGGATGAAACCGCTCGTGATCATGAGGCGGGTCATCGCTCCGCAGGCGATACGCCTCATGGTCCCGGCTCTCGGCAACGAAGCGGTGACGACGCTCAAGCACTCCTCGCTCGCATCCTTCATCGCCGTCCAGGAACTGACCCTGCGCAGCACCCAACTCGCCTCGTCCACCTTCGACTTCTTCTCCGTCTTCTTCGCCTCCGGGGCGATGTACCTCGTCCTCACCGGCGGCATCAGCGCCGTACAGCTGGCGGCCGAGCGCGCGCTCGATCTGGACCGCCCCGTCTCCCGGTCGTGGGCGCAACGGCTGCTGCCCGTGCGCCGGGCCGCCGCCGCGCCCGTACCGGTGCCGGCCATGGTGAAGGACGCCGTCGCCGACGACGAGCCGTGGGTGCCGCCCGCCCCGCCCGAGGCGTGGGAGCGGGAAGCCCGCGTGGCCGCCCTCGACGGTGCCCCGGCCGCGGTCGAGGTCCGCTCTCTGCACAAGGCGTACGGCGAGCACGTCGTACTCGACGGGCTGGACATGACGGTGCGTACCGGTGAGGTCGTGGCTCTGCTCGGTCCCAGCGGGTCCGGCAAGAGCACCCTGCTGCGCAGCATCAACCACCTGGAGGAAACGGACTCGGGGGCGGTGCTGATCGGCGGCCGCCGCATCGGCTACCGCGCCGACGGTAGGCCACTGTCCCCCGCGAAGATCGCAGACACCCGCGCGGAGGTCGGTGTGGGCATGGTCTTCCAGCACTTCAATCTCTTCAGCCACCTCACCGCACTCGAGAACGTGGCCGGGCCCCTGCGGTGGGTGCACCGGATGTCGGCCGAGGAAGCGGAACGGCGGGCGGCCGAACTGCTTGAGCGGGTCGGTCTCGCCCATAGAGCGGGGGCGCTGCCGCGGCACCTCTCGGGTGGACAGCAGCAGCGCGTAGCCATCGCCCGGGCTCTCGCGCCCAGCCCCCGGGTGCTGCTGCTCGACGAACCGACGTCGGCCCTCGACCCGGAACTCGTCCACGAGGTACTCGAGGTGATCCGCCGGCTCGCCCGCGAGGACGGACTGACCATGCTCATCGCCACCCACCAGCTGCGCTTCGCCCAGGAGGTGGCTGACCGGGTGGTGTTCATGAGCGACGGCTCGGTGACCGAGGAGGGGGCCGCCGAAGAGCTCCTCACCCGTCCCAGGCACCCGGCAACCGCGCGGTTCCTGCGGGTCATGGGAGCACAGACCATAGGAGGAGTGGCATGACGCTCCCGGCCGATGCCCCGGCGGTGAAGGAGACCTTCGTCTTCTCTCCGGAGGACGGCGTGCCCCCGCAGGTCGGTCCCTTCGCACACGCGACCCGCTTCGGGCCGATGGTCTTCGTCACCGGCCAGATGCCCACCGACCCGGCGACCGACCGTTTGGTGGAGGGCGATGTGCTCACCCAGTCGGAGCAGGTGCGCCGCAACCTGGAGGCCGTACTCCGACAGTTCGGCCTCACCTTCGACGACGTGCTGATGGTCCGCGTCTACCTGACCGACTTCGCCGACTTCGAGGCCTTCAACGCAGCCTACGAAACCTGGTTCGACGGCCCCCTTCCGAGCCGCACCTGCGTCGGTGTCACCGGTCTCGCCGTAGGGGCCGCCATCGAGATCGACCTCATCGCCGGCATCCCGGAGAGGAACCGCTCATGAGCATGCCCCTCCTTCAGCCCCACGAGGGGCCCATCCCCGGGCGGCACTACCTCGCGTCGACCGTAGACACGGTCACCTGGGGCTGGCTGCCCGCCGAAGGAGCCGCACCGGTCGCGCAGATCGGATCCGGGGAGACCATCACTGTGGACACCGTGTCCCACGAGGGCATCATGGAAGACCAGGGCAGGGATCCGGTGGCCTTCTTCGGACAGTTCGGGATCGACCCCGGGGACGTGCTGCGCGACGCCGTCGACATCGCGGCCGGTCACCCGGTCCGCGATGCCGTCGGCGACGGACCGCACGTCACCACCGGACCCATCGCGATCGGCGGCGCGAGACCCGGCGACGTACTGCGGGTCGACTTCCTGGAACTCGCGCCGCGCGCTCCGTACGGCGTCATCTCCAGCAGGCACGGGTACGGCGCCCTGGCCGGGGAGCTCCCTCCGCTGCCGCACCCCGACTTCGTGCCCGATCCGAGCGACCCGGAGAACGCGGGTTCCGTCTCCACGTTCTGCCGGGCCTCGGCGGACCTGGCGGGCAGCATCGCGGTGCCGGGGGGCAGGGAACTGCGCTTCCCCCTCGCGCCGTTCCTCGGGCTCGTCGGAGTGACGAACACCGGTGCCACTCCGCTCAACTCGGTGCCGCCCGGTCCGTTCGGCGGGAACATGGACGTCAAGGACCTCGTCGCCGGCACCAGCCTGTATCTCCCGGTGCAGGTGGAGGGGGCCGGGCTGTTCCTGGGAGACCCGCACTTTGCCCAGGGACACGGCGAGGTGGCCCTGACCGCGCTGGAGGCCCCCCTGCGTGCGACCTTGCGCGCGACGGTGCTGCCCGCCGCGGAAAGCCGTGCCCTGCTGGGGTTGCTGCGCCGGCCCCTCGGTGAGACCCCGGAGCACTGGATCGTGCTCGGTCTGCACCGCGACCTCAACGAGGCGTTCCGCGAAGCGGTCCGCGAGGCCCTCCGCGTGCTCGCCGACCTCTACGAGGTGCCGACGGAAATCGGGTACGCCTATCTGAGTGCCGCCGCGGACTTCGTGGTGAGCCAGGTGGTGGACGACGTCAAGGGCGTCCACTGCCTGATCCGCAAGAGCGACTTCGGCGCGTGGACATGATCGTGGAAGACTGTCGGAGCCGTACCCGGCCGCGGGCAGAAGCCCAGGCCGGAGGTGATCGGACACGGTACGCTGGCTGCACGTTCGGCGAGGAGGTAAAGGGCATGGGAGTGGCGAAAGTACCGCCGCTGCGGACCCGTGCTCACAGCGTCAGTGACGCCCTGGTCGCGCATCTGGAACAGATGATCGCGCTGGGCGAGATCGCCCCGGGCGACAGGCTGCCGTCGGAGCGCGAACTGGCCGAGTCGCTGTCCGTGTCACGAACCTCCCTGCGGGAAGCCCTGCACCAGCTGGAGGCCAAGCACCTCATCGAGCGGCGGCCGGGGCGTGGCACCGTGGTGCTGGCCCCGCCCACTCAGGTCGACGATCTCTACACCAATCTGGCCGAGTTGGCCGAGGCCGACCGGGAGCTGGCGAACGTGGCCGAGCTGCGGACGGTCATCGAACCGAAGATCGCCGAGTTCGCCGCCCTGCGCGCCACCAGCGCCGACCTGTTGCAGATGGACGACATCCTGCACGCCACGGACGAGAACCTGTTGGGTGCCAAGTCGCTGGAACTGGACATCCAGTTCCACCTGACGCTCGCCAGGGCGAGCCACAATCCTCTGCTCACCGCGCTCACCACGATGGTCAGTTCATGGACCACCCCGGTGCGGAAGGACTCCCACAGCACCCAGGAAGGGCGCCGGGCGTCGCTGGCCGGCCACCGGGCGATCCGTGACGCGATCGAGGCCCGCGATCCGGCGGCGGCTGCCCGTGCCATGAGCCTTCATCTGGCCGATGTCGACCAGCTGATCCGGCGCTCGCGGGACGACGGCGCGCCCTCCGCCGACCAGGCCTGACCTCGGGTACACCAGTCCCGCCCTCCGCCGATCAGGCCCGGCCCCCGACACACCCGGCTCCCTCCTCCCCTGACGAGGCGGGACCTTCGGCGGACCCGTCCCACCTGTTCACGGCCGGCCTGACGGCCTGTCCGAGTCCGGCTCATCCATTGCCACCCTCCCTCGCCGACCATGCCTGACGGTCTGTCGAATCAGCCCCACCTCTCCACCGCTGCGCCCCAGGGCGACGCGGCTTCCCCCGCACATCCCCTTCACCGGTTCTGTCGGCGCGTCCCCCGCACGGCGCTGCGATGTGTCCCCCCGCCGTGCCGGGAACCGCCGGTCGGCAGACCCGATTCCCACGACACGAACTCTGGAGAACCCCATGAACACGTCCCCCATGGAGCCGGGCGACACCCGCGAACTCCTCATCTCCGGCCTCGGACGCCGCGGTTTCCTACGCGCCGCCACCGCCGTGACCACGGCGGGCACCGCGGCGACACTGCTGTCGAGCGTCCCGGCACAGGCAGCGCAACCCGCGCTGCCGAAGGAGATCCTCCAGCCGGGCAAGGGACCCATCCACGGCAAGCACTACGTGCCGTCCCTGCCGGACCAGGTCCGGTGGGGGTACGTGCCCTCGGTCGGCAGCCGGCCGGTCCTGCGGATGCGGTCCGGGGAGTCGGTGACCGTGGACACGGTCTCCCACGAGGGTCTCCTCGAAGACCAGGGACGCGACCCCGCCGCCTACTTCGAGAGCCACGGTGTGCCGGCCGATCAGGTGCTGGGTGACGCGGTCGCCATCGCCCGCGACTACAACCGCACGCCCCGGAACTTCGACGTCGACGGCCCGCACGTGGTCACCGGCCCGATCCACGTCGAGGGAGCCCGCCGCGGTGACGTACTGAAGATCGAGATCCTCTCGCTGCTGCCGCGCGTGCCCTACGGCGTCGTGTCGAGCCGCCACGGGAAGGGCGCCCTCGCGCGCCAGGCCGGCGGCTCGGCCCCGACGGGGATCACGCTCGACGAGGTCATGCCTCCGGTGGCGACGGACGGGCGGTCCACCGGCGACCCCGTGCACTACGGCAACGTCGCGGTCTTCACACCGGTCCGCCGCGGTGGCTCCGGTGCTCTCAACGGCGTGGTGCCGCTGGGCACTTCGGGCGAGGTCAACTTTCCGCTCAAACCCCACATGGGCATGATGGGCGTCGCCTTCACCTCCGCGGACGCCCTGACGGCACCGGCGCTCAACTCGATCCCGCCGACCCTCGGCGGCGGCAACATCGACATCAACCGGCTCCAGCAGGGCTCGACCCTCTACCTCCCGGTCTTCTCCGAAGGCGCGCTGTTCTACACCGGCGACCCGCACATGGCCATGGGCAACGGAGAGGTGGCCCTCACGGCCATGGAGGGCTCGTTGCGCACCACCTTCCGTCTCACCGTGTGCCGTCCGGGTTCCGGCGACGCGCCGTCCGTCGCTTTCCACTATCCCTTCGCCGAGACTCAGGACGCCTGGGTGGCGGTGGGTCTGTCGGATCCCGACGGCGGTCTGAACGGCCAGATCAACGACCTCAACATCGCCATGCGGCGCGCGGTCGTCAACGCACTGGACTTCCTCGAGCACGACCTCGGCATGGACCGGGCCGTCGCGTACGCATATCTCTCGGCGGCCGCCGACTTCGAGGTCTCCCAGGTCGTGGACCGCACCGTCGGCGTACATGGCGTCATCGAGAAGGCGCACTTCCCCGCTCGGCACCGCGCATAAGGGTGCCAAGCGCACGCCGACCGCACTGCGATGCCGGGCGGGGCGCACTCGCCGGCATTCCGGGGCACGGGACACCGCCGACCCGTCGACGGTGTCCCGTGCCCTCCGTCCGCGGCGCCCGCCGCCGCGGACTCGACACATGCAGATTCCTTGCCGCCGCCCGACGGCGGTACCAGAGAGGACCAGTGGACGCGTGAGCGAGCACAGCAATCTGAACAGACGTGGCTTCATCGGTGCCGTGGGCGCCGTCGGCGCGCTGAGCATCATCGGCGAGACCGCGGGACCGGCCGCCGCGCAGGGGTCGACCGCCGCGAGGGCCACGACCGGTCCGTCCGCGGCGCGGTCCGGCACGGAGGACTTCGAGCTGATCGAGGCGACCGTCGCCGACATCCACGACGCCTTCCGCCGCGGCCGACTGACCTGCCGGGAGCTGGTGCAGCAGTACCTCGACCGGATCGCCGCGTACGACAAGCAGGGCCCGACCCTGAAGGCGCTCATCACCGTCAACCCGCGTGCCCTCGAGATCGCCGACGAACTCGACCGCCAGTACCGGCGTTCCGGCCTGATCGGCGCGCTGCACGGCATCCCGGTGATCCTCAAGGACAACTACGACACCCACGACATGCCGACCACGGGCGGCAACACGGCGATGCGTACGTCCATGCCGCCGACCGACGCGTTCACGGTCGCCAAGATGCGCAAGGCGGGGGCCATCATCCTCGCCAAGGCCAACCTTCAGGAGTTCGCCCGCGGCGGCAACTCCCTCAGCTCGCTGGGCGGCCAGGTCCTCAACCCCTACGACCTCACCCGCACCCCGGGCGGCTCGAGCGGTGGGACCGGGGCGGCGATCACCTCGAACTTCGCGGTCCTGGGCACCGGCAGTGACACGGGCCAGTCGGTCCGCTCCCCCGCCTCCGCCAACAGCCTCGTCGGAGTGCGCTGCACCAGGGGCCTGATCAGCCGCAGCGGCGTCATTCCGGCCAGCATCACCCAGGACGAGCTGGGTCCCATCACCCGCACGGTGGAGGACGCGGCCCGGATGCTCGACGTCATGGCGGGCTTCGACCCGACCGACCCCGTCACGGGGTACGGCGTCGGCCGTCCTCCGCACAGCTACACAGATCACCTGGACCGTCACGCTCTCCGCGGTGCGCGCATCGGCGTGATGACCAACCTGTTCGGCACCGAGGCGCGCCACGAGGAGGTCAACCGCGTGATGGAGGAGGTCATCTCCACGATGCGAACGCAGGGCGCGACCATCGTCCGGTTCAACCTGCCGGAGTACGACACCCTCCAGAACATCGTGGTGACCTCCACGTGGGAAGCGCACACGGCCATGGACGCGTACTTCGCGACACTCGGCCCCGACGCCCCGGTACACACCTTCGACCAGCTGGTCGCCTCCAAGACGGCGACGCCCGAGGCCCAGGCGGCGATGGAGCAGGAACTGGCCATCGCCGACGGCCTGAACAACCCAACCTACAAGGACCACTTCGTCAACCGCGAGAAGCTTCGGCTGGCGGTGTCGGCCAAGATGGCCGAGCTGGACATCCAAGCGATCCTGTATCCGCTGCAGAAGGTGCTCGTCTCTCCGGTCGGAGTGCCGCAGCCTGAGCGCAACGGCACCCTGTCAAACGGCACCGGCTTCCCGGCCGTCTGCTTCCCCGGCGGATTCTCGACCCCCACGTCCACCGCCCCGATCGGCGTGCCGGTGGGCGCGGAGCTGCTCGGGCGTGAATTCGACGAGCCCCTGCTCCTCTCGCTGGCCTACGCCTACGAGAAGGCCTCGAAGACCCGGAAGCCGCCGCGCAGCACCCCGCCACTGGCGCGATGACCGAAGCCTCCGGCTCAGTAACGCGCAGCAGAGGGTACCGAGGCTGGACGTGCTCACCCCTCCTTCGATGCCCGGTGTGGGCCGGACCTTGTCCGGCCCACACCGGGCATCGGCAGTGACGACGCGCCTTTCAAGGATTGCCAAGAGATCGAGGAGGTCGAGGAGGTGATTCCGGGGGCTGAATCCCACGGGGTGAGAGAAGCTGATCAGTGCCCCTTGGCGGCCGCACTCTTGAGCACCCGTCTCAGGGTCTCGTCGCTGCCCAGGCCGCTGCGAACGGCGGCGCTGGCGACGCTCGCCCCGGAAAGGATCAGTGCCTTGGCCGCCTCCAGCCGTATCCGTGCGACGTAGGCGCTGGAGGTAAGTCCCTGCGGCCGGTAGGGCCGGATGCGTTTGTGGGCGATCCCGGCAGAGCTGAGGAGGTCGCGCCAGTCGCGGGAGCGGTAGCAGGAGCCGTGTGCGCAGGTTCGAATCCTGCCGGGGGCACCCCTCATGAGGTGCCCAAAGACCCCGTCACCAGCGGAAACGCTGAGGCCGGGGTCTTCGCGTATGTGCAACCGTATGCAGCCCTGAGCGGCCCTAGGACAGGGTCTGCGGACTATTTGTGGACAGAATCTTGGAGCATCTGCCCAGGTGTAGGGTCTCAGATTTCGTGGCACAGTCTCAGCCGTGATGGCACAACGGTGGCACTCATGCCGACGTTGTGAGACTTCCTGGTCGGAGCTTTCACCTTTCGGGTGGCGGGGAACTGGCGGGCGAAGTGCGAGGGCGACATCAGGGCGGCCCGTGACTCCCGGACGGGCGCTCAGCGCCTCGTCTCGTACCTGGTCAGGATCACGCCGCAGGGAAGCGTCCGCGTCTCCACCAGGTTCAGGTTCACCCAGCTGTCCAGCACGGTGAAGAACGGCGTGCCGCCGCCCACCAGGACCGGCGCGGTGGCCAGCACGTACTCGTCAATCAGCCCGGCCCGCATGGCCGCCCCGGCGAGCGTCGCGCCGCCGATGTCCATCGGGCCGCCGTCCTCGGCCTTGAGCCGGGTGATCTCGGCGACCGCGTCGCAGGTGACCAGGCGGGTGTTCCAGTCGACCTTGTCGATCGTCGAGGAGAACACCACCTTCGACATGTCCCGCCAGCGGCGCGCGAACTCGATCTCCGCCGGGGTGGCGTTGGGCTGCTGGTCGCCGGTCGGCCAGTAGGAGCTCATCGTCTGCCACAGCTTGCGCCCGTACAGCGACAGGTCGGTCGCCTGCAACTGGTCGGACCAAAACTGGAACAGCTCGTCGCTCGGCACGCTCCAGCCGATGTCGTCGCCGGGCGCGGCGATGTAGCCGTCCAGGGACAGGTTCATGCCGTAGATCAGTTTCCGCATGGCGCCGGCCTTCCGTGAGTCGGTCTCACGCGTACAGACCGGCGCGGCGCGGGAAACTCATCGGTGCGCGATCTGAGCTCGCATGTAGTCCTCGTGCTCGGTGGCTCAGCCGCAGACTCAACGTTCCGCCGAGGAAAGGGCATCGATCTGAGACTGATCTTGGGTGACATCGCGGTGAGACAACAGAGAACCAGCAGGTCACAGAAGATCGACATGTCATCGGCGGCGAGACCCTACACCAGGTCAAGGCTGCTACCTCGGAGCAGACATAGCCCGGCGTGCCAGTCCCGCTCCAGATCCGCTGCGTCGAATACGCTGCGAAGACGTCCAACCTGACGTCCCTGATATTGCGTGCACTGCCGCACGACGGCGGCTCTTCACGTCGGACCGGATGACGCAGCCGCCGGACGCAGGAAGGGGTGTGACATGCGGTCCCCAGGCGTGCACCTGCGGGAGATCACCGACGACAACCGGGATGCCGTTCGTGCCCTCCGCGTCCGACGCAACCAGAAGCAGTTCGTCGCCTCCGTGTCCAAGTCACTCAAGGAGGCGACAAGGAAACCGGAGACCAATCCCTGGTACCGCGCCATGTACATCGGCGACGAGCCAGTCGGCTTCGTGATGCTGTCGTGGAAGCCGCCGGCTGGTCCTTACAAAGGGCGACACTTCATCTGGCGCCTCCTCGTCGACAAGCGGCACCAGAGGCGAGGGATCGGCCGAGAGACGCTCACCCAGATCGCCGCCCTGGTTCGCGCGGACGGCGCCACCGAGCTGCTGACCAGCTACGATCCCGGCGACGGCGAACCGTGGCCCTTCTACCAGAAGTTCGGCTTCGAACCCACCGGGGAGATCGACGACGGCGAGATCGTTCTGCGGCTCATCTTCCCCGCTCAGTGAGCTCATACCGCAGACAGTTTTCCGGTGGTCACATGACCAAGCCTTTGGTGAACCCTGGAAGTCGACCAGCCTCCGACGCCCTGCGGCCAGGACACGACGAAGCCCCCGGCCCGCGCACGGACCAGCGGCAAGGCTGTACTCGGGATCCCAGCACTGAGTGCGGGGTACATTGCGCACTGCCACCGCCAAACGCCGCCGCCCCACAGGCAGAGCTACCGTCCGAGGGGGCTCCGCATGCGCAAGGCCACAAGGATCATTGGCTACTTGATCGCCGCCGCTGCACTAGTCGGGGCGGCTCTCGCCGGCTACACGGTCTACGACCGCCACCAGACGGAGTGCGCGCCTTCCCGTGACAAGGCCGCAGAGCTCAGCAAGCAGATCGCCGCGGACGCAACACAGGGGTTCCCCACGCCGGATCTGTCCACCCCAGGGCCTTCGACGAAGCCCTCAATGACCTCGAATCACTGACTCAGGAAGACCAGGCCGTAACTGCGGAGTACTTCACGGTCGTCGTGACCAACGCCTCCTGCTTCGACGATGATGAGGTCGCGTCAGGCCGCCTGTGGCTTCGGCAACAGGAGCGTCGGGACGAAGATGTGCAGAGCTACTGGTACTGCTGGGACTCGGGACCTAAGGACCCACACCACATCGGGCATCGCGTCTCTGGTGACCACCTCTGCACGCGGGGAGAGCTACGGCAAGCTGGCATGGTGGACTGGAACGGCAGATGCTGAGGTGAGCGTTCACCGCCAAAGCCCAGGAACCGTCTCAGTAATCCGGGGGCCTGACGGCTCCACCCGGTGGGCGTGAAGGCAGTCCCGTACCGATCGCAGCCTGATCTCCCCGAACGACACCGCGAGAACTGCCGATCGGCCGTACCACTGCTGCCGCCGATCGCCCCACCAGCGCCGCCACTCCGCGCTACGGTCTGCGCTGAACGACTTGGGGGGCACCATGAACATCAGACACGCGGCACTCGCCGCCACCGCCATCTGCGCACTCACCACCGCCGGCTGCGGCGCCAGCCACTCCCAGGAACCCGCCCTGACACCCGTAGCCATCGGCGGGCTGCCACATACCCTCGTCGGCGAGGACTACAACTCCGTCACCCTCATCGAAACGACCACGCAAGACGGCAACATCACGGGCACCTTCGACACAACGGAGATTCGCTACAACAGCCCCGAGCATTTGCGCGCCACCCTCACTGGAACCGTGAAGGGCAGCCAGGTCACCCTCAAGGCCAGCTTCACGCTGGGCAGCACGGTCTTCAACGGCACCCTCGACGGCAACACCCTCACGCTCCAAGTGCCGCAGCAGAACGGTCAGATCGAGGACTACGTGCTGAATCCCGGCACCCTTGACGACTACAACCAGCGTGTCAGCCAACTCGAAAACGGTGGGAGCCCCAGCCCAACAGCCCAGCCGTCCAAGTTCTACTGAGCCCGCTCACAGAGCAGAGCAGCGCCCGTCGCGGCGGGGGAGTGTGGCCGCCGCGCAACCCAGTTGGTCCATCCGGTGCTGCCGGTCATTCCCGCCCCTTGGTCGAACACCAGCCGCAATATCCATATCCTCCGGCCATGAGACTCTTCCGACCGCGCGCCAAGCGGACGACTGAACCCCCTGTGTCGCGGGCCATGGCCCTGTACAGGGCCGGGCGCTACGCAGAGGCGGTGACCGAGGCCCGTGCCGTGGCCCGGTCACTGCCACACGATGACACGTACGCCCCGCTGGCATGGAGCATCGTCGCAAACGCGACGGGCGCCCAGGGCCGCGACGCCGACGCTCTCGCCATATACGACGAAGTGCTGCCGGCCCTCGGAAAGACTTTCGGAGCTGATCACTGGCAGACCCTGAAACTGCGCTCCGACCGTGCCCAGACGCTGGCCAAGCTCGGTCGGTACGCCGAGTGTGAGGCGGAATGTGCGGCCGTCGCCCAGACCGCGAGCGGCGGTACAGGGGAGTTGCAAAACGTAGTAAGGGCCGCCAGTAACGGGCTGGTCTTCGCGCTCAGCGCGCAGGAGCGCCACCCGGAGGCCGAGGCACGCGCCCGCGAGATCCTGGCCGCCCATCCTGAACCGGACCGGCTGACTCTGGCATTGCGGCTCGGCCTGGCACGCAGCCTCAACGGTCAAGCCCGCCACGAGGAGGCCCTCGTCGAGGCGGAGGGCGCCCGTGAGCTGTGCCGCAGCCTGCCCGCGGAAGAGATCCGCCCGGAGACGGGCGCCATCGAGCTGGCCGTGGCCACCGCCCTCGTGGGGCTACGCCGCGGCGCCGAAGCTCGCCTTCAGGCCGCAGCTGTTCACGATGCCTGTCTGGCCTCATTCGGCCCGGACCATCACCGCACAGTCGAGGCTCAGGCCCTGCTCGACCGAATCGACGGCGCCTGATCGGACGGGCACCGCGACTCCGAACAGGGGTGTCCCCGGTGTCCGACTGTCCGGTTATGGCCCTCATCTGCACAAACAGCCCGGACAGCTCAGGGTGGCGGTGTCCGGGCTGTCCGGTCACAGACGGGCTGTAACACCCACGGGGGTGTTGCAGCCCGTCGGCGAAGCCGACCTCTCCATGGGCGCAGGAGCCGGAGGCGACTTCCGACTTCGCACCATCTGCGATACACGCGGGCACCAGACGCCTCCGGAGATCAAGGAACCCGCTGATCAGAACCCATTCACGAGCCGAACTCTGATTGTGCTCCGGAGCCGTTGTCGGTCAGGACCCGCTCGACGGTGATCCCGGCCTGGGCGAAGAACGCGTGGGCGCGGGTCCAGAAGGCAGTGGCGGTCTCCTTCTTCTCCTCGGTGAGGAGTGCCTCGTCACAAGCAGGCTAACGCCGGACCCGTGGCATCCCCAGACCGATCCACGAGATGATCTCGCGCTGGATCTCGTTGTTCCCGCCGCCGAAGGTGAAGATCACGGCCGAGCGGTAGCCGCGTTCCAGTTCGCCGTGCAGGACCGCGCCCGCGGAGCCCTCCTTCAGGACGCCCGGCGCGGCGACGATCTCCATGAGCCAGGCGTACGCGTCGCGGCGCGCCTCGGAGCCGTACACCTTGACGGCGGAGGCGTCCTGCGGGGTGAGGGTGCCTTCCTGGACGGCGTTCACCATCTGCCAGTTGAGGAGTTTCATGGCGTCGAGCCTGGTGTGGGTCTGGGCGAGGCGGCGGCGCACCCAGGGGAGGTCGACGACACGGCGGCCGTCGGCGAGTTTGGTCTCCATCGCCCAGCGCTGGACGTCGTGCAGGGCGCGGATCGCCATGGTGCCGTGGGCGGCGAGCGTGACGCGTTCGTGGTTGAGCTGGTTGGTGATCAGCCGCCAGCCCTTGTTCTCCTCGCCGACCCGCCGCGATACGGGGACGCGGATGTTCTCGTAATAGCTCGCGGTGGTGTCGTGCGACGCGAGGGTGTTGATGATCGTGCACGAGTAGCCGGGGTCGGAGGTCGGCACCAGGAGCATGGTGATGCCCTTGTGCGGCGGGGCGTCCGGGTCGGTACGGACGGCGAGCCAGACCCAGTCCGCGGTGTCGCCGTTGGTCGTCCAGATCTTCTGCCCGTTGACCGTGTAGTGGCCGGTGGTCTCGTCGCCGTCCCGTACGGCCTTGGTCTTGAGCGCGGCGAGATCCGTGCCAGCGTCGGGCTCGCTGTACCCGATCGCGAAGTCGATCTCTCCGGAGAGGATCTTCGGCAGGAAGTACGTCTTCTGCTCGTCCGTACCGAACTGCATGATCGTCGGGCCGACGGTGTTCAGCGCCATCAAGGGCAGCGGGACCCCCGCCTGCGCCGCCTCGTCGAAGAAGATGAACTGCTCCATGGGGCTCAGCCCGCGCCCGCCGTACTCCGTCGGCCAGCCCACCCCGAGCCAGCCGTCCGTGCCGAGCCGGCGGATGGTGTCACGGTAGAACCGCTTCTGCGCGGCCGGGTCGGCGTACCGGGCGTAGGCGTTGTCCGGCACCAACTGGGCGAAGTAGCCGCGCAGTTCGGTGCGCAACCGCTGCTGCTCTGGCGTGTATTCGAGATGCACGGCGCCTCCTGGCTCCCAGTTTCTGAGCTGGTTCTCCCGGCTTGACGGCGCACACAGTAGAACGCGTTCCAGAAATAGGGAATGCCGATGACGCGGCGAGGGTCCGTCACAGCGCGGTACTCGCCCGCGACTGCCCTCGGCGCACGCGTCCCGCTCCCTCAGTGCAGGGTGGCAAGGAAGTCCGTGCACGCCTGAGCGCATTCGCGGCAGGCCTTCGCCGCGTCCTCCCCGCCGGCGAAGCCGTCGCAGACCTCGGCGTACTCCAGGCAGACGGTGCGGCACCACTCCACCTGGGCACGGATGCCGTTCTCGTCCAGACGGAGCTGCTCCGACAGCACGAGGCAGGTCGCGTCGCACACTTCCGCGCATATGACGCCCTTGCGGCGCGCGAGTACCTGCCACCGCGGCCCGTCGGGGTCCATGGCGCTCGCGCGCAGCGCGCACGCCCGCGCGCACTCGGTGCAGGCCTGGGCGCAGGCGAAGCGGTCCTCCAGGAACTGGACCGACTCCCGCCAGGACTGTCCCGACTGGCCGGGGTGCGCGCGGCGCTCGGCTCGCACCGATCGCGCCGAGTGCTCTGACTGCTCTGACTGCGCCGAGCGCTCTGCTTGCTCTGATTGCTGAGATGTCGTTGATGTCACAACGCGCGGGTAGCCGGGAGGAATCGCGTCAAACCCTGAGCGTCACAGGGCCGTTGCTCACGCGCCCGCCTTCTGCGCCGCATCCGCCGCCCCCGCCGCTTCCGCCGCTTCCCGCGAGATCCGCTCGAACTGCGCCCCCATCGCCTCGGAGAGCGCCTGGGCCGCCGACAACGGGCGGACCATGACCGTCAGCTCGTCGATCCTCCCCTCCGCGTCGAAGTGCAGGAAGTCGCAGCCGCTGATCTCCTTGTCGCCGACCTTCGCCTCGAAGACCAGCGCGTGGTCGCGGCCGTCGGCACCGGCGATGTCGCGGACGTACCGGAAGTCGGTGAAGACGCGGGAGACACCGCGCAGGATGGCGGCGGTGATCGCCTTGCCGGGGTACGGCTTGAAAGCGACAGGGCTGGTGAACACGACATCGTCGGCCAGCAGGTCCTCGACCGCGGCGAGGTCCCCGGCTTCCACGGCCTTGCGGAAGGGATGCGTCACGCCCGCCCACCTCTCTCATAGTCTCTGCTACTCAATTAATTGATTAGGTGCGGATCAGATTAGTCGCGGGCGTGTCCGGCGTCTAGCCTTGGGCCATGGCATTGCGCAACGCGGTCCTGGCCGCGCTTCTGGAGGGCGAGGCGTCGGGGTACGACCTGGCCAAGGGCTTCGACGCGTCGGTCGCCAACTTCTGGATGGCGACCCCGCAGCAGCTGTACCGGGAGCTCGACCGCATGGAGTCCGAAGGGCTCATCGAGGCCCGGCTCGTCCAGCAGGAACGCCGCCCGAACAAGCGGGTGTTCACCCTGACCGAGGCGGGCCGCCATGCCCTGCGCGGCTTCACGGCCGAGCCGTCGAGGCCCACGGCCATCCGCGACGAACTGATGGTCAAGGTCTACGCCGTCGACGAGGGGGACGACCAGGCCGTACGGGTCGCGATCACCGAGCGGCTGGAACGGTCTCGCGGGAAGCTGGCCCACTACGACCGGATCCGCGCACGGCTCCTCGGCGGGCGCACCGAGGAGGAGTACCTGGCGGCGACCGAGCGCGTCGGCCCGTATCTCACGCTCCTGGGGGGACGCGCCTTCGAGCGCGCGAACATCCGTTGGGCTGAGCAGGCGCTGCGCATCCTGGAACAACGCGCCTCGGTCACGCGGTAGGTCCGCGCCCCTGGCGCTCCTCGCGTCGCGTCCCGGTCGCCGCGCACTCCGCGGCGTCATTGGATTTCCTATGTCTGCGAGCGGCTTCCCTATTGGTCACCTATGTCCGATCCGCATACCGTCGAGGGCATCGCCGCCCTGACGATCTGAGCGCAGAGCGTCAGGGCGTACGACCGGAAACCTCCCCAGGTCCCTCAGGGCCCGCACCCACGGAGACACACCATGTCGAAGATCCTTTTCGTGATGACCGGCGTCGACCACTGGACGCTCGCCGACGGCACCCGGCACCCGACCGGCTTCTGGGCCGAGGAGGCCGTCGCCCCGTACGAGGCGTTCAGGGCCGCGGGTCACGAGGTCGTCGTCGCCACGCCGGGCGGGGTGGTGCCGAGCGTGGACAAGGGCAGCCTCGCGCCCGAGGTGAACGGCGGCCAGGAGGGCGCCGACCGGATCGCGCACGTCCTCGCGTCGATGGACGAGCTCCAGCGGCCGGTCAAGCTGGCGGACGTGGACCTGGACGACTACGCGGCGGTCTTCTACCCGGGCGGCCACGGACCGATGGAGGACCTCGCGGTCGACACGGACTCCGGCCGGCTCCTCACCCTGGCGCTCGACTCGGGCAAGCCGCTCGGTGTGGTGTGCCATGCCCCGGCCGCGCTGCTCGCCGCCACCCGCGAGGACGGCGGCAACGCCTTCGCGGGCTACCGCGTGTCCGCCTTCACCAACGCCGAGGAGACCCAGGCGGGCCTCGCGGACAAGGCGAAGTGGCTGCTCCAGGACCGGCTGACCGCGGCGGGCGTCGACTTCCAGGAGGGCGAGCCGTGGGCGCCCAAGGTGGTCGTCGACCGCAACCTGGTCACCGGCCAGAACCCCTCCTCCTCCGCCCCGCTCGCCGCCGAACTGCTGAAGAAGCTGGGCTGACCCTCATGGCCACCGACCGGCTCGACGAGGTCCTCGACGCCGCCTACGAGTGCCTGACCCGGTACGGCGTACGGCGCACGACGATGGACGACATCGCCTCGGCCATGGGCGTGTCCCGGTCAGCGGTCTACCAGTACGTCCGCAGCAAGGACGACGCGTTCCGCCGCCTCGCCGGCCGCCTGCACGAGCAGGCGCTCGGCCGGGCCCGGCATGCGGCGGCCGAGGAGGCCCCACCCGCCACACGCGTCCGGGGCGTCCTCGCCGCGAAGCTCGACCTGGTGAGCCGACTGGCCGGGGACTCGCCGCACACGGCCGAACTCCTCGACGAGAAGGCCCGGTTGTTCGGCGACATCTGCCACACCTTCACCGCCGACCTGCGCCGCCTGCTGATCACCCTCTTCGCCGAGGCGGAGTCCCCGGCCGGCGTGGAACCGGCCGAGGCCGCGGACATCTGCCTCGCCCTGGTCACCGGCCTGGAATCGGCACCCGACGGCAGACAGCTGCTGGCCCCGGCGACCGAGGCCCTGCTGACGGGCCTGTTGGGCGCCCCGGCAGGAGCCGGCGGCAGGAACTGAGAGACCAGCAGGGGCCCGTGGCCTACGGGTTCGGCCTCGCCCGATCCTGACCGCGCGGCGCTGCCGTCGTGCCGCGGACTTCGAGGGCCGGGGTGGTGAGCACGACCTCGCCAGGGCGGGTGGGGTCGTCGAGGCGGTCGAGGAGGCACTGCGCGGCGCGGCGGCCGACGTCGTGGCCCGCGTTGTCGACGGTGGTCAGCCACAGGTGCCGCAGCCGGGCGAGGTACGTGTTGTCGTAGCCGACGAGGGAGAGGTCGCGCGGCACCTGGAGGCCGAGTTCCTCGGCGGCGGACAGGGCGCCGACACAGGCGATGTCGTTGAACGCGAAGACGGCGGTGGGCCGTTCGGCGGCGCTGAGCAGGCGGACCGTGGCCCGGTAGCCGCCCTCCTCGGTCAGGTCGCCCTGCTCCACGATCGCCGAGTCGGCCAGTCCGCGTTCCCGCATGACGGCCGCGAAGCTGCGGCGGCGCAGCTCGCCGACCTTTCCCTGCCCGGCGATGTGGGCGATCCGCCGGTGGCCGAGGCCGATGAGGTGCTCGGTGGCGAGGCGGGCGCCGTGCTCGTCGTCGTTGGCGACGATGTCCACGCCAGGCAGTACCGGCTCCCGAGCGCCCGCCACGACGGTGGGGATCTGTCCGGCCGCCGTGCGCAGCGCCTCGGAGACCGGCAGCGTGCCGACGGCGATCAGGCCGTCGACCCGCAGATCCATGAACGTACGGGTGAGGTCCTCGCCGAGGCGCCGGTTGAGGTGGCCGTCGGCGAGCAGCATGTGCAGACCGGAGTCGTGCAGCCGGGAGTTCAGGCCATCGAGCAGTTCCACGAACCAGGGGTTGCGCATGTCGTTGAGCAGCACACCGACCGTGCGGGTACGCCGCTCGCTGAGGCTGCGCGCCGCGGCGTTGGGCCGGTAGCCGAGCTCCTCGACCGCGGCCAGCACGGCGCGCTGTTTCTCGTCACGCACCTGATCGGAGCCGCGCAGCACGAGGGAGACCAGCGACTTCGACACCCCGGCCCGTTCGGCGACGTCGCGAATCGTCGGTGCTCTCATGAACTGGACCGTTCCATATGGCGCGTGAGCTTGTCAAAGGGGTTGACACACACCTGAACGGCCACCAGTGTGAAGCCGGGCTTCTTGGACCGGTCCAAGAACGGCCAGTCGAAGAGTTCGCCAGTCGAATGGTTCGCCGGTCAAATGGTTCGCCGGTCGAACGGATGACCCGTCGGACAGAGGACAGTCGGACCGAGGGCAGAGGACAGAGGGGCAGTCATGGTGCGTACGCTCGGCGTTGCCGTCGTGGGGTTCGGGTGGATGGGGCGGGTACACACCCAGGCGTACGCCCGCGTGCCGCACCATTTCCCGCACGTGCCCGTACGGCCCCAACTGGTCACCGTCGCCGACGAGGTGCCCGGCCGCGCCGAGGAAGCCGCGGCCCGGTACGGGTTCGCCACCGCGGCGCGGGACTGGCGTGAGGTCGCCGCCGACCCGCGGGTCCGGGCGGTGAGCATCGCCGCCCCGAACTTCCTGCACCGCGAGATCGGCACCGCGATGGCGGAGGCGGGCAAGCACATCTGGATCGAGAAACCGGTCGGCTTGACCGCCGAGGACGCCCGTGCCGTGTCGGACGCGGTGGCCAAGGCAGGGGTCCAGGGCACGGTCGGCTTCAACTACCGCTGCGCGCCCGCCGTCGCGGCCGCCCGCGAACTGATCGCCTCCGGTGAGATCGGCACCGTCACTCATGTCCGCATCCGGCTGTTCAGCGACTACGCGGCGGACCCGCAGGGGGCGCTCACCTGGCGCTACGAACGGAAGCGGGGCGGCAGCGGGGTCCTCGGCGACCTGGCCTCGCACGGCGTGGACCTGGCGCGTTTCCTGCTCGGCGAGATCGCGGCGCTGGCCGCCGACACCGCAGTCTTCCTGCCGGAGCGGGCCCGCCCGACCGGGGCGACCGCGGGGCACGCGCGCGCGGTGGGCGGAGAGTCGGGCGCCGTGGAGAACGAGGACTACGTCAGCTGTCTGCTGCGCTTCGTCTCCGGCGCCCGGGGCGTGCTGGAGGCCTGCCGGGTCTCCGTCGGCGAGCAGAACAACTACGGCTTCGAGGTGCACGGCACCAAGGGCGCGGTCTTCTGGGACTTCCGGCGCATGGGCGAGCTGGGCGTCAGCCGGGGCACGGCGTACCAGGACCAGCCCGTCAGCACGCTGTACGTCGGCCCCGGGCACGGCGAGTACGCCGCCTTCCAGCCGGGCGCGGCGAACAGCATGGGCTACGACGACCTCAAGGTCATCGAGGCGCACAACTTCCTGCGGTCGATCGCCGACAACGCCTCCTACGGCGCGACACTGCTTGACGCGGTTCACAGCGCGGCCGCCCTTGACGCCATGTCACGCTCCGCCGAACTGGGCACGTGGGTGTCACCGACATGAGCGACGCGCACGGTTCCTCCGACCCGCCCGCCTGGACCGCCGCCACCGGCGTCGCCGCCCTCGCGGGCGGTCTGCTCCTGCTGCGCCGCCGCGGGCAGGCCCGCCGCGACACCGGGGAGTGACCGGCCAAGATGTGCCTCATGGCCGTACGAGGAGCTGGAACTCGAAGGCGTATCGCGACGCCCGGTAGATGTGGGTGCCGTACTCGACCGCGCGGCCGGTGTCGTCGTAGGCCGTCCGCCGCATGGTGAGCAGGGCGGCGCCCGTGGGCTCGCGCAGCCGCTCAGCCTCCTCGGGGGTGGCCGAGCGGGCTCCCACGGACTGCCGTGCGCTGTGCAGGTGGATGCCGGCGGCGCGCATCACGCGGTACAGGCCGGTCGACTCCAGCCGGGCCGTGTCGACGTTCAGCAGCCCTTCCGGAAGGTAGTTGCACAGGGCCGCCACCGGCTGGCCATGGGTGAGCCGCAACCGCTCGACGCGGTGCACGCCGCTGCCCTCGGCGACGTCCAGGGCGGCGGCCACCTCTGCGCAGGCGGGCACGATCCCGTGGTGCAGCACCTGGGTCGTGGGGCTCTGCCCTGCGCTCTCCATGTCGTCGTAGAGGCTGCTGAGTTCCAGCGGGCGTTTGACCTGGCTGTGCATCACCTGGGTGCCCACGCCACGGCGGCGGACCAGGAGCCCCTTGTCGACCAGCGTCTGAATGGCCTGGCGGACGGTGGGCCGGGACAGACCGAGCCGCCCCGCGAGCTCGACCTCGTTGCCCAGCAGGCTGCCCGGCCCCAGCACACCGCGCTGGATCGCGGACTCCAGCTGCTGCGCCAACTGGTAGTACAGCGGGACGGGGCTACTGCGGTCGAGGGAGAAGTCGAGGCCCACCCGCGGGGCCGCGGCCGGCGCGCGGGGGGATCCGGCGGCCCGGCGTACGGGAACTCTTGCCATCGCATCGTCCTGACGGTCGGTAGGTCCTGAAGGCGGCCGATGCGGGAGACCGAGGGTCCGTGCCCGCACCCGGCCACCGCTTACAGTCGGAAGAACGGCTCAGGAGTTGCTGGGAAAGCCGAGGTCGATGCCGCTGTCGGACCGGTCCGGCCCAGCCGACTTCGGGCGGCGACGGCGGGGTCCACCCCGTCGACGGAGGCGAAGCCGACCTGCTTCTCCTGGGCGCCGGTGGCCGGGTCGCAGACCGCGCCGTGGCGTCCGGAGGCGGACTCGACGGGCTTGCCGCCGATCCACTGGGTGACGGTCTGCATGGTGCGGGGCCCTTTCCACGGCGGAGGAGGTCAGAGGTGGCGGCGGCGGGCGGCGACGTGGCCGTCGTAACGTGCACGGGCGCTCACCGCGGCTTCGCGCGTGGCCACTTCGGCGACGGGTACGTCCCACCAGGCCTCGGCGGGCGGTGCGGTGGGCGTCGGGTCGGTCTCGACGTACACGCAGGTCGGCCGGTCCGAAGCGCGCGCACTGGCGAGGGCGTCACGCAGTTCCCCCAGGGTCTTGGCACGCAGGACGTCCATGCCGAGGCTGGCCGCGTTGGCGGCCAGGTCCACCGGGAGCGGGGCTCCGGAGAAGGTGCCGTCGGCGGCGCGGTAGCGGTAGGCGGTGCCGAAGCGCTCGCCGCCGGTCTCCTCGGAGAGGCCGCCGATGGAGGCGTAGCCGTGGTTCTGGATCAGGACCAGATTGACGGGCAGGCCCTCCTGGACGGCGGTGACGATCTCGGTGGGCATCATCAGGTAGGTGCCGTCACCGACCAGCGACCAGACCGCCGTGTCCGGGGCGGCCTGCTGGACGCCGATGCCCGCCGGGATCTCGTAGCCCATGCAGGAGTAGCCGTACTCCAGGTGGTACTGGCGCGGGCTGCGCGCCCGCCACAGCTTGTGCAGGTCGCCGGGGAGGGAGCCGGCCGCGTTGATGACCACGTCGTCGTCGCCGACGACCGCGTCCAGGGCGCCGAGGACCTGTGTCTGGGTGGGCACGACGGAGTCCTCCGCCCGGTAGGCGGCCTCGACGACCTCCTCCCAACGCGCCTTGCCCGCGCGGTACTCGTCCTCGTACGCGGCGCTGACGCGGTGGCCGGCCAGCGCCTCGCTCAGCGCCTCCAGGCCCGTACGCGCGTCGGCGACCAAGGGGCGGGCCGCGAGCTTGTGGGCGTCGAAGGCGGTGATGTTGAGGTTGACGAAGCGGACGCCGTCGCCGCGGAACAGTGTGTTCGACGCGGTCGTGAAGTCGGTGTAGCGGGTGCCGACGCCGATGACCAGGTCGGCGGTGCGGGCGATGGCGTCGCAGACGGCGGTGCCGGTGTGGCCGATGCCCCCGAGGTCGGCGGGGTGGTCGTACCGCAGGGAGCCCTTGCCCGCCTGGGTGGAGGCGACCGGGATGCCGGTGGCGTCCACCAGCGCCTTGAGCGCGCCCTCCGCCTCGCTGTGGTGGACTCCCCCGCCGGCCACGATCAGCGGGCGCTCGGCGGCGCGGATCGCCCGTACGGTGTCGGCGAGTTCGACCGGGTCGGGACCGGGACGACGGACGTGCCAGACGCGCTCGGCGAAGAACTCCGCGGGCCAGTCGTACGCCTCCGCCTGGACGTCCTGCGGCAGGGCGAGGGTGACGGCGCCGGTCTCGGCCGGGTCGGTCAGGACGCGCATCGCGTTCAGGGCGGACGGGATCAGCGTCTCCGGGCGGGTGATCCGGTCGAAGTAGCGGGAGACCGGGCGCAGTGTGTCGTTGACGGAGACGTCGGCCCCGACGGGGTGTTCCAGCTGCTGGAGCAGGGGGTCGGCGGAGCGCGTCGCGAAGTAGTCGCCGGGCAGCAGCAGTACGGGCAGGCGGTTGATCGTCGCGAGGGCGGCGCCGGTGACGAGGTTGGTGGCGCCGGGGCCGATGGACGTGGTGACGGCCTGCGCGGAGAGCCTGTTGAGCTGGCGGGCGTAGCCGACCGCCGCGTGCACCATGGCCTGTTCGTTGCGGCCCTGGTGGAAGGGCATCGTGTCCTCGCCGGCCTCCAGGAGCGCCTGGCCGATGCCCGCCACGTTGCCGTGGCCGAAGATGCCCCAGGTGCCGGCGATCAGCCGGTGGCGTACGCCGTCGCGCTCGCTGTACTGCGCGGACAGGAAGCGCACCAGTGCCTGGGCTGTGGTCAGGCGGCGGGTGGTGGGGCTCATCAGGACCTCTCGGGGGCGGTGTAGAGGGGCAGGCGGGGGTCGACCGGCTGCTCGGGCCAGGTGCCCCGGATCCAGGCGTGCTCCGGGTGGTCGCAGATCAGCCAGGCGCGGTCGGCGCCGGGGCCCGCCATGACGTTGAGGTAGTACATGTCGTGTCCCGGCACGGCCATGGACGGTCCGTGCCAGCCGTCCGGGATGAGCACGACGTCGCCGTCGCGCACCTCGGCCAGTACGTCGGTGTCGCTGCCGTGGCCGGAGGGCGAGACCCGCTGGTAGCCGAGGCCCGGCGTGCCCTCGTGGGCGGCGAACTCGAAGTAGTAGACCTCCTCCAGCTCGGATTCCTCGCCGGGCCGGTGCTCGTCGTGCTTGTGCGGCGGGAAGGAGGACCAGTTGCCGCCCGGGGTGATCACCTCGACGGCGATGAGCTTGTCGCACTCGAACACCCCTGTCGCCGCGAAGTTGTTCACCTGGCGCGAGCAGGTGCCGGTGCCGCGCAGCTCGACCGGTACGGCGGAGGCGGGCCCGTAGCGGGCGGGCAGCCGGCGGGTGCAGCGGGCGCCGGTCAGCGCGAACCGGCCGCCGTCGCGCGAGTCGATCGAGACCTGGGCGTCCCGGGGCACGTACGCGAAGTCGCTCACCCCGCTGAAGACGCTCTCGCGCCCGGCGAGCCGGAAGGTGTCGCCGCCGACGGCGACGGTGCAGCCACCCGAGAGCGGGAGAACGATCCACTCGCTGTCGCCGGTGTCCAAGATGTGCCGGCCGCCGGCGGGCAGGTCGAGCACCCGCAGGCTGGAGTGGCCCCAGCCGGCCGACTCGGGGGTGACGTCCACGGCGTAGGCGCCGACGGCGGCCTTGCCCGCGGGAAGGTGGTGCGTGGTGGTCATCGGGTGGCTCCTGTACGGGGGTTCAGAACAGGCCTAGAGGTTGACGGAGCAGAGCGAACGGGGACCAGGTGGGGTGACAGGGTTCAGAGCAGGCCGACCGCCGTGTCCACCGCGGTCTCCACGCTGCCTTCGGCGGGGTACAGCAGGGACCGGCCGACGACCATGCCCTGGACGGTGGGCAGCCGCAGGGCCTTGCGCCATCTCTCGTACGCGCCCTCCTGGTCTCCGCCGACCTCGCCGCCGAGCAGCACGGCGGGCAGCGTGGACGCTTCGAGCACCTCGCCCATGTCGTCGGGGTCATGGGTGACCGGCAGCTTGAGCCAGGTGTAGGCGGAGGTGCCGCCGAGGCCGGAGGCGATGGCGATGGACCGGGTGACGGCTTCGGCACTCAGGTCGTTGCGGACCGTGCCTTCCACCCGGCGGGATATGAACGGCTCGACGAACAGTGGCAGTCGGCGTGCGGCCATGTCGTCGACGGCGCGGGCCGTGGTCTGCAGGGTCTCCAGGGAGCCGGGGTCGTCGTAGTCGATACGCAGCAGCAGCTTCCCGGCGTCGAAGCGGAGCCGCTCGATGTCCTCGGCACGGTGGCCGGTGAAGCGGTCGTCCATCTCGAAGGACGCTCCGGCGAGCCCGCCCCGGTTCATGGAACCCATCACGACCTTGTTCTCCAGGACGCCCAACAGCAGCAGGTCCTCCAGGATGTCCGCGGTGCCCAGCACCCCGTCCACCCCGGGCCGGGACAACGCGACGCACAGGCGTTCGAGCAGGTCCGCGCGGTTGGCCATGGCCAGTCGGTGGTCGCCGACGCCGAGGGCGCCCCGCGCGGGGTGGTCGGCGGCCACGATCATCAGGCGGCCGCTGTCTGGGAGCAGCGGTCGGCGCACCCGGCGGACAGCCGCTTCGGCGATGGCCTCCGGGTGCCGGGCGCGCACCGTGACGAGGTCGGGGATGCTGATACTCAAGACAGGCTCCGTTCAGGGGTGGCGTCGGTCGGCCGCGCAGGAGAGGGTCCCCGGCCTCGGCTCGGGGCCGGCCGCGTACGAGGGGATCCCTCGGCCTCGGACTCGGTCGGCCGCATGCGAAGCGCCCCTCGGGCCCGGCACGAAGAGCCTTCGGATTCGGTACGGACGAGACCCTCGGACTCGGTACGGAAGACAACTCGGTACGGACGAGACCCTCGGACTCGGTGCGGAAGACAACTCGGTACGGACGAGCCCCTCGGACTCGGTACGGACGAGACCCTCGGACCCGGTACGGACGGGGCCCTCGGACTCGTGAGGGAACGGCCCTCGGACTCGCGAGGCAACGACCCTCGGACTCGGTCAACCGCGCGCGAGGAGGTCCTCGACCTCGGACGCACTCGGCATCGCGGAGGAGCAGGCCAGACGGGAGGCGACGAGGGCGCCGGCCGCGTTGGCGTACCGGATGGTCTTCTCCAACTCCCAGCCGGACAGCAGACCGTGGCAGAGCGAACCGCCGAACGCGTCCCCGGCGCCGAGGCCGTTGACGACCTCCACCGGCACCGGCGGGACCTCGGCCAGGGTGCCGTCGCGGTGGACGGCCAGGACTCCCTTGGGGCCCTGTTTGACGACGGCGAGTTCCACCCCGGCGTCCAGCAGCGCGTCGGCGCAGGCACGTGGTTCGCGTACGCCGGTGGCGATCTCGCACTCGTCGAGGTTGCCGACGGCGACGGTGGCGTGGCGCAGGGCCTCGGCGTAGTACGGGCGGGCCGACTCCGGGTCCTGCCACGCTGCGTCTTTCCAGAACGCGGGGCGCCAGTCCAGGTCGAACACCGTGGTGCCGGACTTGGCGCGGGCCTTCAGCGCGGCCAGCGTGGCCGAGCGGCTCGGCTCCTCGCTCAGGCCGGTGCCGGTGATCCAGAAGATGCGGGCCGCGCGGATGGCGAAGAAGTCCAGCTCGTCGGTGCGAATCTCCAGATCGGGCGCCTTGGGCTGCCGGTAGAAGTAGAGCGGGAAGTCGTCGGGCGGGAAGATCTCGCAGAAGGTGATCGGCGTGGGGTACGCGTCGACGGGCGTCACCCAGCGGTCGTCGACGCCGAACTCCTTGAGCGCCTGGCGGAGATACACGCCGAAGGGATCCCGTCCGGTGCGGGTGATGACCGCGGTGGTTCGGCCCAGGCGCGACGCGGCCACCGCGACATTGGTCGCTGAGCCGCCGAGGAACTTTCCGAAGGACTCGACCTGCGCGAGCGGCACACCCGTCTGCAGGGGATAGAGATCGACGCCGATGCGTCCCATGGTGATGACGTCGAAGGACTCGGCGTCGGAGGATTCAGCGGACTCAGGCATGCGTGACGCTCCTGATGCGTGGGGTGCGGGCAACGGGGCGCCCGATGCCTCCTAGGTGTAGGTCCCGCGGCGAGCCCCTGTCAAGAGTTTGTACTGACATTCGGACCTGCTCAGGAAATGATGTCTTAACAAAGTCTTGACAGGTGGGTGCGTCAGGGACTTGTATCCCGTCCCAACGAAACAGCCGCGTCACCGGCACATGACCCGGATCTCCCGTCCGGGCCCCCGCACGGGCCTCGCGCCCAGCGTCGTCCCGTTCCCTTTCCCCCGTCGCACAGTGAGGTGCTGGAAAGATGGACCGCACGTTCCACCCCCGTTCTCGGAGAATCGCCCCACTCGTCGCGACCGTCGCGGCATCCGCGCTGCTGATAGCCGGCTGCTCCAGCGGCTCCGGAGGGAAGAAGGCGGAGGAGAGCGGGACCAACGCCTCCGCGGGCAAGGCCAACACCCCTCGTATGACCGTCGCGTTGGTGACCCACGCGCCTCCCGGCGACACCTTCTGGGACACCGTCCGCAAGGGTGCCGTCGCCGCCGCGGCCAAGGACAACATCAAGCTGGTGTACTCCAGCGATCCGAACGCGGGCACCCAGGCCAACCTGGTCCAGAACGCGATCGACCAGAAGGTCGACGGCATCGCGATCACCCTGGCCAAGCCCGACGCCATGAAGGATGTGGTGAGCAAGGCGCGGAAGGCCGGCATCCCCGTGGTCGGCCTCAACTCGGGCCTGAGCGACTGGAAGAAGCTGGGCCTGACGGAGTTCTTCGGGCAGGACGAGAGCGTGGCGGGCGAGGCGTTCGGCAACAAGCTGAACACGACGGGCGCGAAGAAGATCGCCTGCGTCATCCACGAACAGGGCAACGTCGGGCTCACGCAGCGCTGCAACGGCGTGAAGAAGACCTTCAAGGGCACGACGGAGACGCTCTACGTCAACGGCACCGACATGCCCTCGGTGAAGTCGACGATCACCGCCAAGCTGAAGCAGGACAGCGCCATCGACCACGTGGTCACCCTCGGCGCCCCGTTCGCGCTGACCGCCGTGCAGTCGGTGGCCGACGCGGGCAGCAAGGCGAAGGTCGCCACCTTCGACCTCAACAAGGACCTGGTGAAGGGCGTCCAGGACGGCTCCATCGAGTTCGCCGTCGACCAGCAGCCGTATCTGCAGGGCTACCTGGCGGTCGACTCCCTCTGGCTCTACAAGAACAACGGCAACTACAGCGGCGGCGGTGTGCAGCCGGTGCTGACCGGCCCGGCCTTCGTCGACAAGACCAATGTCGCGACGGTCGCCGAGTTCGCCGCGAAGGGCACCCGGTGATCTGAGATGACCCATGCAACGGCACCGGCGGCGAGCCCCTCGTCGCCGGCCCCGCCGGCCGTCCAGAAGGACGGCCGCACCTCTGAGCGGTCGGTGGGCCGCAGGCTGCTCGCCCGCCCGGAGGTCGGTGCGCTGATCGCCGCGGTGGGCGTGTACGTCTTCTTCTTCGCGGTGGCCCCGTCCTTCCGCGATGTGAGCGCGCTGTCCACCGTGCTGTACCAGGCCTCGGTCATGGGCATCATGGCGCTGCCCGTGGCCCTGCTGATGATCGGCGGCGAGTTCGACCTGTCCGCCGGTGTCGCGGTCACCACCTCGGCGCTCACCGCCGCCATCCTCAGCTTCCAGCTGACGATGAACGTGTGGACCGGCGTCTTCGTCGCGCTGCTCGTCTCCCTCGCCGTCGGGGCGTTCAACGGCTGGCTGCTGATCAAGACCGGACTGCCCAGCTTCCTGGTCACGCTGGGCTCCTTCCTGGTCCTGCAGGGCGCCAACCTCGCGGTCACCAAGATCTTCACCGGTAACGTCGCCAGCGACTCGATCGCCGACATGGACGGCTTCGACCAGGCCAAGAAGATCTTCGCCTCCGACTTCAGCATCGGCGGAGTGAGCTTCAAGATCACCATCGTCTACTGGCTGGTGTTCGCCGCGGCCGCCACCTGGCTGCTGCTGCGCACCAAGTTCGGCAACTGGATCTTCGCGGTCGGCGGCAGCAAGGACAGTGCCCGCGCCGTCGGCGTACCGGTCGACTTCACCAAGATCGCCCTGTTCATGGGTGTGGGCGCCGGCGCCTGGTTCGTCGGCATGCACCTGCTGTTCTCGTTCAACACCGTGCAGTCCGGCGAGGGCGTGGGCAACGAGTTCCTGTACATCATCGCCGCGGTCATCGGCGGTTGCCTGCTCACCGGCGGCTACGGCTCCGCGATCGGCCCGGTCATCGGCGCCTTCATCTTCGGCATGGTCTCCCAGGGCATTGTCTACGCCAACTGGAACCCGGACTGGTTCAAGGCCTTCCTCGGCGTGATGCTCCTCGTCGCCGCCCTCGTCAATCTGTGGGTCCGTCGCCAGGCGACCCGGAGGTGAGCTGACTCATGACAAGCAACGGATCCGGACCGGCCGGCGCCATCCTGAAGGACCCCCCGCACGAGGACGGCACGACCCCCATCGTCGAGCTGCGCGACGCCGGCAAGTCCTACGGCAACATCCGCGCCCTGCACGGCGTCGGCCTCGCCGTCCGCCCCGGCCAGGTCACCTGTGTGCTCGGCGACAACGGTGCCGGCAAGTCCACCCTCATCAAGATCGTCTCGGGGCTGCACCAGCACACCGAGGGCGCGTTCCTCGTCGACGGCGAACCGGTGCGTTTCACCAGCCCGCGCGAGGCGCTCGACAGGGGCATCGCCACGGTCTACCAGGACCTGGCGACCGTGCCGTTGATGCCGGTGTGGCGGAACTTCTTCCTCGGCTCCGAGATGACCAAGGGCCCCTGGCCGGTGCGCCGCCTCGACATCGCGCGGATGAGGCGGACCGCCGACGAGGAACTGCGCAACATGGGCATCGTCCTGGACGACCTGGACCAGCCCATCGGCACCCTCTCCGGTGGCCAGCGGCAGTCCGTGGCCATCGCCCGCGCCGTCTACTTCGGTGCCCGCGTACTCATCCTCGACGAGCCGACCGCCGCGCTCGGCGTCAAGCAGTCCGGTGTCGTCCTGAAGTACATCGCCGCCGCCCGCGACCGCGGCCTCGGCGTCATCTTCATCACCCACAACCCGCACCACGCCTACATGGTCGGCGACCACTTCAGCGTGCTCCGGCTCGGCACCATGGAGCTCAGCGCCGCCCGCAGCGAGGTCAGCCTGGAAGAACTCACCAACCACATGGCGGGCGGCGCCGAACTCGCCGCGCTCAAGCACGAGTTGGCGCAGGTCCGCGGTGTCGACGTCGATGAGCTCCCCGAAGCGGAAGACCTCCAGAAGCCGGTGCCGGCCTCCTCCGAAGGGATCTCCTGAGATGACCACCCCCCTCGACCGCATCCGGGTCGGCTCGGCCCCGGACTCCTGGGGCGTCTGGTTCCCCGACGACCCGCGGCAGGTCCCCTGGGAACGCTTCCTGGACGAGGTCGCCGAGGCGGGATACTCCTGGATCGAGCTCGGCCCGTACGGCTATCTTCCGACGGACCCGGCCCGGCTCACCGACGAGGTGGACAAGCGCCGACTGAGGGTGTCGGCGGGCACGGTCTTCACCGGCCTGCACCGCGGACCCTCCGTCTGGGAGTCCACCTGGAAGCACGTCAGCGAGGTCGCCTCGCTCACCCGGGCCATGGGCGCGAAGCACCTGGTGGTGATCCCCTCCTTCTGGCGGGACGACAAGACCGCCGAGATCATCGAGCCGCCGGAGCTGACGGCCGAGCAGTGGGCCCACCTGACCAAGGGCATGGAACGGCTCGGCCACGAGGTCAAGGAGACGTACGGCCTCGACATCGTCGTCCACCCGCACGCCGACACGCACATCGACACCGAGGCCCACGTCGAGCGCTTCCTCGACTCCACCGACTCCGGCCTGGTCAATCTGTGCCTGGACACCGGGCACTACGCCTACTGCGGCGGCGACAGCGTCAAGCTCATCGAGACGTACGGCGAACGCGTCGGCTATCTGCACCTCAAGCAGGTCGACCCGGAGATCCTCGCCGACGTCGTCAAGAACGAGGTGCCGTTCGGCCCCGCCGTCCAGCGCGGTGTGATGTGCGAACCCCCTGCGGGCGTACCCGAGTTGGAGCCGGTGCTGGTCGCCGCCCAGCGTCTGGGGGTGGACCTGTTCGCCATCGTCGAGCAGGACATGTACCCCTGCGAGCCGGACAGGCCGCTGCCCATCGCCGTACGCACCCGCACGTACCTCCGCTCCTGCGGCGCCTGACCCCGAAGGGACCACGAACCACCATGACCCAGCGCGGAACGCTCGGCATCGCCGTCATCGGCACCGGCCGGATGGGGGCCGACCACGTACGCCGTATCACCGAGGTCATCAGCGGGGCGCGGGTGGCCGCCGTCGCGGACCTGGACGCGGAACGCGCCAAGCGGCTCGCGGACGGTGTCGACGGCTGCACCGCGTACACCGACCCGGCCGCCGCCATGGCCGCGGACGACATCGACGCCGTGATCATCGCCTCGCCCGGACCGGCCCACGAGGCGGCCCTGCTCACCGCCTTCGCGCACGACCTGCCGGTGCTGTGCGAGAAGCCGCTCACTCCGGACGCGGCCTCCGCGCTGCGTGTCATGGAGGCGGAGCAGAAGCTCGGCCACCGGCGGGTGCAGGTCGGGTTCATGCGGCGCTACGACGCCGAGTACCTGAAGCTCAAATCGCTGCTGGACAGCGGCGAACTGGGCCGCCCGCTGATGCTGCACAACCGGCACCGCAACGCCGACGTCCTGCCGTACTTCACCGAGCAGATGCTCATCAACGACTCCGTGGTGCACGAGATGGACGCGGCCCGCTGGCTCCTCGGCCAGGAGATCACCGCGGTCACGGTGATGAAGCCCCGGCCGTCCGGCAACGCGCCCGAGGGCCTGTCGGACCCCCAGTTCGTCGTCCTCGAGACGGCCGGCGGCGTGCTGGTGGACGTGGAGATCTACGTCAACTGCCGCTTCGGCTACCAGGTGCAGGCCGAGGCCGTCTGCGAGAACGGGACAGCCCGGATCGGCGAGGCCCACGGGATGCTCGTCAACACGGCGGGCCGGTGGGGCGGTTCCATCGCCCCGGACTTCGTGGAGCGGTTCGCGGACGCGTACGACCGAGAGGTGCAGGCCTGGGTCGACGCCACGCTGCGCGGCGAGGTCACCGGCCCCGGCAGCTGGGACGGATACGCCGCGGCGGCCGTCTGCGAGGCGGGCGTCCGCGCCCAGACCGAGGGCCGCAGGACCGAGGTCGAACTGATCGAGCGCCCCGCCCTCTACCGCTGACGCCTCCGGGAAGGCCCTGAACGAGGCCCCCGGCGTCATCGCCTGCGCCGCAGAAACCCACGGCGGCCTTCGGCGCGAAGGAGGTGTGGTGCCCCGTCGGCGCGACGGGCGTGCGGTCCTCGGGCCGGCGCGGTTCACGGCACACGGCACACGGCACACGGCAAGCACGCCGCCACCCACTCGGCCGAGGTGCGCCTCGCCTACTCCCCTGGCCGACTGGGCATCACCGTCACCGATGACGGACCCGCGCAACCGCTGCCCTCCCCCGCCCCGGCCGGCGGTTACGGCCTCGTCGGCATGCGCGAAAGACCCCGCTCCGTCGGAGGCTTCGTCCGTGCGGGCCACCGGCCCCAAGGCGGTTTCGAGGTCGTGACCGAACTGCCACTGCCTCACCACGTCCCCGAGGACACCGCGGCTGCCTGACGCCTGACCCTGGCAACCGCGGCGGACGACGTACGAGGCGATGCGCTGTGCCACCTCCGGGCGGGGCCCTGCTGTCACTCGCCCGGAGGTGGGGTCCGCTGGGACACGTCGGCCAGGGGACACCCCGGCTAAGGGCCCACGTCTCGGCTGCGGATGTCGTCCAGCGACTCGCGGCGGACGAGGAGCCGTGCGTGACCGCCGGCCACGGCGACCGCGGGCGGACGGCCGACCAGGTTGTAGCCCGAGACCATGGACAGGTGGTAGGCGCCCGCGACCGGCACGGCCAGCAGGTCTCCCGGGTGTATGTCACCGGGGAGTGCGACGTCGCAGGCCAGGACATCGCCGGCCTCGCAGTGTCTGCCGACCACGGACATCAGGGCCGGCGCCGCGATGGAGTACCACCCGCACCATGACCTTCTGGTGTCCGCCGGGGCCGACCGCCGCGGCCAGCCGGGCGATCTCCGACGGGCTGTCGATCACGATGCGCCCGACGCCGAGCCGCAGCGGGGTCTCCAGGTCGCGCGGGGACTTGGCGTTGCCGTGCAGCACGATCTTCTCGGGCGGGAACCCGGTGGTGACGGCGAGTTCCAGTTCGCCGGCGGAGCAGACGTCGAGGCCCAGGCCCTCCTCCTCCACCCATCGCGTCATGGCACGGCACAGGAGCGCCTTGGCCGCGTAGCGGACTTCGGCATCGGGAAAGGCGGCACGGTAGGTACGGCAGCGCTCGCGCACCTCGCCCTCGCCCAGTACGTAGACAGGGGTGCCGAACCGGTCGGCGACCTCGGCGAGCGGTACGCCGCCCACGGTGAGGTCGCCGTCGGCCTGCGGGGCCGTCGAGGCCGGCCACACCGTCAGGTCGTCGACGAGGCGCGCGGCCGCGGGTTCGTGAAGAGTGGTCATCGCGTGGTCCGTTCCCGGCCGGCCCGCAGCGCCGGCACCTCGACGAGCGCGGGGGCCTTGGTCGCCCGCAACGCACCGACGGCCTCGACGGCCCGAGGAGCCCAGCCGAGAGGCGCCGGCTCGGGCGTGGGCGCCGGGGCGCGGAGCTGAGGGTCCACCGTCACGGTGGTGACTCCGAGCGGTGCGGCCAGAGCGCGCAGTGCGGGTTCGGCGAGCCTGATCCACTCCTGACCGGGACCCAGAGTCGCGATGAGCCGGCGCTCGGACGTGAAGCCGACGGCGGTACGGCCGCCGAGGGGCGTACGGAACATACGGGCCGCACACCCTGCTGGCCCCGGCCGGACGGGAACGTACAGGGGTCCGGCCGGGAACCGTTCGGAAGGCTCCGGGTCTTCACCGCACGAGAGGTCTGCCATGAGATGCCTCCTGGAAAGTCCGTGGGGAGTCCACGGAAGTGGCTGGCGCCCCGGCGCGGGGAGGCGGACCGAGGCATGCATCTGACGTTGTGCCCCTGTCTCCCGGTGCTCCGACCCCTCATGACGCAACGCTGACGGCAACCGGCTCAGCGCTGACGCGTTACTGACGGGCTGCTCACGCCCCACCTGAAGAACGCCGAGGAACGCCGAGGGGAGACGCAGGGCGCTGGGCGGCGCCCCGGATGAACCCGAAAGCGTCCCTGCACGTGACCCCCGTGTCCTGAGCGCCGATACTGCCGAGAGTGGACCGCTCGGCTCGCCCATCCGCACAACACCAGAAACTGACGACCCATCAGTAAAGTCGGCGACACGTCAGCACGAGCACACCAGCACCAGGACCGGCACCAGCACCAGCACCAGCACCAGCACCAGCACCGCCGAACCCTGCTTCCGGGCGCCGTGGAACGCCAACGTCAATAGCCGGTCATACCCACTCTGACCAGGGAAAGCGTGGGTCAGAGGCTAAACTGTTAGTCACCCCAGGAGGTTCCCATGAAGATGCTCATCAACGTGGCGGAGACGGTGGTCGCGGACGCGCTGCGGGGTATGGCGGCAGCGCATCCGGAGCTGACGGTGGACGTCGAGAACCGGGTGATCGTACGGCGGGACGCCCCCGTGGCCGGAAAGGTCGGTCTCGTCTCCGGTGGCGGGTCGGGGCACGAACCGTTGCACGGCGGATTCGTGGGTCCCGGAATGCTGTCGGCGGCCTGCCCGGGCGAGGTGTTCACCTCTCCGGTGCCGGACCAGATGCTGCGGGCCGCGGCCGCCGTGAACAGCGGTGCGGGCGTGCTGTTCATCGTGAAGAACTACACGGGTGACGTGCTCAACTTCGACATGGCGGCCGAACTCGCCGATGACGAGGGCATCCAGATCGCGAAGGTCCTCGTCAACGACGACGTCGCCGTCACCGACAGCCTCTACACGGCCGGTCGGCGCGGCACCGGCGCGACGCTGTTCGTGGAGAAGATCGCGGGCGCCGCCGCCGATGAGGGCGCACCGCTGGACCGGGTCGAAGCGCTCGCGAAGCAGGTCAACGAGAACTCCCGCAGTTTCGGCGTCGCCCTCAGCGCCTGCACGACTCCGGCCAAGGGCTCCCCGACCTTCGACCTGCCGCCCGGGGAGCTGGAGCTGGGCGTCGGCATCCACGGCGAGCCGGGCCGGGAGCGGCGCGCGATGATGACCTCGCGGGAGATCGCCGATTTCTCGGTGCACGCGATCCTGGAGGACCTCACTCCGCGCAATCCCGTCCTGCTCCTGGTCAACGGCATGGGCGCCACGCCGCTCCTGGAGCTGTACGGCTTCAACGCGGAGGTCCATCGCGTGCTCGGCGAGCGCGGGATCCCGGTGGCCCGCACGCTGGTCGGGAACTATGTCACCTCGCTGGACATGGCCGGCGCCTCGGTGACGCTCTGCCAAGTGGACGAGGAGCTGCTGCGGCTCTGGGACGCGCCGGTGAACACACCGGGCCTGCGCTGGGGCGTGTGAACCCGGTCAACATGCGGTCGGCTGCCGCCGGCCGGCAACCGATCGACATGTGCACCGAGGAATCAACGCGCGCTCCAGACGTGCGCTCCCGCGTCAAGGCACGTACCGCACAGGTGACGGATGCGAGCATCGCAGAGCATCGCGCCCGTCACACCCCCGCAGTCCCGCTCGTACCACGCAAGGAGTTCCCGTGCTCGACGCCGATTTCTTCCGCCGTTGGATGACGGTGACCGCCGCATCCGTGGACCGCGAGGCCCAGCGGCTCACCGAACTGGACTCGCCGATCGGTGACGCCGACCACGGCAGCAATCTGCAGCGCGGGTTCACCGCCGTGGTCGCCGCCCTGGAGGAGGAGTCGCCGGGCACCCCAGGCGCCGTCCTCGCGCTCGCCGGACGGCAGCTGATCTCGAAGGTCGGCGGTGCGTCGGGCCCGCTGTACGGCACCCTGCTGCGCCGGACCGGCAAGGCGCTCGGGGACGCCCCCGAGGTCACCGAGGAGCAGTTCACGGATGCGCTGCGCACCGGCGTCGACGCGGTGATGGCACTGGGCGGGGCCGCGCCCGGCGACAAGACCATGATCGACGCGCTGGTGCCCGCGGTCGACGCGCTCGCGGACTCCTTCGCCGCGGCGAAGGCCGCCGCCGAGGAAGGTGCCGTGGCGACGACGCCGCTGCAGGCCCGCAAGGGCCGGGCGAGCTATCTGGGCGAGCGCAGCATCGGGCACCAGGACCCGGGCGCCACGTCCTCGTCCCTGCTGATCGCGGCACTCGTGGAGGCGGCCGGTGAGTGACACCAAGGACACCCTCGTAGGGATCGTGCTGGTCTCGCACAGCGCGGCCGTCGCCGCCTCCGTGGCCGAGTTGGCGACGGCGCTCGCGGGCGGCGGCACCACAGCTCCCGTCGCTCCGGCGGGCGGCGCCGCGGACGGTGGCGTCGGCACCAGCGCCGAGCTGATCGCCGCCGCGGCCGCCTCCGTGGACCGCGGCGCCGGGGTCGCCGTCCTCACCGACCTGGGCAGCGCGGTCCTCACCGTGAAGGCGCTGCTCGCCGAGGGCGACGAACTCCCGGACGACACCCGCCTGGTCGACGCGCCTTTCGTCGAGGGCGCGGTGGCCGCGGTCGTCACGGCCTCGGCCGGCGCGGATCTCGCCGCGGTGGAGGCGGCGGCCGCGGAGGCGTACGAGTACCGAAAGGCGTAAGACCTGGAGCAACAGGACGACCGGGAGCCCTGGAACGATCAGGGCCACCGGTCCGGCCGGCCCCCCGGTGGTGTCGGCCCATCGGCACGCCGGTACCACCGGCTTGCCTGAACCACCTGACCTGAATGTGAGAGTGAGCCGATCCGTGGCCCCGGGCTCCGTCAGGCGAGCCCTTCCGCCGCGACGGCCGGCGCCGAGCGCATCGTCGCCCCTCGTCATGGGCCCGGAGCCAGACGGCCCGCAGGCCCGGCTCGGTGCGGGTCGGTCTCACCAGCGCGCGGACCTTGGGGAGGTGCGGCCTCGCCGTCGCGTGGTTGCCCGTCATGACCGCCTCAAGTGCGTCTTCCAGCGGCCGGCCGGGACGCCAGGCGCGCAGGGCGGAGGCGATCTCGTCGATCCCGGCCTCGAACCAAGGGCTGACGCAGCTCTCCTTGCTCGGGAAGTAGCGCCACTCGGACGCGGCGAGCAGCATCAGCGGCGTGATCCTGCCCGTCGACAACGGCTGGGCCGCCGCCTGACGGCCCCTCACGCCACAGCCCGTCACGCCGCGGCCCCTCACACCGTGGCCCACCAGACCGTGGCCCTACGAACCATGAGATCTGCGCCGCTGGGCGGCTCAGCGGCCGCGGACGAGTTGCCGGGCCAGCCGGTCCCCGGCCGCCACGGCGGCGGCGTGGTTCTCGATGGGTGACACCCGGGACTTCTTGAAGACGATGTACGTGACCCCGGAGTCCGTCCCGCCGCGCCGCGGATCAGGGCTGATGCCGAGGGCTTTGGCGGTGGCGTACGAGGCCTCACCGATGATCTCGCGCGGCCCGGTGTCGCCGACGACGGCGTACTGGACTCGGCCCCGGTAGATCACGGCGGCCACCGAACCCCCGTGGACGCCGTGGTCCCGGTGGTTCCAGATGCCGCTCGGGGAGGGGACGACGATGTAGGGGAGGGTCTCGGCGTTCAACGGGCGTCCGTCGGACTGCTGGTAGGCGGTGGCGCCGGAGAAGAGCGGGTCTGTGCGACGGTTGCAGCGACGGCCCGGTCTGCCGTCGCAGTCGATGTCCATGTCGGCCTTCCAGAACACGGCACCCCGCGTGCCACAGACGGGAACGTCGGCGCGGGCCCCGTCGTCACTGCGGTAGCGCGCCTTCGAGACGGGAGCGCAGCCGCGCACCTTCGCCAGCAGGTCGGCGGCCGGGACATGTCCCTCGCTCACCGCCACCACGGGCCGACTCGGTGGGGTGGTGGTGAGCACCGCCGCCGGAGCGGGAGCGAGCAGGGCGGCGCCGGCCGCGGCCAGCGTCAGCGACTGGACACGCACGATGAGAGACCCTCTCCTGGGGGACATGAACGGTCATTTGCCTAAACTTGGTGGGCATCTGACGGTGCGTCCACCGGAAAGGGGCCGGACGGGGGTGCACGGCCACCTCGACGGGGGGCCGAGGAAACCCCCTCGCCGTACGGGCCGAGAAGCCGCCTCGACGGACGGAGCGATGTCGCCTCGGCGAAGGGAGCGATACCGCCTCTACGGACGAAGCGATGGCGCCTCGGCGAACGGGCGGCGCACCGCCGGCTCGACCGGCGCCGTGCGGCCGAGGGCCCGAGCCGTGATCGACTCCGGCCACTCGACCGCCTTCGCCGGCGCGGGATCAGCGACGACAGCGGACCGCGCCATGGGCGTGAACTCCCCTGAGAAAGGGGTGAGTTCACGCCGCGTCAGGATCAGCATACGTATGTTCCCCGCGGTCCGACCAACGGCCGTCCACCCTCTTGATGTGATCGCCTCAGCCGTGTCTTATAGGTACAGACCAATCCCGTCGAGGGAAGGCAGACCGTGCGACGCGTTGAAGCCGGCTCCGTACGACGCGTTCCCCCCGCCCTGACCCGGGCGTTGACGTGCGGCACGCTGTTCGCGCTCGCGTCCTGTGGGTGGGGCGGACAGGACACGGGCCAGGGCGAACGGCTGCCCTCGGCACCCTTGGGCGTCACCGCCGCCGCGGGCAGCGCGACCAGCGTGCACGTCATGTGGAACCGGGCTTCCGACGATCCGGAGGTCACCCGTTACGAGGTGTATCGCGGAACCACGAAAGTCAAGGAAGTGCCCGGCGCGGAGCACATGGTGGACATCACCAGACTCAAGCCGTCCACCACGTACGTGTTCACGGTCCGGGCCCGCAACGCCGCCGGGGACTCCGGACCACCCAGCAAACAGGTCCGGGCCACCACACCGGCGGCGGTCGCGGCCGATCACACGGCTCCGGGCCGCCCCGGCCGGCCGCACGGCAAGGCGATCGGAAGCCGGGCGGCCCAGCTGTCCTGGGAGAAGTCGACGGACGACCGGGGCGTAGCGTCGTACGACATCTACCAGGGCAATTCGAAGATCCACAGTGTGGGCGGCGCACAGACGGCGACTGTGGTCACCGGGTTGCGGCCCGGCACCCGCTACTCCTTCACCGTGCGGGCGCGCGACGCGGCGGACAACGTCTCGCCCGCGAGCGACACCGTCCGGCTCAGCACCGCGCCCGGTACGGACGACGGCCGGGGCACCGCGCCGACCGACTTCCGCGCGACGACCCACCGTGCGGACGGCGCGTACTACATCGATCTGTCCTGGCTGGCCCCGGAGGTGGACGGGGTGATCACGGAGTATCAGATCCATCTCGACGGCCGTCCGGTGACCTCGCTGGTGTGGGGCGGCGACCCACCGCGCGGGAAGTCCACCTACAGCTTCTACGTGGGCCGGGACGCCGGGGAGTCACACCGTGTGCGGATCAGGGCGAAGCTGCCGGACGGCACGTGGGGCGGATTC
Source organism: Streptomyces sp. NPDC058246 (assembly GCF_042881985.1). NCBI lineage: Bacteria > Bacillati > Actinomycetota > Actinomycetes > Kitasatosporales > Streptomycetaceae > Streptomyces > Streptomyces sp. NPDC058246. Next base: position 210,022 of record NZ_JBHVWZ010000001.1, on the reverse strand, counting down.
TCGGCGCAGCGGACGGTGACGACCGGCAGCCGGTGAGGCGCACGGCGCCGCCTTGCACGCGGTGCAGCGCACGGCGCGGAGCGGCACGCGGTGCAGCGCACGGCGCGCAGCGGCACACGGTGAAGCGCACGGCCCGGGCCGGGCGGTCAGCAATAGCCCCGGCATAGAGTTACCCGTATGGCCCATAGGGAACCCAATGTCGCGACTCCGCTCGATCTCTCCCTGCTGCGCACCTTTCTCAGCGTGCACCGGACGGGATCGTTCACGGCGGCGGCCCGGCTGCTGGGCCTTTCCCAGCCGACGGTGACGACGCAGATGCGGTCGCTGGAGGAGCAGATGGGCCGGGACCTGTTCGAGCGGGGGCCGCGGGGTGTGCTGCCCACGGCGGTGGCGGACGAGCTGGCCGCGCAGGTCGCGGCACCCCTGGACGCGCTCGCGGTGGTCGCGGACCGCGGCGGCTTCGGCGCCGACCAGCCGCCGGATCCCGTCCATGTGGCCGGTCCCGCCGAGCTGCTGTGCACCAAGGCGCTGCCCGCGCTGGCGCCGCTGACGCGGCGCGGCGTGCGGCTGCGGATCAGCACCGGACTGACCGACGACCTCCTGGAGGGACTGCGGGGCGGCCGCTTCGATCTGGTGATCGCCACGATCCGGCCACGCGGGCGCACCCTCACTTCCGTGCCGTTGATGGACGAGGAGTTCGTGCTGGTCGCCGCCCCGCAGTGGGCCGAGCGCATCGGTCCGGGCAGGGTGGCGGCCGAGGGCGCCGCCGCGCTGCACGGCGCACCCCTGGTGACATACGCCGAGGATCTGCCGATCGCGCGCCGCTATTGGCGGCATGTCTTCGGGGTACGGCTGTCCGGGCAGGCCGCGATCACGGTGCCCGATCTTCGGGGCGTCCTCGCGGCGGTCGCCGCCGGCGCGGGGATCACGGTGCTCCCCCGCTATCTCTGCCTCGACGAACTGGCCTCGGGTGCCCTGGTGCCCCTGCTGTCGCCCGAGGACCCGCCGATCAACACCGGCTATCTCACCCAGCGGCCCGGGGTCTCGGACAACCCCCATGTGGCGCTGGTCCGGGAGCGGCTGCTCCAGGCGGGCCGCACCTGGTGACGGGAGGCACACGGCGGCCGTAAACCCTGCGCAGTCGGCCGGACGAAGGAATTCGTCACCTGCCCGGTCCCCGTCCGCATGCGGGCCCGGCCGAGGCAACGTTGGCTCTCCCTGAGACAGCACGGGCCTTCCAATCCTCGGCGGCGCATGGGATGTGCCGCCAACCGTGCCGCTGGAGGGCAGTCCTTGATGCGTACTACTCAGACACTTCTCCGCTCCGGCCTGACCGCGGCCGCCGCCGCTGCGCTGCCGCTCGCTCTGGCCGCCCCGTCCGCCGTTGCCTTCGGTTCCGGAATCTCGGTGAGCACCACCGGTTCCAATGTTTCGGTCACCACCAGCGCGTGTCAGAGCAACGGCGCCAGCTTCGGCAGCGCCTCCTTGCTTTCCAGTGGACAGGCGAACTTCTCCCAAGGGCGCCAGGCGCCCTTGAGGGGGACGACCACCAGTCAGTCCGCGTCCTGGTCAGGTGTGAGCCCAGGCACCTATACGGTGGTCGTGGTCTGCTACAACGGGACGACGGCGGGCACCCAGTCCATCATCGTCTCGGCCCCCGCGACCCCCACGATCTCGTCGACGGCCTCGCCGTCGCGCGGTGTCATGGGTGGATTCGGCGGAGCGGTCAAGGACTACGGGACCGTCACGCTCGTCGGCGGGGCGGTGCTGGTCGCCACGGGCACCGTGGCGGCGGCCTGGTTCCTGCGCCGCCGGTCCAAGCCCTACCGACTCTGACCGGTCCAAGCCCAACCGACTCCGACCGGTCCAAGCCCTACCGACTCCGACCGGGCCGTGCCCTACGGACTCCGACCCGGCCGTGGGGACTCCGACCTCCTACTCGGGCGCGGGCAGCTGCTCGAACTCCTCCAGTGCATGCGTAAGCCACTGGGTCCAGAAGGTCTCCAGGTCGATTCCGGCGCGCAGTACGAGGTGCCGGAGGCGGTCCTGCGGGGTGTCCTTGCCGGGCGGGAAGTCGCGCTCCTGGATTTCCTCGTACTCTGCCAACTGCCGCTGGTGGAGGGCGAGATGGCGGCGCAGGTCGGCCTCGACGCCCGTGGTGCCGACGACGGCCGAGGCGCGCAGCCGCAGCAGCATGATGTCGCGCAGCGGCTTGGGGTCCTGGGAGGCGGCGGTCCAGCGGGCGAGTTCCGCGCGGCCCGCGGGCAGGACTTCGTAGCTCTTCTTCTGCCCCCGGGCCGGCTGTTCGGAGGGCAGGGCTCGGATGTAGCCCTCGGCCTCCAGTTTTCCCAGCTCGCGATAGATCTGCTGATGCGTCGCCGACCAGAAGTAGCCGATCGACTTGTCGAACCGCCGGGTCAGTTCGAGGCCGGACGAGGGCTTCTCGAGCAGGGCGGTGAGGATCGCGTGCGGGAGTGACATGGGGTCATCCTAGGGAGGACCGCCCACGGGACCGGGCGCCTGAGTGCGGCCCGCCGGACGGTGCGACGGCCCTCCCGGGCGGCGTGCCTACAGCGCCGCCGCCAGCTCCGTGCCCTGCTTGATGGCGCGCTTGGCGTCCAGCTCGGCGGCCACGTCGGCGCCGCCGATGAGGTGCACGCTGCGGCCCGCCGCGAGCAGCTCGTCGTACAGGTCGCGGCGCGGCTCCTGCCCGGTGCACAGCACGATGGTGTCGACCTCCAGGACCTGGCTGTGCCCCTCGACGGTGACGTGCAGCCCGGCGTCGTCGATCCGGTCGTACTGGACTCCCGGGACCATGGTGACGCCCCGGTGCTTGAGCTCGGTGCGGTGGATCCAGCCGGTGGTCTTGCCGAGTCCGGCGCCGACCTTGGAGGTCTTGCGCTGGAGGAGGTGGACGGTGCGCGGCGGGGTGGGACGCTCGGGCGCGGCGAGGCCGCCGGGTGCCCGGTAGTCCATGTCGACGCCCCAGTTCCGGAAGTACGTCGCCGGGTCCTCGCTCGCCTTGTCGCCGCTGTCGGTGAGGTACTCGGCGACATCGAAGCCGATGCCGCCGGCGCCGAGGATCGCGACCCGGTCGCCGACGGGGGCGCCGTCGCGCAGGACGTCGAGGTAGCCGACGACGCTGGGGTGGTCGACTCCGGGGAGCTCGGGGGTGCGGGGGCTGACACCGGTGGCTACGACGACCTCGTCGTGGTCGTCGAGTCCGTCCGCGGTGACGGGGGTGTTCAGCCGGACGTCCACGCCGTGCAGTTCGAGCTGCGTACGGAAGTAGCGGATCGTCTCGTCGAACTCCTGCTTGCCGGGGACCTTGCGTGCGACGTTGAGCTGGCCGCCGATCTCGGGCGCGGCGTCGTACAGGGTGACGTCGTGGCCGCGCTCGGCCGCGCTGACCGCGCAGGCGAGTCCGGCGGGACCGGCGCCGACGACGGCGACGCGCTTGCGCAGCCGCGTCGGCGCGAGGACGAGCTCCGTCTCGTGGCAGGCGCGCGGATTGACCAGGCAGGAGGTGATCTTGCCGCTGAACGTGTGGTCGAGGCAGGCCTGGTTGCAGCCGATGCAGGTGTTGATGGCCTCCGGTTGCCCGGCCGCCGCCTTCGCGACGAAGTCGGGGTCGGCGAGCATCGGACGGGCCAGCGACACCATGTCGGCGTGGCCGTCGGCGAGCAGCTGCTCGGCAAGCTCGGGGGTGTTGATGCGGTTGGTCGTCACCAGCGGGACGGAGACGGCGCCCATGACCTTCTTGGTCACCCAGGCGTACGCGCCGCGCGGCACCGAGGTCGCGATGGTGGGGATGCGGGCTTCGTGCCAGCCGATGCCGGTGTTGATGATCGTCGCTCCGGCGGCCTCGACGGCCTTGGCGAGCGTGATGACCTCCTCGAGGGAGGAGCCGCCCGGCACCAGGTCCAGCATCGACAGGCGGTAGATGATGATGAAGTCCTCGCCGACCGCCTCGCGTACGCGCCGGACGATCTCGACGGGGAAGCGCATCCGGTTCTCGTACGAGCCGCCCCAGCGGTCCTCGCGCCGGTTGGTCTGGGCCGCGATGAACTCGTTGATGAGATAGCCCTCGGAGCCCATGATCTCGACACCGTCGTACCCGGCCCGCCGCGCCAGGCGGGCGGCGCGGGCGTAGTCGTCGATGGTCTGCTCGACCTCGGCGTCGGTGAGCGCGTGCGGCGGGAAGGGGCTGATCGGGGCCTGCAGGGCGCTCGGGGCGACCAGGTCCTGGTGGTAGGCGTACCGGCCGAAGTGCAGGATCTGCATCGCGATCCTGCCGCCCTCGCGGTGCACCGCGGCGGTGATCCCGGCGTGCTGCTCCGCCTCCGCCTCGGTGGTCAGCTTGGCGCCGCCCTCGTACGGCCGTCCCGCCTCGTTGGGCGCGATGCCGCCGGTGACGATGAGGCCGACGCCGCCGCGCGCGCGGGTGGCGTAGAACTCCGCCATCCGCTCGAAGCCGCGCTCGGCCTCCTCCAGGCCCACGTGCATGGAGCCCATGAGCACGCGGTTGGGCAGGGTGGTGAAGCCCAGGTCGAGCGGGTTCAGCAGGTGCGGGTAACGGCTCATCGGGCCCTCCGTGCGCGGTGTCGTGTCTCTGTTGTAGACGACGACACCCTCTTTATGCAACTAGTTGCATAAGCGGGCTCGCGTCCGCGGGGCGGGTCAGCGGACCCGGTTCAGCGGGCTCGGGTCGGCAGGTGTGGTTCAGCAGGCCCGGGTCGGCAGGCACGGGTCGGCAGGTGCAGTTCAGCAGGCCCGGGTCGGCAGGCGCGGATGTGGCGGGCCGGCGTCAGCCGAGGGCGACCCGGGCGACGAGTTCGGCGACCGGTGCCGGCTGGTCGACCATCACCAGGTGGCCCGCGCCGGGGACGGTGACCATCGTGACGTGGGGACTGTCGTCGAGGCCCGCCCGCTCCTCGGCGGTCAGCCCGATCTCGTCGTGATCACCGCGTACGACCCAGGCGGGCGCGCCCGACGCGCGGAGCCGGGACACCAGTGATCCGTGCCGGTCCAGGTAGTCGAAGTAGTGCCGGATCTCCCGTCGGCAGAACGCCGGGTCGTTCTTCCGGAACTCGGCGACCAGCGCCTCACGGCGGGCCGCGGGCAGGCCGGCCGCCATGAGGCGCGGAAGCACCTTCATCAGGGCCGGCCAGGTCAGGGCCCCGATGCCCGGCAGCCGTCCGAGGCGGTCGGCGACGCCGAGTGCCTTGGGCTCGTCGGTCCGCGAGAAGGTCGGGGACAGCAGGACGAGCGGGCCGGTGAAGTGCCCGGCCGCCGCCATCTCCAGGGCGACGTTGGCGCCGAGGCTGTGGCCGACCACGACCTCGCAGCCGCGCTGCGCCGCGAACGCGCCGAGGAGTGCCGCGTAGTTCTCCATGGCGAGATCCCGCGGGGGCACGGTCCCCGCGTGGCCCGGTAGCGTCACGGCCACCAGCCGCACCGGCGCCGAGGCCAGTGCCGGTGCGGCCGTCATGTCGTCGTAGAACGCCGTGCTGCACATCCCGCCGGGCAGCAGCAACACCCGCCTGCGCGCGTCGGCCGGCCCGGACTCGCGAACGTCCCACGCGTGGAACTCCTCGGGACTGCTCACGTTCGGCCTCCGTCTCCCGGCACGGTCAGCCACAGTGTGGCGCGCCGGGCGGGCCGACCGGCCCATCGGGGACCGAACGTGGCATGTCGGACGCACCCCCTCCCCGGACAGACCCTCCCGCTCCCCGGACAGGCCCTCCCGTTTCCCGGACCGACCCTCCCGCTCCCCGGACAGACCCTAGGGCCGCACGCCGATCACGACGTTGGCGTACATCTCCTCGCAGACGGCGAGCCGGCCGATCAGACCGCTGCGGGCGAAGAGCTCGACGGCCAGGGGCGCCTGGTGTTCGCTCGTCTCGACGAGGAGGAAGCCGCCGGGGGCCAGCCACTGGGGCGCCGCCGCGGCGACCCTGCGCACGAGGTCGAGGCCGTCGCCTCCGCCGTCGAGCGCGACCCGGGGTTCATGGTCGCGGGCCTCCGCGGGCAGCAGGCCGACCTCCTCGGTGGGCACGTAGGGCACGTTGGCGGCAAGGACGTCGACACGGCCGCGCAGGGTGTCGGGCAGGGCCGCGAAGAGGTCGCCCTGGTGGACGTGACCGGCGAACGGTGCGACGTTGCGGCGGGCGCAGCGCACGGCGGCCGGGTCGATGTCGGCGGCGTGCAGTTCGGGCCCGCCGAGGGCCGCGGCCAGGGCGGCGCCCACCGCACCCGAGCCGCAGCACAGGTCCACGACGAGAGACGCGCCGCGTGCGAGGGCGACGGCCTGGTCGACGAGGAACTCCGTGCGGCGGCGCGGCACGAAGACGCCGGGTTCCACCGTGACGCGCAATCCGTGGAACTCCGCCCAGCCGAGGACATGTTCGAGGGGGAGACCGGCGACGCGCCGGTCCACCATGGCGGTGACGTCGTCCGGGGTCCGCGCGGTGGAGAGGATCAACTCCGCCTCGTCCTCGGCGAAGACACAGCCCGCGGAGCGGAGCGCGGAGACGACGGAAGCGGCGAGAGGGGTCATGAGAACGAGAGCCTTTCGAGGGGCCGAAGGGCGCTCTCGCGGCCCCGCCTACAGGCGGTGAGCCGCGTTGCCTCGAGGTGAGAGCACCCGACCTGACACAGCGGTAATGGGTCTCACCTCCTCGACAACTCCTGGGCTGGGGTGGTCCACAGCCGGGACGGCCACCTTACAGGAACGCTCAGACCGATCACACGCCGCTCACACGCCGGTCACACGGCGACCGACTCCTCCAGCTCCTGCTCGATCTCTTCGGACTCTCCGGCACCCTCGGCCCCCCGCTCCGCGCGCCCAGGCTCGGGAACAGGCTCATGAACAGGTTCGGGAACAGATTCGGGAACGGGCTCTTCCTGTACGGCACGACGGGCGCGCGCATGCTCGATGGCGCCGGCGACGGCCGTGACCAGCAGGCCGATCACCAGCCAGCCGAACAGCGTCCCCACGTTGCCGGACAGGCCGTCGCGGTCGAAGTAGAGGAGGCTGCGGACCCCCTCGACGAAACCGGCGCCGTTCCAGAAGGAGTGCAGGGCGCCGAAGAATCCGTTCTGGAGCTCCGGCCGGAACAGGCCTCCGGAGCTGGTGAAGTTGAGCATCACGAAGAGCACCATCATCGCGAGCGTGGTCCACCGCTTGAGGAAGGTGTGGAGCCCGACGCCGATGAACAGGATGCCGGCGGAGTAGAGCCAGCTCATTCCCCACACGCTCGCGAGGTCGTGGTGCGCCAGGTGGAAGACGGGCCCGGCGAGCGCCGCACCGATGACACTCACGGCACCGGAGACCCCGACGGCCAGCAGCGCGCGGATCCGCATGGGCAGGCCGGCGCCCGCGGCGCCGAGCGCGGCGACGGAGGCGTACGAGCCGATACTCACCGCGATCAACAGGAAGAACAGGCCCTGGCCCGTGGGGTCGTCGGGGACCGGCGGGGCGACGTCGGTGACCTTCAGTGGCACGCCCTGCCGGGCCGCGACCGGTGTGAAGACCTTCTCGACGGCCGTGGCGCCCATGTCGGACGCGGCGGTGGCGACGACCAGCTCGGGAGTCTTCGCGCTGAGCACGTAAGCGCCGGTGACGTCACGGGACTTGAGCAGGTCCACCGCCTGGCTGCGGTTCGCGACGGTCCGGACGTCGAGCTGGTCCCCCGCCCGGTCCTTGACCGTCTGGGCGAAGACCTTCGTCTCGGGGCCGGCACCGACGACGGCGACGGGCAGGTGATGCGGCTCCGGCGTCACGAACGCACCCATGTAGGCCAGCCCCATGCCGAGACACATCAACAGCGGGGTGACCAGGTGCGTGAGCACATGGCGTAGGGCCGGTGAACGCAGGCCGGTGAACACGAGTCCTCCTCTGGCCGGAAGATTGACCGAACCATTGGTTGGCATATACAACTCTCTATCAAGTTGTACTATACAACCAGAAGGATGGGAGGAGGAAGCCGTGAAGGCATCAGAAGAGACCGATGAGACGGTTGTCACTGCCGGCGGTCCGGCCGCGGAGGTCATCGACGGCGGGCCGGACGCCGAGCGCGGGGCCTGCGGGGCCGGCGGGGCCGAGGGCACGCCGACGGCCATCGAGACGGATGCCGACACCGCCGTCGAGACCATTCAGCGCGAGATGACCGCATTCGCGCGCCGCGCCCGGGCCTCGGCGGGACGCATGCACCCCGAGCTGTCCCTGGTCTCGTACACCCTGCTCGGTCATCTGGAGGAGAGCGGCGGCTGCCGTGCCACCGATCTCGCCTCGCACTACGCGCTGGACAAGTCCACCGTGAGCCGTCAGGTGGCCGCGCTGGAGCGGGCCGGGCTCATCGAGCGGCGGCTCGACCCCGAGGACCACCGGGTGCAGGTGCTGCATCTGACGGAGGCGGGCACGCGGATCCTCGCCCAGGTGACGCAGAGCCGCCGCGTGGCTTTCCGTGAGCGGCACACGGGCTGGCCGCAGGAGGATCTCGCGCGCTTCGCCTCGTACTTGCTGCGGTACAACGCGACAGTGGCCCAGGAGGAGCCGGTCAGGCAGCCGCCCGCCGACTGACCTGCCCGCCCCCGCCGCACCACCGGTCGCTCGCGCCTCGACGACGCGGTGTCTTCAGACGCCCACGCCCACGGCCCGCCCCCCGTCGGCGTCTGACGACGCGATGTCATCAGACACCCACGGTCCGCTCCTCCCCCAGGCGCTCGGGGACGCGCGCCGCCAGGAAGCGGGTGCTGCGGCGCAGTCGGAAGCCGAGGGATTCGTAGAGGCGGATGGCGTTGGTGTTGCCCGCGCCGGTGTGCAGGAAGGGGATCTCGCCGCGCTCACGGATGCCGTGGGCGACGGCCAGGATCAGCCGGGTGGCCAGGCCCTCGCCACGGAAGCCGGGGTCGGTGCACACCGCGCTGATCTCGGTCCAGCCCGGCGGGTGCAGCCGCTCCCCCGCCATGGCGACGAGGGCGCCGTTCCGCCGTATCCCCAGATAGGTGCCGAGCTCGACGGTCCGCGGCAGGAAGGGGCCGGGGCGGGTCCGTTCGACCAGGTCAAGCATGTCGGGTACGTCGGCCGGGCCGAGCCGCACGGCCTCCGCGTCCGGTGCCGCGGCGATCCCGTCGTCGACGAGCTGGACGCCGTCGATGTCGAAGGTCACCTCCCAGCCGTCCGGGATCCGCCCGTTGAACCCGGCCAGCGGCGCCTCCCCACCCGGGCCCACCAGGGCCGCCAGATCCGCCCAGTCGCCGGCTTCCGGCTCGTCGGGCAGCGCCAGCCACGGCGATACGTCCACCGGGTAGCGCAGGACGCGACCGCGCCGCTCGGCGAAGTAGGCGTGCGGGCCGGTCAGCGAACCGAGGGCGGGGTTGTCGAGGGGGTGGGCGGCGCCGATGGCAGGGCCGTCGAGCACAGGCGCCGCCGTCGGCGAACAGGGCGCGCCGTCCGGAGCATGCGGGACGGTCGCCGAACGGGCGGCAGGGTTGTCCAGTGGGCCCGCACCCGTCGGCGGGCCGGAGGCCCCTGTGCCGCCCGCGCCCGTCGACGAACCCGGCGCGAGGCCGTCCAGCGCGCCCAGCGCGGAATCGTCCAGCGGAGACGCGCTCACGCCGACACCTCGATCACGATCTTGCCGCGGGCGTGACCGTCCTCGACGGCGCGCAACGCCTCGCCGGCCCGGTCGAGCGGGAAGGTCCGGGTGACGAACGGCCGCAGCGTCCCGTCGACCGCGAGCTTCGCGACCTCGTCGAGGACGGCGGCGGTGCGGGCCCGCTCGACGGCGCCGCCACCGAGCCGCGCGGCGGTCTCACGGTCAGCGCCGGTGATCAGCTTCGTGCGGTCGGTCAGCAGCGTCGCCGCGGCTTCCAGGACCTCGCCCCCGACGAGGTCGAACACGGCGTCCACCCCGTCCGGCGCCGCCGCGCGCACCCGCTCCGCGAGGTCCGGCCCAAAGGGCGCCGACGGGACGTGCACGGCTCCGAGCGACTCGACGAAGTCCTTCTTCCCGTCGCTCGCGACCCCGATCACGCGCAGCCCGAGGGCGCGCGCGATCTGCGTGGCGGCGACGCCGACTCCGCCGCCCGCGCCGGTGATCAGCACGGTCGCGCCGGACGGCAGGTCGAGCTGGCGGATTCCGTCGTACGCGGTCGCCGCCGCGACGGGCAGGGTCGCGGCGTCGGTGAACGACAGCGCGGCGGGCTTGTGCGCGGTGAGGGCGACCGGAAGGACGGTGTACTCGGCGTAACCGCCGGTCGCCGGGTTGCCGAACACCGCGTCCCCCGTGGTGAAGCCGGTCACGTCGGGGCCGACGTCCTCGACGATCCCCGCGACCTCGTTGCCGAACACGGCGGGCAGCTCACGTGCCGGGCCGCCCACCCGGCGGTATCCGGTCCGCTGCTTCCAGTCGACGGGGTTCACGCCCGCCGCGCGCACCGCGACGAGGATCTGGCCGGGGCCCGGGCTCGGCCGGTCCTGCTCCACCAGGGCCTCGGTCTCCGGGCCGCCGTACCGCGTGAAGACGTACGCCTTGGGCATCTGTATCCCTCACTCTCCTTCGCTCGCACTAGCGGCAAGGAAGATCACCGCACGGCTATTCCCCGGCCTCGGGAGAGTTCATGTGCCCGCAATGATCGGAGCCCCGCTCCGGCCCGGAGCACGGTCCACAGCCACGTACGGTTGAATGCGTAAGCACTGCCGCTGTGTCTGTGCGAAAGCGCTGCACCTGCGTCCGCACCGATCACGCTCGATCCGCGGGCCCGCCGTCCCCGGCGGCCCTGGAGGCACCACCCCTATGAACGTCACGCGAGGCTTCACCGGGCGTCCGCGCGCTCACCACGCCGGACTGCCGCCCGGCCAGTACGACGCGGGCGACGACTGGCCCGTCCTGTCCGCCGAGGTCACGCCCGAGCTGGCGGCCGCCGACTGGAGCTTCCGGATCGACGGTCTGGTGGCCGGGCCGCGCACCTGGAACTGGGAGCAGGCGCACGCGCTGCCCGGTTCGGCGTACGAGGGCGACATCCACTGCGTGACGAGCTGGTCGAAGTTCGGGGTGCGCTTCGCCGGTGTGTCCCTGGACGCGTTCCTGGACGTCGTACGCCCGGACGCCACCGCCACCCACGCGGTCGCGTACTCGCACACCGGATACACCACGAACCTTCCGCTCGCCGACCTCACCGGCGGACGGGCCTGGATCGTGTGGGAGTACGACGGCAAGCCGCTGCCCGCCGAACACGGCGGCCCGGCGCGGCTGATCGTGCCGCACCTGTACTTCTGGAAGAGCGCCAAGTGGATCGCGGGCCTGAGCATCCTCGACCACGACGAGCCGGGCTTCTGGGAACAGAACGGCTACCACGCCCGCGGCAACCCCTGGGAAGAGCAGCGCTACTCCGGTGACTGAGACCTTCGTACCCCCGACGCGCTTCGCCGTGCCCGGCCGGATCGCCGTGAGCAACCGTGCCGCGAGCACATGGCAGACCGCCACACTCACCGAGATCCGCCGGGAGACACCGCACGCGGCGACCTTCCGGTTCGCGGTTCCGCGGTGGGCGGGGCATCTGCCCGGGCAGCATCTGATGCTGCGGCTGACCGCCGAGGACGGATATGTGGCGCAGCGCCACTACTCCATCGCGTCACCGCCCGACGACGCCGGTCATATCGAGCTGACCCTGGATCATGTCGAGGGCGGCGAGGTCTCCGGCTGGTTCCACACCGTCGCGGAGCCCGGTGACTCGGTCGAGGTGCGCGGCCCGCTCAGCGGCTTCTTCGCCTGGCCCGGCGACCGGCCCGCGCTGCTCGTCGGCGCCGGCTCCGGTGTCGTACCGCTGATGTCGATGCTGCGGCAGCATCGCGCGCGGGGCCTGGAGGTGCCACTGCGGTTGCTGGTCTGCGCGCGCAGCCCCGAAGAGCTCATCTACGCGCGGGAGTACGGCGAGGAGACGACGCCCGTCTTCACGCGGAGCGCGCCGGACGGTGTGCCGGTCGGACGTATGGCCGCGGCACATGTGGCACCCCTCCTGGCCGAGCAGCCTCCCAGTGGATGGGAGGCCTATGTGTGCGGCTCGAATGGGTTCGCGGAGCACGCCTCGCGGCTGCTGGTGGAGGCTGGTCAGCCGGTGGACCGGATTCGTATCGAGCGGTTCGGCTGAACCCCTTCGCGGTCGGCTGGCCGCCCCGTCAGGCGTGCGGCACGACCGCCACGGGACACCCGGCGTGGTGGACGAGCCAGCGTGCCGAGCGGCCCAGGCGCTCACCGGTGCGGCGCCCCGTGACCAGCAGACCGGCCCCGGTGGACGCCTTCAGCAGATGGTGTCCAGGGTGGCCGTGGAAGACCCGCTCGGAGACGGGCGTCTCGGGGAACTTGCGGCGCCACGGCTGCACGGTGCCGGTCAGCACCTGCCGCTTGCCGTCCTCCCGTTCGGCCGTGCCCTCGGGCACGGGTGAGCCGGGCGCGTGACCGTGGTGCGGGGGCAGCGTCCAGGTGTGCACCACGTGCAGCGGCGCGGAGCGGACGGCGGCGGTGTCGAAGGCGTAGCGGATGAGATCGTCGGCGGGGTGGTCCAGGTCCAGGCCGAGCACCACCGGCAGGTAGGGGGCGGTGCTCGGGGGCGTGCCGTCGCCGGTGGGCATCCGTTCGTCCTCGGGGAGCTCGCCCGCGCGGACGAGGACGACAGGGCGCTGGGCCCGTGCGGCGACCCCGAGGGCGACCGAGCCGACCGGGAAGCCTGCGCACCCGGTGGAGCCGCGTGAGCCGAGCACCAGGGTCTGGGTCTCCGCGGCCGCCGCGAGCAGCGCCGGGACGGCAGGGGTTTCGGTGCTGCGGGCGATGATGTCCAACGCCGGGTGGGCGTACGACAGTTGAATGGCGGCCCGGTCGAGTGCGGAGCGGGTGCGCCCGACGGGGACGTCGACGTCGGGGATCCGCGCGGGCATGGCCGGCGCCGATTCCGCGTGCAGCAGACGCAGCGGGAGACCGCGGCGCCCGGCCTCGCGGGCCGCCCAGTCGGCGGCGTCCAGACTGGCGCGCGAGCCGTCGATTCCTGCGGTGATGGTGCGCGTACCGGAGGTCATGTCTCCCGCCTTCCGGGGGCCTTCTCGGGGATTTCTGGGGGCTTCGTGGGGGCTTTCTGGGGGCCTTCTGAGGGCTTTTCCGGTCTTGGGGGCCGGACGGTGCGGGTCGCCGTACGCCGCGCGGAGCGCTGCGCGGGTTCCACGGCGGACGGGGATCAGTCCTGTGGGGCCGGAATCGGCGCACGGCGCGGGGTCCGCCGTGGAGCGGGCCCGACCGAGGGACGAGGCTTGTTGGCCCTTCGATGGCACCCGTACGGTGTGATCATCCGCGCCCCTGACGCCAAAGGTGGTCCTTCATGGCCCTCTTCGATCTCCCCCTCGACGAACTCCGTGACTACCGCAGTGCGTCCGCCGAGCCCGAGGACTTCGACGCCTTCTGGGCCAAGACGCTCCAGGAGGCCCGTGCGCACGACCTCGCCGCCCGCTTCGAGCCGGTCGAGACACCCCTCAAGACCGTCAAGGTGTACGACGTCACCTTCGCCGGATTCGGCGGGCACCCCGTCAAGGGCTGGCTGACCCTGCCGGCGTGGGCGAACTCGCCCCTGCCCGCGGTCGTCGAGTTCGTCGGGTACGGCGGCGGCCGCGGCCTCGCTCACACGCATCTGCTGTGGGCCTCGGCGGGCTTCGCGCACTTGGTGATGGACACGCGCGGCCAGGGCAGCGCCTGGGGCGGCGGCGAGACCCCGGACCCGGTGGGCAGCGCGCCCGCCTACCCCGGATACATGACCCGTGGGATCGAGGACCCGGAGAGTTACTACTACCGGCGGCTGTTCACGGACGGCGTGCGCGCGGTGGAGACGGCCCGCTCGCATCCGCTGGTGGACCCGACACGCACGGCGGCCGTCGGCGGGAGCCAGGGCGGGGGCATCACCCTCGCGGTGGGCGGGCTGGTGCCCGACCTGGCCGCGATCGCGCCCGACGTGCCGTTCCTGTGCGACTTCCCGCGCGCCACGGTTATCACGGACCGCAATCCCTACCGGGAGATCGGCAACTACCTCAAGACCTACCGCGGCCGAACCGACCAGGTCCTGCGTACGCTCTCGTACTTCGACGGGGTGCACTTCGCCGCGCGCGGCAGTTCGCCCGCCCTGTTCTCGGTGGCCCTGGAGGATCAGACCTGCCCCCCGTCGACGGTCTTCGCGGCGTACAACGCGTGGGCGCACGAGGACAAGAAGATCGAGGTGTACGACTTCAACGACCACGAGGGCGGCGGCACCTACCAGGAGGCGGCCCAGCTGCACTGGCTGCCCTCCTACCTCTGAGGCCCCGTCCGGTGCTCCTTCGGGGGGCAGAACGTTCTCTCAGGCGCCGCCAGGGCCGCCGCTGAGCAGGACTCTGTCGAGCTGGCTGCGCGAGCTGATGCCGAGCTTGGTGAAGACCTTGCGCAAGTGGGAATGGACGGTGCATGTGCTGATGAACAGGCGGGTGCCGATCTCCGGGTTCGACAGGCCGTCGCGGGCCATCCGGGCGATCTGAGCCTCCTGAGCAGTCAGTTCCTCGTGCCGGGCCGGGACAGCACGCCGGCCGGGGCGATGGCCGAACCGGGCCCGCTCCCGACTTCCTCGCCGGGCCCGGCCGTGCATCGACGGGCCCCACCAGGCCGCTGATTCCCACTCAGGCGGACGGATGGCGTCCGGCGACTTCCCTCCAGTCCGACCAGTCGGTACGTTCGGCGGGTCCGGATCCTTCCAGGTTCACCCGCGGATGCATGACGGAGGTCTGATGTCCCAGCTCGCGCCTGATGTGCAAGGCCATTGCGACGCGCGATTCTCGGCGGTGCGCGCCGCGTTCGAGGAGAACTTCCGCGACCGCGGTGAGCTGGGCGCGGCCGTGTCGGTCACGCTCGGCGGAGAGACCGTGGTGGACCTGTGGGGCGGCTGGGCCGACGCGGCTCGCACCCGTCCCTGGGAGCGGGAGACACTGGTCAACGTGTGGTCGACGTCGAAGGGGCCGACCTCGCTGTGCGCGCACATCCTGGCCGACCGGGGGCTGCTCGACTTCGACGCCCCGGTGGCCGCGTACTGGCCGGAGTTCGCGGCGGCGGGCAAGGAGTCCGTTCTCGTACGGCATCTGCTCTCCCACCGCGCGGGCCTGGCCGGGCTGCGCGAGCCGCATACGTTCGCTCAGCTCTGCGACTGGGAGCAGACCGTCGAGCGCCTCGCGGCGCAGGAGCCCTGGTGGGAGCCGGGGACACGGTCCGGCTACCACGCGCTGACGTTCGGGCACCTGGTCGGCGAGGTGGTGCGGAGGATCTCGGGGATGAAGCCGGGGGCTTTTCTGGAGCGCGAGGTGACCGGGCCGCTCGGGATCGACTTCACCATCGGGCTGCCGGAGAAGGAGGCCCACCGGGCGGCCGAGCTGGTGCGTTCGTCGGCCGCGCCCAGCACCGAACAGGCCGCGATCTTCGCCCAGTTGGCACCCGCGGCGCTGGCCGCCCTCACCAACCCGGTCGTCGGCGCCGCCGAGGCCAACACACCAAAGTGGCGGGCCGCCGAGATCCCGGCCGCCAACGGCCACGGCACGGCCCGTGCGGTCGCCGCGCTGTACGGAGTCTTCGCCGGGCGGGGCACGTACGGCTCCCGGCAGGTGCTCTCGCCCGAGGCCGCCGGGCGGGTGCGCGAGGGGCAGGGCAGCTGCCGTGACCTGGTGCTGGGCGCCGGGTTCGCGCGCGAGACGGAGATCGGGCTCGGACTGTGGCTGAGCGGGCCGAACCGCTCGTACGGACCCAACCCGAAGGCTTTCGGACACGACGGATTCGGCGGCTCCTGCGGCCTTGCCGACCCGGAGGCGGGTGTCTCCCTGGGGTATGTCATGAACCGCATGGGCCCGCACATCGCCGACGACCCAAGAAAGATGGCGCTCGTGGATGCCCTGTACAGCGCGCTCTGAGCGGGCTCGCGCCGCGCGGAGGGTGCGGGCCGGGCCGACGGGCGCGGGCTGAAATCGGCCGAACTGCCCAGCCGCTCTTCCCTGGTGGTTTAGACCAATGCTAGATGTGGTCGCGCAATGAGCCCGCACGGCTACGTCTTGTCACCACGCAGGAGGCGCGGACATGGCCCGCACCACCCATCCATCCGACCACGAGCCGCTCTACGCGCGGATCGCCACACAGCTGCTCGGCGAGCTGCGCGACGGTTCCATTCCGCCCGGTGAACGCCTGCCGGGAGAAAGGGAGTTGGCCCACCGGTTCGGCGTCAGCCGGGAGACCGTACGGCAGTCGCTGCAGATGCTGCGGCGCGGCGGTCTGGTCTCCACCGACCGGCGGGGCAGTCACGCGACGCTGCCCGACAGCGTCGCCGAGCACGTCCCGTCGCTCGACTTCCCCGTCGGGGCGCACAGCGGCGAACCGTGTGCCGTCCAGCGGACCACCGTGAACTGGGAGGCTCCCCCACCGGAACACGCGCAGGCCCTTGGACTCGCCCCGCGGCGGCCGACGCTGGTCCACCGCTACGAGTCGGCCGCGCCGGACGGCACCGGGCTGCGGACGGCCGTCACGTCCTTCTCCGCGGTCGCGGTGGCCGAGGTCGAGGAGCTGGCCCGCTACCGCGACCGCGCGGACGGCACCGCGTCGGCGCAACTCCAGCGGGCATACGACTGGATGCGCAAGGCGGGGCTGACCCTGCACCACCGGGACTCGATCAGCCGGCTCCCGCAGTCCGTACGGGTGACCCGGCGCGTGCACGACCAGTACGACCGGCCGCTGGAGATCACCGACCTGATGGTGGACGCCCAACAGGACGCCCTGGTCTACGAGTTCACGCTGCCGGCGGCCGGATGACCTCCCCGGAGCGGCGGACGTGCCTGCGTACGGTGGACGGGGGCCGTCGGGGACACATGGGCGCCGTTGACCACCGCCTCGTGCGTCACCGCCAGAGCCACCCCGGCCTCCTGGACTTCGTCCGCAGCTGAGGGAACGGACGGGCCCGCCCGCTCTGGGCGGCGCGGACCCGTCCGCCCTGCTCAGGGCGGCGCGGACCCGTCCGCCCTGGCCGGGGCGGACTCTTCTCAGCTTTCCTCGGCCGGCACGGAGGTGAGCCGCGTGGCACGTCGGGACCACACAGAGGACGCGAGTGAGACTGCCGTGCCGACCAGCAGCACCGTCACCACGACCCCCGCCGCGTAGCCGACCGCGTCGGTGAAGGCGACCCGTGGGTCGTGGACTTGGCCGGCGCGGTCGCCGAAACGCGAGGTCATCAGCGTGCCGAGGACGCTGGTGCCGAGGACGGCGCCGATCTGCCGGGCGGCGTTCACCGTGCCGCCCGCCTCGCCCTCGCGACCGTGCGGTACGTGGCTGACGGCGAGCGCGGTGGACGGCGCGTTGGCCAGACCGCAGCCGAGGCCGAAGACGGCGAGGGCGGCGGCGTATCCGCTGAACGTCGTGCCCGGATCGACGCGCGCGAAGAGCGTGGCCCCGACGGCCGCGAGCAGCAGTCCCACGGTGATCAGCGTGCGTGGCCCGACTCGCCGTACGAGCGCTCCCGCGAGCACCGAGGCGGCGATGAACGTGCCGAATTCCGCGAGGAGTTGGGCGCCCACCTGCAGGGCGCTCAGCCCGCGCACCCGCTGCAGCCACAGCACCTCCAGGAGGGAGAGCCCGACGAAGCCGAACAGGACGGTCGCGGCGAGCAGCAGAGAGGCCGCGTAGGACGGATCGCGCATCAGGCGGAGGTCGACCATGGGTGCTGTACGACGCAGTTCGACCACGACGAAGGTGGCGAGGAGGACGACCGCCGCGGTGGCCGCCGCGAGGGCGCGTCCGGAGCCGTAGCCGTGGTGGCCGCCGTCGATCAGCCAGAAGACCATCAGGGCCAGCCCACCGATGGCGGTCAACTGGCCTGCCCAGTCGAGGCGTTGGGGTGCCGGGTTCCGCGACTCCGGCACGAACCGGAGGGCGGCCGCCGCCCCGAGCGCGGCGACGACGAGGTTGAGCCAGAACGCGCTGTGCCAGGTCCACCAGCGCAGGGCGAGGCCCGCGGTGACGGGCCCGATGGCGAGGCCGAGTCCGGAGGTGGCCGCCCAGGCGGCGATCGCTCCGGCGCGGCGCCGGGGGTCGGGGACGGCATGGGTGATGAGCGCGAGCGAGCTGGGCGTGATGAGCGCACCGCCCAGGCCCGCGACCGCCTGTCCGGCGAGGACGGTCGCCAGGTTCCCGGCGAGGACCAGCACCACCGCGCCCGCAGCCATCGTGGCGGCCCCGGCGAGGAAGACGCGCCGCCGCCCCCACCGGTCGGCGAGCGCGCCCGCGCCCAGCACGCAGGAGGCGACCACCAGCGTGTACATGCTGGGCACCCACACCAGGTCGGCCGAGGCGATGCGCAGATCGTCCTGGACGGCGCTGAGGGTGCCGATCGTCTGGGTGGTCTGCAGGAAGACGGTGAACAGGCCCAGGCAGGCGGCGATCAGGACCGGCACGGGGCGCACCGCCTGGGCCGGGCGCCGCTCGGTCACCGGGGAGCGCAGGTCAGAGGCCATCGGACACTCCTCCGGACAGTGCCGCGTCGACCGAATGGGTGAGGCCCTCACCCACCGAGGCGTCGCCCCGGTCAGGGCTGCCGTCGCGGGAGTCGGCATCCCGCGCCTCCTGGACGACCCGGGCCTGTCTCGCGACGGCCAGCAGGCGGCCGTCCGCCGCCCAGACGGCGCTGTCGTCGACGGCCCAGCCACTGCCGGCCTGCTCGGTGCGGATCCGGACGAGGGCCCAGCCCTCCGGGGTGCCGCCGTCCAGCGCGTCGGTGAAGTGGACGGTCAGTTCGGCGGTCGGTACGGGGCGCGGGGTGCGCCAGCGCACATAGAGGGCGGGGGGCAGGACGTCGGTCAGGGTGACGACGGCGCCCGCGTCCAGGGGCCGGTCATCGGCGAACCGCACCCAGGTGACCAGTTCGGCGTCCTCGCCTCCGGCCAGTGGCAGGGAGTCGGTGGCCGGGCGTATCTCCACCTGCTTCGCGAAGGGCACCAGCTGGCCGGGCAGTTCCAGGGGCCGGCAGTCCGCCGCTCCCGGGACGTCCGGGGCGGTCTTCCCCTCGTACGACGGCCCAGGGCGGACCGGGCCGAACACCGCCGAGCCGACGAGCACCGGGCGCCCGCCCTGGGCGGCGGTGAAGGTGCAGGTCGAGGCACGGCGTCCGGCCGACGGCACCGTCACGGAGAGAGCGAGCGGGCGCGTGTCGACCGGGGAGAGGTAGTGGGTCGTCAGCGCGCGGACCGGGCCCGACCGCTCGGTGCCGACCCGGTCCTGTACGGCGGAGAGCGCGACAGCCGCGGCATGTCCGCCGTGTGCGCCGCGCCAGGACCACCACAGGGGGTCGATACGGGCCACGGCTTCACCCGTGTGGTGTGTGATGACGGATGGTGGGGCCTTCATGGTTTTCCTCGCACGGTCGGTCTTGCAGGCAGGCATGGAGCCGGTTAGTTTGAAAAACAGACTCACTATAGCCGGTGAGTTTGGAAAACAAATCAACTCAGGGACAGAGCCCTGCCTCGACGAGTGGACCTGGAGTGTCTAGACGGGCGGCGTTCCGGGGCCCCTCCTGGCCACGACCATCCGGCAGCGCGGGCTGCCGTCCCGGCGTTCGCCGAATTCGGGCAGGGCGTGGAGGTCCACCTCGAACCCGACCCCGGCCAGCTCCCGGTGTACGTCGTCGAGCCGGAACGCCCGGTAGTACATGACGAACGGCGGGCGCCAGAAGGCGTTGCGTACCCGCATCATCGTGTCGAAGCCCAGCAGGCCCCAGTACCAGGGCGAGCTCGGCCCGGGCGGCGCCATGATCGGGAACGCGAACCGCCCGCCGGGGCGGAGTACGGCGTGGACCTGGGCGAACAGGCCCGGCAGCTCTCCCGGCAGGAAGTGCCCGAAGGCACCGAAGCTCACGACCAGGTCGAACGCGGAACCGAAGGGGAGGGCGCGGGCGTCACCGCGCACCCAGTCGACGGCCGGCGGCGCCCCCGCGGGACGCGACCGCTCGGGACGGTCGACACGCGACGGCCCGGAATCGCCGGCACTCGGCCGAACGGAAACGTCGGCACACAGCCGCCCCGCATCGTCGGCACTCGGCCCAGCGCAAACGTCGGCACGCAACCGCCCCGGATCATCGACACCCGACCGCACGGATTCGGCGCCACACAACCGCTCGCGCCCGACCGCCAGCATCCCGGCACTGATGTCGACCCCGGTGACCCTCTCCCGGCACAGCCCCCGCAGCACCTCCATGCCCGCCCCCGTACCGCAGCACAGGTCGAGCCCGGCGTCGAACGGCCCGAGAGGGCGCAGCGCCCGCCCCACCGCGTCGAGGATCGAGTCCGGTGTGCGGAACGGGGTGTGGTCGAACTTCGGCGCGAGCAGGTCGTAGCCGTGCTCGACGGACGAGAGGGCCTGGACGGCCAGTTCGCGGAGGGTGGGACCTTGCGGGGAGAACATCGCCTTCAGCTTAGGGGCAGCGGGCGCCGGGTGTGCTGATCTATGGTCCCCTGCATGACTTCGTTCCGTCCCGCCCCCGCCTGGCTGGCCGACGCCGTCTTCTATCAGATCTACCCGCAGTCGTTCGCGGACTCGAACGGCGACGGCATCGGCGACTTCGACGGGATCGCCGAGCGCCTCGACCACCTCGCGTGGCTGGGCGTCAACACCGTGTGGCTCAACCCCTGCTTCGTCTCACCGTTCCGCGACGCCGGATACGACGTCTGCGACTACCTGAACGCCGCGCCCCGCTACGGGTCGAACGACGACCTCGCTAAGCTGGTGGACGAAGCGGGCCGCCGCGGCATCCGCGTCCTGCTGGACCTCGTGGCGGGTCACACCTCCGACGAACACCCGTGGTTCAAGGCCGCCGCGAACGATCCGAACGACCACCGGTACATCTGGACGTCCGAGGACCGGCCGCCCGACGGCTTCGTCCCGTCCCCCGGGACCCGTCCGGGCGCGTACCTCCCGAACTTCTTCGCCTTCCAGCCCGCGCTCAACTTCGGCTACGCGCAGGACAATCCGGCCGAACCCTGGCGCCTGCCCGTGGACGCCGAGGGCCCGCGCGCCAACCGGGCCGCCCTGCGCACGATCATGGACCACTGGCTGGGTCTCGGCCTGGCCGGCTTCCGGGTCGACATGGCCGCCTCGCTGGTGAAGGACGATCCCGGCAAGACGGAAACCGCCAAGATCTGGGCCGAGTTGCGCCACTGGCTGGACGGCGCGCATCCGGACGCGGTGCTGCTCTCGGAGTGGGGCGAGCCCGAGGTGTCCGTTCCCGCGGGCTTCCACGCCGACTTCTTCCTCCAGTTCGGCGGCCCCACCGACGGCCTCGCGCTGCGCTCGCTGTGGAGCAATGGCGAAGGCACGGTCAACGACGCCTGGGACCCGCTCGACTGCTTCTTCGACCCCAGCGGCAAGGGCTCGCCCCGCCCCTTCGTGGAGGCCTGGCACAAGGCCTCCACCACCCTCGGCGACAGCGGCTTCATCTCCCTGCCCACCGCCAACCACGACTTCTCCCGCCTCAACTGCGGCCCCCGCACGGCCGATCAGCTCCCCGCCGCCTTCGCCTTCCAGCTCACCTGGCCGACGCTTCCGGCGATCTACTACGGCGACGAGATCGGCATGCGCTACGTCCCGGGTCTGCCCGACCGGGAGGGCAGCGTGCTGGGCCCCCGCTACAACCGCGCGGGCTCCCGCACCCCGATGCAGTGGGACGACGGCCCGAACGCCGGTTTCTCCACCGCCGAGCCGGACCGCCTCTACCTCCCCGTCGACCCGTCCCCCACTCGCCCCACCGTCGCCGCCCAACGCGCCGACGAGACCTCGCTCCTCCACCTCGTACGCCGCCTCATCACCCTCCGCACGCACACCCCGGAGCTCGGCTCCCGTGGCTCGGTGGAGGTGCTGCACGCCGGCCATCCGTTGGTGCATCTGCGCGGCGGACGGTATCTGGTGGTCATCAACCCCCAGCGGGGAAAGGCGAGTTACGTCCACGAAGGCGTCGGCGCCGCGACGCCTCTTGAGGCCGACAGGGTCAAGGTGAACGGCTCCACGATCACCGCCGAGGGCTTCGCGTACGGAATCTTCGACCTCAGCCGCCAGGCCGCGTCCCGGCATCATCCAGGAACGCCGAAACCTCCTCGGTGAACGCCTCCGGCGCCGCGCTGTGGATGAGGTGTCCGACGGGAAGGGTGACGACTCGCCCGCAGGGGACGCGGCGGGCGAGTTCGGCGATGCCGTCCTGGGGCACATGGCTGCCCGGGCCGCCGGCCAGCACCAGCGTGTCGGCGGTGATCCCGCTCAGCCGCCCCAGCCACCGGGGGTCGGGCGTGTCGATCTGCCTTCTGATGGCCGGCACCACCTCCCAGTCAAAGGTGAGGTCGCCGTCCGGCCTGGCCGGGGTGGTCTTCTCGCGGGGCCGAGGAACCGGTACGTCCTCCAGGACCAGCCGGCTCACCCGCCGCGGCTGGTCCTGCGCGAGCAGGTAGGACACCACCCCGCCCATGGAGTGCCCGATCAGGTCCACCGTGCCGAGCCCCAGCCCGTCGAGGAACCGGAACACGTCGGCGCGCATGAGTTCGAGCGAGTACTCCCCCGGCCAGTCGCTCCGGCCGTGACCGCGCAGATCGAGGGCGTACACCCGTCGTCGGCGGGCGAGGGCGGGCACCACCCCGGCCCAGTCGGTGCTGTCCTCGCCCAGCGCGTGCAACAGGACGAGCGGCGGAGCGGCCTCCGGACCGGCCACCCGATAGGCGAGCCGGACCCCGCCCACGTCGACCGAACGATGATCAACCATGCGCGGAGGATATGTGACGACCGCGGAGGGCCGACGTGGCAGGTGCGGAGGATCTGCGACGACCCTGGAGGGCCGGCGTGGCAGGCGCCCCGTGCGCCCTCCGGGTCCGCAGCCCGGCGCTGTGCTGCTGCGCGGTGTTGGTGACCTGGCCAACTCGTAGAAATTGGAGGAGTCGATCGTGCTGGAGCTCGCGCCCCGTGGCATCCGTACGAACGTGATCCATCCCGGATACATCGAGACCCCTTTGATGGCGACCGCGAACCCGGTCTTCGCCCAGGCGCACCTCGCGATGTCTCCGCAGGGCCACCCGGGCACCTCCGAGGAGGTGGCGCCGCTGGTCGTGTACCTCCTCTCGGACGAGTCGTCGTACGTGAACGGCGCCGAGATCACCGTGGACGGCGGCTACTCCGCGCACGGCGGGGTGAAGGCGATCACGAACGCGCTCGACGCGTCGTGACCACGCGGTCCGGAGCCGGTCGTCCGGGCCCGCGCAGCAGGGCGAGCGCGCAGCCCAGGCCGAGCGCGGCGAGGACGGCACAGGCTGTGAACGCGGCCCGGTAGCCGGCGGTCAGGCCCGCGAGACCCGTCCCGCCGGCGTAGGACACGGCGACCGAGGTGACGACGGCGACTCCGAACGCGCCGCCGATCTGGAAGGCCGCGGTGTTGATGCCGGACGCCACGCCCGACTCGCGTTCCTCCACGCCGGTCAGCGCCGCGATCGACCCGGCGACCGCGCAGGCGCCCAGGCCGGGCCCGAAGAGCAACAGCCCGGGGAACAGGTCACGGACGAAACCGCCGTCCACCGGGACCCCGGCGAGCAACAGGCTGCCCACGCCGACCAGCGCGAGGCCGCCGGCCGCGACCGGGCGGGCGCCGACGCGGGTGACCAGGGCCTGGCCCGCGTACGAGCCGATGACGGCGGTCGCGGGCATCACCACGTTGTAGAGCCCGAACCGCAGCGGCGAGTAACCGAGCACGCCCTGCCCGTACTGAGAGAGCGTGTACGACATCCCGAAGGCGCAGCTGCCGAGCAGGAACACCACGAGGTTGCCGCCGCTCACCGACCGTGCGCGCAGCAGCCGCAGCGGCACCAGCGGCCGCGCGGACCGCGCCTCGACCCGGACGAAGAGCAGCGTCAGCACGCCGGCGACGGCGAACAGGCCGAGCGTCTGCGCGGACAGCCAGCCGGCGCGGGGTGCCTCGACGACGGCGTACACGCAGGCGACGAGGGCCGCGGTGACGGTGAGCGCGCCCGCCGGGTCGTACGAGCGGGTGCGCGCCTCGGTGCGGCTCTCGCGCAGCAGGACGGGGCTGAGGGTGAGGAGCAGCAGGGCGACCGGCACATTCAGGAAGAAGACCCACTGCCAGCCGAGTACGTCAGTGAGGGGGCCGCCGATCAGCAACGCGGCCGTGGCGCCGAAGCCGCCGCTGCCGGACCAGATGGCGAGCGCCTTGTTGCGCTCGGGGCCCTCCTCGAAGGTGTTGAGGAGGAGCGACAGGGCGGTGGGCGCCATGACGGCGGCGGACACGCCCTGGACGGCACGCGCCGCCACCAGCACGCCCGCGCTCCAGGCGAACCCGCACAGCAGCGAGGACAGCCCGAACAGCAGGGTGCCGGTCATGAAGACGCGGCGGCGGCCCAGCAGATCGGCGATCCGGCCACCGAGCAGCAGCAGACCGCCGAAGCTGAGCAGATAGGCGCTCATGACCCACTGTGCGCCGCCCGTCGAGAAGCCCAGTCCGTCCGCGATGGACGGCAGCGCGAGGACGACAATCTGCGAGTCCAGGATGACCATGAATCCGGCCAGGCAGAGCAGTGCGAGGGCGCGCCATCGGCGGGGGTCGGGGGTGGTGACGTGCAGGTCCGCGGAGGTGGTGGTGGCGGTCACGAGAGTCTCCAGGGTCGGGATCGGGTCCTTTCACCCCACCGACGAACGGCCGTTATGCCGATCGACACTCCGCGAGCCGTTTCTCCAGGAAATGCCGCTCGGCGTCGTTCTCCACCAGCGCCAGCGCCCGCGCGTACGCCTCGGCGGCCTCGGCCGTGCGCCCCATACGGCGCAGCAGGTCCGCGCGGGTGGCGGGCAGCAGGTGGTAGGCGTCCAGCGCTCCCTCCTCCTCCAGCTCCGCCACCAGGGCGAGGCCCGCCTCGGGGCCTTCGGCCATGCCCACGGCCACGGCCCGGTTCAACCGCACCACCGCGGAGGGCACGAAGCGCAGCAACTCGCCGTACAGGGCGGCGATATCGGCCCAGTCCGTGTCCTCGGCCGCGGCGGCGGTGGTGTGGCAGGCGGCGATGGCCGCCTGGATCTGGTACGGCCCCGCCCGCCCCCGGCGCAGGGCGGTCTCCAGCAGCGCCGCGCCCTCGTCGACCGCCGTCCTGTCCCAGGCCGTGCGGTCCTGGTCCTCCAGCGTCACCAGTTCACCCGCCGAGTCGACCCGGGTGCCTCGCCGGGCGTCGTGCAGCAGCAACAGTGCGAGCAGTCCGAGCACTTCGGGCTCGTCGGGCATCAGACGGGCCAGCACACGGGCGAGCCGGATCGCCTCCGCGCACAGGTTCGTGCGCACCAGATCGGCGCCGGCCGTGGCGGCGTACCCCTCGTTGAAGAGCAGGTAGAGCACGCCGAGGACGCCCGTGGTGCGTTCGGGCAGGAGGTGCGCGGGCGGTACGCGGTAGGGGATGCCCGCGTTGCGGATCTTCCGTTTGGCGCGCACCAGTCGCTGCGCCATGGTCGCCTCGGGGACGAGGAAGGCGCGGGCGATCTCGGGCGTGGTCAGCCCCGCGAGGGTGCGCAGGGTCAGCGCCACCCGGGCCTCGATGGGCAGCGCG
This sequence comes from Streptomyces sp. NPDC058246, assembly GCF_042881985.1. NCBI lineage: Bacteria > Bacillati > Actinomycetota > Actinomycetes > Kitasatosporales > Streptomycetaceae > Streptomyces > Streptomyces sp. NPDC058246. The sequence continues at coordinate 184,359 of NZ_JBHVWZ010000001.1, read as the reverse complement.
GGGTGGCAGCAGGTGAAGAGCAGCCGCAGCCGGTCGTCCCCGAGCCCGCTGTCGTCCCCGTGTTCCGGGTCGTACGGCCCCTCGTCGCGCGCCAGCACGGCCACCTCCCGCAGCTTCTGTGCCCCCACCGTCTCCCGGCGCAGCACGTCCAGGGCGCGGTTGCGCGCGGTCGTGGTCAGCCAGGCGCCGGGGCGGCGCGGCACACCGTCGCGCCGCCACCGTTCCAGGGCCTGCGCGAAGGCGTCCTGCGCGCACTCCTCGGCGAGGTCCCAGTCGCCGGTCACCCGGATCAGGGTGGCGACGACCTGGCCCCACTCCTCGCGGAAGGCGGCGGCGACCGCCGCCTCCACCGCGTCGTTCACTCCCAGACCGGCCGCACCTCCACCGAGCCGCCGCCCAGCGCCGCCGGGTGCCGGGACGCGAGCGCGATGGCCTCGTCGAGGTCGGCGACCTCGATGATGTCGAGGCCCGCGACGTACTCCTTGGACTCCACGAACGGACCGTCGCTGAGCAGGACTTCGTCGCCCTGGACGCGGACGGTGGTGGCGTCGGTGGACGGCCGCAGCCGCGCGCCGCCCTTGACGATGTCGCGGGCGCGCACCTCTTCGATGTACGAGGTGAAGCGGGGGTCGTCGGCGATCTCCTCGGGGCTGAGCTCCTCGCCGCCCACGGGGGTGCAGATGAACAGGACGTACTTCATGACCGGTCCTCCTCGTCTCCCGCGATTCCGGCGTCGAACGGGACCGACGCGTGCTCGTGGGCGATCAGCCAACGGTCGCCCACGGCACGGTAGCCGGTGGTCACCCGCGCCGTGCTGTCCAGCGGCTCGCCCGAAGTGAACGTGCCGCGGATCCGGACGAGCCCGTGGCTGAACGCGACGCTCTCGTCGACGCGGAGCCGGAATGCGAGCACCTCGCGCCGTACGGGCCCGGTGACGGTGGAGAGGAACCACTCCTGGGCCTTGCGGAGGGCGTCGATCCCCTGCTCCTCCAGACCGCTCATCGGGTGGAACACCTCCGTGTCGGCCGTGTAGCAGGCCAGCCTCCGGTCGATGTCCCGCTCGCGCAGCGCCTCGGTCAGCTCGTCGTCGAGCCGGCGGATCTCCCCCTGGGCGTCCTCGTCCTCCCAGAACGCGCGCACCTCCATGGCTCCGACGGACGCCACGGGATGCTTGGCGGCCGCCTCGATCGCCTCCTCCATGGTGGCGCACTCGAGGATGTCGTAACCGGCGACGTACTCCTTGGTCTCCGCGAACGGGCCGTCGGTGCGCAGCACCTCACCGTCGCGCACCCGTACGGTGACCGCGTCGGCGGGCAGCCGCAGCCGGTGGCCGTGCAGCCGTACGCCGCGTTCGACGCCCAGCTCCTCGACCCAGGGTTCGACGGGTGCCATGCCCGAGGAGTCGGCGGTGTCGTCACCGCAGACCAGCAGCATGTACTTCATGGTTCCTCCCGGTGCTCATGAGCTTCCTACACCCCACCGACGAACGAGCGGGCGGCGAATCGACACCCTGCCCTGATTCTTTTGCGTACGGCCGGACAGGCGAGGGAGCCGAGGCGCGGGCCCCGGCTCCTGTTCCGGCTCCGCTCCTCCCGCCCTCCCGTACCACTGACGTCGGGGTCGGCTCAGGGCCATCGCGGTGTCGTATGGGTGGAATGCGCGGGGTCAGCGACGGGACTTCGGGCACCCCGTGGGGTCAGCCGCGTGAGGTTCCCGGCCGCACCGGGAGCGCCCGCACGCTGTTGCCCACGAAGCTGGAGTGACGGGAGAGTTCCGCCTCGGGCCCGGCGAGGTCGAGGTCGGGGAAGCGGGTGAACAGCCGCTCCAGGGCGATGGTGGCCTCCAGGCGCGCCAGCGGGGCACCTAGGCAGTAGTGGGCGCCGTACCCGAGCGAGAGATGCCGGACGGCACCGGGCCGGCCCGGGCGGGTGACGTCGAAGCGGTCGGCGTCGGGTCCGTGCGCGGCCGGGTCGCGCCCCGCGGCCGAGTAGCCGGCGAGCACCGGCGTGCCCTGGGGGATGACGGTCCCGTCGACGGTCATGTCCCGTACCGGATAGCGGAACGGGAAGTAGCTGACGGGCGCGTCCCAGCGCAACGTCTCCTCGACGACGTCCGCCCAGCTCGCGTCGCCCTTCGTGACCAGGTCCAGCTGGTCACGGTGGCCGCACAACGCCCGTACGGCGTTGGTGATGAGGTTCAGCGTGGTCTCGTGCCCGGCGATGATCATCAGCACCAGGGTGCCGATGAGTTCCTCCTGGCCGAGCCGGTCGCCCTCCTCGTCCCGGGCGGCGATCAGGGCGCTGGTGAGATCGTCGCCGGGTGCCGCGGCCCGCCGGGCGGCCACGGTGGCGAGGACGGCCACGAGCTCTCGGTTCGCGGCGACGGCCTGCTCCGGGCCGATGTCCGTGGCCACCACCTGGTTCGACAGATGGTGCAGTCGGTCGCGGTATTCGGCGTCGACCCCGAGCAATTCGCAGATGACGCCCATCGGCAGCGGCAGCGCGAAGTGCCCGCGCAGATCGGCGACTCCCCCACCGTCCCGCGCCGCACGGTGCAGGGCGTCGAGCAGGACGGCCGTCAACTCCTCCACACGCGGCCGCAGTTCCTCGACGCGCCGCGCGGTGAACGCCCTGCTCACCAGCGAACGCAGCCGCCGGTGGTCCTCTCCGTCCGCGGTCGTCATCCCCCGCACGGTGGCGAAGGTCAGCAACGGCCACCCGGCCGTGATCCGCCCCTCCCGCAGAGCGGTGAAGTGCGCCGCCCCCTTGGCGACTTCAGGGTGTGCGAGGAACTCCCTGAGCGCGTCGTGCCCGAGCACCGCCATGCCCGCCACCTCACCGGGCAGCACCACCGAAGTGACGGCGCCCCGCGCGAGCAGCCGCGCGTTGTCCGCGTGCGGGCAGCCGCCCGCGGGGTCCATGCGGTGCGGCGCGGCGGGTGACGTGTCCACCGGGTGCTCCTTACGGGGATGCGGACTTGGGCTGTAGTCCGACTGGCTTGCGGAGACGACGGATTGAACCGTACGACGTTCGATTCTGCCCGCTCACCACACCGTACGCAGCGGCACCGCGAGCCAATGCCGGGCGCATCTTTTGAGCAATGGCAGGAAGGTGGCAGCACGGCCTCCGGCGGCAGCCGCGTCGCCGGCGCCGTACATGGGTGTTGCTCGCATGAGTTTCTTCCGGTTCTCGGCCGTTCGACGAGGAATTGACCGGGCGTCGGTCGTTCAGTACCGGCCGCCCTGCGGCGCGGGCAGGGCGTCCAGCGCTGCCAGGTCCGCGGCGCTCAGCTGGACGTCGGCCGCGCCCGCGTTGTCGGCGAGGTACTTCGGGGTCTTTGTCCCGGGGATGGGAATGACGAACCGCCCCTGGGCGACCACCCACGCCAGCGCCACCTGTGCCGCAGTGGCCTCCGCCCGTTCGGCGATCTCCCGCACCCGGCCGACGATGGCCAGGTTCGCGCGCAGCGCGTCCTGCTGGAAGCGCGGCAGCCTGCGCCGGAAGTCGTCCTCGGGCAGGTCGTCGAAGGACGTGAACCGTCCGGCGAGGAAGCCCCGGCCCAGGGGTGAGAAGGGCAGGAAGGCGATGCCCTCCTGCTCGCAGTACGGCAAGACCTCGTCCAGTGCGTCCCGGGTCCACAGCGACATCTCGGACTGCACGGACGCCACCGGGTGCACCGCCTGTGCCCGCTCGATCTGCTCGACGGTCACCTCGGACAGGCCGATGAACCGCGCCTTGCCCGCGGCCACCACCTCCGCCATGGCGCCCCAGGTCTCCTCGAGCGGTACCTCGGGGTCGACGCGGTGGAGCTGGTAGAGGTCCACGTGATCGGTGCCGAGCCGGCGCAGGCTCTCGTCGATCGACTGCCGGACGTGCTCGGGGCGGCCGTTGTTGACGATGAGCGGCGAGTTGTCGGGACCGCCGGTCGGGTCGGCGACATACAGGCCCACCTTGGTGGCGAGGAGCGCCCGCTCGCGTCGGCCGCCGGCGAGCGCCCGGCCCACCAACTCCTCGTTGGTGTACGGCCCGTACACGTCGGCGGTGTCGATGAGCGTGGAGCCGAGGTCGAGGGCCTGGTGGATCACGGAGACGGAGGTGGCGTCGTCCCGTGGGGCCTTCATCTCGTAGGCGAAGGTCATGCCCATGCAGCCCAGGCCGATGACGCCGGTCTCGGGGCCCTTGCTGCCCAGGGTGGTGGTACGCATGTGTTCGTGCCTTTCGGGTTCGTGGCTCAGCGGGTGCTGCTGCGCGGTGCGCGGTACTCGGCGTCGTCGACCTTCTCCAGCCAGGTGGTCTCGGGGCTGCCGTCGCCCTTGCCCTCCCACATCGCGAGGTGCTCCATGAAGCGGTCGGGGGCTGCGCCGTGCCAGTGCTCCTCGCCCGGCGGGGTGTGGATCGTGTCGCCGGGGTGCGCCTCGATGACCGTGCCGTCGCGCGTGCCGATCAGCGCGATTCCGGACACGATGTGCAGGGTCTGGCCGAGCGCGTGCGCGTGCCAGTCGGTTCGGGCGCACGGCGCGAAGCGGACCAGGTTCACGCGCATCCGGGACGGCTCCTGGCCCGCGTGGACGACGTCCCACCACACGTCACCGGTGAACCAGTCGGCCGGGGCCTTGCTGGTGGGCTGCTGCTTCAGGATCTCCAACGTTCTTCTCCTCGCGCTGATCGTGCTGCTGGTGCTGGCCGTGCGGGTCGAGCGGGTCGAGCGGGTCGAGCTGATCGTGCTGGCCCAGCTGACCCAACTGACCCAACTGACCCAACTGACGATGCTCGGCGCACCGGGACGCCGTGCGGTCTTCCCGGGGCAGTCGTGTTCGATCATGCCCATGTGGTCCTTGCCGAGGCGATCGCCGACGGCCCGGCCGGAGTGAGCCGGTCGAGCCGATGGAGCACGGCGGCGGACAGCTCGATGCCGTCGGCGGCGACGTTCTCCTCCAGGTGGGAGACGCGCCGGGTACCGGGGATCGGAGCGATGTCGTCGCCCTGCGCCACCAGCCAGGCCAGGCACAGCTGCCCCGGAGTGATGCCGACCTCGTCGGCCATGGCCTTCACCTCGTCGGCGACGCGCGGATTCTGCTGGAAGTACTCGGGGTCGTTGAAGCGCGGCATGGTCGCGCGCGGGTCGACCTCGGTGTCGAACCAGTCCGTCGTACGGAATCCGCCGGCCAGGAAGCCGCGGCCCAGCGGCGCCACGGCACGAAGCCGATGCCCAACTCACGCGTCACCGGCAGGATCTCCCGCTCCGGCTCCCGGAACCACAGGGAATACTCCGTCTGGAGGCCGCTGTCGAGCGCGCCCTCCGGGGGCCCGAGTACGACACGAAGCCGAACTTCGACGCCGGCACCATCCCGTCACGGCGGCCCTTCAGCGCCTTGCCGAGCAGTTCCTCGTCCTCGGTGTTCGCGCCGGTGCAGAGGGCCTTGATCGGCATGGCGCCCATGCCGATCCGGCTGACGTCCAGCTGTCCCGGTTCGATGTGCTGCATGGTGGTGCTCCGTCTGGTTCTCGGGTCCCCTCGGACACGTGGCGCCCTGCGCCGGAGGTGATCTCCAACGACGTCAACCCTCCCCGACGGAACCTCCGCGTGGCAGACCGCGCGGTGCCGGGGAGCCGTGTTCCGGGGAGCCGTGTTCCGGGGTGTGACAGGGCCCCTCAAGCGCCTGTCGCCCAGGTCACGGCCTTGCCACACTCGATGGCATGACGAGCGAGCCGGACAACGGCACCGAGCTCGGGCGCTACCTGCGCGCCCGCCGGGCCCGGGTGACCCCCACCGAGGTCGGCCTGACGGCCGGCACCGGCCTGCGCCGCACACCGGGGCTCCGCCGTGAGGAACTGGCCACCCTCGCCGGGATCAGCATCGACTACTACACCCGCCTGGAACGGGGCAGGGAGACCCGCCCCGGCCCAGCCGTCGTCGACGCCCTCGCCCGCGCCCTCCTGCTGGAGGAGGACGAGCACGAGCACCTGCGCGACCTGGCCGCCCGCGCCTCCCTCCCCCAAGCTCTCGGCTCCGCCCGAGCAGGGGGTACCCCCATCGCGCCCGAACCGCCGACTGTGCCCCGGCCGGACCGTACGGCCCGGCGTGAAACTGCTGCTGGAGAGACTGCGGCCGTATCCCGCGCACGTAGTCAGCCGCACCGACGACCTGCTCGCCTGCAACCCGGGCGGGCTGCGTCTGCTGGCCGGGCTGGAGGACTGGCCTGCCACGCAGCGCAACATCGCGCGCTTTGTCTTCCTGCACCCGGCGGCCCGCGAGCTGTTCCACGACTGGGGCACCAGATCCGCGGCTGCGTCGCCCGCCTGCGCGCCCTGGCCGGCACCGACCCCGACGCGCCCGGCCTGACCCGGCTCGCCGGTGAACTGCTGCTCAAGAGCCCGGAGTTCGCCCGCCTGTGGGAGCGGTACGACGCGCTGGGCAGCACCCACGGACGCAAGACCTTCCACCACCCCGAGGTCGGCGACCTCACCCTCGGCTACCAGGCCATGGAACTGGAGGGCACCCCCAGCCACCGCCTGATCACGTACTACGCCGAACCCGGCACCCCGGCGTACGACGCGCTGCTCCTCCTCGACCTGCTCGCCTCCCAGTCCTCCACGGACAGGAGCGGGACGACGGCCGCGCCACCGGACGCCACGCCGAGCGGGACCGCGTCCTCGTCGCCCTGATGCCGTCGCCCGGTATCGCGGCGCACACCGACGACAGACGGCTATGAGTCCAGGTCGTCCGCGAAGTGCCGGAACCCGTGTCGGTCCTGGTGGAGGTCCCACAGCGTCCCCGCGAGAACCCCCGGATCCTTCCTCCGGTGTCCTGGGATGATCGCGCCCGGGATGATCAGCTGGGCGACATGGATGCCGTCGGCGGCGAGTGTGTCGTGCAGCAGATGGCCGTACGCGCTCTCGGCGGCGAAGGCGATCGACGTGCCGGCGCGGTCGGGATGCGGGACCACGGCGGTGCCGCCGTTGACGAAGAGGATGGTGCCGCGGCCGAGAGCGCGCATGCCGGGCAGCACCTGCTGCACGGCGGCGACGGGACCGTACACGGAGAACTCGATCGGGCCGGTGAGGTCGTCCGGGGTGGTCTCCAGGACCGGCCGCATGAAGTCACGGTGCGGGATCGGGCTGTACTGCAGAACCTCGATCGGGCCCAGGGTCGCGGTCGCCGCGTCCAGGGCGGCCCCGAGGGCCTGCGGGTCCCGTACGTCAGCGGCGAAGCCGCGCGCCGTGATGCCCTCTCGGGCCAGGTCGGCGGCGAGTTCCTCCGTCCGCTCCTGGGTGCGCGCGACGAGCGCTACGTCGAAGCCCTCGCCGCCGAACCGCCGTGCGACGGCGGCTCCGAGCCCGGGTCCCGCTCCGATGATGGCGATGGTGGTCATGGTCCTGGCTTTCTTGGATGGCCCGATGGTCCTGGAGCTGTCGGTGGTCCTCGTGGTTCCAGCGTGGAGGAATCGACGACGAAGGGGTACCGCCCGTCGGAGGCAGTACACGTTCGTACACCTCAATGATCTGCTCCGAGGGGACGACTGTCAGCGAAGCGGCCGGCGAAGCGGCCGACGGCCGCCTTCCACCACCGCGACGGCCAGGGCGCCACCGAGCCGGTGGCAGCCCGCCGTGCCGGGGAGCCCGGTGGTACCCCGCCGTGTCAGAGAGCCCCGTGGCACCCCGCCGTGCCAGGGAGCCGTGTTCCGGGGTGTGACAGGGCCCCCACATCGCTGTCGCGCAGGTCACCGGGGCCTTCACACTGGAGGACATGGCACGTGAGCAGCAGACGGGCGGCAACGGCGGCAGCGAGCTGGGGCGGTTCCTGCGGGCCCGCCGCGCCCGGGTGACCCCCGCCGAGGTCGGCCTTCCGCAGGGCCCCGGGCTGCGCCGCACCCCCGGCCTGCGCCGTGAGGAGCTGGCCACCCTCGCCGGGGTGAGCATCGACTACTACTCGCGCCTCGAACGAGGCAGGGAGAAGAACCCCAGTCCGTCCGTCGTCGACGCCCTCGCCGCCGTCCTCCGCCTGGAGGGGGACGAGCGCGAGCACCTGCGCGTCCTCGCCGCACGCGCCGCACGCTCCACGCCCGAGCCGTCGGCCGCCCCCAGCCGGACCGTGGCACCCGGCGTCCAGCTGCTGCTGGAGAGCATGCGGCCCTACCCCGCCCATGTGGTCAGCCGCACGATGGAGGTGCTCGCCTCGAATCCGGGCGGACTGCGGCTGATGGCCGGCATGGAGGACTGGCCGGCCGGGCAGCGCAACGTCGTGGGCTATGTCTTCCTCCACCCCACGGCACGCACGCTCCTCGACGACTGGGAGAACCAGATCCGCGGCTGCGTCGCCCGCCTGCGCACCCTGGCCGGCACCGACCCCGACGCGCCCGACCTCACCGGCCTCGTCGACGAACTCCTGCTCAAGAGCCCGGACTTCGCGCGACTGTTGCTCGACGCGACCGCGGGCGCCCGGCCGTCGAAGGGAGCGACGCTCGGAACGAGCCCGTGACGCCGCGCCACCGGGACCCTGCCCCGGCTTCAGGCCGCGTGAGAGGTTCCTTCTCTGCGTTCCGCAGATCTGTCCACCGATCACCGGTCGCGCACGGTTGGATGGCCCCATGACCGACGAGCACGAGCACGAGCGGATGATGCGGGCCAACCAGGCCAACTGGGACGCCCGCACCCCCGTCCACCTCGCCAGCCGGTTCTACGGGCTGGACGGAAAGCTCGACCCGTCCCGCTGGTTCGCCGCCTTCGAATGGGAGGACCTCGGCGAGCTGGCGGGCCTCGACATGCTCCACCTCCAATGTCACCTCGGCACCGAGACGATCGCCTTCGCCGAGCGCGGCGCACGCGCGGTCGGGCTCGACATCTCCGAGGCGTCCGTGGCGGCCGCCACCGACATCGCGGCCCGGGCGGGCGCCGACGTCTCGTACGTACGGGCCAATGTGTACGACGCCGTCGAGGCCCTGGACGGGCGGCAGTTCGACGTGATCTACACCGGCAAGGGCGCCCTGTGCTATCTGCCCGACCTGGAGCGCTGGGCCGCCGTCATCGCTCGACTCCTGCGCCCGGAGGGGCGGTTGTACATCGCCGAGTTCCATCCCCTGCTCAACTCGCTGGGCCCCAAGCCCGCCGAAGGCGAGGGCGAGGAACTGCTGTTGCGCCACGACTACTTGGGCGGCCGGGACGCCGTCCACCGGGACGCGACGTACACCTACACGGACGGTCCCGCCGTGCGGGGCGCGACCGACAGTTATGAGTGGATGCACGGGCTGGACGACGTCATCAACGCCCTGATCGGGGCGGATCTGCGCATTCGGCGACTGCGGGAGAGCGACGAACTGCCCTGGCCCCGATGGCCGCAGATGACCCGCACCCCGTCCGGATGGTGGCGCCTGCCGCAGAACGAGCCGCGCATCCCCCTGCTGTACGGCCTGCTCGCGAGCCGCTGAGACGCACATCACGGCCGGCGCCGGGCGACGGGTGGTACAGTGCTGTCAGCACTTGTGTACGCCCCGTCCCGGGCGCCGGTGCCGTTTCCACCTCATCTCGCTGACACGCCCGTCGCTCGTGGACCGGCGGACCAGCTTCTCGTCACCACCTCCTGACCACGGCCACGGGCAGTTCGTTCCGTCCGCCGTACCCGAGGTGATGTCTCCCCGCCGCACCGAGGCGTGAGCACGCCGCCTCCCCCGGCACACCCCCCTCCCTTCCTCATGACCTCATGCATCCGTCCTGGAAAGGACCCCCACCATGACCACCACACTCGAACGCCCTCCTGTAGGGCAGCAGCCTCCGGCCCCGGCCGCCGGTGTCCTCGACATCGCGCACAACGGGCAGGGGTACCTGCGCGCCGCCGACAGCTGCCTGCCCACACCGAACGACGTCCAGGTCTCCGCCGCGCTGATCCGCCGGCACGGCCTGCGCAAAGGCGACACCGTCGAAGGCGTACGCGGCGGACCCCGCGCGCTCGCCGAGATCGAGCGGATCAACGGCCGCACGCCCCAAGAGCTGCGCCACCGCCCGCACTTCGGCGACCTCACCCCGCTGCACCCCCACACGCGGCTCCGCCTGGAACACCCGGCGAGCGGCCTGGCCGGACGCCTCGTCGATCTGGTCTCGCCGGTCGGCAAGGGCCAGCGCGGCCTGATCGTCGCCCCGCCCAAGACCGGCAAGACCGTGCTGCTCCAGCAGATCGCCGCCGCCGTCGCGGGCAACCACCCCGAATGCCACCTGATGGTGCTGCTGCTCGACGAGCGGCCCGAAGAGGTCACCGACATGCGGCGCTCCGTCCGGGGCGAGGTGTACGCCTCGACCTTCGACAAGACGCCGAAGCAGCACATCGCGCTCGCCGAGCTCGTCATCGAGCGGGCCAAACGGCTCGTCGAGCAGGGCGAGGACGTCGTCATCCTGATGGACTCCCTGACCCGGCTGTGCCGGGCGCACAACAACGCGGCCGCATCCGGTGGCCGCACCCTCAGCGGCGGCGTCGACGCGGCCGCCGTGCACGGCCCCAAGCGGTTCTTCGGCGCCGCCCGCCTCGCCGAGGAGGGCGGCTCGCTCACCATCCTCGCCACCGCCCTGGTGGAGACCGGCTCCCGTGCCGACGACTACTTCTTCGAGGAGCTCAAGAGCACCGGCAACATGGAGCTCCGCCTCGACCGGGCGCTCGCCGCCCGGCGCGTCTTCCCCGCCGTCGACATCACCCCGTCCGGCACCCGTCGCGAGGAACTCCTGGTTCCCGCCGCCGAATTGACGGCTCTGCGCGGGCTGCGGCGCGCCCTGCACACGCGGGACGGGCAGGCGAGCCTCGAAACCCTCCTGGACCGGATGCGCGCCACCCCGGACAACGCGACCTTCCTGCGCCAGGTGCAGCCCACCCTGCCGGGCGCCTGACCCCTCTCGTCTCCCCGACGACAGTCGCCGGACAACGCCTCTCACGTGCGGCATCCGGGTGCTCGATCCCGCCGCTCGGGCCTGGCACCCCGGTGTACGGCGCCTCGGTTCCTACGTTTGCGGTATGACCATCGGATCCTCATCCCGCGTCGCCGCCTCCCGCACCGGCATCCCCCGCGTCGCCGTCTCGTGTGCCGCCCTGTGCGTGGTCGGCGCGCTGGCCCTCGCTCCCAGTCCGGCCGTCGCCCTGGCCCACAGGGATCCCGGCGCGCCGAGGCCCACGGCCTCGCAGCCGCCGCCGCTGTACCGGTCCGGGACGCAGGTACGGCCGCGAGCCGGGGCACCCGAGGTCCCCCAGGACGTCTCCGCACTGTCGTGGCTGGTGGCCGACGCCCGCACGGGCGCCGTCCTCGCCGCGCACGACGCCCACCTCAAACTGCCGCCCGCCAGCACCTTGAAGACCCTCTTCGCCCTCACGGTGCTCCCGGTGCTGCCCGGCGGCGTCCGGCACACCGTCAAGGAGGCGGAGCTGGAGGGCATCGGCGACGGCAGCAGCCTGGTGGGCGTCACGGAGGGGCACACCTACCGTGTGGCCGACCTGTGGCGGGGTGTCTTTCTCAACTCCGGCAACGACGCCGTGCACGTGCTGGCCGCGATGAACGGCGGCTGGGAGACCACGGCCACCCGGATGCAGGCCAAGGCCCGATCCCTCGGCGCGCTCGACACCCACGTCGTCTCACCCGACGGGTATGACGCACCCGGCCAGGTCTCGTCGGCGTACGACCTGGCGGTCTTCGGGCGCGCGGGGCTGCGCAACCCGGACTTCGCACGGTACTGCTCCACCGCCCAGGCCATGTTCCCCGGCGACGGCTGGCCGTACGAGATCGAGAACACCAACCGGCTGCTGACCGGCGCCGACGGGGTGGAGCGGTACCCGGGCCTGATCGGTATCAAGAACGGCTACACCAGCAACGCGGGCAACACGCTCGTCGCCGCCGCGCGGCGGGGCGGGCGCACCCTCGTCGTCACCGTGATGAACCCTCAGGAAGGCGGCGGATTCGCCGTCTACGAGGAGGCTCGCTCGCTGCTCGACTGGGGCTTCAAGGCGTCCGGGCACGTCGCCCCCGTCGGATCGCTGGTCGACACCCGTGCCGTGGCGCCGTCGGCACCGGCCGCGCTGCCCGCGGCCCTCACCGTGCGCGGGGAGCCCGCGGACGGAGGGGACGGCTGGCCCGACGCGGCCGGCATCGCGGGCGCGGCCGGTCTGGGCGCCGGTGGCGTGGCGCTGGCCCTGCGGCTCAAGAACGGGCGGGCCAGCCGCGACTGACCGGCCGGCAGCCAGAGCAGCAGCCCGAGCGTGATCCACGTATACGTGTTGCTGCCGAGAAAGCCGCCGAGGCCGGACGCGTCGTCGAACCACAGCCACACCACGCTGCTGCACAGCACCGCGTACAGTCCGGCGGCGACCCGCAGTCGGCGCCGGTGCAGCAGGACGGCGAAGGACGGCAGCAGCCAGACGAGATGGTGGACCCAGGTGACCGGGCTGACGAGGCAGGCCGCGAGTCCGGTGAGGGCGAACGCGGCCGCCCAGTCCGCGTCGGCCAGCGCGCGGGAGGTCCGCCACGCCCACACGCACAGGACCAGCAGGACGGCCGTGGTCCAGGCGGCCCTGCTCGGTTCGCCCGGTGCCGCGAGCCGGGCCAGGACGCCCTGCACGGACTGGTTGGACACATAGGCGAGCCGCCCGATGCGGCCCGTGTCCCACACCGCGTCGGTCCAGTAGAAGCGGGAGGCGTCCGGTGCCACCCAGGCGGCCAGCGCGGTGGCCGCCGTCGCGACGGCCGTCGCGACCCCGGCGGCGCGCCCGCGGCGGGCGAGCAGCAGCAGGACGATGAAGAGCGCGGGGGTGAGCTTGACCGCCGCGGCCAGGCCGATACCGACACCCGTCCACCGGCCCCGGCCGGTGGACAGCAGCCACGCGTCGCTCAGCACGAGGGCCAGGAGCAGCAGGTTCACCTGGCCGAAGCTGAAGGTGTCGCGGACCGGTTCGAGCAGGGCCAGCAGACAGGCCGTCAAGGCGTAGCCGAACCAGCCGTAGCGGCGCAGCGCGGGCCCGACCAGGATCCACACCACGGCCGCGAGGGCGGCGAGGTTGAGCAGCAGCCCGATGGCGATGGCCGTCCGCAGGCCGACCAGCGCCATCGGCAGCATGCCGAGGGCCGCGAACGGCGGATAGGTGAAGCCGTATGTCGTTCCCGGCACCCGGTAGTCGTAGATCCGGCCGCCATGGTGGACCCAGGTGTCGATCGTCCCGTAGTAGACGCGCAGGTCGAACCAGTCGCGCAGGAGCGGCACGGTGGCGGTGAACACGGCCACGGCGACGGCGAGTCCGACCACGAACACGAACCGCCGGCGATCGGTGTCCAGCCCTCTGACGCCGCTCAGCATCCTGGTCCTGTCATGCCCTCTCACACCGCTCATCCCTCTCGTGCCGCCCAGCCCTCTCATGCCGTCCGCCCGAGCACCGGTGTCTGCGCCGCCTGGTGGGCCTGCCAGAGCACGACCAGGGCGAGTACGCCGCCGGACACGGCCAGGACCACCTGTTCGACGTCCGGTGGGCTCCCGCTCGGCAGTACGGCGAGCGCGAGCACCGCGCTGGCGGCCGCGACCCGGTGCCGTACCGGACCGCTCGGCGCGGCGGCGGCGATGAGGAACAGGCCCCACAGCGCGTACCAGGGCCGGATCGCCGGGCCGAACACGGCCACGGCGGCCAGGCTCAGGCCCAGCGCGTAGACCGGGCCGGGCCTGAGGCGCAGCCATATGAACAGGACCGCGATCACGGTCAGCGCGAGTCCCGCCGTGTGCCAGAAGGGCTGGGCGAGGGGCGCGAGGCCGCTGCCGAGTCTTTGCAGCACGGTGCCGGTGACGCGGCCGAGGACGCTGGTGGGCGACCAGTTGTGCGGGGAGACGGGGGTCTGCAGGGCCGCGATCCAGCCGTATCCCGTACCGGTCGCGGCGGTTGCCGCGGCGGTGGTGGCGAGGGCGACCACCGACGTGGTCAGGACGGTCTTCACCCACCCCCGGCGCCCGCGCAGTGCGACGACCGCGAGCAGGCCGAGCGCCGCGGGTGCCTTCACCAGCGCGGAGAGCGTGACGAGGACGACGCCCAGGACGTGCCACCGGCCGCGCGCGGCCACCAGTCCGACGCCGAGCAGGCCGAGCATGATGGCGTCATTGTGCGCGCCGGCCACCAGGTGGAGCAGGACGAGGGGGTTGAGTGCGCCCAGCCACAGCGCGGCGGCCGGATCGGCGCCGCTGTGCCGGGCGAGGCGGGGCAACGCCGCCGCCATCAGGGCGACGCCGAGCAGCGCGACCAGACGCATCCCGAGCAGTCCGGCCGGGATCTCCCCGCGGGTGAGTCCGGACAGCGCGGAGGCGACGGCGAGGAAGACCGGCCCGTACGGCGTCGTGGTCTGCTGCCACACCGGTGCCACCTCGTCGGCGAGCGGGCCGCCGAGCTGCGCCGGCCCGTGCGCGTACACGTCGATGTGCGCGTCGACCATCGCGCCCTGCGCGAGATAGCTGTACACGTCCCGGCTGAACAGCGGCGGTGCCAGCAGCAGGGGCGCCGCCCACACGGCCAGAACCAGCAGCAGGGCGCGTGGAGTCGGCGGTTCCGGGCCCCGTACCACCGTGCCGAGGAGCGCCCACGCCGCTATCAGCAGGACGACTCCGAAGTACACGCCGACCACGCCGAGCACGGCCCGCCCGGAGTCGGGGGCGAGGAGGTCGCGCACGGGCAGGGCCCCGGCCGCCTCACCTCCCAACGCGAGGAAGGCGGTACCGGCCAGGCCCAGGGCCTGGCAGCGGCGGAGATCGACGGGAAAAGCCATGGCCAACACTCGGAAAGCGTGTCAACGCCGGGTGGCCGGAAGGCGACGCGGTGCCTTCCGGGCGGGGGCCTTCGCGTGACCGCCTCGTGGTCACCCTGCGAAGTGCGCCGAGAAGCGGCGATTCGTTCGTGATCTGCGGGGTGCGACGAATATCCGCGGATCGTACGTGATCTGCGGGCCGGTCTCGGCCGGCCGCGCAGTTCCCCGCGCCCCTGGGGGCGCTTGACCTCCCGTCCTCAGAACACCGACACGCCCGTTAGTGTCGTGAAGCGGTCCAGGGCCGCCACGCCTGCCACGGAGTTGCCCCGCTCGTCCAGGCCGGGGCTCCACACGCACAGCGTGCAGCGGCCGGGGACGACCGCGATGATGCCCCCGCCGACGCCGCTCTTGCCCGGCAGGCCGACGCGGTATGCGAAGTCGCCCGCCGCGTCGTAGGTCCCGCAGGTGAGCATCACCGCGTTGACCTGCTTGGCCTGGCTCTGGGTCAGCAACCGGGAGCCGTCGGCGCGGCTGCCGTGGCGGGCCAGGAATCCGGTGGCGAGGGCGAGGTCGGCGCAGGACGCCTCGATCGAGCACTGCCGGAAGTACTGGTCGAGGAGGACCGGCACCGGGTTGTCGATGTTGCCGTACGACGCCATGAAGTGGCCGAGTGCTGCGTTGCGGTCGCCGTGCAGGGCCTCGGAGGCGGCGACGCCGTCGTCGAACGTCAGCCGGGGGTTGCCGCTCTCGGTGCGCAGGAACTCCAGCAGGGTGCCCGCCGCGTCGCCGGTCCGGGTCTGCAGCCGGTCGGTCACGACGAGGGCGCCCGCGTTGATGAAGGGGTTGCGCGGGATGCCGTTCTCGTACTCCAGCTGCACCAGGGAGTTGAAGGGGTTGCCGGAGGGCTCGCGGCCGACGTGCTCCCACAGCTCGTCGCCCTCGCGGGCCAGGTCGAGAGCGAGGGTGAAGACCTTGGTGATCGACTGCGTGGAGAACGGCTGCCGCCAGTCCCCCACGCCGTACACCGTGCCGTCGAGCTCCGCGACGGCCATGCCGAAGCGGCGCGGGTCGCAGGCGGCGAGCGCCGGGATGTAGTCGGCGGGCCGCCCGCGCCCCGGCGTCTGCGCGATCTCGGTGGCGATGCGCTCCAGGACCGGCTGGAAGGTGAAGGACGACGGAGACGCGGACATGATCACCATTGTGCCGCCCGGCCGGTCCGGGTGCTCATCGGGTCAGACCGCCCGTGGGGTGCCGTTGCCGGCGACGACCTCGGGCCGCAGCAGCTCGGCGAGCCGCTCGGCGGGCAACAGCCCCTTCTCCAGGACGAGTTCGGCGACGCCGCGCCCGGTGGCGAGGGCTTCCTTGGCAATGTCGGTGGCGGCCGTGTACCCGATGTGCGGGTTGAGGGCGGTCACCAGTCCGATGGAGTTCTCCACGGCCGCCCGCAGCTCCTCGGTGTTCGCCGTGATGCCCGCGACGCAGCGCTCGGCGAGCGTCAGGCACGCGGTGCGCAGATGGGTGAGGGACTCGGACAGGGAGTGCAGGATGATCGGCTCGAAGGCGTTGAGCTGGAGCTGCCCGGCCTCCGCGGCCATGGTGATGGTGACGTCGTTGCCGATCACCTCGAAGGCGACCTGGTTGACGACCTCGGGTATGACCGGGTTGACCTTGCCGGGCATGATGCTCGAACCCGCCTGCACCGGCGGCAGGTTGATCTCGTTGAGGCCCGCGCGCGGCCCGGAGGACAGCAGCCGCAGGTCGTTGCAGCTCTTGGAGAGCTTGACCGCGATCCGCTTCAGCACGCCCGACATCTGGACGAACGCGCCGCAGTCCTGCGTCGCCTCGACCAGGTTGGCGGCGGTGACCAGCGGAAGACCGGTGATCCCGGCGAGGTGGCGGCGCGCGGATTCCGCGTACCCGGCGGGGGCGTTGAGGCCGGTGCCGATCGCGGTGGCGCCGAGGTTGATCTCGTGGATCAGCTCGACCGCCTCGGAGAGCCGGCTGCGGTCCTCGTCGAGCATGACGGCGAACGTCGAGAACTCCTGCCCGAGCGTCATGGGCACCGCGTCCTGGAGCTGCGTGCGGCCCATCTTCAGGACATCGCGGAACTCCACGGCCTTGGCGGCGAAGGCGTCCTGGAGCACGACCATCGCCGTGAGCAGCCCGCGCACCGCGAAGACGGTGGCGACCTTGACGGCGGTCGGGTAGACGTCGTTGGTGGACTGGCCGAGATTGACGTCCTCGTTGGGGTGGAGGTGCGGATAGTCGCCCTTGTCGTGGCCGAGCAGTTCCAACGCCCGGTTGGCGACGACCTCGTTGGCGTTCATGTTGGTCGAGGTGCCGGCGCCCCCCTGGATGACGTCGACGACGAACTGGTCGTGCAGTTTGCCGTCCCGGATCTCCCGGCAGGCCTCGACGATGGCGGCCGCCTTGCGCGGCTCCAACAAGCCGAGTTCCTCGTTGGCACGGGCGGCGGCCTCCTTGACGGCGGCGAGGGCGTCGATCAGGTGCGGGTAGGCGGAGATCGGCGTGCCCGTGATGGGGAAGTTCTCCGTGGCGCGCAGGGTGTGGATGCCCCAGTACGCGTCGGCGGGGACGTCGCGGTCTCCGAGCAGGTCGTGTTCGCTGCGGTGGGCTGCGGCGGTCATATCGGTGCGGGTCTTCTTTCGGAAGGGGTGAGTCAGGCGTACGGAGGTGCCTGCCTCTCAGGTGGGCGGTTCAGGCGTACGTGGGGTGCGTGCGGGGATCGAGGGCTCGGGCCGGCCGGATGTGCCCGACCACCGCGCCGCCCCCGAGGAGCGGTGCGCCCGCGAACTCGGCGAGCGCCGCCGGGTCGACCCCGCTGCGCGCGAGGGCGGCCGCGGCGACCGGGACGCGCGCCCGGTCGGCGCCGTCGGCGATCTTCACGGCGACGGCGCGGCCGTCCGGCAGCGCGGCCACCTGCACGCCTTCGAAGCCGTCCTTGACGAGCAGCCCGGGCACGGCCCGCATCAGCGCGGCAACGTCGCGTCCGGAGCCCGAGGCCATCTCGGCGTGCTCACGCATCGCGTCGGCCACCCGTGCCTCGGGGGTGCCCGGCGCGGCGGTGGTGATTCGGGCGGCGGCGCGGGCGAGCCCGTGCAGCGAGACGGAGAACAGGGGCGCGCCGCAGCCGTCGACGGTCACCTGGGCGATGGCCTGTCCGGTGAGGTCCTCGACGATCTCCGCGATGGCCTGCTGGAGCGGGTGCGCCGGGTCGAGGTAGTCGTCGAGCGACCAGCCGTTGAGGTGGGCGGTGTACAGCATGGCCGCGTGCTTGCCCGAGCAGTTCTGGGCGAGCCGGGAGGGCAGCCGGCCCTCGCGCACCCAGGCCTCTCGGACGACCGGGTCGAAGGGCAGGTCCCGTACGTTGCGCAGCCGGTCCTCGGCGAGGCCGGCGAGCTCCAGGATGCGCCGGGTCCCGGCGAGATGCCGCTCCTCGCCGGAGTGGCTGGCGGCGGCCAGCGAGAGCAGTTCGCCGTCCAGGGGCAGCCCGGCCCGCAGCATGGCCACGGCCTGGACGGGCTTGAGCGCCGAGCGCGGATAGAAGGCGGCCTCGATGTCGCCGAGTTGCAGTTCCACACCGCCGTCGGCGGCCAGCACGACGACGGAGCCGTAGTGGATGCCCTCGATGACACCGCCGCGTAGGAGATGGGCGACGGGGGCGTGCAGGGGTTCGCGGACGGCCGGGGCCGCGGCGAGCGAACTGCCGTCGGTCATGATGGGGTTCACGCGTCGGTCCCGCCGCGTATCCCGGCGACCCGGCGGCGCACTCCGTACCAGCCCGCGACGAGCGCGGCCACGATCAGCGGCAGACACAGCACGGTCGTGCGGCCCGCTCCCCCGTCGGCGTACATCAGCGCGAGCACGGAGGCGAGGAAGCCGAGGGTCACGATCTCGGTCCACGGCGAGCCGGGAAGGCGGTAACCCGGCCTGGACAGCTCGCCGTTCCGGGTCTTCCGCCAGAACAGCAGGTGACAGAGCATGATCATGCCCCAGGTGGCGAGGATGCCGATCGCCGCGAAGTTCAGCACGATCTCGAAGGCGTCGGCGGGTACGACGAAGTTGAGGCCGACGCCGAGGACGCAGATGCCGCTGGTGAGCAGGATGCCGCCGTACGGGACCTGGCTGCGGCTCATCACGCCGGTGAACCTGGGTGCCGAGCCCGACATCGCCATGGAGCGCAGGA
Organism: Streptomyces sp. NPDC058246; assembly: GCF_042881985.1. Taxonomy (NCBI): domain Bacteria; kingdom Bacillati; phylum Actinomycetota; class Actinomycetes; order Kitasatosporales; family Streptomycetaceae; genus Streptomyces; species Streptomyces sp. NPDC058246. The sequence continues at coordinate 165,412 of NZ_JBHVWZ010000001.1, read as the reverse complement.
TGCGGCCGGTGGAGTACAGCCCGGAGTTGAGGGACGACATGGCGGCGGTGAGGACGACCAGGTTCATGACGCCGCCCGCGGCCGGGATGCCGACGTGGGACAGCACGGTGACGAAGGGGCTCTGGTCCGCGCTGTACGTGCTCCAGGGCAGCAGCATCGACAGGAGGACCACGGAGCCGACGTAGAAGAGGCCGACGCGCCACATGATCGAGTTGATGGCCTTCGGCATGATCTTTTCGGGGTTCGCGGTCTCGCCCGCGGCGACGCCGACCAGCTCGACGGAGGCGTAGGCGAAGACCACGCCCTGGATGATCAGCAGCATCGGCAGCAGTCCGTTGGGGAAGACGCCGCCGTTGTCGGTGATCAGGGACGGGCCAGGGTGGTGGCCGTCGACCGGGTGCTGGGTGACCAGCAGGAAGATGCCGATGAGCATGAAGGCGACGAGCGCGCTCACCTTGATGATCGCGAACCAGAACTCCAGTTCGCCAAACATGCGTACGGATATCAGGTTCACCGTGAGGACGACGGCGAGCGCGATGAGCGCGATCACCCACTGCGGGATGTCGGAGAACATGCCCCAGTAGTGGGTGTAGACGGCCACCGCGGTGATGTCGGCGATACCGGTGGTGGCCCAGTTCAGGAAGTACATCCAGCCCGCGACGTACGCGCCCTTCTCGCCGAGGAATTCCCGGGCGTAGGAGACGAAGGCGCCGGACGAGGGCCGGTAGAGGACGAGTTCGCCGAGCGCGCGGACGACCAGGAAGGCGAACAGGCCGCAGACCGCGTACGCGACGAAGAGGGAGGGGCCGGCGTCGGCGAGGCGGCCGCCGGCGCCGAGGAAGAGGCCGGTGCCGATGGCTCCGCCAATGGCGATCATGTTGACGTGCCGGGACTTCAGTGACTTGCTGTAGCCCGCGTCTCCGGCGTCGACGTGCGCGGTCGGCTTCGCGGCCGGGGTGGCCTCTTGCTGGAGGGACTGCTCGCTCACGCCTCGGGTCCGCCTTCCGTTGGGGTGTCCGTGTGCGCGGGGCGCACGATGTCGGTGAGGGTGGTCTCCACGCGGTCGAGGTGATGGGACATCGCCTCCACCGCGTCGTGTTCACTGCCGTCGATCAGCGCCTCGACGATGGCCCGGTGCTCGCGGTTGGACTGCTCCCGCCGGCCGCCGAGTTCGTTCAGGAACGCCGACTGACGGGCCAGCGCGTCGCGGATCTCCTCGATGACCCGGCGGAAGACCGGGTTCTGGGAGGCCTCGGCGACGGCGATGTGGAAGATCGTGTCCATCGCGACCCACGCGGTGGTATCGGTCTCCCGCTCCATCCGGTCCAGGAGGTGGGCCAGGTGGTCGAGGTTCTCCGGGGTGCGGCGCACCGCCGCGTACCCGGCGACCGGGATCTCGACATGGCGGCGCACTTCCAGCAGGTCGCTCGCCGCGTAGTCGCCGAAGGTCGGGTCCTCGACCGTGTTGGCGATCACGAAGGTGCCCTTGCCGGTGCGGGACACGGTCAGGCCCATCACCTGCAGGGCCCGCAGCGACTCGCGGAGCACCGGGCGGCTGACTTCGAGGCGGCGGCAGAGCTCCGCCTCGGAGGGGAGCTTGTCGCCGATGGCGTACTCGCCGCGCTCGATGGCGCCGCGGAGGTGGGTGAGCACCGCTTCCATGGCGCTGACGCGCCGCGGTACCGACCCACCTGTCTGGCTGTCTGACAGGTTCACGGGGCCGATCCTCCGGGTGACCGGAGGGGGCTGTCAAGGGCGACGAAAGAAAAAATTCAGGGGGTGCAAAGCCTGAAAACCGGCTTTACACCCCCTGTGATCAGCGGTTTCCGTGATCAGCGCTTTCCGCGATCGGTCGCCGCTTCGGCTGTCTCGGTGATCAGCCGGCTGCCTCAGCTGTCGAGGACGCCGGTGGTCAGCAGCCCGAGCAGCGCCACACCGATGACGATCCGGTAGATCACGAAGGCGTTGAAGGAGTGCTTGGCGACGAACTTCAGCAGCCAGGAGATCGAGCCGTACGCGACCACGAAGGAGACGACGGTGCCGACGGCCAGCGGAGCGGCACCGACGCCCGTGCCCAGGGCGTCCTTCAGCTCGTAGATGCCGGCTCCGGTCAGGGCGGGGATACCGAGAAAGAAGGAGAGCCGGGTGGCCGCGACGCGGTCCAGGTCGAGGATGAGCGCCGTGGACATGGTCGCACCGGAGCGCGAGAAGCCGGGGAAGAGCAGCGCGAGGATCTGGGAGCTGCCGACCAGCATCGCGTCCTTGAACGAGGTGTCGTCCTCACCGCGCTTGTGCCGGCCCATCTGGTCCGCCGCCCACATCACACCACTGCCGACGATCAGCGAGGCCGCGACCACCCACAGCGAGGCGAGCGGGCCCTCGATGAGGGGCTTGGCGGCGAGACCCACGATGACGATCGGGATGGTCGCGTAGATGACCCACCAGGCGAACTTGTAGTCGTGGTTCTGGCGCTCCTGCCTGTTGCGCAGCCCGCGCCCCCAGGCCGAGACGATCCGCACGATGTCCTTGAAGAAGTACACGAGCACGGCGGCGATCGCGCCGACCTGGATGACCGCGGAGAACCCGACGACGGCGTTGTCGTCGACGGGGATGCCCATCAGCCCTTCGGTGATCTTCAGGTGGCCGGTGGACGAGACGGGGAGGAATTCGGTCACCCCCTCGACGGCTCCGAGGACGACGGCCTGACCGACGTTGATGACGCTCATGGGATCCAGTTCTGAGGAGTTGGTCGACAGTGCTGTAGACGGTGCTGGGGGACAGTCTTACCTATGCGTGCGAACGCCCTGCGCCTAGGTCCACAAAGCTTGCGCGAACGAGACCCCGGCGAAGGCCGCGCCCAGCCCGGCGGTGACGCTCAGCACCACGTTGGCGGCAGCGTAGAACCCCGCGCCGGTCTCGGTCAGCCGCAGTGTCTCGTACGAGAAAGTCGAGTACGTGGTCAGGGCCCCGCACAGGCCCGTGCCGATCAGGAGTTGCAGGTGCGGGGAGGCGTGGCCCGCCGAGGCCGCGCCGGTGAGGAGCCCCAGGACCAGACAGCCTGTCACGTTGACGACGAGGGTGCCCCACGGGAAGACCGTGTCGTGTCTCAGCTGCACCGCCCGGTCGGTCAGATAGCGCAGGGGCGCTCCGACCGCGGCGCCGACGATCACCAGCAGCCAGTTCACAACGACTTCTCACCTTTCCCACCCGAGTCTTTCCCACCGAAGTCTTTCCGATCCGAGCCGCCGGGGATGTCGTGCGGGGTGTCCTGAAAGGCGGCGCGAGCAGTGTCCTCGACAGCGCCGCCCCGTCCGGCGTACCGGATGACCTCGCAGTCGTCGAGAATCACCAGGCCCTCGGTGACGAGTTCGTCGAGCTGGGGCAGGAAGCCGCGGACGCGCTCCTGGGTGTCCACGATCACGATGGCCACCGGGAGGTCCTCGCTGAGCGACAGCAGCCGGGAGGTGTGGATCAGAGAGGAGGCGCCGAAGCCTTCGATGCCCCGGAAGACGCTGGCGCCCGCGAGGCCGGCCGCGTGGGCGCGATGCACGATCTCCGTGTAGAGCGGTTTGCGGTGCCAGGTGTCGTTCTCGCCGATGAAGATCGTCACCCGCAGGGCGCTGCCCGTCAGTCTTGTCATCGTTGCCTCCGTGCCAGGGCCCGGCGCCCCGCCGTCACCGCGAGCCACACCGCCGCGAGCGCCGCGCACAGGGTCGCGGCGAGGTAGGAGAGCCCCGTCCCGGGGTGGCCCCCGTCCACCAGCTTCTGGATGTCGACGGCGTACGTCGAGAAGGTGGTGAACCCGCCGAGCACACCGGTGCCGAAGAAGGGCCGGACCAGCCGGTGGGCCGCCCACACGTCGGTGATGAGGACCATGAAGACGCCGATCACCGCGCAGCCGATGACATTGACCCAGAACGTGGTCCAGGGGAATCCGCCCGTCTCGCCCGGCCACAGCTGCGCCGCGCCGTAGCGGGCCGTGGCGCCGAGGGCGCCGCCGAGAGCCACCATCGCAACGACCGGGCCCTGGCCGTGCCAGGGGGAGGCCCGCCGCGCGGGCACGCGGAAGGGTGTGCCGGGTTCGTCGACTCGTTCGGGGTGCGGGACTGTCATGGTCGTACGTCTCCTACTCGCCGGGCCCCGGACGCCGGGGCGCACGTCATCGCAAGTAGGGACCGTTGGCGGCAGCCGTGCCGCGGTTCGGGTACGGCGGGCCCCACCGCCGCGCCGCGACACAAGATCGCGGCCGGTGAACAGGGTAACGCCGGGGATGCCGGCCGCGCATACCCGGATCGGCCCGTGACCACCGGCCACACCCGCCGCCTCAGCCGCCGCGCGGCCCCGGACGCAGCCGTTGCGCGGCCCGGGCAGCAGCCGGTGCGCGACCCCGGGCAGCGGTGCGCCGCGGCACGGGACCGCACCGGTGGAGCCTTCGTGGCGCCAGTGGCCCGAGCCGCTACCAGCCCTTCTCGAAGAAGTGGCTGACCTCTGCGATGCGGTACTCGTCGCGGCGGTAGAAGGTCCGCCGTCTGATCTTCTTGGCCCGTAGCAGCCCGACCCCGGTGAGCACGTCGAGGTGCGTGCGTGCCACGGCGCGGCTCACGCCGAGCTTGGCGGCGAGGGCCGCGGGGCTGACGCCGTCCTCGACGAGGTCGCCGTAGCGCTGCGGTGGGAAGTGCGCGGCGGGATCCCGCAGCCACTCCAGAATGTCCAGGCGTTGCCCACTGACGGGAACCTTCAGCATCTCGTCCCCCTCCGTCACGGCGGTCTCCCGCTACTGTCCCGCAGCCCGGGGCGACACGCACGGGCTTCCGCGACCCTGGCCGGAGCCGAGGGGTCCCGGGGGACGCCGAGGGCCCGGCCGCCGCGGCGGCGGGGCCCTCCAGGCTCAGCGGTGGCTGAACACGGACATGGCCGAAAGCGCCTTGTCGTCGAAGCCGAACAGGGCGGTGAGTTACGTCGCCGCGGACGACCGGCCGGCCGCCGGCATCTTGGCCCCCCACCTCCACCCCCCCGCCCCCCGGCGCATCGCCGTCGCCCCCGGCCCGCACCCCCCCCCCGGGGGTGTCGAGCGGCTGGCCGGCTACCGCGAGGTGCTCGCCGAGGCGGGCATCGAGGCCGACGACCGCCTCGTCGTCTCCGGCGACTACAGCCGGGCCAGCGGGGAGGCGGGCGCAGAGCGGCTCCTTGAGCGGGTCCCGGACATGGACGCCGTGTTCGTCGCCTCGGACCTGATGGCGCAGGGGGTGCTGGTGGCGCTGCACCGGGCCGGGCGCCGGGTCCCGCAGGACGTGGCGGTCGGCGGTTTCGACGACTCCCCCGCCGCCACGGCGTCCACCCCGCCCTCACCACGATCCGCCAGCCCTGGGACCGCATCAGTGCCGAGATGGTCCGGGTGCTGCTCGCCCAGATCGGGGGCGAGGACCCGGCGGCGGTGATCCTGCCGACGGAGCTGGTGCGGCGCGAGTCCACGTGAGGCGCTCCGGGCCCCCGCGAGCACGCCCGTGAGCGGGACTGCGTCCGTCCCGCTCACGCCGGTGCCCCCAGGACTGCCGACCGTCCCGCTCACGCCCGTTGCCCAAAGGCTCCGTCCGTCCCGCTCACGCCCATACCCCCAGGACCGGCGCCCGTCACCGTGAGGCTGCCGTCCTTCCCACGCACAACTCGTAGCCCCAAGGCTCCGTCCGTCCCGCTCACGCCCATACCCCCAGGGCCGGCGTCCGTCACCGTTGGGCTGCCGTCCGTCCCACGCACACTCGTAGCCCCAAGGCTGCCGTCCGTCCCGCTCACACCCGTAGCCCCAAGGCCGCCGGCCGTCACCGTGGGTGTTCGCTCGAGTGGGTGAGAGACCTCGCCTTCCGCGACCGGCTCCGCGTGATCACCGGCGCCGGGCGCGTAGGCCACATCGCCTTCCGCGGCACGGAGTGTGACCGTAGGCCGCTACCCGGTCGCCGGGGCGAGCCGCTGGTCGAGCAGTACCTCGCGGCACGGGAGACACGGCGCCCGCGCTTTTCTACCGGTCAGGATTCGAGAAGCGGGCCGGGGCTCCTCCGCCCTAGCGTGAAAGCGCCGACGAGATCCCCCGTCGGCGCGACCGGCAGTTCGCACGCACTGCCCAGCACCACGGAGGAGTCGCCATGACCGCCGGCCTCAACACCATCATCTACCCCGTCAAGGACGTCACGCAGGCCAAGGCCCTGTTCGGCGCGCTTCTGGGCGTGGAGCCCTACGCGGACGAGCCGTACTACGTCGGCTTCAAGGACGCGGGCCAGGACGTGGGCCTCGACCCCAACGGCCACGCCAAGGGGATGACCGGGCCCGTCCCCTACTGGCACGTCGCCGACATCAGGGGCACGCTTGCGGCTCTGCTCGACGCCGGTGCCGAGACGCTTCAGGACGTCCAGGACGTGGGCGGCGGCAAGCTGATCGCCTCGGTCAAGGACGCGGACGGCAACCTCATCGGGCTGACCCAGGACCCCTCCGCCGAGTAGGGCGGCCGGCCGGCCACTGGATGCAGCCGCACTAGTTGCACACTCAACCACTGGCCGGATCTCTGTTACCGTTCAGATATGGCAACGAAGACGCCCGGATCCTCCCTCGAAGAGCGGTGGCGGGGGATCCTCTCGGTGCACGCGCGCACGATGTGCGAGATCGACCGAGCGCTGCACCCGCACGGTCTCGGAGCCAGTGACTTCGAGGTCCTGGACATCCTCGCCTCGGGCGTCGCCGCCGAGCCCGGCGAGCAGTGCCGGGTGCAGAACATCGCGGGCCGGGTGCATCTGAGCCAGAGCGCCCTGTCCCGTCTGATCGGCCGGCTGGAGAAGGACGGCCTGGTGGAACGCACCGTCTGCCAGGAGGACCGACGCGGAGTCTGGGTCGCGCTCACCAGGAAGGGACGCGACCTGCACTCCGAGGTACTCCCCCTGCAACGCGCCGTCCTGGCACGTGTGTTGACCGACCGGCAGGACGGCTAGACCACGAACTCCGCACCGTCCGGCAGGACTTCGACCCCGGCCTCGGTCACCCGTGCATGGGCGTCCGAGGCCGGGTCGAGCAGCGGGTTCGTGTTGTTGAGGTGGGTGTAGATCCGGCGCGGGCCGGGGTGCCGGAGGAGAGCGGCCAGGCTGCCCCGCGCCCCGGAGACGGGTAGATGCCCCATCGTGGCCTGCGCGGTCGCCGGCATCACGGCCTGGCCGTGGAACGCCGTCCGGGGCCGGCCGTCGGGCGCCCGCACCGCCGTCCCCATCTCGTTTGCCGCGTAGAAGGTGCCGTCGAGCAGCGCGCAGGTCGCCGTGGAGAGCAAGGCGTCCAGTGCGGGTGCCCAGCGGCCCAGGCAGGGCGCGTAGACGAGCACTCCCCCGCCGGCCAGGTCCTCGATCCGGTACGCCGTCACCCAGTGGGCGTCCGGGGCGGTTCCGGCGACGTACTTCGGTGCCTTGGGGCCGACCGGGTGCGCGCTGACCACCAGACCGCCGGCCAGCACGAACCCGCCCTCGGTCAGGCTGTCCTCCCACTCCCAGGGGGCGTAGCGGTCCAGCATCGCGCGCAGCGGGGCCAGGGTGGCGAGCACGGGAGGAGCGGCGTAGACCTTGAGTCCCGCGCCGCCGCGCAGGATCGTCAGCCCCATGACGTGGTCGGCCTCGGCGTCGGTCAGGAGCACTCCGCGCACCGGTGTGTCCCTGGGCCCGGGACCGGGTGCGAGCGCGGGCGTGCCGGTGAGCTGCGTACGGATGTCGGGTGAGGCGTTGAGCAGCCACCAGTCGCGGGAGTTGCCGCTGACGGCGACGCACTCCTGTGTCCGCGCGGGCAGTGTGCCGTCGCGGGCGGCGGAGCAGAGCGCGCAGGCGCAGTTCCACTGCGGGAAACCGCCACCGGCGGCCGTGCCCAGCAGGACGACTCGCAACGGAATCCCACCCCTCCGTATCGGACCCTCCCGGGGGATCTTCCCGCCAGGACGGGCCGGACTACCCGGCGGCAGGGGGCAGTTCCGGACGACCTTCGCCCGGGCGCCGGTCCTTCGGCCGCTGGGGCGGGATCGGGTGGGTCGGGAAGTCCCGGGGACCGGTCCACAGCGCGGGGACCGCGTCGCCGCGACGGCACAACTCGTACGCGATCGCCTCGTAGTTGACCCGCCAGCCACGGAAGTGCGGCCACGCCTGCCGCGCGGTCCGCTCGGCGGGGAAGCTCGCCGCCACCACCATCGCCACGGCCGCGTCGAACTCCACGAAGGTCAGCTGGATCGGCGCCTCGGGGGCGGGGTCGGTGTCGAAGTCGAAGCGCAGCGAGCGGGCGATGTCGCGCAGTGCGGTGAAGCCCGCGCGCAGCACCAGCCGGGCCTCGGGCGGGGCGCTGCGCGGGGTGAGCGCCAGCTGCATGGCCGCGGCGTCCATGACGGCGACGAGACCGACGATCCAGCTGCGGTACGGTCGCGGCGATCGGAACGCCAGCAGGATCGGGTACGTCGAGTGGCTCTCGCCGATGTCCGAGGCGAGCCGCTCCCAGGCGCGGTACAGCTCGGGCAGCGCGGTCTCGGTGTCGACCAGCCACTGCCGGGCCAGGATCTCCGGGCCCCAGGCGGGATCGCCCGCGCGGGACTGGAGGAGGGTCACCTCCAGTTCGCGGCGGTTGTAGGCGGCGTACAGGGTGGGCAGATAGGCGATCTGGAGGGCGATCACGATCGGTCCCATGGCCGCCGCCAAGAAGTCCACGACGGACAGGTGCAGCCGCGCTCCGCTGGCGAAGCCGAGGGTGAACAGGCTGGAGCCGGCCTCCTGGACGGCCTGCGCCCAGGTCAGCGAGGACAGGGCGTGCAGCAGCAGCCCGAACCCGAGCAGCGCCCCGCCGAGCCAGGTGCCGAGCATGCCGACCAGCATGAGCGGGGCCAGCCAGGTCTGCACGCGGTCGATGGCGTAGTAGCCGCCGCTGGGAGCGGCCAGGCGCAGCGCCAGGCGCAGCGAGCGCCACCAGCGCATCACCAGCGGGGAGTACAGCCCGCGGGGCACCACGAGGGTGCGCAGGATGCTGACGAGGACCACCGCCAGGAGCAGTCCGCCGGCCACGCCGGAGATCCATTTCATGCGGTCATTGTCACGCGGGGCACGGATCGGTTCAGCGCAGCAGATCCCGTACGGCCTCGAACGCGGCCGTGACCGTCGCCGGGTCCGCTCCGGGGCGGGCCAGCGCGCTCATCGGGATCGGGGTGACCGGGGGGCAGCCGGGGGCGCGGCGGCGGAGGCGCAGGCGGTCGCCCGGCTGCTCGCGCCGCTGGCCACGACGGTCGAGACGACGGCGGACCCGGCCGAGGCCGACGCGCTGCTCGCCGCCCGCCGTCTCGCGCTGCCCGCGCTGGAGCGCCTCGGCCGCCCGCTGATCGAGGACATCGCGGTGCCCCGCTCCCGCCTCGCGGAGGCGGCCCGCGAGATCCGCGCCATCTCCGCCCGCCATGACGTGCCGGTGTTCACCATCGCGCACGCGGCGGACGGGAACCTGCACCCCATCATCGTCGTGGATCCGTCACTGCCCGGTCTCCCCGATGCCGCCTGGGAGGCGGCCGGCGAGATCTTCGCGCTCGCCCTGCGGCTCGGCGGCACACTCACCGGCGAGCACGGTGTGGGCATCCTGAAGCGGCTGTGGGTGGCGGACGAACTGGGGCCCACGGCCCACGCGTTGCAGCGACGGCTGAAGGAGGCGTTCGATCCGCACGGGATCCTCAATCCCGGCAAGAGCCTCTGAGGTGTGGTGCGGGGTGCGTCAGGCCTGCGGTCGGGCCAGCAAGGTGCGTACCCCCTCCGAGTTCAGGGTCAGGCCGTGCGGGGAGCTGGCGTCGATGGTGAGGGAGAGGTCGCCGGAGGGCCACTGGGAGGCGAGCGCGCCGAGCGGCACCAGGCGGTAGCGGGAGACGAAGGGAAGCAGCTCGGCCATCTCCAGCTCCGAGGTGAACACCGGCACCACCTGTTCGCCGCCCGGCTGGTCCAGGACGGGCAGCGCGACGGCCGTCGGGTCGGCGATGTCCTCCTCCCTGGCGTCGTCCGGCACGGGGACCAGCACCTCGCTGCCGGCGAGGGTGTCCAGCGCCGCCGTGTCCTCGGTGTTCTCGGAAAGGGTGTTCAGGGCCTCCTGCGCCGGTGTCGCGGCGGGCGGCAGCTGGTGGTCGTTCGAGGGTGTTTCCATCACAGATTCCCAGGTAGTGGAGGTCGGGTCAGCCGGTTCCTGTGCGGTCCCGGGCGCAACTCCCGTCGCGTACCCACCCCGGACCCGGACATTCATTGCTCACCGTCACCGAATGGCGTGCCGTACCGATGTCGGGGGTCCTCCTCACCCGGTCCGCACGGCCCGTCGCTGTCCGCACACCCCTCGCGGTGGCCCAGGAGCCACCGTCCGACGCGCAGGAGGCCGTGGGCAGCAGGGCGCGACCGAGGCTCGTCGCCTATCGGCGACCGAGGAACTCGTCCAGCGTCCGTGCGTCGGGCGCGGTGGCGGGACCGGCCGCCGTGACGGCCAGCGCGGCCGCCGCGTTGGCGCGGCGCGCCGCGTCGGCCGGGGTGAGGCCCCGTGCGAGGGCGGCCATGAAGACGCCGGTGTGCGCGTCACCCGCGCCGTTGAGGTCGACGGCGCGGACGGCGAACCCGGGGACCGCTTCGAACGCCCCGTCGTGGTGCAGGAGGCACCCGTCGGGGCCCGTACGCACCAGGGCCGAGCCGCGCTTCAGACGGGACTGTACGGCGTGGGCGGCGGCGGTCGGGTCGTCGGCCCCGGTGAGCAGCGCGGCCTCGCGGGCGTTGCAGCTCCACCAGTCGGCGCGCGCCAGGAGCGACTCCAGCGCGGCCGCGGGGATGTCTCGCACCAGCGGCCCCGGATCCACGATCACGGTGACGGCCGGGTCCAGCCGGGGCAGCCACGCGGTGAGGGCGGCGCGATTGGGCTCGTAGAGCAGGCTGTAGCCGGAGACGTAGACCAAGTCGCCTGCGGCGGGCTGGAGTTCGGTGAGGTCGTCGAGGGTCAGTGTCGCCTCGGCACCGGGGCTCGTGACGAAGGTGCGCTCGCCCTCGGCGTCCACCAGGCAGACCACGAAGCCGGTGTCGGGTCCGGTTCGGGGTGCGAGGAGCACGTCGATGCCCTCGGCGCGCAGCGCGGTTCGCGCCCGGTCGCCGAAGGGGCCGCTGCCGTGGGCTCCCGCGTAGGTCACCGGCAGGCCCTGACGGGCCGCGGCGGCCATGACGTTGAAGCCGCCGCCAGGTGCGCTCCGCGTGTCCGTGGCCAGCACGTCACCGCCCCGCTCGGGCAGCGCAGGCACGGCGAGGACCAGGTCCATCATCACGTTGCCCAGGTGCAGAAGTCTCATACGATCACGGCCGTCCGCGCAGCGCGAGCAGAGCCGTGGCCGTCGCGTCGAGGTCGATCTTGTTGACTCGGTCCAGGGTGGCTCGCGCGTCGGCGGGGAAGGCCTCCACCCCGTGACAGGCGCCGCCGATCGCGCCCGCGATGGCCGCGATGGTGTCGCAGTCCCCGCCGACGGAGGCGGCGAGCAACACCGCCTGCCACGGGTCGTCCTGACAGGCCGTCAGTACGGCGAAGGCGGCCGGGACCGACTCCTGTGTCGCCAGGCTGGTGCCCACCAGCGTGTACACACGCTCGCCCACTTCGGCCGGCGACAGCCCGCGGACGAGTCGGGTGGCCCAGACGATGCGCTCGGCGACGTCGGCGGCGGCCACCCAGTGCCCGCGCGCGGCCCCGAGGCGGGCCGCACCGACCGCCGCCTCCACCGCCTGGGGAACCGACGCCCCGTCAAGTCCCGCGCTGACCGCGGCGGCGACGGCTGCCGCGCCCGCGAGCGCGACCCCGGTGTGGTGGGTCAGTCTGCTGGCCTCCACCACCCGGTCGACCAGGGCGACCGGGTCCGCCGAGGACACGGCGATGCCCACGGGCGCGATACGCATCGCGGCGCCGTTCGTCGTGCCGTACCGGCCGACCTCGTCCACCGATGTGCCGGCCAGCACCAGCTCCACCGCGCGCTTGGTCGACGGCCCCAGCAGGTCGAGCGAGCCACGGGCCCGCATGTCGTCCTCCCAGGCCACCAGGCGCCGGGCCAGCTCCGCCGCGTCGACGGTTCCGGCGCCGTCGATCAGCAACTGGGCCAGCAGCAGGGCCTGTTCGGTGTCGTCGGTGATCGCTCCCGCCGGCATTCCGGCGGCCAGCGGATGGTCGGGCGCGGCGGCGTGGAAGCCGGTCAGGACCGGCCCGTAGCGGGCGACGATCTGCGGGCGGGACAGCATCTGCGTCGGCATGCCGAGGGCGTCGCCGAGCGCGAGCCCGTAGAGGGCTCCGGTGGCGCGGCTGTGCGGGGTGGGGGTGACGGTGTTCATGGGTGCTTTCCGTGGTGGGGCGGCTGGCCTTGGCGCGGCAGGGCTCAGCCGAACTCGAGCGACAGCTGGAAGTGGTCGGGGTCGAGCAGGCTCACGACATGTTCGACGAAGGAGCCGTCGGCGGCGCGGCTGGTGCGCCGCGTGTCGAGGAACCAGTCGCCCGCCGCGCGTCGCAGCACCTCCGCCTCCGGTGCGTCGATCCGACGCCCGGCCAGCCGCTGCTCTCCGTGGTCGGCGCGCAGGCCGGCCCGCCGCATCACCTCGGTGAGGGACAGCTCGTCGAGACCGCGCCCGGGAAGTTCCCTGATTCCGGGAACAGGCGGCAGGAAGCTGCGTTCGTACGACACCACGGAGCCGTCCGCCACGAGTTCCCGTGTCCGCTCCACCCGTATGAACGTGGCCGTGTCCAGGCCGAGTTCACGGGAGAGCTCCGGGGCGCGGACCTCCCGCACGGAAAGGGTCCGTACGTGCGTGTCGATCCCCTGGACGGCCAGTGCGTGCGCCCAGCCGAGCCGGTCGTCCAGCGGGCGGCCGTCGAAGAGGACGTACGAGCCCTTGCCGGTGCGGGTGGCGATCAGGCCGGCCTCGTTCAGCTCGGCGAGCGCGGCCCGTACGGTGGTGCGGCTGACGCCGAAGCGCTGGGCGAGGGCGTGCTCGCCCGGCAACTGCTCCCCCGCCGGACGGTCTCCGCTGCGGATCTCCTTGGCGAGGACCTCGGTGATCCGCTGGTGCTTGAGCCGGACCTCGGTCATACCGCGCTCCCGGTGAGCACCTCGTCCACGGTGACGACGCGGATCAGCGGCCGGTAGAGGTCCATCACCTGGAGGGCCCTGATGTGCGAGTCGTCGTCCACGCCCGCGCAGGCATCGGCCACCACCAGCACCTCGGCTCCCGCGTCGGCGGCGGCGAGCGCGGTGGACAGCACGCAGCAGTCCGTGCTGACTCCGGTCAGGACCAGCCGGCCTTCGGGGCCGACGCGCTCGGCGAGTTCGGGGGTCCACTTGCCGAAGGTGGTGGCGTCCAGCACGTGCGGGGCACCGGCCGCGAAGTCGTCCGTCAGCTCCCACAGCGGGGCGTCCGGCGGCCGGAGCGCGAAGGGCCACTGGTCGTAGTACGCACGCCAGGCGCCGACGGGCTTGTCGGGCGCCAGGAAACGGGTGAAGGTGACCCGGTCCCCGAAGGCCGGCAGCAGTCGCCGTACGCCGTCCGCCGCCTCGTCGAACCGCGGAGTCGCCCAGGGACTGTCGGGCTCCGCGAAGACGCGCTGCATGTCGATGACGGCGAGCAGGCCGTGCGTCACCCGGGCGCTCATGCGCTCACCACCTCCTCGCTCGCCGTGGGGCTCGTGTCCTGTCGCTCCTGGACGCGCACCCGGCCGCGATCGAGGGCCAGGGTGCCGAGGAAGCCGAGGGCGAGCGCGACCAGGACGCCCAGGTTGGCGTAGGCCCAGGCGCCCGTCTTGCCGCCGAGTCCGAACGGGTCGAGCAGATAGCCCTGCCAGTCCAGCCAGCTGGCGGCCGAGTTGGTGACCAGGCCCCAGCCGAGCACGGTGGCGACGAGGGTGAGCAGCAGCGGCCTGAGCGGGACATCGCCGTACCGGCCGTGCGGACGGAACAGGTCCCCCTCGTCGTAGTCGCGGCGGCGCAGCGCCAGGTCGGCCAGCATGATCCCGCACCAGGCGGCGACGGGCACGCCCAGCGTGGTGAGGAAGCCGATGAACTGGCCGAGGAAGTTGTCGGTGAAGAAGACGATGTAGACGGAGCCCGCGATCATCAGGACGCCGTCGACGAGGGCCGCCAGATAGCGCGGCACGCGCAGGCCCGCGGAGAGCAGCGCCAGGCCGGACGAGTAGATGTCCAGGACCGCTCCGCCGACCAGGCCCAGCACGGCGACCACCGCGAAGGGGACCAGGAACCAGGTGGGCAGGATCGTGGTCAGCGCGCCGACCGGGTCGACGGCGATGGCCTTGCTGAGGTCCCCGGAGGAGCCCGCGAGGAGCAGCCCGAAGACCAGCAGGAGCAGCGGTGCCACCGAGGCGCCGAAGGTGGTCCAGCCGATCACGCCGCGGCTGGAGGAGGCGCGCGGCAGATAGCGCGAGTAGTCGGCGGCGGCGTTGACCCAGCCGAGTCCGAAGCCGGTCATCATGAACACCAGCGCGCCGATGAACTCCTGCGCGGAGCCCGCCGGTACGGCGCTGACGGTGTGCCAGTGGATGTGGTCGGCGACCAGCGCGATGTAGACGACGGTGAGGACGGCGGTGACGACCGTGATGACCGTCTGCAGCCGCATGATCAGGTCGAAGCCCATCACACCCCCGACCACGATCAGCGCGCCGACGACGATCAGGGCGACCACCTTGGTCTCGGTGCCGCCGCCCCAGCCGAGCCGCCCGAAGACCGTCGCCGTGGCCATGGTGGCGAGCGCCGTGAGTACGGTCTCCCAGCCGACGGTCAATACCCACGAGATCACCGACGGCAGTCGGTTGCCCCGTACCCCGTACGCCGCCCTGCTGAGCACCATCGTCGGCGCGGAGCCGCGCTTGCCCGCCACCGCGATGAAGCCGCAGAGCAGGAAGGAGAAGACGATGCCGATCACTCCGGCGGCCAGCGCCTGCCAGAAGGAGATGCCGAAGCCGAGCGCGAAGGCGCCGTAACTGAGGCCCAGAATCGAGACGTTGGCTCCGAACCAGGGCCAGAACAGCGTCCGAGGGGTGCCCTTGCGCTCGGCGTCGCCGATCACATCGAGCCCGTGCGTCTCCACCTGGAGCCGTCGGTCCGCGGATCTGTTGTCGAGGGAATCGAGGGAGTCTGCCATCGTCGACCTACCTGTCTAGACGTGTTCAGTGGAGGCTAGGTCGGCCCGCCCCGGGCGTCAAGGGACGCCGGCGAACCGGGAACCGGGCCACAGAGGTTGCGGCCACGGTGAGAAGCTGTGCCCGAACCGGCGTACTGAAGGTGGAGGGGCACCAGCCACCGAGCCCTTCCCTACCGGAGGTACCTCACCCGTGACCATCACCAAGGCGGCCCCGCCCCCGGTCGACCACCGCGACGCGGAGGACCGGAGGGCGCCGCGGGGCTGGCAGTTCAACTCGCCCCTCGTCCTGACCATGCTGCTGCTTTTGGTCGTCGCCGCGCAGGGGCCGATCCGCCGGGCTTTGTCCGCTCCGGTCATGCAGAGCTGGATGACCGTGTTCGTCGCGGTGGTGATCCAGGCCCTGCCGTTCCTGGTTCTCGGTGTGCTGCTGTCGGCGGTCATCGCGGTGTTCGTGCCGCCGTCGTTCTTCGCCCGCGCCCTGCCGAGCCGGCCCGCCCTCGCGGTGCCGGTCGCCGGGATGGCCGGTGCGGTGCTGCCCGGCTGCGAGTGCGCCTCCGTGCCGGTGGCCGGGGCGCTGGTCCGCCGGGGTGTCGCGCCCGCGGCCGCGCTCGCCTTCCTGCTGTCCGCCCCGGCGATCAACCCGATCGTGCTGACCGCCACCGCCATCGCCTTCCCCCGCGATCCGGAGATGGTCCTCGCCCGGTTCGTGGCGAGTCTCCTCGTGGCGTGCGCGATGGGGTGGCTGTGGCAACGGCTCGGCCGTAGCGACTGGCTGCGTCCGCCGGACCGCCCGGCGCACGACGGCCCCGGCAGGGGGGCGGCGTTCTGGGGGTCCGTGCGGCACGACGTGTTGCACGCCGGCGGCTTCCTCGTCGTCGGCGCGATGGCGGCGGCCACGCTCAAGGCCGTCGTACCGGCGAGCTGGCTGCACGCCGCGGCCGGCAACCCCGTGGTCTCGGTCCTCGCCCTGGCGATTCTGGCCGTGCTGTTGTCGATCTGCTCCGAGGCCGACGCGTTCGTGGTCGCGTCGCTGACCCAGTTCTCACTCACCGCCCGGCTGGCGTTCCTCGTCGTCGGTCCGATGATCGACCTGAAACTGTTCGCCATGCAGGTCGGCACGTTCGGCCGGGGGTTCGCGCTACGGTTCGCGCCCGCCACGTTCGCCCTCGCGATCCTCATGTCGGTCCTGGTCGGGGCGGTGCTGCTGTGAACCGGCAGGCACAGGCGGCCGTGCTCTTCCTGGTCGGCGCGGCGGTGTTGCACGCCGGGTCCACCGATCTCTATCTCCGTTACGTCAAGGCGGGGTTGCAGCCGCTGCTGCTGGGCGCGGGGGTCGTACTGATCGTCGCGGCGCTCGCCACGGTGTGGTACGAGGTGCGCGGGGCGCGCGCGGCGAAGGGGAGCCGGGGCGAGGGGGGCCACGGGGGCGACCTGGAGGGGGGCCGGTACGGGGACGGGCAGGCGCACGGGGACCGGGACGAAGACCGGCTCGGGCATCGGGACGGACAGGAGCACGGGGACCGGCTCGGACATAGGGACGGGCAGGCGCACGGGGACCGGCACGAGGACGGGGAGGAGCAGGGGCACGTCCACCGCGAACCGCGTATCTCGTGGCTTCTGATCCTCCCGCTGCTCGCCCTGATCCTGGTCGCCCCGCCGGCCCTCGGTTCGTACAGCGCCATGCGCACCGGCACCGCTCTGCAGGCGCCCTTCGCCTACCCCGCTCTCCCCGCCGGTGACCCGCTCCCGCTCAGCCTCGTCGACTACGCAGGCCGCGCGGCCTACGACCACGGCCGCTCACTCGGCGACCGGCGGATCACGATCACCGGCTTCGTCGCCCTCGACCGCGCCGGTACGCCCTACCTCGTCCGTATGGCGCTCAACTGCTGCGCCGCCGACGCCCAGCCCGTCAAGATCGGCCTGACCGGGCGGATCCCGCCCGTCCTCCAACCCGACACGTGGCTCGAAGTCACCGGCACCTACACCGGCGAACGAACGAAGGATCCCGTCAACGGCGGCATCATCCCGTTCCTCGACGTGAGCCTGGCGCGACCGGTGGCGACGCCACACGACCCGTACGACGAGAGTTGGAACAACTGAGCCCCGGCGCCGAGGCCCGGAACGGGACCGAAGGTCACCGGACCGGCGATGCGGCACATGGACGTCACCACGCACTCACGCCATACCGCCTCGCCCGGACCAATGCAGCGCGACCGTCCTGTGCCCCACCCGCCGTGACGCGGTCCCCTACCCGCTCGTCGTCGACGGCGACGCGGTCGACGTCGCCGTCGCCGTCGACGCACCGTCCGAGGGCTGGTCGCCGGCCTCCTCGGTGGCGACGATCACGGTGCTTCCCGTCGTGACCTCGCTCCCCGCCTGCGGAGTGGTCGAGGTCACGACGGCGTCGGACGCCTGGGAGGAACCGGAGGCGACGCTGACCTTAAGGCCCAGACCGCCCAGTTCGTCCTGGACCTCGGCGAGTGTCCTGCCGACGATGTCGGTGGGTATCCGGACGGTCTGCTCCGCCTTGGCGACCTGAACGTCGACCGCGGATCCGGACGCGACCTCCTCGCCCTGCGCGACGCTCTGACCGACGACGGTCCCGGACTCGGCACTGCTGTCCACCTCGGTGGTGTTCCCCAGCTTCAGACCGTGCGCGGCCAACAGCTCCCGGGCCTCGCCCGGTGTCAGGCCGGTGAGATCGGGGACCGCGGCCTTCCCGGGCGCCTTGGCCGCGCTGAGGGTGATCTCGGTCCCCTTCTCCGCCTTGGCGCCGCCCTCCGGGTCCTGTGTGAGGACGGTCCCGGCGTCATGCTTCGTGGACTCCACGTGCCGGACCTTCACCTTGAATCCCTTGTCCTGGAGGATCCGGGTCGCGTCGTCCTCGTTCTTGTCGGTGACGTCCGGTACCTCGACCTTGGGCGCGCCGGTGGACACGGTGACCGAGACGGCCTCCCCCTCGGCGAGTTCGCCGTCGGTCGGGGTCTGCTCGCAGACGTAGCCCTTCGGCTGGTCGTCACAGGGCTGCCGCTTGGCGACGGTGACCGTGAGGCCACTGTTGTCAGCCGCCCGCCGGGCGTCGTCGAGCGTCCGGCCGACCAGATTCGGTACCTCCGCCCTGCCGTCGTCGGCCGTACCGCGCCCGAAGAGGAACCAGCCGAGCACGAGCGCCATGCCGACCACGACGACGCCGGCGACTGCCAGCACGACGCCCGCCCTTCGGCTGCCGCCCGGGGCCTCCTCGCCGCCGTCACCGTCGACGTCGTAGGTGTCGCTCGGGTCGTACGGGTTCTCCGTGGCGTACGGGCGCTCGGGCCCGGGTTCCGGTCCCGGCTCGGCACCCGTCGTGAAGGCTGACTCGAAGGCTCCCGTGCCCAGGCAGGCCGTCACGTCGGCGAGCATCTCCTCGGCGGACCGGTAGCGGTACGCGCGGTCCTTCGCCAGGGCACGCAGGACGGTGGCGTCCAACCGCGGCCCGATCTCGGGGTTGTAGAGACTCGGCGGTCGCGGCACTTCCTGGATGTGCTGGTACATCACCGCCATCGGCGAGTCACCCGTGAACGGCGGCCGGTAGGTGAGCAGTTCGTACAGCAGACAGCCGACGGAGTAGAGGTCGGAACGCGCGTCGATCTCCTCTCCCAGCGCCTGCTCCGGCGAGAGGTACTGCGCGGTGCCGATGACGACCGAGCTCTGCGTCATGCCGACGTCCCGCAGGTCACGGGCGATCCCGAAGTCCATGACCTTGACCTGACCGGCGTGGGTCAGCATGACGTTGGCCGGCTTGATGTCCCGGTGCACGATGCCGTGGTGGTGGGAGTGGGCGAGGGCCTGGAGAACGCCGGCGGCGATCTCCAGGACGCGGCCGAGGGTCAGCGCCGGGCCGGAGTACAGGATCTCTCGCAGCGTCATTCCGTCGACGTACTCCATCACGAGGTACGGCAACGGCACCGCGGAGGCGACGCCGTACGCCATCTCCTCCCCCGTGTCGTACACCGCGGCGATGGCCGGGTGGTTGAGCGATGCAGCGGACTGTGCCTCACGGCGGAACCTCGCCTGGAACGTCGGGTCCTGAGCGAGATCGGCGCGCAGCGTCTTCACGGCGACGCCCCGGTCGAGCCGGGTGTCGTGGGCGAGGTGCACCTCGGCCATGCCGCCACGGCCGAGCAGTCGACGCGGTTCGTAGCGGCCGCCGTAGGCGGTCACCGGGCTCGGCTGAGCCTGCTGCCAGGAGCCCCACGCCGAGTCACCGGCTTCGGCCGGGCCGAGGCCGTCGGGGTACCACTCCGGGGACGGCTCCGGGTGGGAGAAGGTCAGATCGTCTGGTCCGCCGAGGTTCACTGCGCTTCTCCACGGGGGTAGGAAGTCCGGGCCGGATCGGTGGGCGCTGCGCCGGCAGCTCCGCGCTCCCGTCGCACCGACGGCCTGGCGGCACCTCTCCGTGCCAGGAGCGCGGGAACGATAATTGCACATCGCCGGGTAACTAGTTTCACCCCTGTGGAAAAGTCGAGGCGGACGCCCGCCAAGGACCTTCGGGCAGCGGCGGTCCCACTCCGGACGCGACGAAGCGACCGAGCATCCGGCCGGGTCCACAGGCCGACTCCGGCCGAGCCCCGTTCGTGCCTGGGCGTCCGCCGAGCGGGCGGTGCCACCGGCCCGCCCGTGCCGCCCGTGCCGCCCGGCCCACCCGTGCCCTCCGTGCCACGCGTACCACCCGAGCCACCCGAGCCACCCGAGCCACCCGAGCCACAAAAGCGGCACGATTGCCGATGACCGGCCGACGCCCCGCCGTTGCCGCCCCCGCGCCAGGGCCGCCGACCTGTCGTCGAGCGCCGCGAAAAATTACCCGGCGTTTTCTGTTATGCCGAGGCCGCGGCCGGTCCCTCCCCCAGTCATGAGCGAGATTTCACACCGCGTGGACGATGGGAGCCCTTCCGTGTCTTTGTCACATCGCAAGAAGTCCTGGTCGCGTCGTAAGGTTCTGGGCGCGACCGCCGCCGGCACGGTGGCCGCCGCGGTCGGGGCGTTCGGCGTGGCGAAGGCGGCGACCACCTCCTCGACCGCCGCGGCCGGCAGCGCCCCGGGCGACGTCGTCGGGAAGATCTCCGTCGGCTACCAGGGCTGGTTCGCCGCCAAGGGCGACTCCTCCCCCATCAACGGCTGGTGGCACTGGGCCAAGGACATGAGCAAGGCCCCCTCGCCGTCGAACACCGGCATCAAGTCCTGGCCCGACATGCGCGAATACACCCAGACCTACCAGACCGCCTACGCGGCCCTCGGCAACGGCGACCCCGCCACCCTCTTCTCCTCGTACGACCAGCAGACCGTCGACACGCACTTCAAGTGGATGAAGCAGTACGGCATCGACACCGCGGCCCTCCAGCGCTTCAACCCGACCGGCGGCGAGGGCCCGACGCGCGACGACATGGCGGCCAAGGTCCGCAGCGCCGCCGAGGCGCAGGGTGTGAAGTTCTACATCATGTACGACGTCACCGGCTGGACGAGCATGCAGTCGGAGATCAAGACCGACTGGACCGACAAGATGAAGGCGTACACCTCCTCGTCCGCCTACGCCACGCAGAACGGCAAGCCGGTGGTCTGCGTCTGGGGATTCGGCTTCAACGACGACAAGCGCGACTTCTCCGCCTCCGCCTGTCTGGATGTCGTCAACTGGTTCAAGAACCAGGGCTGTTACGTCATCGGCGGCATCCCGCACGACTGGCGGACCGGCGGCACGGGCACCCGGGCCGGCTTCACCGACGTCTTCCACGCGTTCAACATGATCTCGCCGTGGATGGTCGGCGCCATCGGCAAGGCCGCCGACTCGGACAACTACTACGAGAACGTCAACAAGGGCGATCAGGCCGAGTGCGACGCCAAGGGCATCGACTACCAGCCCTGCGTCCTGCCCGGAGACGTCTCCGAACGCCAGCGCGCCCACGGTGATTTGATGTGGCGTCAGTTCTACAACATGGTGCGCCTCGGCGCGCAGGGCATCTATATCTCGATGTTCGACGAATACAACGAGGGCAACCAGATCGCCAAGACCGCCGAGACCCAGGCGTCCGTCCCCTCCGACTCGGGGATCCTGGCCCTCGACGAGGACGGCACCGCCTGCTCCTCGGACTACTACCTGCGTCTGACCGGCGACGGCGGCCGCATGCTCAAGGGGCAGATCGCCCTCACCGCCACCCGCCCCACGCTCCCCGTCGCCGGCCAGGTGGTCAGTTTCAAAGCGGGCGTGAACGGCAAGTACGTCACCGCCGAGAACACCGGGACCTCCGCACTGATCGCCAACCGGACGGCCGTCGGCACCTGGGAGAAGTTCGACATGGTCGACGCGGGCAGCGGCACGATCGCGCTGTACTCGCACGCCGACTCCCGTTTCGTCACGGCCGGCTCCTCGCCGCTGATCGCGGACAGCACCTCGGCGGGCCGGGCCCAGACCTTCCAACTCGTCCACAACAGCGACGGAACGGTCAGCCTGCTGGCCTCGGCCACCGGCAAGTACGTCACCGCCGAGGACGCCGGCGACTCCGCGCTGATCGCCGACCGGACCGCCATCGGCCCGTGGGAGAAGTTCACCCTGATCACCGCGTAACCCGGCCTGTGCGGCTGTGATGTGAGCGGTCGCGCCCGGCGAGGGGCCGAAGCGCGACCGGATCTGTCCGCGCGCCCGTGGTTCCACAAGGTGCAGCGGGCGCGCGCCGACCGGACGAGGCGCGTGCGCACCGTCGTCGACGGTCTCACCGACGGCGCGTCACGGCCGGGGCGTCACCGGCCGGCCGCCGCGGACCGTTCGGACGACGCCGCCAACAGCCCCAGTACGTCGCCGAGTTGCCGACGCACCCCGGGATCGGTGAGGAGACCGTCCTCGCCGACCATCCCGCGGTCCATGGGAAGGTGCACACAGGCCGCCTCCACGATGTCGGCACCGGTGTAGCCGAGCACCGCCCGCAGGGTGGCCTCCGCGCCGTGGCCGCGGCCCTGGGCGGCGGCGTTGACCCAGGCCACCGGCTTGTCGCAGATCTCCGTGCCGCCGACCGTCCAGTCCAGCAGGTTCTTGAAGGAACCCGGCAGGGTGCCCGCGTACTCCGGGGTACAGATCAGGATCCCGGCCGCCTGCTCGATCGCCTGCCGCAGACCGGCCACGGGCATCGGCAACGGATCTTGGTCGTCATCAGGGTTGAAGTGCGGAAGCGCCGCCAGGCCGTCGTACAGGACGGTGCGCACCCGCCCGGGCGCCACGGTCCGCGCGGTGCGCAGTACGGACTCGTTGGTGGAGCCGGATCTCAAACTCCCTGACAACAACAGGATCACGGGCAGCGTGGACATCCGCTCAACCTACCGCCCTGCCGCCGCGGTCCGGCAATGGACGAGCGCCTCCGTACAGGGGCGCCGATGCCAGGAAACGCACCGTGTGCGGTGGACGGAGCGCCCTTTCCCACCACGCCTCCCCACGCCGTTCCGCTCGGGGTGGGCACCCCGTACATGATCAACACGGCGACGGTTTAGCATATGAGCGCCGCCTAGCTCGAAAGATAAACTTGTGACTGTCAACGACGACTCGTTCACCAACTGGAAGAACCGCGAGGAGATCGCGGAGTCGATGATCCCGCTCATCGGGAAGCTGCACCGCGAACGGGACGTCACGATCCTGCTTCACAGCCGCTCCCTGGTGAACAAGTCGGTGGTCAGCATCCTCAAGACGCACCGATTCGCCCGGCAGATCGCCGGTGAGGAGCTCTCGGTCACCGAGACGCTGCCTTTCCTGCGGGCTCTCACCGCGCTCGATCTCGGCCCGTCCCAGATCGACATCGGCATGCTCGCCGCCACGTACAAGACCGACGACCGCGGTCTCTCGGTGGAGGAGTTCACCGCCGGGGCGGTCGCCGGCGCCACGGGTGCCCACAAGATCGAGCGGGGCGAGGGCCGGGACGTCGTCCTCTACGGGTTCGGCCGCATCGGCCGTCTCGTGGCCCGCCTGCTCATCGAGAAGGCCGGCTCCGGCAACGGCCTGCGGCTGCGCGCCATCGTCGTCCGCCGGGGCGGCGAGCAGGACATCGTCAAGCGCGCCTCGCTGCTGCGCCGCGACTCCATCCACGGCCAGTTCCAGGGCACGATCACCGTCGACGAGGCGAACAGCACGATCATCGCCAACGGCAACGAGATCAAGGTGATCTACGCGAGCGACCCGTCGGAGGTCGACTACACGGCGTACGACATCAAGGACGCCATCCTCATCGACAACACCGGCAGGTGGCGCGACCGCGAGGGACTGTCCCAGCACCTGCGCCCCGGCATCGACAAGGTCGTCCTGACCGCGCCCGGCAAGGGCGACGTCCCCAACATCGTGCACGGCGTCAACCACGACACGATCAAGCCGGACGAGCAGATCCTGTCCTGCGCCTCCTGCACCACCAACGCGATCGTCCCGCCGCTGAAGGCGATGGCCGACGAGTACGGCGTGCTGCGCGGCCATGTGGAGACCGTCCACTCGTTCACCAACGACCAGAACCTGCTGGACAACTACCACAAGGCAGACCGCCGCGGCCGCTCGGCGCCGCTCAACATGGTCATCACCGAGACCGGTGCCGCCTCCGCCGTCGCCAAGG
The DNA here is from genome assembly GCF_042881985.1 of Streptomyces sp. NPDC058246. Classification (NCBI taxonomy): domain Bacteria; kingdom Bacillati; phylum Actinomycetota; class Actinomycetes; order Kitasatosporales; family Streptomycetaceae; genus Streptomyces; species Streptomyces sp. NPDC058246. The sequence goes on along the minus strand of NZ_JBHVWZ010000001.1, from coordinate 141,624 downwards.
CGCTGCCCGACCTCAAGGCGCCGATCACCGGCAGCTCGATCCGCGTCCCGGTGCCGGACGTCTCGATCGCGATCCTCAGCCTGCGGCTGGGGCGGGAGACCACCCGCGAGGAGGTCCTCGACCACCTTCGCGACGTCTCGCTGACCTCGCCGCTCAGGCGCCAGATCGACTTCACCACCGCCCCCGACTCGGTCTCCAGCGACTTCATCGGCTCGCGCCACGCCTCGATCGTCGACGCCGGGGCCACCAAGGTCGACGGCGACAACGCGATCCTGTACCTCTGGTACGACAACGAGTTCGGCTACTCCTGCCAGGTCATCCGCGTCGTCCAGCACGTCTCCGGGGTGGAGTACCCGACGTACCCGAGCCCGGCGATCTGATCTCTGCCGAGCCTGACCCACGCTCCTCTTCCTCTGGCCCGGATGCGCGCACGCATCCGGGCCAGAGGACTGTTCGGGGCCGGGCGGCCGCCCGGCGCCGAAGAGTCGCCACCGGCCGCCGGCCTGCTCTCGCCGTCCCGACCTGCCGCGGGAGGGGCCGGGCTACCGCCGACCGGGTGGCCTATGCCGTGCGGCTGGTCCACGCCGGTGACACTTGGCGCGACGTGGCGTGACAGGCACGGAAACGTACGACGGGAGGCGTGAAGGGCAACTCCTTTGTCCTTATTGCGACGAGCAGGTAGGAGACCCTTGCAATGAGAAAACCTGTCGCCCCCCGAGTCCCCAGGACCATCTGCGGATGCCGCCGTATCGCCTGCGTGACCGCCGCGTCGGCGGCGCTCCTGCTGCCGGTGCTGATCGGCCCGCCGGCGTTCGTGGGCACCGCGGCCGACCAACGCCTCCAGAACGCCTTCACCGCCGCCGCGGACGAGTACCACGTGCCGCGGAGTGTGCTCATGGGCGTGTCCTACCTCCAGTCGCGATGGGACTCCCATCCGGGCGCCCCGAGCGTCGTCGGCGGCTACGGCCCGATGCACCTGGTGGACGTCCGTCAGGCCCAGGCTCAAGCCCAGGCCCAGGCCGCGCCGAACCACAAGGGTGCCCAGCCGCTGGCGGGGTCGGCGGGGGACCCGTCCGCCCCCGAGGCGAACTCCTCGGGCGGCGGCTCCGAGGAGCCGGCGGACCTGCGGCGGGCCGCCCGTCTGATCGGAGCGCCGGCGGGGCGGCTGCGGACGGACGCCGCCGCCAACGTGCGCGGCGGCGCGGCCCTCCTGGCGGCGACGCAACGAAAGCTCGGCAAGCCGCTCAGCGCCGACCCGGCGGACTGGTGGGAGGCGGTGGCGAGCTTCCCGGGCACGAGCGACACCGCGTCGGCGGCGACGTACGCGAACGACGTCTTCGCGCTGATCCGCCGGGGCGCGCAGCGCACCACCGACGCGAAGCAGCAGGTCACCCTCCCCGCCAGCCCGGGCGTGCACCCCCGCACCCCGCGCCCGCAGGGCCCGAAGCGGCCCAAGGAGGTCGAGTGCCCGTCCGAGCTGTCCTGTTCCTGGCTCAGCGCGCCGTACGTCGAGATCGATGACGGCGACTACGGCAACCACGACCTGGCCGACCGGCCCAGGGACCAGAAGATCGAGTACATCGTCATCCACGACACCGAGGCGCCCCTGGCGTCCATGCTCATGACCGTGCAGGATCCGACCGAGGCGTCCTGGCACTACTCGATCCGCTCCAAGGACGGCCACATCACCCAGCACGTCAGGACCAAGGACACGGCCTGGCACTCCGGGAACCAGTTCGTGAACGCCCGCTCGATCGGCATCGAGCACGAGGGATTCCTCAGGCAGCCGAACACCTGGTACTCGGAGAAGATGTACCGGGCTTCGGCCCGCCTGGTGCGGTACCTGGCGAAGAAGTACGACATCCCGCTCGACCGGCAGCACATCTTCGGCCACGACAACGTCCCGTCCCCGACCGCCGACTCCATCCCCGACATGCACGACGACCCCGGCCCCTTCTGGGACTGGCGGCACTACTTCGATCTCCTGGGCGCGCCCCTGCATGCCACGGCCGCCTCGAGGAGCGACATGGTGACCATGCTGCCGGACTTCGCCACCCACAAGCCGCCGTTCACGGGGTGCACCAAGGGCGGGGTGCCGTGTGCGCCGCACGGCTCCAGCGCCGTCCGCCTGTACACCGAGCCGCACGAGGACGCCCCGCTGATCCAGGACCCGGGCCGGCGCCCGGACGGCGAGGACTCCACGGAGGACGTCAACGACCTCGGGTCGCGGGTCTCCGCCGGCCAGACCTTCGCGGTCGCCGATCGCAGCGGCGACTGGACGGCGATCTGGTACCAGGGCCACAAGGCGTGGTTCAAGAACCCGGAGAAGCACCCGACCGCCGTCGGTGCGAGCGGCCAGATGGTGACGCCGAAGGACGGACTGAGCGAGATCCCGGTGTACGGGCGTGCCCTCCCGGAGGAGGAGGCCTACCCGGAGGACGTGCCGGAGCAGCCCGAGGCACCGCTCCCGTACAACCTCTCCGCGGGCCAGCGGTATGTGACCCAGGCCCGCCTCGCCGGTTCGTACATCGACAGGTCGTCCTTCGGCGACACCCCCAACCCGGTGGTGAAGGGCCAGGAGCAGTACTACGAGATCCAGTTCGGCCACCGGATCGCCTACGTCCGGGCGAACGACGTGGATGTGGTGAGGGCACCGGCCGCGGCAGGACCGCAGTCCGGACGCTCGGCACCCCGCCCTCGGCACTGACACCCGAAGCCGGGGGTCCGCACCACCCCACCCGACGGACGGATCCGGAACGGTCCTCCCACCGTGCCGGTCACTTCGCAGACCCCATGCCATCACCGCCGTGCCGGTAACAGCGCGGACCCGACGCCGTCCCGCCGGTGCCCTGCACCGGCGGGACGCTGCTTCCAGCCGACGTACGCGCATCCAGCCGACGCAGGAGCACCCAGCCGACGCAGGAGCATGCAGCCGACGCAGGCGCCTTCCGGCGAGCCGCCGTCAGGAGGCGCGAGTCAGCGGCGGGTCAGCCTCGTGCCCAGGAGTGGCCGCCGCCAGGCCCGCCTCGATCGCGTCGAGAAGTCCGTCCAGGTCCGCCAGCCGTTCGGGCCCCATCGCCCCGAAGACCTCGCGCAGTATGCGCTCGCCCGCCGCCGTACCGGCAGCCAGCGCCGCCGCGCCCTGCGGGGTGAGGCTGACGAGCTTGGAGCGTCCGTCGTCGGGGTCCGCCGCCCGTTCGACCAGCCCTTCGCGCTCCAGCGCCTCGACGGCCTGCGTGACCGACCGGGGAGCCTGGCCGAGGTCTGCCGCGAGTGACGTCTGTCGTACGGCACCGCGGCGGTCGAGCACCCGCAGCACCTTGGTCCGGGCGAGGGACAGCCCTCCGGCAGTCATCGCGTCGTCGACGACCCTGCGCAGACGGTGGCCGATCGTGAGGTACCGCAGTCCCGACTCGACGGGCGCCGCTGTCGCATCACTCATGGTCATCGCTCCTCAGCACGGTCAACCAATGAGGTACCTCAGCACATGTCCCGTTAATGAGGTACCTCAACATAAAGCGGAGGCAGACCCATGGAGACTCCCGCGCGGCCCGTCATCGTGATGGCCTGTGGGACATCATGTTCACCCAGGAACTCGGCCGGCAGCTCGACGGCACCGGCGTCGCGGTGACCTGCCTGTGCCCGGGTTTCAACGCCACCGGGCTCGGATGTGAACTCCCGCTCGCCGGAGCCCTGGAGAAGGCCCTCACCGGAGTGGGCACCGGCACTCCACGGCACGGTGCCGACATCATCGTGCGGCTCGCGACCGACCCCGCGTTCGCCGGCATCACGGGGGGCTACTTCGCCGCCAGGACCGCCGAGCCCCTGGAGTGCCCGGAGACGGGCCGCGCCGAATCGGCCCAGCGCACCCTGTGGTCGGTGACCGCTCAACTTCTCCGCGACGAACGGCTGCCGCACGGCGCCTGAGGACGCGGCGACTCGACGTGTCGCGCCGCGCGCGGATGACGGCGCCTCGGCACGTGGGGGCCACTCCGACTCAACCTTCCTCCACCGGTCGGGCGCACGCCACTCGTATGCAGTAGGGCGCGACCCGTGCCCAACTCAGTGCCGTCCCCGTAGGACGGAATCGCAGGTGAGGCCTGAATCGGGCGGCGAGCGCCGTGCGCCGCCGACGCCAGGCGTCCGGCGGCGCGCCCCCGTCGGCGCCGTGGAGTGCCACTGCCGCGACCACGTGATCGTGTTCGAGTGGCAGCCCGCCGGTGGACATTGGAGACTAAACACCGGTTTAGGAACCGGCCATCAGACCCCCACCTCATGACTTCCGGATCACTCGCTCCGGACATCGAAAAGCGCGAGTACCGGGCGCCAGCCGTAGTGGCCGACGGCGCTCGAAAGTTCCTCAAGGAGCTCGCATGGAGGAGAAGTCCGTCGAAGTCCTGACGCCTGGGCCGGAGGAATCTGCGATCGGCAAACGTGGGCGCACAGGCCCGAAGACCGGCATCGAGACAGACCTCGCCGAGGTGCTGGCCGACGTCATGTCCGTCGAGCGGGTGCCGGTCGACAGCCACTTCTTCGACGACCTCGGCGCCAACTCGTTGGTGATGGCACAGTTCTGTGCACGGGTCAGGAAGCGCCCGGACCTTCCGTCGGCGTCGATGAAGGACATCTACCGGCACCCGACGATCCGCGGCCTGGCGACCGGGCTCGCGGACGCCGCGCCCGCCCCTGCCGAGTCGCCGGTCCCGGCGCCGGCCGAGGTGGTGACACCGGCCAGCACACTGCGGTACGTGCTGTGCGGAACCCTGCAGTTCCTGCTTTTCCTGGGATATTCCTTCCTCCTCGGATTTGTTGCCGACCGAGGTTATGCCTGGATCTCCGCCGGCTCGGACGTGATCCACATCTATCTGCGGTCGGTCGTCTTCGGCGGCGCCGGCTTCGTCGCTCTGTGCACCTTCCCGATCGCGGCCAAATGGCTGCTCATCGGCAGGTGGAGAGCGCGCGATTTCCCGATCTGGGGTCTGACGTATCTGCGCTTCTGGACCGTCAAGGTGCTGATCCACGCCAACCCGATGATCTTCTTCGTCGGCAATCCCCTGTACGTGCTGTATCTGCGAGCCCTGGGCGCACGGATCGGCAAGGGGGTCACGATCCTGTCCCGCACCATTCCCGTCTGCCCCGACCTCCTGACGATCGGCGCCGGCACGGTCATCCGCAAAGACTCGTTCTTCCTCTGCTACCGGGCACACGCCGGCCGTATCCAGACCGGCCGGGTCACCCTGGGCCGGGACGTGTTCATCGGTGAGAAGACCGTGCTCGACATCGACACGTCGATGGGCGACGGCGCTCAACTCGGCCACACGTCGACCCTTTACAGCGGCCAGGCGGTCCCGGACGGCCAGCACTGGCACGGATCCCCGGCACAGCTCACGGACCATGACTACGTCCGGATCGGGCCGGCCAAGTGCGGCACGCTGCGCCGGGCCGGCTTCGGCCTCGTGACCGTGCTTCAGCTGTTCTTCCTGTACGTGCCACTGACCGTCGGGGGCGCCTACATGCTGGTGCACCTGGTTCCGGTGCTGCACGACCGGCTGGGCCCGGGCTCGGTGGGGTTCACCTCGCCGACTCTCTACATCGACGCGCTGACCCTGTCGTTCGTGCTGTTCTTCGGCTTCGTCGTACTGGGCATGGCCGTACTGTTCACCGTTCCGCGTCTGCTGAACCTGGTCGTCGAACCGGGCAAGGTCTATCCGCTGTACGGCTTTCATTACTCGACGCAGCGGGCGATCGCGCGCATGACCAACATCAAGTTCTTCAAATGGCTTTTCGGTGACAGCTCCTACATCGTCCTCTATTTGCGGGGCCTCGGATACGACTTGTCCCGGGTCGAGCAGACCGGGTCGAACTTCGGCACGGAAGTGCAGCACGAGACCCCGTATCTGGTGTCCGTCGGCAGCGGAACGATGGTCGCCGACGGCCTCTCCATCGTCAACGCCGACTACTCCAGCACGTCCTTCCGGGTGTCCCGCGCCTCGATCGGGCCACGCAACTTCATCGGGAACAACATCGCCTACCCCGCCGGTGCCAGGACGGGCGAGAACTGCCTCCTCGCGACGAAGGTGATGATTCCGCTCGACGGTGAGGTGCGCGAGGGCGTGGGCCTGCTCGGCTCGCCGTGCTTCGAGATTCCCCGGTCGGTCGAGCGCGACTCGCGGTTCGACCATCTCCGCAACGGCGAGGAGTTCCGCCGCAGTCTCGCCGCGAAGAACCGCTACAACATCCGCTCGATGGCCCTGCTCCTGCTCGTGCGGTGGCTCTACTTCTTCGTACTCACGGTGGTCGGCCTCGCGGACGTCGATCTGTACGACTCCTACGGGCATGTACTGATCGCAGTGTTCCTGGTTTTCAGCCTTGCATTCACCCCCGTCTTCTTCGTACTGGTGGAACGCGGGGTCGTGGCATTCCGCGGGCTGCGACCACAGTTGTGTTCCATCTACGACCCGTACTTCTGGTGGCACGAGCGCCTCTGGAAGGTCCCCGAGACGTACCTCAACGTCTTCAACGGCACCCCCTTCAAGAACGTGATCTGGCGGCTGCTGGGTGTCCGGCTCGGCAGCAGGGTCTTCGACGACGGCTGCCATCTGACGGAGCGGATGCTCACCACCATCGGGAACGACTGCACGCTCAACGCGGGAAGCAAGATCCAGTGCCACTCGCAGGAGGACGGCACGTTCAAGTCCGACCGCAGCACGATCGGCGTCGGCTGCACCCTCGGTGTCGGCGCGCACGTCCACTACGGCGTGACGATGGGCGACGGTGCGGTGCTCGCGCCCGACTCCTTCCTCATGAAGGGCGAGGAAGTCCCGGAACACGCTCGGTGGGGCGGAAACCCCGCCGTGGAGATGCGAGACGCCCCCGACCAGCGGCCTGCAGCACCGTGCCGACCGTGAGTGGAGGGGAGGATTCGATGGGAGCGCAAGTGGACGCAGCCGACCGGGACTTCTGGCGCGGTGAGCTCGTAGCCGGTGGATTCACCGCCCTACCGCGGTGGACGTTCGATCCGGTGCCGGGCGTCGCCGACCACGAGACGACGATCCCGGAAGACGTCGTAGGACCGTTGCGCCGGCTGGCGGAGGGCATGGCCGTGCCGCTCGACTCGGTGCTGCTGGCCGCGCACGCCAAGGTGCTGGCCGCGCTGTCCGGTGAGCGCGAGGTCGTGTCCGGCTATGTGACCGCCGAGGGCGACCGGCCGTTGCCCTGCCGTCTGACGACCGAACCCGATACGTGGCGGACGCTGCTGCTGAACGCCCGTCGAGCCGAGTCGGAACTGCTGTCACACAAGGACTTTCCGGTCGATGAGCTCAGGCGCGAGCTGGGCCTGACCGAACCGCCGTTCGAGGCCGTCTTCGATCCGAGCGGGTTCGGGGACGACCTGGCCGAGGGCACCGTCCTGAGGGTGGGGTTCTCGCAGCAGGCCGGCCGGCTCGTATTGCGGCTGCGGTACCGGACGGACGTACTGGACGCGGACGTCGCCGGCCGCATCGCCGGGTATCACGTCACCACGCTCGCGCTGATCGCCGCCGATCCGGATGCCGAGCACGGGCGGGAGAGCCTGCTCTCCGCCGAGGAACTCCACTTCCAGCTCGAAGGGCTGGCCGGGCCGCGCCGGGAGCTGCCGGATCTGCGGGTGCACGAGCTGTTCGAGCAGCGGGTCAAGGCACACCCGGAAGCCGTCGCGGCCGTACACGGCGAACGGCAGTGGACCTACCGCGAGCTCAACTCCCGGGCCAATCGGCTGGCCCGCGCCCTCCTGACGCGAGGGCTGCGCCGGGAGGGGGTGGTCGCGGTGGTGACCGAGCGCAACCTGGACTGGCTGGCAGCGGTACTCGCGGTCTTCAAGGCCGGAGGCGCGTACCTGCCCATCGAGCCGCATTTCCCCGCCGGTCGCATCGCCACCACGCTCTCCCGTGCCGAGTGCGCCCTCGTGCTGACCGAACACGGCAGCACCGCCACCCTCGACCAGGCCCTCGGCTCGCTGCCCGGCATCCGGACGGTGTTCATCGACGCGGCCTACGAGGAGGATCACGCCGACACTGATCCGGGCACCGAGGTCGGCCCTGACCAGCTCGCCTACATCTACTTCACCTCGGGGTCCACCGGGGAGCCCAAGGGCGCCATGTGCGAGCACGCGGGCATGCTCAACCATCTCTACGCCAAGATCGACGACTTGGAGATCGGCGAGGGCCAGGTGGTCGCCCAGACCGCACCCCAGTGCTTCGACATCTCGCTGTGGCAGCTGGTGTCCGCGCTCCTCGTCGGGGGCCGGACCCTGCTGGTCGAGCAGGAAGTGATCCTGGACGTCCAGCGGTTCGTCGACAAGGTCGTCGAAGGCCGGGTCGCCGTCCTCCAGCTCGTGCCCTCGTATCTGGACGTCGTCGTGTCCTGTCTGACGCAGCACCCGCGCGAGCTGCCGGACCTGCGGTGCGTGTCGGTCACCGGCGAGGCGCTGAAGAAGGAGCTCACCCAGCGCTGGTTCGACGTCCAGCCCGGGATCAAACTGGTCAACGCCTATGGGCTCACCGAGACTTCGGACGACACCAACCACGAGGTCATGGACCGCGCGCCCGACGGAGACCGGGTCCTGCTGGGCCCCGCGGTCAACAACGTGCGCGTGTACGTCGTCGACGAGCACCTGAACCCGGTGCCGCTCGGCGCCCCCGGTCTCATCGTCTTCTCCGGTGTCTGCGTCGGCCGCGGATACGTCAACGATCCGGAGCGCACCCGGCAGGCCTACCTGACCGATCCGCACCGGGCGGGCGCCCGGCTCTACCGGGGCGGCGACTACGGCCGCTGGCAGCCCGAGGGCAAGCTGGAGTTCCTCGGCCGCCGGGACAGCCAGGTGAAGATCCGTGGCTTCCGGATCGAGATCGGCGAGATCGAGAACACCCTGTTGCGGGTGCCCGGTGTGCGCGACGGGGCGGTGGTGGTCGCCGAGCGGGCCGACCAGAGCAAGCATCTGGTGGCGTTCTACTCCGGCCGTGAGCCACTCGAAGTCGACGTCCTGCTGGACCGGCTCGGTGACTCCCTGCCCGACTACATGGTCCCGTCGGCCTTCCACTGGCGCGAGAGTCTGCCGCTGACGGCCAACAGCAAGATCGACAAAAAGGCCTTGCGGGCGCTCGCCGGTGAACTCGACGTCGTCCAGGCCGACTACCACGCGCCGAACACACCGACCGAGCAGCAGCTCGCGGCCGCGTGGGCGAAGGTGCTCGGCATCCCGCAGAACCAGATCGGACGGCGGGACCACTTCTTCGACCGGGGCGGCACATCGCTGTCGGCGGTGAAACTGGCGGTCACCCTGAACCGTGTCGTGTCCCTCAAGGACGTCACCCGTCACCCGGTCCTCGCCGATCTGGCCGGGGTGGTCGACGGCAGGTCCCGGCCGAGCTCCGGGCCGGCCGCCGGCAGATCCGAACCGCGCTCCACACTCCTCCAGCCTCTGTCGCAACCGGACGGGGCGCAGGCCACGGCCCTGGTGTGCTTTCCCTACGCCGGTGGCAACGCGGTGAACTTCCGGCCGATGGCGGGGGCACTGCAGGGCGGTGGCCCCGCGGTCTACGCCGTCGAACTGCCCGGTCACGACGTGGCCGCCGAGCGCGAGCCCTTCGCGCCGATGACTCAGGTGGCCGACCAGGTCGTCGCCGAGATCACCCGGCGGGGCCTGACCCGGGTCCTGCTGTGGGGTCACTCCTCGGGCACCGCGCTGGCCGTGGAGACCGCCAGAAGGCTGCAGGAACGCGGAGTGGACGTCCAACGGGTGTTCCTCGGCGCGCAGTTGCTCGGCGACTCCACCGACCGGCGCGCCACCATCACCGAGCTGACCGGGCGAAGCAACGCCGAGATCGCCGCGAAGCTCACCGCGGACGGCGGGTACACCGAACTCGGTGAGCTGGACGCGCAGCACGCCGAGCACGTCGGTGCCGCCTACCGGCACGACTGCGTCAGCGCGCACCGCTACTTCGCCGACGCCCTGGACTCCCCGCCGGCGCCGAGGCTGTCCGCCCCGGTCACCGTGGTCGTCGCCGCCGACGACCCGAGCACGGCGGGGTACCGGCGCCGGTACCGCGACTGGCGGCTCCTGGCCGAACAGGTCGATCTGCACGAACTCGCCGACGGCGGCCACTACTTCCCGCGCACCCGTCCGACCGAGGCGGCACAGGCGGTGCTGCGCGCCGCCGAGTTGTTCGCTTCGTCCTGAGTGCTTCTTCCTGAGTGGCAACGGAAAGGAATCGAGATGTCGTCCCTCTCCACGGCGTCGCTGGCCGACGTGGAACTGAAACCCGGCAGACCTCCGCTCCTGCGGGCCGAGGCGACCGTCTCCGCGCCGAGCTGGGCGGCCGAGCACCGGGACGCGCTGCGCGCTGTCGTCGCCGAGCACGGCTGCGTCCTCGTCCGCGGCCTCGGGCTGCGCGAGGCGGCCGAGACCGGCGCCGTCTTCTCGGCGCTGGCCACCGGTCTGATGACCGAGAAGGAGGTCTTCGCTCCGCGGCAGACCTACTCCGACGGCGTGTACTCCTCGACGAAGTGGCCGCCGAACCAGCCGATGTGCATGCACCACGAACTGAGCTACACGCTCGAGTTCCCCGGCCTGATGATGTTCGCCTGTCTCACCGCGCCCACCGACGGCGGGGCGACCGCGGTGGCCGACGCACCGACCGTACTCGACGCGCTGCCCGCCGAGTTGACCGAGCGGTTCGAGCGGGAGGGCTGGCTGCTCACCCGCAGCTACAACGACGAGATCGGGGCGTCGGTGGCCGAGGCGTTCGGCACCGAGGACCGTGCCGCCGTCGAGAGCTACTGCCACGCCAACGGGATCACGTTCGAGTGGCAGACCGACGGCGGACTGCGCACCAGACAGCGCCGCAGCGCCGTGGTGCGCCACCCTGCCACCGGCCGACGCTGCTGGTTCAACCAGATCGCGTTCCTCAACGAGTGGACGATGGCCGCCGAGGTGCGCGAGTACCTGGTGGACGTCTACGGCGCCGACGGGCTGCCGTTCAACACCCGCTTCGGCAACGGCGACCCGATCGGCGAGGACGTCGTGCAGCTGCTCAACAACGTCTACGAGTCCCACACCGCGCGCGAGCCGTGGCAGGCCGGCGACCTGATGCTCGTTGACAACGTTCGCACCGCACACAGCAGGGAGCCCTTCGAGGGACCGCGCGAAGTGCTCGTCGCCCTGGCCGACCCGGTGCGTCTGGCCGACTGCTCTCCGACCGTCGAGGTGACCTCAGAATGACCGCAACCGGTTCCCCCGCACCGCAGTCCGCGACGACCGTGCCGCCGTTCGCGGTGATCTCCGGTGCCCAGGTCCAGCGCGCGCTGGACGGACGTCAGAAACAGATCGTGGATTTGGTCGAGGCCACCTACCGGGTGCACGGCGCCGGAGATTCGGTGAACCCACCGTCGTACTTCCTGCGTTTCCCCGACCGCCCGTCCTCCCGGATCATCGCGCTGCCCGCCTCGATCGGCGGGGAGACGCGGGTGGACGGCGTGAAGTGGATCTCCAGCTTCCCGGACAACGTGGCGTCCGGAATCCCGAGGGCCTCGGGCGTGCTGATCCTCAACGACCATGAAACCGGCTACCCGTTCGCCTGCCTGGAGAGCTCGATCATCAGCGCCACCAGGACGGCCGCGTCGGCAGCGGCGGCGGCGGACTGGCTCAGCCGCGACCGGCCGCGACCGACACGGGTCGGGTTCTTCGGGGTGGGCTTGATCGCCCGCTACATCCACGCCTTCCTGGCCGACACCGGCTGGTCGTTCGACGACATCGGCGTGCACGACCTGTCCGCCGACAGCGCGGCGGGCTTCCGGTGCTACCTGGAGCAGTCGGGCACCCCCGGCCGGGTCACCGTGCACGACAGCGCCGAGCAGTTGATCCGCAACAGCGACCTGCTGGTCTTCGCCACCGTGGCAGGTCAGCCGCATGTCGGTGACCGGTCCTGGTTCGCGCACAACCCGCTGGTGCTGCACGTGTCGCTGCGCGATCTGGCGCCGGAGATCCTGCTCGCCTCGACGAACATCGTCGACGACATCGAGCACTGCCTGAAGGCCAACACCTCGCCGCATCTGGCCGAGCAGCTCACGGGCAACCGGGACTTCGTGCACGGCACGCTGGACGACGTGATGGCCGGGCGGGTCACGGTTCCGGCGGACAGGCCGGTGGTGTTCTCGCCGTTCGGCCTCGGGGTGCTCGATCTCGCGGTCGGCAAGTACGTCTACGACGAAGTGGTCCGCAGCGGGGAGCTGCACGTCGTCGACGGCTTCTTCCACGAACTGAGCCGGTACGGATGAACCCAGAGCCCAGGAGGCTTGCGCAGGCCTGATCCCAGGAGAGATCACCGGTCAAGTCGCCGCAGATCAGACCCCACGAGACAGCGGCCGCTGACGCAGGGCCCCGTACGGCTCGGTTGACCGAGGCTCCCGCCCACAAGAGCGGGAAGCCCATCCAGGTCGGACGGACATTCCGAAAGCTCTGCTCCAGATAGAGGAGACCGTCGTGCCCGTCATATCCGTTCCCCACGCCTACAACGAAGACGATCTCTATGTCGACCTACGGTCGATCCTCGGGCACTCGCTCTTCCTGAAGTGTGAGGGCTTCAACTTCGCCGGCTCGATCAAGCTGAAGGCCGCGATCGAGATGGTGGAGGCCGCAGAGCGGGAGGGCGTCCTCACCCCGGAGTCGATCCTGGTGGAGTCCTCCTCCGGAAACCTCGGCGTGGCGCTGAGCATGATCGCGGCAAGCAAGGGTTACCGGTTCCTGTGCGTGACGGACTCCCGCGGCAATCTGTCGACCAGGATGATGATGGAGGCATTGGGCAGTCAGGTGCACATGATCGCCGGGCAGGAGGCCAACGGCGGCTATCTCGGCGCGCGGATCGAGTACGTCCGCGCCCTGTGCGCCTCCGACGACCGGTACGTGTGGCTCAGCCAGTACACCAACCCGAGCAACTGGAAGGCGCACCACCGAAAGACGGCGCCGGAGATCGCCCGCCAGTTCCCGCGGCTGGACGTGCTCTTCGTCGGTGCCGGCACCACCGGGACCCTGATGGGCTGCGCGCGCTACTTTCGCGAGTGGCACCGGCCGGTGCGGATCGTCGCGGTGGACAGCGTCGGCTCGGTGTCCTTCGGCGGTCCGCCCGGCCGGCGGATGATTCCCGGCCTGGGCATGAGCATGCGCCCCCCGCTGCTCGACGAGTCCTTTGTGGACGAGGTGATCCGTGTCGAGGAGGCGGACACCATTCGTATGTGCCATCGACTGGCCAGGCGCGGATTCCTGTTCGGCGGCTCGACCGGCACGGTGGTCAGCGGCGCCACGGACTGGTTGGCCCAGAACGACGCGGGTGAACTCACCGCCGTGGCGATCGGCCCGGACCTCGGCGAGCGCTACCTCGACACCATCTACCAGGCGAACTGGCTCCAGGATCTCTACGGCGCCGAGGTGCTCGACTCCAACGAGGTGACGGCCCGTTCGTGGGCCCCCTCCCCCACGCCACCCGCACGGTGGGGCCGGCGGCTGGACCTGAAGAGCGGCGACCACAAGGGCGGCCACCGCCCTCAGGTCCAGGAACGCAAGACCCGGTGAGCCGCTCCGGCCGGGTCCCGGGCAGGACGGGAGTCCGGCCCGGGATCAGGTGGACCCCGGCGGCTTGATCCACCCCAGCGACCGCTCGACGGCTCGCTGCCAGTCGTCGTACTCCGACTCCCGCCGCTCAGGGTCCATGTCCGGCAGCCACTGGGCGGCCCGGTGCCAGTTGCGGCGCAGAACTTCCAGGTCCGGCCAGTAACCGGCGGCGAGGCCGGCGGCGTAGGCGGCGCCGAGCGAGACCGTCTCGGAGACCATGGGCCGTACCACGGGCACGTCGAGCACATCGGCCACGAACTGCATGAGCAGGTTGTCCGCTGTCATGCCGCCGTCCACCTTGAGCTGCTTCAGGGGGACCGAGAAGTCGGCGTTCATGGCGTCGACGACCTCTCGCGTCTGCCAGCCGGTGGCCTCCAGGACGGCTCGGGCCAGGTGCCCCTTGGTGATGTACGAGGTGAGGCCGACGATGACGCCGCGTGCGTCGCTGCGCCAGCGGGGAGCGAACAGACCCGAGAACGCGGGGACGATGTAGCAGCCACCGTTGTCCTCGACCGTCCGCGCGAGCGTCTCGATCTCCGGTGCGCTGCTGATCAGTCCCAGCCGGTCACGGAACCACTGGACGAGCGATCCGGTGACGGCTATCGAACCTTCCAGGGCGTAGACCGGGGGCTGGTTCCCGATCTTGTAGGCGACGGTCGTGAGCAGTCCGTGCCGGGACCGTACGAGATCGGTGCCGGTGTTGAGCAGCAGGAAGCCGCCCGTTCCGTACGTGCACTTCGCCTCGCCCGGGGAGAAACAGGTCTGGCCGAACAGGGCGGCCTGCTGGTCACCGAGGGCGGCCGTGATACGGACGCCCGGAAGGACCGAGCGGGCCTCGCCGTAGCCCTCCGCCGATGACCGGATCTCGGGCAGCATGGCGCGGGGCACCCCGAAGAACGCCAGAAGCTCCTCGTCCCAGGTGAGCGTCCGGATATTCATCAGCATGGTGCGGCTGGCGTTGGTCGCGTCGGTGATGTGCAGGCCGCCGTCCGTGCCGCCGGTCAGGTTCCAGATCAGCCAGCTCTCGATGGTGCCGAACAGCACCTCGCCGGCCTCGGCGCGCCGGCTCAGGCCGTTCACATGGTCGAACAGCCAGCGGATCCGTGGCGCCGAGAAGTAGGTCGAGGGGGGCAGGCTGCAACGCTCGAGGAAGAGCTCGTCTCCGGGTTGCTCTCTCAGGCCGTCGACGAGCGGTGCCGTGCGCGTGTCCTGCCAGACGATCGCCCTGCCCACCGGAGCACCCGTCCGCCGGTCCCAGAGCACCGTCGTCTCCCGCTGGTTGGCAATGCCGATGGCGGCGATCTCTCCCGCGCCGACACCGGCGTCGGACAGCGCCTCGGGCACGATGCGCTGAAGATTGCGCCAGATCTCGACGGCGTCGTGCTCGACCCAGCCGGACCTGGGAAAGTGCTGCTGATGCTCCCGCTGGGCGACCGACACCAGCCGCCCGTGGTGGTCGAAGAGGATGCATCGGGTGGAGTTGGTGCCCTGATCAATGGACATCACATACCGTTCAACCATGATCGGGTCTGCCTTCCGAGGTGTCGAGCAGGCGGGGATTCACCAGCGAGCCGCTCCCAGGTCTCTGGAGATCGCCCGGGCGGCCTCACGGAGCAGGGTGATCAGGTTCGGCCGGGGACGGCCCTGGTTGTCGCAGATCCTCTCGACCGGGCCGGACAGGCTGATGGCGCCCACCACGAGGCCGCCGTGCCCGCGGATCGGCGAGGCGACGCCGGCTTCGCCCATGCTCATTTCCTGGACCTCGGCGGCCCATCCGAGCTCCCGGACCTCGGCGAGCGCCCGGGTGAGCTGCTCCGGGGCGACCAGGGTGTGCCGGGTGTACGCCTCCAGTCCGGCTTCCAAAGCCGAGTCGACAGGCGCGGTCCCGAAGGCCAGCAGAACCTTGCCGAGCGAGGAGGCGTGGAGCGGCAGCAGCGAACCCACGTCCAGGGTCTGGAGGGTGTCGTCGGGCCGGAACACGTGGTGGATGACGAGCACCCTGCCCTCCAAAGGAGTGCCCAGGCGGACCGCTTCGCCGCTCCGGGCGGCCAGGGCGTCGGCCCAGTTGATGGAGCGCGACCGCAGCTCGTTGACGTCGAGGTAGCTGGTACCGAGGTGGAGCAGAGCGGCCCCGAGCTGGTATTTTCCAGTGGCTGCGTCCTGCTCCACGAAGTCCACGTGCTGGAGAGTCCGCAGGATGCCGTGGGCGGTGCCCTTCGCCAGCCCGAGCGAGGCCGCCACCTCGCCGAGCCCGAGTCGACGGGGCCCACCGGCGAGCAGACGCAAGATCGCCGCCGCCCGTTCGATCGACTGGACTGGGCCCGCCATAAAGCGAGCGTAGTACCGCCGGAGATGTACCGCTTTACGTGCACGGCGCCGGTGCGCCACCAGGCGAGCGTCGGCGTTCGGTAATGCCGACCCCCATTCATTGACCTGCGCGGCTTCGCTTCCTAACGTGCACTGAGGCCCGGCAAAGCGCGCCGAGGCCCGGCATCCGGCCGACATCGGTCACCGGAGGAGAGCACATGGCCGTACAGCTCAATACGTTGCCTCGGGAGGCAGTCGAACACGTATGTCCGCTGCCGCACGCTCCCGGGGCCGTCTCGGCCGCACGCCGACGGGCGAGGGACGTCCTCGCCGGCTGGAACGTGTGCCCGGCGATCGTCGAGGACTCACTCCTGGTGGTCTCGGAGCTGCTCACCAATGCGATCGTCCACGCTCTGCCCCCGGCGGAGCTGCGGCTGTCATGGGTCCGGGGCCACCGGCTCAGCACGCTGCATGTCGAAGTCTCCGACGGCGGACCGGCGCTCCCGGCCGGGCAGTCGCTCATGGGCGTCGACCCGGACGAGCACGGCCGGGGCGAGGGGATCGTCCATGCACTGGCGACCCGGCACGGCATACGGGTCCACCCCGGCGGAATCACCCGCTGGGCCGACCTCATCACGGCATGAGCACGCAAGCGGTCGGCGGTGCGACGGCCGCGGACGCCGGGTGCCGAAGCCCGGCCGCCGGCCGAGGAACGCGGCCGTCAACCGCACCGGGGCCGCCGTGAGCCGAGCACCCGTGCGCCGCCGTGAGCCGAGCACCCGTACGCCGGCGTGAAGATCCCGCCGGCCCGGCCCGATCGCCGGGCGCGCCTCAGCTCACCGCCTGCTTGACGAGCGCACCGATGCGCGCCTCCACCTCGTCCGTCACCTCGGTCAGGGCGAAACCGGCCGCCCACATCGTGCCCTCGTCCAGCTTCGCCTGGTCGCTGAATCCGAGCGTCGCGTAGCGCGCCTTGAACTTCGCCGCGCTCTGGAAGAAACAGACGACTTTGCCGTCCAGCGCGTAGGCGGGCATTCCGTACCAGAGCTTCGGCGCGAGGACCGGGGCACTGGCCGTGATAACGGCGTGGACGCGCTCCGCCATGATCCGGTCCGAGTCCTGCATCTCGGCGATCTTCGCGAGCACGTCCCGCTCCGCCTCCGCCGCCTTGTCCGTGCGCGCGGTGCGGCGGGCTGCCGTCTTCAGCTCTTGGGCGTGGTCCTTCATCGCGGCCCGCTCTTCGGCCGAGAAACCCTCGTGCGTGCGTTCCGTGCTGCTCATGGCAGATCTTCCCCTTGCGGATCTGATGTGCGGGATCTTGAGTGGGGACTTGTCCCGGCTCACCCACACCGGGCTCACCGGCGACCAGAACATACAGCAGCCGTTGGACCCGGACTGTCGTTTTTGGTCATCTTCGGGTCCAGCCGTGTATGGCCGCGAGGTGGGGAGCTTTCACCGCGTGGACCGCGCCGCAGCGGGTCACGGACCTGCCACATCCGGCAAGGTCCGCGGGCGCCCGCCGCGGGCGATGGGCCGGGCGGACGGTCGAGTCCACCGCCGCTCACAGGCCGGATCGGCCGGCGGCAACGGCGTGATCCGGTCCCCCCGTCCCCTCACTGATCACCGACCGGACCGACGTATCCGATCGACTGCTCAGCCCGTCACGCGGACGTGCCCCAGCTCCTGCGGAGCAGCTGTGCCGAGAGATGGTGCTGCAACGGCCGGCCGACCGCCTCGAGGTCGTGGTCGAACGTGAGCGTGCCGTCGTCGGTGAGCGTGTAGCGGCGGCGGGTGGCGTCGACCTTCTTGGCGGTGGGCGCGAGGGCCACCTCGTGGGTGGAGAGGTCGACCGTGTTGTCGCGCGCACGGCCGACCATGATCTCCGCGATGCCGGTGGGCTGGGTGATCAGTGCCTCCACCCGGCCGTCGGGCTGAAGCCGCCACCAGCCGCTCTCCCGGGCCGACGGACGCAGTGGTGCGCCATCGGCGTCGAGCAGCCAGGCCCGGGCCTCGTACCGCAGGAAGGGGCGGCCGTCGTGGCTGAAGGTGACCTCCTGCGCGTACGCGAAGTCACCGGTGAGCGTCGGGTACCCGCCCTGGCCCCGGCCGTGCCAGCGGCCCAGCAGGCCGAGCACCGGTTCGAGCAGGGCGTGCGGTGCGGGGGCGTCGTCCGGCCGATGGCCGTCCGGGTACGGGTGCTCCGGTGCGGGGTCGAACACGGTGCGCGCTCCTGGGGTCGGTGCCGGTGCCGGGTGGAAGCCTAGGCTGTCCGCCCCGCCGCACCCGGCCGGCACCCGTCCCAGGTCTCGGTCACATGCCGCGCGACGAGCCGGCGAACGAGTCTGCGGACTCGTCGTCGCGAGCCACGCACAGGGCCCAGATGATGAACCCCGAGAAAGCGATCATGACGATCGACCAGACCGGGGAGTACGGCAGGGAGAGGAAGTTGGCGATGATGATGAGACCGCCGATGACCACCCCGGCGACGCGCGCCCACATGGCCGACTGGAAGAGCCCGAAACTGACGATCACGGCCACGGCGCCCAGAATGAGGTGGACCCAGCCCCAGCCGGTGAGGTCGAACGCGAAGACGTAGTTGCGTGTCGTGACGAAGACGTCGTCCTCGGCGATCGCCATGACGCCCCGACAGATGTCGAGTACGCCGGCGATCATGAGCATGACGGCTGCGAAGGCCGTCAGTCCTTCGGCCCAGTGCCGTTTGGCCGTGTGCGCGTGTGTGGTGTGTGTAGCGGTCATCTTGCTGCCTCGCTTCCGTCTCGTGCGGTTCCCTCAGCCACCGGATGTGGAGGTGCCCGCGCCCGCGGGTTCCGACGGGCCGGCGTTGCTCAGGACCAGTGCCTTCGCCCTGCGGAACTCCTCGTCCGTGATGTCGCCGCGGGCACGGATCTCGGACAGCCTGGCGAGTTCGTCGACGCTGCTGGGCCGGCCGTCTCCGCCCTTGGCGGTGTCCCGGATGTAGCTGTCGAAGGCCGCCTGCTGCTCACGTGCCTGCGCCACCTCCCGGCGGCCCATGTTCTTGCCACGGGCGATCACGTAGACGAGGACGCCCAGGAAGGGCAGGACGATGACGAACACCAGCCAGCCGGCCTTGGCCCAGCCTCCCAGGGTGTCGTCACGGAAGATGTCGGCGATGATCCGGAAGAGCAGGATGAACCACATGATCCACAGGAAGAACCACAGCATGGACCAGAAGACGCTCAACAACGGATAGTCGTACGCGAGGTACATCTGCCCGCTCATGTCTCTCCTCCGTCCCGGGCGTTCGCCCGACTGCCGTTGTCTGCCGTTCCAGCCTGCCCACGTCAAGGACGGGACGGCCTCACCCGGTGCGGGTGAGGAGCCGGACCACGGACCGTCCTGGGCGCTCGCGAACGGTCCGTCTCTCGTCCGGCGGCGGGTGTCATGCTGCCCCGCCGGGGCCTTCGGGACCGTACGGCCCCGCGGTGCCGGCCCTGCGGAGGGCGGCTCGCCATGCGAAGGCGATCGCCACCTCGACCAGCCCGAGGAGCACGAGCCACAGACCGAGCAGCCGGGTCAGCGCCCGGGCCGACTCGAAGGGAAGGGCCAGCACCACGATCCCCGCGAGGATGCCGATCACCGCGGCACCGATGACGAAGCCGCGGTGCGGCAGGTCCTTGGCGGCGATGCCCGCGTAGAGGGTGAGCATGCCGGACACCAGCCACACGATCCCGACGATCAGCGAGAGCGTGGAGATCGTCTGCAGCGGGTTCCGCAGGCACAGCACTCCGGCCAGGACATACAGCACCGCGAGGAGCAGTCCGGGCAGCCGTTCACCGTGCTCGTCGCGGGCGAAGGCCGCGACGAACCGGAACGCCCCGGCCACGAGCAGGTACAGGCCGATGAGGACCGCCAGGATGTGCAGGGTCTCGTCCGGCCAGACCAGCACCAGGATGCCCGGCACGAGCGTGGCGAGAGCAGAACCAAGGATCCACGTCCATGAGCGCCCGAGTTCCGCCATCATGTCCGCGGCGTCGCCCCCCGGCTCGGGGGCCGCCCCGTCGGGCATGTGTTCCGGTCCGGTACGCGGTGCCGGACCACGCGACACGGTCATGGCTCCTCCTTGCGCGATCGAGCGGGTCGCTCCCGGACCGCCGACGGGGCGGTGTGCGGGGTCTCATGGCCAGCGTCCCGCCCTCCGTCGGCCACCGGGTCACCCCCGGCGGGTGATCCGTGCGCACCGCCGGAGCGATGAGGTGGGTGTCTGAGGACGACAGGCGCAGCACAGGCGGCTCTTCGGCTCCGCTCGCGTGCCGCGCGCACCGCGGCCCCCGCGGCGCAAACGTGGGCGCGCCCGCCTGCCTGCGGTCGTCCTGGCCTCGGGCGGGAGGCGCGGGCCACTGAGCGCCGCCCCGTCCCGGGCTGAGGCCGCCGAGGCCCTGGACCGCTGCGCCGGGCCGCTCGACACGAGGACAGCGGTCCAGGAGGTTGAGCCATGGCCGTACCGAACGCATTCACGGCGTCCCTGTCACCGGCCGAGAGAGCGGCGTACGGCAGGAACGCGCGCAAGCACGTTACGCGTTCGCGCCACGAGTGGTTCGACGCGCCAAGAGAACGCCCGGACCCCGTCGAGGTGATAGAGCGTCAATCAGCCACCCGGCTGCCCGAGTTGGTGCCGATCCGCTACGGCCGCATGCTCGAGTCCCCGTTCCGCTTCTACCGAGGTGCGGCGGCGATCATGGCGACGGACCTCGGGGCCGCCCCGAACACCGGCCTGACGGTGCAGCTCTGCGGAGACGCCCACCTGCTCAACTTCCGGCTGCTGGCCTCGCCCGAGCGTCATCTGGTCTTCGACATCAACGACTTCGACGAGACCCTGGCCGGCCCGTTCGAATGGGACGTCAAGCGGCTGGCGGCCAGCTTCGCGATCGCGGGCCGGGCCAACGGCTTCTCGGTCGAGGAACAGAACGGCACGGTGCGGGCCTGCCTGAAGGCGTACCGGCAGCGGATGTGGGATTTCGCCGGCATGCGCACCCTGGACATCTGGTACGCCCAGGATGACGCCGACCGGATGCGAGAACTGCTGGCTTCGTCGATGGACAGGGCGGCCAGACACCGTACCGCCGCGGCGACGGCGCGAGCCCGTACCCGCACCCAGCTCCAGGCCTTCGCGAAGATCACCCGGGTCACGGCCGAGGGACGGCGGATCGCACCGGACCCGCCGCTGGTCACTCCGCTCGGGGACCTGTTGACGGACCCCTCCGGGGACGGGGAGGAGACGGAGCTCCAGACCATCCTGGACGGCTACGCGCGGGCCCTGTCGTCCGAGCGCCGGCATCTGCTGCGCCGCTACCACCTGGTCGACATGGCCAGGAAGGTGGTGGGCGTCGGCAGTGTCGGAACGCGCTGCTGGATCCTGCTCCTGCTCGGCAGGGACGACGCCGACCCCCTGCTGCTGCAGGCCAAAGAGGCACAGGAGTCGGTCCTGGCCGCCCACACGGGCGGCGACCGCTACGACAACCAGGGCCGCCGTGTGGTGGCGGGCCAGCGGCTGATCCAGACGACCAGTGACATCTTCCTGGGCTGGACCCACGTCGTGGGCCTCGACGGGCGCGGCCGGGACTTCTACGTCCGCCAGCTGCGGGACTGGAAGGGCATCGCGCGGCCGGACACCATGGACCCCCGCCTGCTCCGCCTGTTCGCACAGCTGTGCGGGGCCTGTCTGGCGCGGGCCCACGCCCGCTCCGGCGACCCCGTCGCCATCGCCGCCTACCTGGGCGGGAGCAGCCGCTTCGACCACGCGCTCACCGGGTTCGCCCAGGCCTATGCCGACCAGAACGAACGGGACTTCGAGGCGTTGGGCGCCGCCGTCCGCTCCGGCAGGATCCACGCCGGGAGCCTGTGACCGCTCGTCGTACAGATCGGCGCAGGGCCGTCGTGAGACAGATCGTCGTACGGCCCTCCGTTACAGGTCGTCGTACGGCCGTCGTGACAGATCGCCGTACGGCCGTCCGTGGCAGATCGTCGTACGGCCGTCGTACGGACGCCTCACTCCGGCAGCTGGCGCATCTCCAGGACCCGTAGCCCCAGCGACTGGCAGCGGGCCAGTAGCCCGTACAGGTGCGCCTCGTCGATGACGGGCCCGAACAGAAGTGTCTGACCGGACATCGCCACGTGGTCCAGTTCCGGGAAGGCTCTGGTCATCGTCTCCGACAGGCGTCCTTCGACGCGGATCTCGTAGCGCATCAGCTGCTCTCCCCCGGGTGGCCTGGGACAGGCGGGCTGCGCCTTCCCTGCGATCGTCCGCCCCCGGCACACCGCCCGGCCTCACCCCTCAGAGGTGATACGTCGCCCGGCACACTCTTCACCTGCGCCAATGCGTCTGCGCCAATGCGTCTGCGTCAATGCGTCTGCGTCAATGCGTCTGCGTCAGTGCGTCTGCGTCAGTGCGTCAGTGCGTCAGTGCGTCAGTGCGTCAGTGCGTCAGTGCGTCAGGAAGATCTTGAACGCGATGATCAGCAGGCCGAGCAGCAGATTCACCGAGGCGGTGGCGGAGACCAGGCGCCACGAGGCACCGGCACGACGGGCCGCGGCCGCCGACCAGCCCACCTGGCCCGCCACGGCAACCGAGAGCGCCAGCCAGTAGCCGCCCGCCGCATCGAGGCCCAGGAGGGGGCTGACGGCCACGGCGGCGGCCGGCGGGACGGCGGCCTTGACGATCGGCCACTCCTCGCGGCAGACATCCAGCGTGATCCTGCGGTTCAGGCCGTGCTGTGCCATGCGTGCCCCGAACAGCTGGGCGTGCACATGGCCGATCCAGAACACCACTCCGGTCAGCAACAGCAGCAGCACCAGCTCCAGGCGTGGGAACGAGCCCGCGGCGCCGGCGCCGACGACCACGGAGGCGGCGAGCATGGACCCGTAGACGGCACCCGTGTAGTCGGCGTGCGCTCGACGCTCGACGGCGCGCGCCCGGGCCATGACCTGATCGGGCTTGGACATCGCGACCCTCCTCGAAGTCAGCTGGCCGAGCCGATCGCGTCGCTCGGCGCGCCGGTGTCCGGTTGCTTCGGACCGCCCGGCGCCCGGGACGGCAGATGCGTCGTGACCAGGAAGCTGACGAGGGTGATTCCCCCCGTGGCGAGGATCGCCGCCTTCAGGCCGTCGAGCTGCGCCGACGCGTACGAGTCCGCGAGGGCGTCGACCTCGGACGGCGGCAGCCCGGCCTGTTCGGCCGCCGAGCGCACCTGCGCGGTGGGGACGAAGGTGATCCCGGCTTCGAGGGCGACACCGGTCCGCTGACGGGTTTGCTCCGACAACCTCGGGTGGTCCGCCACCTGTGTGGTGAAGGCGTGGGCCAGGGCGCCGATGAGTATCGATCCGATGAGCGCGGTGCCCAGCGCGGAGCCCAGGTTCTGGGCGGTGAACTGCAGCCCGCCGACCTCGCTGCGTTCCTGCTCGCCCACGCTGGACTGGACGACGTTGCCCAGCTGCGAGGCGAGCAGACCCATGCCCACGCCGAGCAGGGCCATGGCTCCGGCGAACTGTGCGTCGTCGATGACCGGATCGATGGTGGCCAGCAGCCACACGATGGCGCCGGCCAGGGTCAGCAGGGCCAGTCGGACCACCCAGCGCGGTCCGGCCACCCGCCCCAGCCGGGCGGCGAGCATGGAGGCCGCGAGCATGGTGACGGACACCGGGAGCAGCCGCAGACCCGTCTGGAAGGCGTCGAAACCCTGAACCACCTGCAAGTACAGCGGGATGGTGAAGAAGAGTCCGAGCAGGATGAGGTTCTGGCTCAGCAGCGACATCAGGCCGGAGCGCAGCACCGGCTTGCGCAGCAGGGGCAGATGCACCAGGGGCTCGGCGCCGCGGGCGTCCCGCCGCGCCTCCACGTGCGCGAAGACGGCCAGCACGGCCACCCCGGCGGCGATGACGAACAGCGTCGGCGCGAAGCCCAGGACGGTGAAGGGCGGGTTGCGGGGCTGCACCCACCCCCAGGAGCTGCTCTGCAGCACACCGAGCACGCCCAGCGCCAGCCCGGTGGCCGAGAGTGCGGCGCCGACCCCGTCCAGCCGGGGGCGCGGACCGGCCCGGGGGGATTCCGTGATCACCCGGTGGAAGCACAGGACGGCCAGGACGACCACGACCTCACCGGCGAACACCAGCCGCCAGGTGAGGTACGTGGTCACCCAGCCGCCCAGCAGCGGACCGACGGCGATTCCGGCCCCGGCGAGTCCGCCGATGATTCCGTAGGCGACGGCCCGGTCCCGGCCGCGGTAGGACTCGGCCACGAGGGCCGCCATGGCCGGCAGCACCATCGCGGCACCGAGTCCTTCGATGACCGACCAGCCCAGCGTGAGGACCCACAGGCTGGGAGCCGCGGCGGTCAGGGCTGACCCCGTGCCGTAGACGACGAGGCCGAGGAGGAAGAGGCGGCGGCGTCCGAAGATGTCCCCCAGCCTGCCACCAATGATCATGAACGCCGCCATGACCAGCGCGTACAGCGTGATGACGGCCTGGATGGCGGTGACCTCGGTGTCGAAGTCCTCCACCAGTTGGGTGATGGACACGTTCATGACGGACGTGTCCAGGACCATCAGGAACTGGGCGGTGCCCAGGACGATCAGCGCCCGCCAGTGCGTCACGGTGCCCACCTCGCCCAGTCGGCCCGGGACGTCGGCGGAGTCGGCCGGGCAGCGGCCGGCCCATGTCCTGCCGCCTCCCCCATCGCATCCGAAGAACTCACCGTGCGCCTCACCCGCCAAGGGCGAGCCGGACGTGCCCGCAGGCTGCCTCTGCGCGACCCCGGGGGCGTCGCGGCCGCACGGTCACAGCAGCCCCAGTTCGCGTGCGCGGCGCACCGCGTCGTGGCGCCGGCTCACCGCCAGCTTCCGGTAGACGCTCTTGAGGTGGGTCTTGACCGTGTTCACCGACACGAACAGATCGGCTGCGATCTGTTCCGTCGACATCATCTGGGCCAGCCGTTCCACGACATCGCGCTCGCGTCCACTCAGCTCCTCCACCACCGGCACCGGCGGCTGCTCCTCGTCGTGCCGAGGCGGCCCGCCGTGTGGTGGCGGCCCGAGGGGCAGCCAGCCCTCGGCCAGCCGTCGCAGAGGCACCGTGTCCAGCAGAGGCCGGATCCACGGACCGGCTTCGAGGAAGGGGCGCCGCAGCCGCTCGCGCCGCGCCTCGTGGAGAGCCTGGGCGACGAGCCTGCGCGAGGTCGCGAAGTCGCCCGCTGCGTCCGCGGCCTGCGCCCTCAGCAGCGAGGCCCGGACGGTGACCGCGGGCCCGGTGCGGCACCCGGGGCGCAATCCGTCGAGCAGGTCGATCGCCGCGGCGGACTTGCCCGCGGCGAGCTGCGCCCGCGCGGCCCCCACCACACACGCCGGCTGGCCCTCGGACACCGCTCCCAGGAGCTCGGCTGCCGTCTCGGGCCGGCCTTCGGCCAGGTGAGCGGCGGAGGCCACGAGCGCCATGTGGCCCTCCGCCCAGGGGGAGACCACGTCGGCGGCGACGGTCGCTCGCGCGGTTTCGAGCGCGGCGCGTGTGTCGCCGCGGGCCAGGTGCAGGCGTGCGGTGGCGATGGCCCGCCCCGCCTCCCTCACCGGGTCCCGCATCACGCGGCGCGCGTCGGCAGCCGCGTCGAGGAGCTCTCGGGCCTGGCCCAGTTCGTTGCGGTCGACGGCCACTGCGGCCAGGACCAGCAGCTCGATTCCGGAGCCGGAGGCCTGGGGCAGGCTGAACCGCTCCGTCTTGGTCAGCGCCGCCCGGGCCTTGCGCTCCGCCCTGCCGAGCCAGCCGTTCAGGTAGTCGATCAGGGCCAGGTGGGCCAGGGACTCCTCACGCGGGAGCGCCGTCGAAGCTCCCCCGGAGCAGCCGGCCACCGTGGTCAGGGCGCCCCGGGCGTCCTCCAAGCGCCCGGCCCACAACCACGTGGCGCCCAGATGGGTCAGCAGGAGGGCGGTGAGCTCCGGATGGGCGTCCAGAAGGTGGGCGGGCACCTCCTCCTGGAGTCTCTCGGCCGCCTCCGCGGCCCTTTCCGCCCTTCCCGGCGAGCCGGTCAACCGGGCCGCCAGGGCTTCCAGCAGGGCACAGCTCAGCCGGGCCGCCGCCGGGCCGGGTGAGTCGTCTCCCGTCGACAGCGGCTCGCCCGCCAGGCTGCGCTCGGCCTGCCGTAGGTGCGACAGGCCGCGGTCGAGGTCGCACCGGGACAACTCACGGGCCGCGCGGACGAGGTCCGCGGCGGCACCCGTGGTCCCGGGCCCCATCCGTGAGAACAGCTCGGCGAGGTCGTCGGAGCGCAGACCGGTGAACAGCTGGCCGATGGCGAGGTCGTCGACGAGGGCGGCGGCGGTGAACTCCCAGTCGTACGCGGCAGCGCCGTGACCGAGGCTCTCCGCGAGGGATCCGGAGCGCCGCAGCCATGCCGCCGCCCGCCGGTGGAGATCGGGCTCCAGACCGGGACACCGCACTCGCAGATGGGCATGGAGGATCTCCCCGAACAGCGGGTGGAGGCGGTACCAGGTGTGCCCGAGGTCCTCGACGAACGCGTTCTCGCGGTGCAGCGCCGCCAGGGCGGACTCGGCGTCGGTGCGCTCCGTCAGCGCGTTCGCCAGGTCGGGGCAGAAGCGATCGAGGACGCTGACTCGCAGCAGGAGGTCCTGCGTCTCTGGGCTCTGCCGCTTGAGCACCTCCGCCAGCAGGAAGTCGGCGACGGCGGTGCGGTCGGCCTCGAACTCCTTCAGATACGTCTCCGGATCCGGGCTGTCCTGCGCGGCCAGCGCGCACAGCCGCAGACCGGCGGCCCATCCCCGGGTGCGCTCCACGAGCCCGCGCGCCGCGTGCACCGGAAGGCGCAGCCCGTGCAGCTCCAGCAGCACGGCGGCTTCCTCGGGAGTGAAGGCCAGCTCGGCGTTCCTGATCTCCGTCATCTCACCGGCCGCCCGGTAACGGTGCAGCGGCAGCAGCGGTTCGGTGCGGGTGACCAGGATCAGGCGCATACCCCGTCCCGCGTGGTGCAGGACGAACTCCAGCTGCTCCGCGATCTCCGGGTCGGTCACCCGGTCGAATTCGTCCAGCACCACGATCACGGGCCGGTCCCGAGCGCACAGGTCGGCGGCAAGGCGCGCCAGCAGCGCGCGGTCCACGCGGCTCGCGTCCGCGGGGAAGCCGACCTCGGCCGACAGCGGCACCCCGGAGGCGCGCAGGGCTTGGAGCAGGTAGGCCCAGAACATTCCGCACGCCTGGTCCGCCGCTTCGGTGGTGAGCCAGGCGACAGAACGGTCCCGCCCCGCGGCCCAGTCGGCGACCAACAGGGTCTTGCCCGCACCCGCAGCGCCGCTGACCATGGTCAACGGCGTCAGGAGCGCCTGGTCGAGGTGCTTGACCAACCGCTCCCGGCGCAGGTACGTCGCGGGCCGTGTGGGTAGGGCGAACCGCGTGCGCAAGAACGGGTCACCCTGGGGATCGGCGCGCGGCACGGTCGATCCCGGACCCCTCTCGTCCAGCCCGGTCATGGCGCTCACCACCACGGTTGGTCAGATCATGGGCAGCGCTCCTTCCCTCAGCGTCTCAGTGTTCCCGCGCATGTGCGCGCCGTATCGGGCCCGGTGATCGTCCGGAGGGCCGGCCGGCGCCCGCGGCGCGACGCCCATGGGCCCGGCACCGCCCGAGCTCAGCCGAGGGCGTTCATCTGGTGATCCAGCGAGAGTGCCGCCGTGATCAGCGCCAGGTGTGTGAAGGCCTGCGGGAAGTTCCCGAGCTGCTCCCCCGTCGGCCCGATCTCCTCGGCGAACAGGCCCGCGTAATTGGCGTAGGTGAGCATTTTGTCGAAGGCGTATCTGGCCGGTCCGAGCTGTCCGGCCTGCGCGAGCGCGTCGACGTACAGGAAACTGCAGAGGGAGAACGTGCCCTCGCTACCGCGCAGTCCGTCCGGGGACGCTTCGGGGTCGTAGCGGTGGACGAGGCTGTCGGAGACGAGTTCCCGCTCCATCGCCTCGAGGGTGGACAGCCACCGCGGATCCTTCGGCGAGATGAACCCGACGGTGGGCATGAGCAGCAGGGAGGCATCGAGGGTGGTGTCCTGGTAATGCTGGACGAACGCCTGGCGCCGCGTGCTCCAGCCGCGTTCCATGACCTGGCGCAGGATGTCGTCCCGGGCCGCGCTCCATGCCCCGATGTCGGCGGGCCGGGCGGTGTCGCGGGCCAAGCGGATGCCCCGGTCGAAGGCGGCCCAGCACATGACGCGGCTGTAGGTGAAGTCCTTCTGTCCGCCCCGGGTCTCCCAGATCCCCTCGTCAGGTCGGTCCCAGGCCCGGACCAGCCAGTCGAGCACCCGGGCCAGGGCCTGCCAGCCGTCGTACGGCGGCACCTCGCCGGCGTCCTCGATCGCCTGCGACAGGGCGAGCGCCACCTCTCCGTAGATGTCGAGCTGGAGCTGGTCCGCGGCGCCGTTGCCCACCCGTACCGGCGCCGATCCGCAGTAGCCCTCGAAGTGGTCGAGGACTTCCTCCGGCAGGTCCGGTTCGCCGTCGACGCGGTACATGATCTGCAAGGGCTCGCCGTTCACGGTGCCGGCCGCCCTGAGCCGGTCACCGAGCCATCCGCGGAATGCGTAGGCCTCCTCCTTGTAGCCGAGTCCCAGCAGGGCGTGGACCGACAGCGAGCCGTCCCGCACCCAGGTGTAGCGGTAGTCCCAGTTGCGTCCGCCGCCGATCTGCTCGGGCAGCCCCATGGTGGCCGCCGCGACGGGCGCTCCGGTCGGTGCGTACGTGAGCAGTTTCAGGGTGATGGCCGACCTGTTCACCATGTCCTGCCAGCGGCCGCGGTACCGGCTGCGGCGTACCCACGCGTGCCAGAAGTCCCGGGTCCCCTCGAACAGCGCCCTGACGTCCGCCTCCGTCAGCGGGGGTGAGGGCGTGTCGTCCCGGTCGCCCACCGTCAGCACCATGGCCGCCAACTCGTCCTCGCCCAAGGTCAGTTCGCTGACGACATCGTCCCCTTGCCGGCTCCACGTCACAGGGCCGAGGGTCTGCAGCACGGCCTGCGCGCCGGGAGCGTCGAAACGGATCGCGTCGTCGGCCACGTCGACCCGGTGCGCGGCACGGCCGTAGTCGAAGCGAGGCCGGCACTCCAGGGAGAAGCGGACCTGGCCTCGGGTCACCCGCAGGATCCTGACCAGCCGGTGCCGGGCCGCCGGGCGCTCGGGGTGATCCACCGGCATGAAGTCGATCACCTCGCCGACTCCCTCCTCGGCCAGAAAGCGGGTCACCAGGACCGCGGTGTCCTGCAAGTACAGCTGTACCGGCGGGCGTCGGGTGTCGACCGAGACGGTGAAGTGACCACCGCGGTCGTGGTCGAGGAGCGAGGCGAACACACTGGGTGAGTCGAACCGGGGCGCGCACATCCAGTCGACCGTGCCGTCGGACGAGACCAGCGCGGCGGTCTGCAGATCGCCCACCATCCCGTGGTCAGCGATCGGAGGATAGCGTCGCATGATCGGTGCTCCTTTCCGGAGCCGCGGCGTCCCGGCGCACCACCCCGGCGCACCACCCGAGGTGCCCCTTTCCCGAGTCGGAGCATCCCCGCGCATCCGGGGTGCGCCTTCCCGAGCCAGAGCCGCCCCGCGCACCACCCGAGGTGTCCCTTCTCGAACCAGAGCCGGCCCGCGCACCACCCGAGGTGCTCCCTTCCACAGCCGGAGCATCCCGCCGTACCCGAGGTGCTGCCTGCCCGAACCGGAGCGTCCCGCCGCACCCGAGGTGCTGCCTCCCGAGCCGGAGCATCCCCAGGCGTGCGCGTCCGGGGCGCCGTGTCGCGCCCCGCCTCTGCCACCCTCCGCGTGCCGGGCGGCGCCGGGCCTCCCCCACCACGGGTGAGTTCTCCGGCGCCCGGCGGCGGGGGTCCCGTGGATCTCGCCGGTGCGGAGCCCGGCCGTCAGCGGGTGCGGTCGCGGCTACCGCGGAGGACGCTGGAAATACGCCCGGACAAGGGGCAACCGTGCGCCGGAGCAAGCGCAGGACGGAGCTCGGAGGTGGTTTCCCGTGGCGCACAGCGATCCCGGCCGGCGCGTGGACGAGACGGCGGCCTCGATGCTGGAGGCGCTCTTCACGCAGTCACCGATCGGGCTCCACCTGCTGGACACCGGCCTGCGGGTGGTACGGGTGAACACAGCCGCTCCCGGCATGCGTGGCGTGAACCCGGACGACCTGCGGGGGCGCCGGCTCCGCGACGCGTACGACATCGTCGAAGGCGCAGAGATGGAGGCGCTCCTGCAGGAGGTGCTGGACACCGGGGTCCCCCTGCTCGAGCGCATCGTCCGGGCGCGTGTCAACGGGGACCCGCCGCAGGAGCGGCACTTCGAGGTCAACGCGCTGCGCCTGGAGAGCCCGCGCCGGTCGGTGCTCGGACTGGCGGTCACCGCGATCGACGTCACCGAGCGGGTGCGGGCCCGCACCCGCACCGCCGTGCTCGACGCCGTGCGCCGGCACGTGGGCCGCACCCTGGATCCGTTGATGACCGGCGAGGAACTCGTCCCGACCGTGGTCCCCGCGTTCGCGGATATCGCGATCGTGGAGGTGGTGGAGGCCGTGATCCGCGGCGACGACCCGCCGTCGGCCCCGCTGCCCACGGGTACACCCCTGATGCGTACCGCGTTCCGCAGCCACCGTACGCGGCCGCCGCAGGCCCATCCGGTGGGCGACGTCCACCGGATGCCGGCTCCGACCCCTTTCACCCAGGCCATGGCCGACCTGCGTCCGCGGGTGGTCGCGCTCCATCCGACCGCCGCCTGGCTGCCCGTCGATCCCCCGCGCGCGGAGGCGATCCACCTGTCGGGAGCCCATTCCCTCCTCGTGGTTCCCCTGGCACTGCGCGACGCGGCCCTCGGCGTCGTCAGTCTGTACCGCACCGGGGACTCACCCCCCTTCGACGAAGGGGACCGGGAGCTCGCGGTCGAGCTGGCCACGCACACGGCGCTGTGTATCGACAACGCGCGACGCTACACACGGGAGCACACGGTCGCCGCCACGGTCCAGCGCCAACTGCTGCCCCGCCTCCCGGAGAGCCACGCGTCCCTGGACACGGCCTACCTCTCCGTCACCGGCGCCGACCCCGGGGCCTGGTACGACACGATCGCCCTGTCCGGCGCCCGCACCGCCCTCGTCGTCGGCAAGGTGTCGGGACGCGGTCTGAACGCGGCCGCGACCATGGGGCAGTTGCGCACCGCCGTACGCTCCCTGTCGGCGTTCGACCTCACCCCCGACGAGCTCCTCGCCCGCCTGCATTACACGGCGCGCCAGCTCGCCGCCGAACGCGCCCATCTTCCGCTCGGCGATCCGCTGCGCCGCGAAGCCCTCACCGCCGACTGCGTGTACGCGGTGCACGATCCGCTGACCGGTACGTGCGCGATGGCGGCGGCCGGCCACCTGGCCCCCCTCGTCGTGCAACCCGACCGTAGGGTCTGCGTCCCCCATACACCGGCCGGACCGCGGCTGGGCGCGGCGGAGGGCGCGCCCTTCGCGGCCGTCGATGTCGAGGTGCCGGACGGCAGCGTTCTGGTGTTCGCCAGTGATCCGCTCCTCACCTCGTATCTCGCCGAATCCTCCGGGCCGTTGCCGTCGGCACCGGACTACCGCGACCGCCCCCTCCAGGACCTCTGCGACGCCCTTGTCTACGCGCTTCCGCAAGATCTGGGCGCCGGCGACGCCGCGGTGATCGTCGCGCGCACCCGCGACTTTCCCCCCGACCGGTTCGCCGCGTGGCCGCTCGCCCCCGACCCCGCGGCGGTGGCAGTCGCCCGGCGCCGTGCCCGCAGGCAGCTCGCCGCCTGGGACGTGGACGACGAGACCGCATTCAACACCGAGCTCATCGTCAGCGAACTCGTCACGAACGCGGTCAGATACGGAAGTCCACCGCTCGAGCTCCGTCTGATCCATGACCGCACCCTGACCTGCGAGATGCGGGACGCCGGCTCGGCCGCACCTCACCTGCGCCACGCCGGCACGGCCGACGAAGGCGGACGCGGCCTGTTCATCACCGCGCAGGTGGCCCAGGCCTGGGGCACCCGCTACACCCCTCCGGGTAAGACGATCTGGACCGAGCAGTCACTGCCCGAAGCCACCGGCCCGAGCCGCTCGAACTGACCACCCATGGTCAGTCCCGCGTCGCGCCCGTCCGGGCGGTGGGCCGTGTGGGCCCGCGGCCCCGGACGGGCGCTGGTGGTGCGTGCGGTCAGCAGGTCGCCGACGCCGGCAGCCCGCCGTACTGGTCACCCTTGAGGTAGACCGCGCTGACGTAGCCCTCGGCCAGACGGACCCAGACATCGTTGGTGTAGCCGTTGTCCTTGATGGGCTCACCATGCTTCCAGCAGGACGCCCCACGTACCTCTCCTGCGGCCACATGACCGGTGATGTCGTACGTGGTGGCCGGCCCGGAACGGACGTTCACGTTCTCGTAGGGGGTCACCGCGTAGGGCAGACCGGCGGCCGCCGCCTGCGCGCCCGCCGCCCCACTCAGCAACAGCCCCGCCGCCAACGCCCCCGTACCCGCCGCCGCGAGCACCCTGGTCTTCAACTCCATGCCGATGGTTCCTTCCCCGTTGTCGATGGTGTTCGGTCGTTCAGTCGGTCGTGACGACGGTTCGTCGTGACGACGGTCGGTCGTACGGTCCCGAGGTCAGCAGGGTTGAGGGATGCCGTTGCCTATGGTGTCGGGCAGGGGGTTGGTCTCGCTGTAGATGTCGGTGTCCTTCATGTAGCCCCACTGGCCGTTGTCGGCCTCGGTCCACTCCCACCGGTTGGGGTGCGGGCCGCCGACGTAGGCGCCGTAGTCCGTGCGGCATTCGAACCAGCTCGGGTTCGAGTACATCTTGCCGACCGGGTGGCTGGTGTCGGGGGTGGCATAGACGGTGGCCCCGACGACGTTGTTGCAGTACATGTGCTGTCCGTCCCTGCTCCACCAACAGGGGTTGGCCGCCTCGGCCGTACCGGTGAAGACGGTGCCCAGCGCGGCCAGTGACAGGCCGGCCGTGACGAGAGCCGAGATCTTGCGAGCGGATGCCCTCATGGTGTTCCCCCTGTGATGGTGCGGTGTCCTTCGGTCGGGCGGCGCCGTCTCCCACGCCGCGCGAAGGGTGACGCTGTGTCAGGCGACAGCTATTGAGCGCGACTTGGCGCGGACGGCAGCGAAGATGCCGTCACCTGTGGGAGCCCTTAGGCAGCCAAGTCCCGTTTGTCCGTTTCCCGTGCCCGTTGCCCGTTGCCCGCTGGTCGCTGGCCGTTGGCCGTTGAGCTGGCACCCCCGGTACGCGCGTCGAGCGCTCCTTCGCGGTGGTCGTGCCCGGAAGAGGTGCGCTGCGCCGCCGCGTACCTCGACCGTCGGCGCTCGGTGGTCGCTGACCAGCCTGCCCCAAGTGCCCCGCTTCCGCACGGCGGTTCGGCCTCAGCCGAATGACCTGCCCGTCGCACGCGAAAGGCTTGACATCGGGCCCTCTACGGAGCTCTTCGGGGTCGGGCCGCAGTCACTCAGCGGACGCGGTCCGCCTCGGTAGGCCGGGGCGGATACGTGCGGGGAGGCCGTCGGCCACGGGTGCCCCCGTCGAGGACCGCCCGCCCGAGTGGGGTCGGCAGGTGCCACACCGTGTTGGCGGTCCGGTGGCTGACGATGAGACCGGACTGCCGTAACACGGTGGCGTGTTCGCTCGCCGAGGCGGCCGAGATGTGCAGGCGCCGGACGATGTCCGCGCCCGTGACGCCCTCGGCCGCGACGATCTCCTCCAGAACGGCGGCGCGCGTGGCCCCGAGCAGACGCGCCAGGGAGTCGCCGTCGGACGTATGGGCCGGCTCCACCAGGCGGTGCGCGCCCCGGTTCGCCGGATAGACCAACACCGGGTCCAGCCCTGTGTCGTACAGCGCGATGGGGCGGCCCCAGCAGAAGTACGAGGGGATGAGCAGCAGCCCCCGGCCGCCCAGGTGGAGATCCTTCCGGACGGGATAGGCCACCGAGAGGACCGGCGCCTCCCAGCGGATCTGCGGATGCAGACCGCTCAGCATGCGCTCCACACCTCCGTCGAGCAGGTCGGCCGCGCGGGCTGCCCGCTCGGCCGCCACCACGGCGTGGATACGGTCCCAGGCAGGTGCCAGGACACGTTGGTGATAGCGGAGCATCGCGGTGCCCACCCGCCGTACGGCTCCGGCGTCGCCTTCGGCCAGTGGCCGCATCCAGGTGGCCGCGCCGCGCTGTCCGGCCAGGAGTGTGAGGTCCGTGCGCAGCCTCTCCCGAGCCGTGCTCCGCACGGCGTCCACGGCTGCCTCGACATCGTTGTCGGCCGGGGTGAGGAAGTCCGGGGAGTAGCCCCTCGGTGGAGCGAGAGACAGCAGCAGACGTGCGGACGGATCCAATGTGCCGAGCGTGCGGGCCCGCCACGGCCCGAAGATGCCGTGGTCGGCCGGCCCGCGCAGCGCATGCAGGCTCAGCAGCATCTCCCACGCCGGCACCGGCCCGGCGGCGATACGGATTCGCCCGACGTCCTCGCTGGTGAAGTGGATCCGCAGCACCTTCGCTCCCCCGACGCAGAAGCTGTTTCAGCGTATGACGCCCGAGGACGGTCGCCGGTTCATCGCGAAAGACATGTCGGAGGCATGGCCGACGGTCATCGCCATGGCCGACCCGCCCTTCCGTGCCGCGCACGGCACGTACGGGCCGTGAAGGTGCGCGGCGACAGCTGCACGGGAACAGCAGCACAAGAGCGGGGGGCAGGGCGCAGGCGGTCCGGCAGGGAATACCCCGTAGACGTTAAATATTCAATAACATGTCCCTGGCGGCGGACCGGACGGGAGGCTCGCATGGCACTTTCGACCTCGGGCACGATGTCTGAGCTGGGACTTCTCGACACGGGCGGCATCCTGCGACAGTCATGGGTGAGCCCTGAACGGACCAGCTCAGGGCTGGGCTGGGAGCAGGCGTATGTCTCTACCCAGCGAGAACGGCCGTATCAGGCGACCTTCGACGCTGCCCCCACCCATCTGCTGATCCTGCACCTGGGCGGCCCGGTGACCGTCCGGCGCCGCATCGGCCGGTCGATGCGGACCCAGCGGATCCCGGCCGGGGGGATCTTCCTCCACCCCGCGGGCCGCGCACTGGACGTGGAACTCCAAGGGGGACTCGACACCGTCCACCTCTACCTCGCCGACTCGGTCCTGCAGGGAGCGCACGGGCAGGGCGGGACGGTGGAGCTCGCCGAGGAACTGGGCAGCTCCGACCCGCTCATCGAGCAACTCGTCCTGGCACTGGACGGCGTCGTACGGCGCCCGGAGCCCTCCGCCCGGACCTACGTCGATCACCTTGTCGGGACGCTCGCCGCTCAGCTCGCCCGCGCACACTCGGCCGGCCGGCCCGTGGCCCCCGACAGGGCGTCGTCGGGGCTGACCAGCCGGCAGCTCGTGTCCGCACGCGAGCTGATGGAGACGCGGATGTCCGAGCCGCTGCCCGTCGCCGAACTGGCCTCGGCCACAGGTCTGAGCGCGAGCCAGTTCAGCAGACAGTTCAGGGCCAGCACCGGGAAGTCACCCCACCAGTTCCTGCTCCAACTGCGGCTGGACCACGCACGTCGGCTGCTGCGCACCACGACGACACCCATCGCCGACGTGGCCGTCCGCTGCGGCTTCTCCCATCAGGAACACCTCACACGCGTGATGCGCGCCAAGCTGGGCACGACCCCCGCCGCCTTCCGCCGGGCGGGCTGACCCTCGGTTCCTCGGCCCGCCCGGCCGCGTTCACCCGCGCCTTCCCGCCGTATCCACCCTTGCGCGCCCCGCCGCAGCCCCGTGCGCCCCGAACCTGTTCGCAAGCCGTCGACCACGGCGCGCCGATCCGGCAGAAACACGCGTGGAACGTGCAGGAAACGCGACCCCCACGGCCCCGACACTCGGTGGCAGACGTCCGAGGACCCACGGCACACGCGAAGGCGGCAAGCGATGCGGAACTTCGTCTACACCTCCCACCCCTCGCGGGTCGTCTTCGGCACCGGCACGGTGAGCCAGGTGGTCGACGAAGTCGAGCGGCTCGGCCGTTCCCGCGTCCTTCTCCTGTCCAGCCCGCCGGTGGCCAAGGCCGCCGCCCGAGTGCGCGATGCCCTCGGGGACCTCACCGTGGCGGAGTTCGACGGTGCCGCGATGCACACCCCGGTGGAGGTCACCGAGCGAGCGCTCCGCGTACTGCGGGAGCACTCCGCCGACTGTCTGGTGGCCGTCGGCGGCGGTTCCACGACAGGGCTGGCCAAAGCACTGGCGCTGCGCACCGGTCTGCCGCAGCTGATCCTTCCCACCACCTACGCAGGATCCGAGGTCACCAACGTGCTGGGTGAGACGCGGGGCGGACGCAAGACCACACAGTCCTCGGCCGCGATCCTGCCCGAGACCGTGGTCTACGACGTCGAGTTCACCCGGGACCTGCCGCTGGACATGTCGGTCACCAGCGCGGTCAACGCCCTGGCCCACGCCGTGGAGGCCCTGTACTCGCCGCAGGCGAACCCGGTGATCGACGCCCTCGCACTCGACGCCGTCGCCAGGATCGCCCGCGCCCTGCCCGCGCTCGTCGCCGAGCCGTCCGACACCGAGGCACGCGCCGACCTCCTGCATGCCGCCTGGCTGGCCGGCACCTGCCTCGCCTCCGTCGGGATGGGACTGCACCACAAGCTGTGCCACACACTGGGCGGTGCGTACGGCCTGCCGCACGCCGAGACCCATACGGTGATCCTGCCGCACGCCATGGCGTACAACGCCGCTGCCGCCCCGGACGTCATGAGCCGCATCGCCGAAGCGCTCGGCGTGGTGGACGCCCCGAGCGGGGTGTTCGACCTGATCGCATCCTTCGGCGGGCCCACTTCGCTGGCCGGACTGGGCATGGCGGAGGCGGATCTGGCGGAGGCCGCGCGGCTGGCCACGGCAACGCCGTACCCCAACCCCCGGGAGCTGACGTCCGAGGGGATCGAGAGCCTGCTGCGCGATGCCTGGCGAGGCCGCCGTCCGGCAGTGCCCGCGGTGCGGGCCCCCTCGGCACCCGGTGCGGGCACGGGCACGGACCTGGAGCGCCTGACCGATCAGGTGGTGGCGAGCTTCGCCGACTCACCCGATCCTCGGGTCGGACAACTCCTCGGTGACCTCGCACGGCACCTGCATCACTTCGTGACGAGCAACGACGTCACCGATTCCGAGTGGCAGTACGCCGTCGACTTCCTGACCCGTACCGGGCAGATCTGCACGAACACCCGCCAGGAGTTCGTGTTGCTGTCCGACACGCTCGGCGTCTCCAGCGTCGTCGACCTGCTCACCCATTCACGCACGCCCGAGACCACACCGTCGGCGGTCCTCGGACCGTTCTACACGGAAGGTCCCCCCGAAACCGCGCACGGCGACGACATCTCACGGGGCGTCCCCGGCACTCCGCTGTGGGCCGACATCCACATCACCGACACCGATGGCCTGCCCCTGCCGGACGCCATCGTGGATGTCTGGCAGGCCGACAAGGACGGGTTCTACGACGTCCAGTTGCCCGAGTGCGAAGGCCCGGTGCTGCGCGGCCGCCTGCGCACGGACGAGCGGGGACGGCTGCGCTTCTGGACGATCCTGCCGGCCGAGTATCCGATCCCGGACGACGGACCGGTGGGACAGATGCTCCAGGCCGTGGGCCGCCATACCTACCGCGCCCCCCACCTCCACTTCATGATCTCCGCACCGGGCCACCAGCGCCTGGTCACCCAGTTGTTCGTGAAGGGCGGGCACTACCTGGACTCCGACACCGTGTTCGGAGTCAAGGAGGGCCTGGTCGTCGACTTCCCGCCCCGCGTCGGACCGCCCCCGGGCGGCCGCGCGATCGAAGGGGAGTGGCGCAGCCTGCAGTTCACCTTCCGCGTCGCCCGCCTCGCCGCCGAACCGACCCGCTGATCAGGAGCAGTCCCATGGAATCGACCCACGCCTACGACACCGACGTCCTCGTGGTCGGCAGTGGCCCCGCAGGCGGATCCGCAGCCCTGCTCCTGGCCACGTACGGAATTCGCACGCTGCTCGTCACCAAGTACGGCTGGCTGGCCAACACCCCCCGCGCGCACATCACCAACCAGCGCACCATGGAGGTGCTGCGCGACCTCAGTGTGGACGCCGAGGCCGCCGCGGCCGGCAGCCCCGCCGATCTGATGGGCGACACCGTCCTGTGCACCGCCCTGACCGGCGAGG
Organism: Streptomyces sp. NPDC058246; assembly: GCF_042881985.1. Taxonomy (NCBI): domain Bacteria; kingdom Bacillati; phylum Actinomycetota; class Actinomycetes; order Kitasatosporales; family Streptomycetaceae; genus Streptomyces; species Streptomyces sp. NPDC058246. The sequence goes on along the minus strand of NZ_JBHVWZ010000001.1, from coordinate 103,458 downwards.
AGATCGGCCGGATCCGCAGCTGGGGCACCGGCCCGCACACGGCCACCGAGTACGGTGCCGCCAGCCCCACGCAGATGATCGACCTTCCGCAGACCTATCTCGAACCGATCCTGGTGAACAACGCCGCCGCACGCGGAGCCAAGATCCGCTTCGACACCGAGTTCCTCAGCCTGGAGCAGGACGCCGACGGCGTCACCGCCCGGCTCCGGGACCGGGTTCGCGGGGACGAGTTCACCGTGCGGGCCCGCTATCTGATCGGTGCGGACGGCGGCCGTAGCAAGGTCGCGGAGCAGATCGGTCTGCCGATCGCCGGACAGAGCGGCAAGGCCGGCAGCATGAACATCACCTTCAAGGCCGACCTGTCCCGGTACGTGGCCCACCGCCCGAGCGTTCTGTACTGGGTGCTGCGTCCGGGTGCCCACATGGGCGGCATCGGCATGGGTCTGGTGCGCATGGTGCGGCCGTGGAACGAGTGGCTGCTGGTGTGGGGATACGACATCGACCAGCCGCCGCCCGAGATGGACGAGGCGACCGCCCGGGAGATCGTCCACGACCTCGTCGGCGCCCGGGACATTCCCGTCGAGATCACGTCGAGCTCGCTGTGGACGGTCAACCACAGCTACGCCACGACGTACTCGGCCGGGCGGGTCTTCTGTGCCGGAGACGCGGTGCACCGGCACCCGCCGTCCAACGGTCTCGGTTCCAACACCTCGATCCAGGACTCGTACAACCTGGCCTGGAAGCTCGCCCTGGTCATCCGGGGTCAGGCCGGGCCGGGGCTCCTGGACACCTACACCGCGGAGCGGGCACCGGTCGGCAGGCAGATCGTCGATCGCGCCAACCTGAGCCGCGACCAGTTCGGCCCGATCTTCCAGGCGCTGGGCCTCGACGGGTACAGCGAGGACGACGACATCGCGAACGGCCTCGCGGCGTGCCGCAGCGAGACGGCCTACGGCGCCAAGCGGCGGCAGGTGCTGGAGGAAGCCATCCAGCTGAAGAACTACGAGTTCAACGCCCACGGTGTCGAGATGAACCAGCGCTATGTCTCCTCCGCGGTCATCCCGGACGCCGGTTCCGCCGAGGTGTGGGCAGGGGACCCGGAGCTGGTCCACCAGCCCACGACCCGTCCCGGCGCCAAGCTGCCGCACGCCTGGCTCGTCGACGGCGACGGCCATCGCGTGTCCACGCTGGACGTCGTCGGCAAGGGCACCTTCACTCTGGTGACCGGGCCGTCCGGTGGCGTGTGGGAGGCCGCCGCGGCCGCCTGCGCGTCCACCCTGGGTGTTCCTCTCATGTGCGCGCGCATCGGCGGCGAGAACCGTCGCGACGCCTACGGCGAGTGGCGCCGGACATCCGAGGTGGCCGAGGACGGCTGTCTGCTCGTCCGCCCGGACGGATACATCGCCTGGCGGTCCGCCGCGGCGCCGGAGGACGACTCCTCGGCCTCTACCGAGCTGCTCGGCGCGTTGAGGACCGTGCTCCAGCGTTGACGGCTCGGCGGGGGCCCCACACAGGACCACACGAAGCACGGCAGCCGCCCGTCCGGCGAGCTGCCTGACCCGAACGGAGTGCAGTGCACATGGACAAGGTGGTTGCCACCGCCGAGGAGGCGCTGGCCGGCGTCATGGACGGAGCGTCGCTGGCCGTCGGCGGCTTCGGCCTCAGCGGTGTCCCCGACGTGCTCATCCAGGCGCTGTACGCGACGGGCTCGAGCGGCCTGAGCGTGGTGTCGAACAACTGCGGGGTGGACGGCGGCGGCCTCGGCATCCTCCTCGCCGCGGGCCGCATCGCCCGCGTCACCGGCTCCTACGTCGGCGACAACAAGGAGTTCGCCCGCCAGTACCTCTCCGGGGAGCTGCTGCTCGAACTCACGCCGCAGGGCACGCTCGCCGAGCGGCTGCGGGCCGGCGGCTGCGGAATCCCCGCCTTCTTCACCCCCGCCGGTGTCGGCACCCAGGTCGCCGAGGGCGGCCTGCCCTGGCGCTACGCGCCCGACGGCAGCGTGGCAGTCGCCTCACCGCCCAAGGAAACACGCGAGTTCGAGGGCCGGCGCTACGTGCTCGAGCACGGCATCAGCACCGACTTCGCACTCGTACGGGCCGCCAAGGGCGACCGCCACGGCAATCTCCTCTTCCACCGCTCGGCCCGCAACTTCAACCCGCTCGCCGCCATGGCCGGCCGCGTCACGGTCGCCGAAGTGGAGCAGCTGGTCGAGCCCGGCGAGCTGGACCCGGACGAGATCCATCTCCCCGGCGTCTTCGTCCAGCGGGTGGTCGAACTGACGCCGGAGCAGGCCGCGGACAAGCAGATCGAACGGCGCACTGTCTCCGCGCCTCTTGCACGAGGGACGGTACGGCGCTGATGGCATGGACCAGGGACGAGATGGCCGCACGGGCGGCGGCCGAAATCCGGGACGGCGACTACGTGAACCTGGGCATCGGCCTGCCCACATCGGTGCCCGAGCACATCGCCAAAGGCGTCCATGTGGTGCTCCAGTCGGAGAACGGCATCCTCGGTGTCGGCCCGTACCCGGCCGACGCGGACGTGGACCCTGACCTCATCAACGCGGGCAAGGAGACGATCACGGTGCTGCCGGGCGCGAGCTTCTTCGACTCCTCGCTGTCCTTCGGCATGATCCGCGGCGGTCACATCGACGCCGCGATCCTGGGAGCCATGCAGGTCTCCGCCGCGGGGGACCTCGCCAACTGGATGATCCCCGGCAAGATGGTCAAGGGCATGGGCGGTGCGATGGATCTCGTCCACGGCGCCCGGCGGGTGATCGTCGTCATGGACCACTGCGCCAAGGACGGCAGCCCGAAGGTCGTGGAGGCCTGCACCCTCCCCCTGACCGGCAGGGCGTGCGTCGACCGGATCATCACCGGCCTCGGCGTCCTGGACGTCACCGCGGACGGTCTCGTCCTCGTCGAGACGGCTCCCGGCGTCAGCGCGGACGAGCTCGTCAGCCGTACCGCCGCCCGCGTACGCGTGCCCGACCCCGTCGGCTGACTGCGGGTCAGCCCGCCCCCGATCGCCCGCCGGCCGGGTTCCCGGACAGCACCCCGGACCGGCGGGCCGACATCACCCACCTTCCGCTGCTGCCTCTCCACCACAAGGAGTCCCGATGAACGAGCGCCTGCGGGACGTCTACGTCGTCGACGCCGTCCGTACACCGATCGGCCGCTATGGTGGGGCGCTGTCCTCAGTGCGCCCCGACGACCTCGCCGCCGGCGTGCTGCGCGGCCTGCTCGACCGCAGCCCCGCCCTGGACCCGGCCCTCATCGGCGATGTGCTCTTCGGCAACGCCAACGGCGCCGGTGAGGAGAACCGCGATGTCGCCCGCATGGCCGTTCTGCTGGCCGGCCTGCCCGTCACGGTCCCCGGCGCCACCGTCAACCGGCTGTGCGGCTCGGGCATGGAGGCCGTCATCCAGGCCGCCCGCGCGGTGGCGGTCGGCGACGCCTCCATCGCCGTCGCGGGCGGGGTGGAGTCCATGAGCCGCGCCCCGTGGGTCCTGCCCAAGCCGGACAGGGCCTTCCCGGTCGGCAACCAGCAGCTGTACTCCACCACCCTGGGCTGGCGGATGGTCAACCCGCGCATGCCCGAGGAGTGGACCGTTCCGCTCGGCGAGAGCGCCGAGCTGATCGCCGACAAGTACGGAATCACCCGCGTGGCCCAGGACGCCTTCGCGCTCGCCAGTCACGAGAAGGCCTCGCGAGCATGGAAGGACGGTGCCTACGACGCCGAGGTGGTCCCCGTCGACGGTGTCGACCTGCCCCGCGACGAGGGAATCCGGGACGACACGTCCCTCGAGGCGCTGGGCCGCCTCAAGCCCGTCTTCCGCGCGGGCGGCACGGTCACGGCGGGCAACGCCTCGCCCCTCAACGACGGTGCGGCGGCCCTGCTGCTGGCCGACGAGGCAGGGCTGGCCCGGATCGGCCGTGAGCCGCTGGCCAGGATCCGGGCCTGCGCCGTGACCGGCATCGAGCCGCAGTACTTCGGTCTCGGCCCGGTGGACGCCATCCGCGCGGCGCTGACGAAGGCCGGGCGCGATGTCGGCGACCTGCGCACCGTCGAGCTCAACGAGGCTTACGCCGCACAGGCGTTGGGCTGCCTCGCGGCCCTGCCCGACCTCGACTCCGGCCTCCTCAACCCGAAGGGCGGCGCGATCGCCCTCGGGCATCCCCTCGGTGCCTCGGGCGCCCGCATCACCGGAGCGGTGGCCCACCAACTCGCCACAGCGGGGGCGGGCACAGGCCTGGCCGCGCTGTGCATCGGTGTCGGGCAGGGCCTGGCCCTGGTCCTGGAGCGCTGAGTCACGTACTGCGGTCCGGTGACCCACGGCGCTGAGGAACCTGGACGCCAACGGCCGTTACGAGCTGGCCCCCTTCTCCTTCCCCGTGCGGCCGGACGGGTGAGCGGCGTCTCGCGTCCTCGTGCCGATCTCCTTCCCGACGAGCCCCCGCGAACTGCCGCAGCCACTCCGTGAGTCCTTGCGGGGACCCCGCATGAGTAGCGGGGCGGGCACCCGCTGCGACACGGGCGTGACGAGCGCCGGGTGCGGCACCGGCGTAGAAAGGGAACGGGAGGCCGGTACGACTCAGGGAGTGACCAGCCATGCAGACCGTTGTGGACCTCACCCGCTGCCAGGGTTATGCGCAGTGCGTTTTCCTCGCGCCGGAGGTGTTCGAGCTGCACGGTGAAGAGGGGCTGCTGTACGCCCCGGCCGTCCCGGACGACCAGGTCGAGCGTGTGCGCCAGGCCGCGGCGGCGTGCCCGGTCCAGGCCATCCTCGTCGGTGAGGAGGTGAGCGCCGGTGTCCGGTGATCTGCGGGACGGCCGCATCGTCATCGTCGGCGCGTCGCTGGCCGGGTTGCGGGCTGCCGAGACGCTCCGTGACAAGGGCTTCACCGGTTCACTGACCGTGGTGGGGGATGAGCCGTATCCGCCCTACGACCGGCCGCCGCTGTCCAAGCAGGTGCTGCTCGGTAAGGCGCCGGCGGACACCACGGAGCTGCCGACGCGCCGGGCCCCGGACGCCGACTGGCGGCTGGGCGTCCGCGCCACCGGCCTGGAGCCGCTCGGGAAACGGGTGCTGCTGGCCGACGGCGACTCTCTGCCGTACGACCGGCTGCTGATCACCACCGGGACCCGGGCGCGGCCCTGGGCCAACCCGGAGGAAGCCGCCCTGGACGGGGTGTTCACCCTGCGCACCCGCGACGATGCCGGAGGGCTGGCCGATCGGCTGGACGCCGGGCCGGAGAGGGTGCTGGTGATCGGTGCGGGGTTCACCGGTTCGGAGGTCGCCTCGGCCTGCCGGGAGCGGGGCATCGAGGTCACGGTCGCCGAACGCGGCCCCGCACCCCTGGTGGGCGCGCTCGGCGGGACGCTGGGGAAGCTGGCGGCCGCCATGCAGCGCAACCACGGCGTGGACCTGCGCTGCGGGGTGACCGTCACCGCCCTGCACGGCGACGGGAACGGCCGGTTCACCGGTGCGGACCTGTCCGACGGCAGCCGTGTCGACGCGGATGTGTGCGTCGTGGCGTTGGGGGCGGTCCGCAACGTCGAGTGGCTGGAGGATTCCGGGCTGGCGGCGGGCCCGCGCGGGATCGCCTGCGACGCCGGGTGCCGGGCCTTCACCATGTACGGGATCGTCACCGACGACGTCTTCGTGGCGGGTGACGTCTCCCGGTTCCCGCACCCGCTGTTCGGGTACCAGATGCTCGCGCTGGAGCACTGGGGCAACGCGGTCGAGCAGGCCGAGGTGGCGGCCCACAACATGGTCAGTCCGGGGCCGCTGCGGCGCCCGCACCTGGCGGTTCCGGTCTTCTGGTCCAGCCAGTTCGGGCTCAACATCAAGTCGGTGGGCGTGCCCACCTACTCCGACCATGTGGTCATCGCCCAAGGCTCGCTGGAGGCGCGCCGTCTGGCGATGGTCTACGGCTACCAGGGGCGGGTCACCGCCGCGGTCACCGTCGACATGGCCAAGTCGCTCGACTACTACCAGCATCTGATCGAGACGGCTGCTCCGTTCCCGCCCCCGCCCGGCGCGGCGGACCGTGCGATCGCGGCCGACGTCCCGGTCGCCTCCGACGTCCCGGACCCGAAGGGACTGTCCCACGGCCCCACCGTGGCGCTCACCGGGTACCTGCCCGACCGCCGACTGACCGTGGTGCAGCCCACCCGCTGACCCACGTCTCGCCCGACCACGAGGAGCCACCATGGACTCCGACACCTTGCTGGCACGGATCACCGACTACGCGAACCGCCCCAACCCCTACCCGCTGTACGCGGAACTCCGCGACGCCGGTCCCGTGGTGCGGCAGGCGGACGGCAGCTATCTGATCGGCACCTACCACGAGATCGCCGCTCTGCTCCACGACCCTCGGATCAGCGCCGATCCGCGCTCCAGCACCGCCCCGGCCGCGTCCGAGGAGACGGCGAGGCCGCCGTTCCTGCGGCTCGACGATCCCGAGCACCACAGGCAGCGCACCGCGGCCATGCGGCCGTTCGGCCCGCCGCACAGCCCGGGCCGGGTCGACGCCATGCGCGGCGAGATCGCCCAGATCACCAAGGAGTTGGCGGAGGCCTTCCCGACGGGCCGGCAGATCGACGTCGTCGACGATTTCGCCTACCCGCTGCCCGTCACCGTGATCTGCCGGCTGCTCGGCGTCCCGCGCGAGGACGAGCATCTGTTGCAGGCATGGACCGACGTACTCGTCACGTCCGCCGACCTCGGGCCCGCCGGAGACACCACCGAACGGGACCGAGCGGCCCACCAGGCCCGGCAGGAGATGGGCGGGTACCTGGTCGACCTGGCCGAACAGCGCCGAGACCGGCCCACTGGCGACATGCTCTCGGACTTCATCAACGAACCGGACCCCGCCCTCCGGTTCACCGACGAGGAGCTGGCGATCAACACCATTCTGTTGTTCATCGCCGGACACGAGACCACGGTCAATCTGATCACCAACGGCGTCCTCACCCTGCTGCGCCGGCCCGACCAGCTGGACCGGCTGCGCCGCGAACCCGGCCTGCTGCCGCGCACGGTGGAGGAACTGCTGCGCTACGAACCCCCGGTCCACATGCGCGAGAGGATCCCTCTCGTCGACATCGACGTCGCCGGCACCACGATCCCCAAGGGCGCGTCCGTCGTACTGGCGCTGGCCTCGGGCAACCGCGACCCCAAGCGGTTCCACGATCCTGACCGGTTCGACCCCACCCGACCCGACAACCAGCACTTCGGCTTCGGCAGCGGCATCCACCTGTGCTTCGGCGCACCACTCGCCCGCATCGAAGCCGAAGCCGCGCTCGGCGCGCTGATCCCGCACCTGAGCACGGCACGCCTGGTCCAGGACCCTCCCCCCTACCGGCAGAACGCCATGCTCCGCGGCCCCCGCCACCTGCCCGTGCACCTGTGACCGGGTCGCGTGGCGGCATACGGCAGCAACACGTGGCGGCATACGGCAGCAGACAACGGAACGGTGTCGGTCTGCGCCGTGTCCCGCTGGTCGGATCCCGGCACTCGGGCTGACTCCCGATCAGCCCAATCAGCCCGATCAGCCCGAACGGCCGGACCGGAGGCGATGAGGCCATGAGGCCATGAGGCGATGACCGTCGGTCGCATCGCCCGGAGCAGCGCGAAGCCCACGGGAGAGCTGACGTCGACAGGCCTGTGACGAGCGTCACACTCCGAGATGCGAACTTCGACACTCGCCATGCATCTAGTCGGCGTCGGTCACTGGACGGCTTCGGAACAGCACCCCTCCGCAGCCGCCCACTTCATTTCACCAAGGAACACTCAATGGGTTATCTGCGCGGATTCATCCCCTGGATCATCTCCGGCGTCGTCTCGTCCTTCGACTGGCGCTGGGGCGCGGTGGCGGGTCTCGCCTCGGGGCTGCTGTTCCTGTTGCAGGACCGCCGTCGCGGGATCGGCCTCGATGCTCTGATCCTGGAAATCAGCACCGTCGCGTACTTCGTCGTGGTCGGCGCCGTGGCCGTCGCCCGTCCGGACTCGGCCCTGGCGGACCACACCGACGTCGTCTCGTTCGGCTGGCTGGCCGCCACCGCCTGGGGAACTCTGGCGATCCGTCGCCCCTTCACGCTAGGCATCGCCCGGCGCCAGACACCCCGCGAGTACTGGGAGATGCCGGAATTCATCCGGGTCAACAACCACATCACCACCGCCTGGGGCGCCGGCTTCACCTTCATCGGCGTCAGCCTGGCCGTCTGTGGCGCGGTGGACGCCCCGGCCTGGGTGGCCATCGCCGCCCATGTCGCCGGCCTCGTCGGCCCCGCCGTCTTCACGAAGGTCCATCCCGCCCGCGCCCAGGCGCGACTGGCGGCCCAGGCCCCGGTGACGGGCTCGCCTCGACAGGCCGGGTCCTCCGCACCACTCCCGCAACCGCGTATGAGCCGCAACTCCCATGAAGGAGCTGGTCGATCGTGAACGCCATCCCGGAAGCAAGGAACGTCGTTCTCGTCCACGGCGGATTCGTCGACGGATCGGGCAGCCGAGTTCCCCACGCACAACGAAGTCCTCACCGGGCGCCCGAACTACTACCTGTACACCGTCTCCGGTGACGGCATCGCCAAACACGACCTCACGTACCACACCAGGCATGCCTATGAGACGCCCGGCAGCCGCTACGCCGGCGAGGCGGTCTTCGTACCGGCGGCGGACGGCACCGGCGAGGACGAGGGCTGGCTCCTGTCGCTCGTCTCGAACGACGACGGTGCGGCGGGGGAACTGCTCGTCCTCGACGCCGCGGAGCTCTCCGTCCAGGCAGTGGTGGAACTGCCTCACCCCGTCCCGGCCGGCTTCCACGGGAGCTGGCTGCCGGAGCCCGTGCACCGGCCCTGAGATGCTTCAGCCCGCAGAGGCCGGTTCTCCACGATCGAAAGGCGATCCTCGCCGTGGTGGACGCCGATGATCCGCCCTGGCGTATCTTCCTCGGCACGGGCCCACTTGACCTGCTGCGCATGGTCCACCCCGCGCGTATCGTCGAGTGGAAGCGGTGGGAGGGACTCCATCTCCCCAGCAGCGCACGGTTCGTGACTCGTCGGCACGGAGGCGTTCAGTTCATGGTGCCCCTCAATCCACCCACGGATGAGGAACTTGTCCGCAGGGCCCAGGCCGGCGAGACCGGAGCCCTTGGACTACTGCTGGCTCGCCATCAGGCGCCGATGCGCGCGGTGGCGCTGAGCCTGCTCGGTTACGGCCCCGACGCCGAAGACGCGGTGCAGGACGCCGCGTTGACCGCGCTGCGACGCATCGGCGACGTGCGGGACCCGGCCGCCGTGGGGGCGTGGCTACGGGCGGTCGTGCGCAACGCCTCCCGTATGCGCCTGCGCGCCACTCGTGAGACGCCCGGACTGGACGACCTCGACCACCTGCACCTTCGCGACCACGAGCCGTCGCACCCGGAGCGGGTCATCGAGCAGCACGCGATGCGTGACTGGATCTGGTACGCGGTGGAGAAACTGCCGCCGCAGCTTCGGCTGGTGCTGATGCTGCGCCATTTCAGCGGCATCACCTCCTACCAGGAGATCGCCGCGGCTTGCGAGATACCGGTCGGCACGGTGCGAAGTCGGCTCAACCAGGCCAGAGGGAAAATGGCCCGGGTGCTGCTGTCGACCACCGCTCAGACGCATGACGACGCTTCCGCTCTCACCGAGGAGAGCAGACACGAGGCCCTGGCGACTCTGCAGGCATCCGAGCGCGGCCGCCTGCCCCGGGAGATCTCCGAGATGTGGCCGGCGGAAACCGAACTGGTCGGCACGCTCAGCCGGCAAGGAGAACGCACCCACCCCGTCCCGGTCAGGCGACAGACCCTGGAAGTCGGGGTCCGCCAGAGCCTGCGACATGTGGTGGCCAGCCGTGAGATCACCATCTGGGAAATGGACGTCACCAACCCCGTGGGCACCCCCAATCCCTGCCCGCCGACCCTCGCCTGGCTCATGTTCCGCAAGAACGGGAGAGTTCAAAGACTGCGGCTGGTCTTTCCCGAGCCGCAGTGACGAGAGTTGCTCCACCGGGTGCGGTGCGGCTCGAACATCCGCCGAGAGGCGCTGTGGTGGGCGGCCACGGGGTGGAGACACCCTCCCAGTGGGTCCTCCCGCAGTGGGTCCTCCCCCAGTGAGTCCTCCCCCAGCGGCGGAATTGTGCCCCGACCCCGGGCCCACTACCTGGCGCCGACCGTCTTCTCATCCTTGACTGCCGCGTCGAACAGCGCCGCGGCCGCGGCGCGCGCGGTCGTCGCCGCCGACGGGTCTCGGTCCATCCGCGCCGAAACCCCCGCGCCGCCCGCGCCCTCCTGGGCCTTGGCATCGGCGGATTCTGGGCCATCGCGGTAGGTGTCGGCACCCGCCTGGTTCCTGAGCGGTTCGGGCCACGGGCCACCTCCCTCATCTTCGGCGGCATCTCCATCGGCACCGTCGTGGGCGTACCCGCCGGCCCACTCCTGGGCCACCAATTCGGCTGGCGCGCGGCCTTCTTCATCGTGGCCGCCCTCGGCCTGATACCGGTGATCCTCCAGGCGGTCTTCCTGCCCCGTCTCTCGGTCGCCAAGGCAGTCACACTGCGCTCGCTGGGCGCCCTGCTCCGCAACAGTCGTGCGCGCGTCGCTCTCGCCATGACCCTTTTGACCATCACAGCGCAGTTCTCCGCCTACACCTTCGTGGCTCCCTTCCTGCAGCAGCGGACGGGAGCCGGCCCCACCCTGATCAGCACCCTGCTGCTCGTCTTCGCCGCAGCCGGCATCCTGGGCAACTTCGCCACCGCGGCAGCACTCACCAAGGCTCTGCGACCCACGGTGCTGGGCGTGCTGGCGGCACTCGCCCTGTCACAGCTGCTCATGCCCGTCCTCGGACCGTGGACGCCCGGGGCGTTCATCGTCCTCGCGATCTGGGGACTGACGTACGGCGGAGTCCCGGTCGCGCTGCAAACCTGGCTCTTCCACTCCGATCCCGAAGCGGCGAACGAGAACGGGTCGGGCATGTTCGTGGCCACCTTCCAAAGCTCCATCGCCGTCGGATCGCTGCTCGGCGCGGTGATGGTCGATGCCTCCGGCACCCGTACCGCGATGTACGCCGGAGCAGCGCTGGCCACAGCGGCGCTCGCCCTGACCGCCTTCGTGGCCCAGAGAACCGGTGCCCAGACCCCGGCGGACGCGGAGGGCTCTTGAGAGCGGGCCGCCCGTGATCTCCAGCCGCTCCCGGCAGGCCCGCCTTGATGACATCGAAATGCTGGTCCAGAGCCCGCAGTTGTTCGCGCCGCATCGCCCTGCCCCCATCCCCGACACCGCTCATTCGCCTCAGATCGACCGCGCACTGTGGACACCTGAGCGCTGACATGGAGGTCACACTCACACCCCGCTCCCGAACTATGGTGTCTCACCACATGTGCGCCTGACCTGCGTGTTCCTACCGTGTGCCGACACGTACCCGTCCCCACCGAACACCGGAAGTGGTGCACATGGCCTCCGCAGGAACCGCTCCCCCACCACCCGCGAACCTCCGGCGCATCGTCGCCGCCAGCCTTATCGGCACCACCATCGAGTGGTACGACTTCTTCCTGTACGGCTCGGCCGCGGCGCTCGTGTTCAACAAGCTGTTCTTCCCGGACTCCGACCCGCTCGTCGGCACGTTGTTGTCGTTCCTGACGTACGCGGTGGGCTTCGCGGCCCGGCCTCTCGGTGCGCTCGTCTTCGGGCACTACGGCGACCGGCTCGGGCGCAAGAAGCTGCTGGTGCTGAGCCTTCTGCTGATGGGTGGGGCGACGTTCGCGATCGGCCTGCTGCCCACGCACGCGACCGTCGGCGCGGCCGCCCCGGTGCTGCTGACCTCGCTGCGTCTGGTGCAGGGCTTCGCCCTGGGCGGCGAGTGGGGCGGGGCCGTGCTGCTGGTGTCCGAGCACGGGGACGCCGAGCGGCGCGGGTTCTGGGCCTCGTGGCCGCAGACCGGAGCGCCCGCCGGCCAGCTCCTGGCCACCGGGGTGCTCTCGCTGCTGACCGCCACGCTGTCGGACGACGCCTTCGTCTCCTGGGGCTGGCGCATCCCCTTCCTGCTCTCCGGCGTCCTGGTGATCGTCGGTTTGTGGATACGTCTTTCTGTCGATGAATCACCCGTTTTCAAGGAGGCGTTGGCGCAGGCCGAGGCGCGCAAGGCGGTGCGGTCCGATGAGCCGGAGAAGCTGCCGCTCGTCTCCGTGCTGCGCCACCACTGGCGTGACGTGCTGGTCGCGATGGGCGCCCGCATGGCCGAGAACATCAGTTACTACGTGATCACCGCCTTCATCCTCGTGTACGCCACCACCTCGGCCGGTGTCTCCAAGCAGACCGCGCTCAACGCGGTGCTCATCGCGTCCGCCGTGCACTTCGCCGTCATTCCGGCCTGGGGCGCGCTCTCGGACCGCATCGGCCGCCGGCCCGTCTATCTGCTGGGCGCCGCCGGGGTCGGCCTGTGGATGTTCCCGTTCTTCTCCCTCATTGACACCGGCCGCTTCGGGAACCTGGTCCTCGCCGTCACCGTCGGCCTGGTCCTGCACGGTGCGATGTACGCGCCCCAGGCCGCCTTCTTCTCCGAGATGTTCGCGACCCGGATGCGGTACTCCGGTGCATCCATCGGCGCCCAGTTCGCCTCCGTCGCCGCGGGCGCGCCCGCCCCGCTCATCGCGACCGCGCTGCTGTCCGACTACGGCAGCTCCACACCGATCGCCCTGTACGTGATCGGGGCCGCCGTCCTGACCCTGATCGCGGTGGGAGCCGCGAAGGAGACCAGGCACCGCGACCTGGCCGAGGTGGAGGAGCCGACCGGCGAACGGCCCGCGGCGGCCCCGGCGGCGGATGCCCGTACCGCCTGACCCGGGACCACCACCCCTTTCCTTGCCCCCGTGCGCAGATGATGCGTGCGGGGGTAAGTGCGGTGCGGCGGACGGGGGTCAGTGCGGTGCGGCGGACGACAATCTGTGCAGTCGCAGGGCGAGTTGGATCTCCAGTGCGCGGGCCGGGCTCTGCCAGTCGTCCCCGAGCAGCCGGCCCACCCGCTCCAGCCGTTGCGCGACCGTGTTCACATGCACATGCAGATCGTCCTTCGTGCGCGCCGGACTCATGCCGCAGGCGAAGTAGGCGTCGAGGGTGCGGAGGAGATCGGTGCCGCGCCGCTCGTCGTACGCCACGACCCGGCCGATGGTGCGCTCGACGAAGCCCGAGATGTCCCGGTCCCCGGCGAGCAGGAGCCCCAGGAAGCCGAAGTCCTCGGCCGCGGCGCCGTCTCCGGCCCTGCCGAGCAGCCGCAGGGCTTCCAGGCAGCGCTGGCCCTCCGCGTACGCCGCGACCACGGTGTCGGGGCGGGCGGCCAGCTGCTCGACGGGCGCGGAGGCGCCGACGGTGACCCCCTCGGGCACGGCGCTGCCGAGCTCCTTGGCGGTACGGCGGGCCAGGGCCGTCGCGGTGTCGCCGGGCCCGAGGGGCAGCAGCAGGACGGTGCCGCCGTCGCGGGCGGCGGCCAGTCCGTGCCGGGTGGTGGCGAGGTGGGACGCGGCCGACCACAGGCGTCTGCGGGCGGCGGCTTCCTGGTCGGCGTCGGCGGCGGTGACGTCGATCCGGGCGGCCAGGACCACATGGGGGCCGTCGAGGTCGGCGTGCACCCGCGCGGCCCGCTCGCGCAGCAGGCGTGGATCTCGGTCGCGGGCGTCCAGCAGGTCGTCCAACAGCTCGCCGCGGACGCGCTGTTCGGCCTCGGAGGCCGAGCGTCTGGCGAGCAGGAGCAGCGAGGTGACCATCGCGGCACGTTCCAACGTGCGCTGGTCGACCGGGTCGAGGCCCGGATGCCCGCGCAGCACCAGCGCACCGAGCAGCTCGCCTCCGGCGGCCACGGCGGCGACCCAGTCGCCGCCGTGCCGCACGGCGTGGCCCTCGGCCCGGGAGGCCTCCAGGGCGGCACTCGGCGCGTCGCCGGGTTCGGTGAACTCGACGGTCCCGTCGAGGACTTCGGACACGGCGGCGGCCACGTCGTGGACTCCGCCACCGCGCAGCACCAGCTCGGCGAGGCGGTCATGCACGTCCGACGCCCGCTCGATCACCCCGCTCCGGTCGCGGATGATCTCGTTGGCGCGGCCCAGGCGGTCCAGGGCGGACCGGGTCTCCGTCAGCCAGTTCGCCGTGTCGATGGCCGCCGCGGCCAGGGCCGCGAACGAGCCCAGGAGGGCGATCTGCTCCCGCTCGAAGACCCGCGCGCGGCGGTCCGCCGCGAACAGCACGCCGATGACCTGGGGCCCGATCATCAACGGCACGCCGAGAATCGCGACAAGCCCTTCGTCCCGTACCCCGGAGTCGATGGCCTGGGTGTGCTGGAAACGCTCGTCCTTGAAGTAGTCGTCGGTGACATAGGGGCGGGCCGTCTGGGCGACGAGGCCGCCGAGCCCTTCCCCCATGCCGAGCCGCAGCTGCTGGAAGCGGGCGGCGACCGAACCCTCGGTGACCCTCATATAGGTGTCGCCCCTGGCCGCGTCGTTGAGACTCAGGTACGCCACGTCCGTGCCCAGCAGCGACCGGGCTCGCTGCACGATCGCCTGCAGTACGGCGTCGAGGTCGCGCAGGCCCGCCAGATCGTGCGCGGTCTCGAACAGCGCGGAGAGCTCGGCCTCGCGGCGGCGCCGCCCCTCTATCTCCGAGCGCACCCGCAGGGCGAGCAGCTTGGCCTGTTCGAGCGCGGCGACGCGCTCCGGCGGACGGCCCTCGGCGCGGGCGAGCAGCACGGGCTGCTCGTACGCGTCGGCGGACGCGCCTCTGGCCAGGAGTTCCAGAAACGGCGCCTCGGCGCTGTCGGCGGAGTGCTCGGTGGATGGCAGGTGATCGCGGGACATGCTCACAGGATCGCGTATCGGCGGGCCGGCACCGCGGCCCTGTGGATAACTCACGGCTGACTGGGGATCGCCTGTGCGCCGTCTCCGGACCGGCTCTGCGTCCGGTCCGGGTCGGCTGTGTATCGGCTCGGGACCAGACCGGCTCCGATCGGGCGCCAGGCCCAGTGCCTACTCCCCCCAACCCCCACCTCTTGCTCCCGGCTCCGGCCCTGGCTCAGTGGGCCGTCCAACCGCCGTCCAGCGCCAGGGACGTACCGGTGATGAAGGCCGCCTGCGGACCGCACAGATAGGCCACCGCCTCCGCGACCTCCTCCGGCTCGATGAGCCGCTTGATCGCGCTGTCCTGGAGGAGCACCTCGGTGAGTACTCGCTCCCGCGGAATGCCGTGTGTCTCGGCCTGGTCATCGAGCTGCTTCTCGACCAGAGGGGTGCGCACATAGGCGGGGTTCACACAGTTCGAGGTGACTCCATGGGACGCTCCTTCCAGGGCAGCGGTTTTCGAGAGGCCCTCGAGACCATGTTTCGCGGCCACGTACGCCGACTTGAACGCCGAGGCGCGCAGGCCGTGGACCGACGACACATTGATGATTCGGCCCCAGCCCTGCCCGTACATGTGGGGCAGGGCTCCGCGGATGAGCCGGAACGGTGCCTCCAGCATCACGGTCAGCACGGTGTGGAAGACGTCGGGCGGGAACTCCTCGATGGGGCGGACCAGTTGCAGCCCGGCGTTGTTCACGAGGACGTCGGCGCCCGCGGCGGCCTGCTCCGCCGCGTCGAGGTCGGTGAGGTCGAGGACATACGGCTCGACGGTGCCCAGGCCCTGGGCCTGTTCCGCCAGCGTGTCCAGCCCCACCGCGTCCCGGTCGACCGCTCTCACCTTGGCGCCGGCGGCGGCGAGCCGCAGTGCGCAGGCGCGGCCGATACCGCTCGCGGCGCCGGTGACGAGCGCGGTGCGGCCGCCGAGGTCGAGTGCGGGAGTGTGGGAGCCCGGGAGGGCGCTGGGCACGGTCATGCCTCGACCCTAAGCAGCGGCCCTGCCTCCACCGATGTGGTCACCACACACACTTCACTCTCAGGGCATAGGTTCGAACCATGTGGGTGCATCGGACAGTGCCTGCTTGATCCGGAAGAGTGCGTGCTCGCTCAGCTCCGGCAGGGCGTCCACGTCGAACCAGCCGACCTCCAGCGACTCGTCGTCATTGACGCGGGCCTCGCCGCCGACGGCCCGGCACCGGAACGTGGTGTCCATGAACTGGCAGATGTCACCGTTGTGGAAGGTGACCTGCTCACCGGCCCGGACGAGGACGACCCGCTCGACCTCGCAGCGTACGGCGGTCTCCTCGTACACCTCGCGCACAGCGCAGGCCGCGGGCTGCTCGCCCGGATCGGGGATACCGGAGATCAGCGCCCATCGACCGTTGTCCGAGCGCTGTCCCAGCAGCACTCGGCCCTCGTCGTCGAAGACGACGGCGCTCACGCCGGGGAGCCAGAGAAGCTGATGGCCGGCGGAGGCCCGGATCGTGCGGATGAAGTCAGGAGTGCCCATGACTCGACCCTAACGGCCCGGTTCCTTGGCCCCCGGCGATCCGGACTGCCTAGATACCGGCGTTCCGGCGCCCACGCACCACGGTCGCCACGGCCCAGCCGAGGCCGCCCGCAGCGAGCAGCACCAGGGCCATCTCGGGGAGGATTCCCAGCTTCGTGGCCGGGGTCTCGGAGGAGCGCAGCGGGACCTTCTGGACCAGCGAGTCGGCCACGAACATCCCCGTCTTCTGGGTGATCTTCCCGTCCGGCATGATCACGGCACTGACACCGCTCGTCACCGGAACCGTGACGGTGCGGCTGTGCTCCACGGCGCGGACGCGGGACATGGCGAGCTGCTGGTAGGTCATCTCGCTGCGATCGAAGGTCGCGTTGTTGCTGGGCACCGAGATCAGCTGCGCGCCGTCGGTGACGGTGCTGCGCACGGCCCAGTCGAAGGCCGCCTCGTAGCAGGTGGCGAGACCGACCTTGGTGCCGTCCATGGTGAACACGCCCGCCTTGGTGCCGCGGCTGAAGTCCTGGCGCACCATGGTCGTCCAGTTCTTGTTGATGGCTCCCAGGAGCGATCGCATCGGGAGGTACTCGCCGAAGGGCTGGACCTGCCGCTTGTCGTACGTGTCGACCGGGCCCTTGGCCGGGTCCCACAGAATCTGCTCGTTGTAGAGCTTGCCGTCCCGCTCGACGACGCCGCCCACCGAGATGGGGGCGCCGATCGCCTTGGCCGCCGCGTCGATCACGGCGCGTGCGTCGGCGTTCGCGAACGGGTCGATGTCGGAGGAGTTCTCCGGCCACAGCACGAAGTCCGGCTGTGCGACCTTGCCCGCCTTGACCTCGGCGGCCAGCCGTTCGGTCTCCCGCGCGTGGTGGTCGAGGACCGCGCGCCGCTGTGCGTTGAACTCCAGCCCCGCTCGCGGCACATTGCCCTGGATGACCGCGACGGTCGCCGTGCCGTTCTCGGCCTTGTCGCTCACCAGCGTCCGTGCGGCGAGCGCCCCCGCCACGGGAACCGCGACGCTGAGGAGTGCCACCGCGGCGGCCCCTCGCCGGACGGCACGCGTACGGCGGCCTTCGACGACCAGGCGCACGATCTCGTACAGCGCGAAACCGCAGAGCACGACCGCGAAGCCGAGCACAGGGGTGCCGCCCAGCGCGGCGAGCGGCAGGAAGACGCCGTCGGCCTGCCCGAAAGCGATCTTTCCCCAGGGGAAGCCGCCGAACGGCGCACGCGCGCGTGCCGCCTCGCCCGCGATCCACAGCGCGGCCGCCCACACCGGCCACCCGGGCAGCCGGGAGACGAGCGTGATCCCCGCCCCGACGAGCGCGACGAACACCGCCTCCACAGCGACGAGAGCGAGCCACGGCCCCGAACCGACCTCGACACCGGTCCAGACGAGGAGGGGCAGCAGGAACCCGAGGCCGAACAGATAGCCGAGCCCGAGGCCCGCCTTCCACGTGCGGCCGCGCAAGGCCCACCCGAAGACCGCGAAGGCCGGCAGGGCCAGCCACCACAAGGTCCGGGGCGGAAAGCTGACGTACAGCAGCACTCCGGAAAGCGCCGCGGCGGCGGCCGGAACGAGACGCCGTACCCATCCGGCCCCGCGCGAGGCGGCTGCGGCCTGGGGTTCGAGCTGGTCCGGCTCGTCTACGGTGGTTGCGGTGGCGGTCACTCGGGGAGTGTACGGCGCGTGACTTGGGCACCGACAGCACGGTCTCGCCCGCCCCCGTGCGAGACCTGACGAGAGACCCGGCGAGAGACCCGCTGTCCGGTGGTCCGCTCGGCGGGCGTCCCGAGTCGCTCCGCACACATCTGCCGCAACGTTCCTGCGCAACGTGTCCACAAACCGGGGCACCACCCGTTACGGTGTGCCCGAGCCTCTGACGTGCGGCCTGACGCGGCCACGGCGCCCGGGGCCCGTCAAGGTCGGGGGGCGACGGGGTGGGGTCCACGGGGATGACGTCCGCGGCCGACGCGGCGGCAGCGGGCGAAAGACACAGCGCCGCGGACGCCACGGGAGTGATCGCGCTCGCGGCATGCGCCGTCTGGTCGTTGGTCACGGCGGCCGTGCAGGACGGCAGACCCGAGGGCGTACTGCTCGCGGTGCTCGCCGTGGCGGCCGGCTACGCCTCGGGGCGGATCCTGGGGGCACTCCTGCCGGTCGCCGCCCCTTGCGCCGGAGCGCTTGCCGGGCTCACCCTCGCGATCGCCACTCCGGGCCCGCAGATCCTCTTGCCGCTCGGACACACCGGCGCCACGGCCGCCCTGCTGACCCTGGCCACCGGTGGGGCCTGCTGCGCGGCCTGGGCGGCGCGCCCGCCCGCGCTGCGCCTGGCCCTGCGCCTGCTGGCCGCCGCGATCGCGGTGACCGCGGCGGTGCTGGGGTCGACCACTGGATTCGTCACCTGTGCCGGGGTGCTGATGTGTTCGCTCGCCGCCGCCCGTACACGCCATCGCGCTCCGGGACTGGTGGGTCTGGCGCTTGCCGCGGCGCTCGTGGCGGGAGCGACCTGGGCGATGGCCGAGGACGCGCTGCCCGAAGGTCTGACCGCCTCCCTGGAGGGGCGGCTCACCGAGCACCGTGTCCTGCTCTGGCACGACGCGCTCCGCCTCGCCCACCAGAACCCCATGCTGGGTGCGGGGCCAGGGCGTTACGGAGACCTCAGCCCGACGGTCGCGCAGTCGCTGCTGCCTGACGGCAAGCCCCACTCCGCGCCCCTTCAGCAGGCGGCCGAGCAGGGCGTGATCGGGGTGGCGCTGCTCGCGGCGGTGTTCTGCTGGGTCCTGTACGCCTTGTGGCGCTCTCCGCGTCCCACGCCGATCGCGCTGACGGCGGGTGCGGCCCTGACGGCGCTGGCCGCCATCGCGTCGATCGGCAACGCGCTGAGCTTCACCACGGTGACGGTCGGCGCGGGTCTGCTCGCGGGGTTCGCCACGGCGCGGCCGCTGGCCGACGATCAGCCGGAGAACGCCATGGACGCGGTGGAGCGTCTTCGCGGCAGTCGTCAGGAGCCATGAGCGGGACAACAGGACCCATGACCGGGGACAACCTGCACGCGCCTGGCACGGGGTCCTCACCGGCCCGCCGCGAGTCACGCCGATCGAGCCGGCCCGGGTCAGATCGCCGTGCCGGTTTACGCGGTCGGGCTCAGCCGGTCACGAATGATCCGTACCGCCGTCTCGGCGTTGTCCACCGTGATGGTGAACGTATGGCCGTCGCCGAGACGCAGCACCATGCCCTCGCCCCGCCGGACGATGACGGCGGTCCCCTTCTCGGGCCGCCAACGGTAACCCCACCCACCCCACTGACGCGGGGTGACCCGGGGCGCGAAGTCGGCACCGACGACGCTGGAGAGCGGGATACGGCGGCGCGGCAGACCGATGTGGCCGCAGCGCACCTCGACGCAGTCCTTGTCGACCTTCACGGCGACGTGCAGGAACGCGAGCGTGCCGAAGAGAATGAGCAGCCCGGCCGCGATGCATCCGACCACGGACATGGCGAGCGGGGCGGCGCCCGACGTCCAGACGGAGTCGACGGCCAGCTCGATACCGAGCGCCAGGCAGGCGACGCCGGCGAGTGCGGGCAGCCACTGGACGCGGTTGGTCGCGCGACCGGTCCAGATCTCGGGGTGCGAGGTGTCTTCGCCGTGGGGGTGGTCCCTCATGCCATGAGCGTACTCAGGTTCCGCTCCGCGGGCACCGTGTTGCGGAGCGTCACTGCTCCGGCCAGGCGGCAGCCGGACGGAGCGCGCCCCCTCGTGACGGAGCGTGATCGTGCGGTGCATGACCGCCCGTGAACGGCAGCGGTCGTACGCGGAGGGGCCGCGGGTGGCTCGCCGTCAGCGGGCGGGGCTGACCGCATGCAGGAGACGGCCTTCCGCGTAGCTCAGTGCGGTCTCGGGCAGCTCGGCCTCGCGCCCGCTGAGCAGCACCGTGAGGGAACCCTCGGGTGCGGCCTCCGCGGCGGGGTCCGCTCCGATCCTGCGCAGCCCCTGGGCAGCTACAGCCCCGGCAGTTCCGTGCAGGATGAGTGGCGCGGCGCCGGGCTTCTGCACGGCCGCGCGGATGCGCTCGGCGACCAGTTCGTAATTGGTGCAGCCCAGTACGAGCGTCGTCACGTCGTCGGGGGTGAGTGCGGCGGCCGCGGCGACCGCCGCGTCGATCGCCGACTCGTCGGCGTGGTGCACGGCGTCCGCGAGCCCCGGGCACGGCACTTCGGCGACACTCACGCCGTCGGCGAACTCCCGGATGAGACCACGCTGGTAGGGGCTCCCCGTGGTGGCAGGTGTCGCCCAGATCGCGACGGGACCGCCTCCCGCGGCAGCCGGCTTGATCGCCGGGACGGTGCCGATGATCGGCAGGGCCGGTTCGAAACGTGCCCGCAGCTCGGGCAGGGAATGCACGGACGCGGTGTTGCAGGCGACGATCAGGACGTCGGGACCGTGTGCGGCGGCGGCCTCGGCCACGGCCAGGGCGCGCCGCGTGATGTCCTCCGGAGTGCGCGGCCCCCAGGGCATGCCGTCCGGGTCCCAGGAGAGTACGAGATCCGCGTCGGGTCGCAGACGTCGTACCGCGGCTGCGGCGGGCAGCAGGCCGATTCCGGAGTCCATGAGCGCGATCTTCACCCGGCCACGATAGACGATGCCCTCCGGTGGACCGGTCCCGTGGGGCAGACTGCGCCCGTGAGCGCCCTCGTGTGGATTGCCGCCGTATCACTCGCCGCCTGGTTGTGGCTGCTGCTCTGCCAGGGCTTCTTCTGGCGTACGGACATCAGACTGCCGCGCCGCACGGACCCCGCAGACTGGCCCTCGGTCTGCGTCGTCGTGCCGGCCCGCGACGAGGCCCCCGTGCTTCCCGCGAGCCTGCCGTCGCTTCTCGCCCAGGACTATCCCGGGCGGGCGGAGGTCTTCCTCGTCGACGACGCAAGCTCGGACGGCACCGGGCAGCTCGCTCGTGAACTCGCTCGCACGCACGGCGGGCTGCCGCTCACCGTCGCCTCGCCCGGGGAGCCCCCCGCGGGCTGGACGGGCAAACTCTGGGCCGTGCGCCACGGCGTCGCCCTGGCACGCGCGCGTGGACCCGAATATCTGCTGCTGACGGACGCGGACATCGCCCACGCCCCGGACAGCCTGCGCGAGTTGGTGGCGGCGGCGCGCACCGGTGGCTTCGACCTCGTCTCGCAGATGGCCCGGCTGCGTGTGGAGAGCGTGTGGGAGCGGCTGGTGGTGCCCGCGTTCGTCTACTTCTTCGCGCAGCTCTATCCCTTCCGCCGGATCGCGGTGAAGGGCTCGCGGACGGCGGCGGCGGCGGGCGGTTGCGTCCTGCTGCGCGCGGACACCGCCGAGCGGGTGCGGATTCCGGACGCGATCCGGCATGCCGTCATCGACGATGTGGCGCTGGCGCGGGCGGTCAAGCGCGGCGGGGGTCATATCTGGCTGGGGCTCGCCGAGGGGGTGGACAGTGTGCGCCCGTATCCGCGGCTGCACGATCTGTGGCGGATGGTCTCGCGCAGCGCGTACGCCCAACTGCGGCACAACCCCCTGCTGCTCGCCGGCACGGTGCTCGGTCTCGCCGTGGTCTATCTGGTGCCGCCGGTCACGCTCGCCGTCGGCCTCACCGCGGGCCATGGGTGGGCGGCGACGGCCGGAGGGCTCGCGTGGCTGCTGATGACGGCGACGTACGTGCCGATGCTCCGCTACTACCGGCAGCCGCTGTGGCCGGCTCCGCTGCTGCCGGTCACCGCGTTCTTGTACCTCCTCATGACGGTCGATTCCGCGGTGCAGCACTACAGGGGGCGCGGCGCAGCCTGGAAGGGGCGCACTTACGCGCGCCCCGAATCCGCCCTCGACGAGAGCTGATCGTTCACTTCCTGCCGGGGGTCCAGTTCATGCCCCACCCGTAGGCGTAGTCGACGGTGCGCTGCGGGCTCACGCCGCGCTCGGGGACCAGGTAGCGGGCCTCGCGCTGGACGACCAGGTCGCCGCCGTGGTGGGTGATCAGGGCGAGTGCGCAGACGGTCGAGGGCACCGTGCACTCGTCGAGCGAGAAATCGATCGGCGCGCCGTTCAGCGGCTGGAGGGTGACGGTGGCGTGCAGGTCGGCGAAGGAACGCGCTCCTTCGTAGATGGTCACGAAGATGAGGATGCGCCGGAAGCTCTGCTTGTGGTCGAGGTTGATGGTCAGGTTCTCGCCACTGGCCACCGCGCCGGTGCGGTCGTCGCCGTCGAGGTGGATGTACGGCGGCTGGTGCAGCGCCCCGAAGGCGTTGCCGAGCGCCTGGACGACTCCCTTGCGGCCGTCGGACAGCTCGTACAGGGCGCACAGGTCGAGGTCCAGGTCCGCGTGCGTCGCGACGGCCCGGCCCCGCTTGCTGCCCCACCCCGAGAACTGCTTGCGCACCTGCCAGTTGAGGTTCACGCGCATCGCACCGGAGGTGCCGCCCTGTTTGGCCAGCGAGACCGAGGGGGCCTCCTTGGTCAGCGTGACCTTGGACAGACGCACCGGAGCCGGCGGGGCCGCGGGCGGCGGCGCCATCGGGGGCGGAGGCATCGTCACGGGCGGGGCGACCGGGGGAGGCATCGTGACGTGTGGAGCGACCGGTGGGGGCATGGTCACGGGGGGAGCCACGGGCGGCGGGCCCTGCACGCGGGTGCCGGGCGCCGGAGGTGCGGGGGGCGGCGGTGCCGCATGCTGCGGCTCGTCCACCGTGATCCCGTAGTCCGTGGCGAGCCCCTCGAGGCCGCTGCTGTAGCCCTGTCCCACGGCACGGAACTTCCAGGCGCCCTGGCGCCGGTAGAACTCGCCGAGCACGAAGGCGGTCTCCACGGTCGCGTCGGCGCTGTCGAATCGCGCCACCTCCGCGCCCCGCCGCGCGTCGACGACCCGGATGTAAAGGCCCGGCACCCGCCCGAAGGTGCCACCGTCGGCGGAGGCGGCCAGCACCACGGACTCGATCGCGGGCTCCACGCTCGCGAGGTCGACGAGCAGTGTGTCGGTCACCTGGCCGCCGGCGTCCCGCTTGCCCTCGTGCCGTACGGCGCCGGAGGAGTGCGCCGGCTGGTTGTAGAAGACGAAGTCGCCGTCCGAACGGACCTTTCCGGACACCAGCAGCAGCGCGGAGGCATCCGCGTCGGGTACTCCGGGTCCTGAACTCCATCCCAATTCGACGCGCAGTGCGGTCGTCGGGACGGGAACATTCGATCCCTTAGGCATGGACATGTACGCCCCCATCACGTGTCTCCGCGCCGAGTCGCGCCCCAAGCAGGCCGCCGGCCCCGTTCCCGCCAAACCTAATGCCCCGACCCACTGAACTCCCATGACCCGCACAGGAAGATCCGTGGTCAACCGCCGGTAACCCGTCAGGAACTCGGCCTTTACACGATCTGAACGCTCCTTGGCGTCCTTTTTTGCCGAGTTCGCTCGCATTGGGGATCCCGCGTCACTGCCGACACGGAAAACAACCCTCTTATCGGTCTCCCCAACCAGCACATCGTGGGCTTAACTTATGTGCCATGACCTCCCCCCGCTCCACCTATGGCGGCGGTTACTACTCCGCGCCGTCCTTCTTCCCGGACACCCCGATCTACGACTCTCTCGTCGCCGAGCGGGGTACCCCCCAGATCGCTCCGATCCGGGTTCCCGCCGCTTACGACACGGGCAGTCATCTGCCCGCCCTCCCCTCGGCGCTTCCCGCCCTGCCGGCCGGACCCTCCCACCAGGTTCCTTCGTACGGCTACCCGCAGGCCCAGCAGCCCGCACCCCTGCAGCAGGCCCCCGCGCCGTACATCCCGCAGCAGGCGGGCGGACCGCGCGGTTACCCGGGCGCCCAGCCCCAGCAGCAGCGTCCGATGGCGACCGGCACGGGCTACGAGGCGATGCGCCCCGCGGCTCCCCGTCCCGCGCCGGCTCCCTACCAGGATCCGTACAACGGTCAGCAGTACCGCGGCTACTGAGTCCTTCGCGCCGGTATGTCGGTGCCACCTGGCACCATGGCGGTCATGGGGAACGCGGAGCTGCACTCGATCCATGTCCATCCGGTCAAGGCGTTCCGGGGCCAGTCGCCCCGGGAGGCCGTGGTGGAGCCCTGGGGGCTGGCCGGTGACCGACGCTGGGTACTGATCGACGACGGGGGAAAGGTCGTCACGCAACGCCAGCAACCACGGCTGGCACTGGCCGCCGCCGAGCTGTTGCCCGGCGGCGGTATACAGCTGTCCGCACCAGGCCGTGCGCCGGTGAGCATTCCCGTGCCCGAGCCGATCGGCACGACGACGGTGGACATCTTCGGCGACAAGGTGGAGGCCGTCCTCGCCGACGCCGCCGCGCATGCCTGGTGCAGCGACTATCTGGGTGCCGAGGTCCACCTCGTCCACATGGACGATCCCGCGAGGCGCCGGCCCGTCGACCCCGACTTCGCGCGACCGGGCGAGACCGTGAGCTTCGCCGACGGCTATCCGCTGCTCGTCACCACGCTCGCCTCGCTGGACGCCCTCAACGCCTTGATCGCTCAGGGCGATCACGCCCATGAGGGTCCGCTCCCGATGAACCGTTTCCGGCCGAACGCGGTCGTGTCCGGTGCGGCCGCCTGGGCCGAGGACGACTGGTCCCGGATCGCCATCGGCGAGGTCACCTTCCGGGTCGCCAAGATGTGCGGCCGGTGCGTGGTGACCACCACCGACCAGAGCACCGCCGAGCGCGGCAAGGAGCCCCTGCGCACGCTCGGGCGCCACCGTCGCGTCGGAAACCAACTGATCTTCGGGCAGAACCTGGTGCCCGAGTCCCCCGGCACCCTGCGCGTCGGCGATCCGGTCACCGTCCTCGAATAACCCGCGCGATCGAGTTCCGTGAAAGAGCGCGCAAGGTGGGAACCCGGGCCCCGGACACGATCGTTGAGTCGTCGTGAGAAGTTCATGAGAGGCCCATGGGGAAGGGTGATTTCGCTCTCTCTTCCCCGGGCTCTCGCGTGAAGGGCTCCGCTGCGGGTTATCACAGACGCGGAAGGGGGTGCGGGACGGTGCGTGCTATCAGTGGGCTGTGGCGCTGGCGGCGCAATCCGCTGCGCCGCGCGACCGATCTCGTCGAGGCATGGCTGGCCCTGGCGGCCATCCTGCTCATCCTCGTCGCCGCGCCTCTCATCGGCGCCGTCGCCGGGGCGGCGGCCCAGGGCGTCCTGCAGGAGTCCGTGCGGGACCAGCGCGAGGCCCGCCGCGAGGTGGCGGCCACCGTTGTCAGGCGCCTGTCTCTCGGCCCCCTTCAGCCCGACCCCGAGACGTCGTCCGCGCAGGACGCCCACAGCCGTGTGCTGGCCGACTGGACCGCCCCGGACGGCACCGCGCGTCACGGGACGGTGATAGCCACCCTCAAGTCCCCGCACCACGGGGACCACTTCACGATCTGGACCGACCTGCACGGCCGAATAGTCGGCCGCCCGCTGGACAGTGCCACCGCGACGACCCACGCCGTGCTGGCCGGGTTCGGCGCGGCCGCGATGTTCGCGGGACTCGTCGAGGGCGGCAGACGGCTCCTCGTCTGGCGCATGGTCCTTGGCCGGTACGCCCGTTGGGACCGGGCATGGGACAAGGCGGGCCCCGACTGGGGCAGGACGGGCACCGGCAGCTGACCGCCTTCCCGCTCCGGTCAACCCGGCGCCCCCGCGCACGCTACGGTGGACCGGCCGAAGTGTTCGGCACCGCCGTGAGAGGCTGTCCGTCCGGGACCAAGATCCCGACGGCCTTTCAGCACGGCCTCGCAGGACCCGCGTACGACGAGGTGGGGGCACAACAGCGCCATGGCACAGGGCACGGTCCAGGTGACGCACACCGGCACCTCGCGGTGGCGGCGCCGCACGGGAGAGTACGCATCGCTGGCCGCCGCCCTGGAGGCCGCCGCGGACGGTGACGTGCTCACCGTCGCTCCCGGCACCTACCGGGAGAACCTGGTGGTGCAGCGCGCGGTGACGCTGCGCGGCCCTGAGGGCTCCCCCGGCTCCGTGCGGATCGCGCCGGTGGACGGGGTGCCGCTGACCGTGCGCGCCTCCGCCGTGGTCCAGGACCTGCATGTGGAGGGCCAGGACTCGGCGGCGCCCGCGCTGCTCGTCGAGGAGGGCACTCCGGAGCTTCTGGACGTGCGGATCGTGACGCGGTCCGCGGCCGGGATCGAGGTGCGCGGCGGCGCCCGCCCGACCGTGCGCCGGTGCACCGTCGACAATCCGGCCGGTATCGGCATCGCCGTACTGGACGGCGGCGGTGGGGTGTTCGAGGAGTGCGAGGTCGTCTCCGCCGGTCAGTCGGGCATCGTGGTGCGCGGGGGCGCCCGTCCGCGGCTGGAGCGGTGCCGGGTGCACCACGCCTCCGGCGCGGGCCTGTCGGCGACCGGTGAGAACTCGTCGCTGGAGGCGGTCGGCTGCGAGGTGTACGAGGTCAAGGGGTCCGGGGTGCAGATCACCGCGCGGGCCACGGCTCATCTCACCGACTGCGATGTGCACCGTACGACCGCCGACGGCGTCACGCTCGACACGGACGCGGTGCTCACACTCGCCGACTGCCGCATCCACGACATCCCGGAGAACGCGGTCGATCTGCGCTCCCGCTCGGTTCTCACCCTGACGCGCACCACCGTGCGGCAGTTCGGGCGCAACGGTCTGTCGGTGTGGGACCCGGGCACGCGCGTGGACGCCAACCAGTGCGAGATCTTCGACAGTACGGGCGACTACCCCGCGGTGTGGGTCAGCGACGGCGCGACCGCCGTACTCGACTCGTGCCGGGTGCACGACGTGCCGGACGCCCTGTTCGTCCTCGACCGCGGTTCCCGCGTGGACGTCGTCGACAGCGATCTCTCGCAGGTGCGCAACACGGCCGTCTCGGTGAGCGACGGTGCCACCGCGCAGCTGGACGACTGCCGCATCAGGGACGCCGCGACCGGCGCCTGGTTCCGCGACCACGGCAGTGGCGGCACCCTGTCCGGCTGCACCGTGGACGGGACGCAGACCGGTGTGATCGTCACCAAGGGCGCCGATCCCAGCATCGAGCGCTGCACGGTCACCTCGCCTGCCGAGGCGGGCTTCTATGTGTCGGCGGGCGGCCGGGGCAGCTTCCTCAACTGCCGGGTGACGGACAGCGGGGGCTACGGCTTCCATGTGATCGACGGCTGCCGCGCGACGCTGAAGAAGTGCCGTACGGAGCGTTGCGCGCGCGGCGGTTACGAGTTCGCCGACGGCGGCGCGCAGGGTGCGGGCGGCGGCCCGGTCGTCGAGGACTGCACGAGCGACGAGAGCGCCGGACTGCGTCCCCCGGCGCACGAGATCGCCGTACAGACGTCCAGGCCGTCGCCCAGCCTGCTGGGCGCGATCCCCGGCCAGCGCGGCACCGAGCAGGAACCGCTCGTCGTCGCCACGGAGCCCGAGCGGCCGACGCGCACGTCGAAGGCCGTCCTCGGTGAACTCGACGCGCTAGTGGGCCTGGAGAGCGTCAAGCGCGAGGTGCGGGCCCTCACCGACATGATCGAAGTGGGCCGCCGACGGCAGCTGGCCGGCCTCAAGGCGGCGTCCGTCCGCCGCCATCTGGTCTTCACGGGCTCCCCCGGCACCGGCAAGACGACGGTCGCCCGGCTGTACGGCGAGATCCTCGCCTCGCTCGGCGTCCTGGAGAAGGGACATCTGGTCGAGGTCTCCCGGGTCGATCTGGTGGGCGAGCACATCGGCTCCACCGCGATCCGTACGCAGGAGGCGTTCGACCGGGCGCGCGGCGGTGTGCTGTTCATCGACGAGGCGTACGCGCTGTCGCCGGAGGACTCGGGCCGTGACTTCGGGCGCGAGGCCATCGACACGCTGGTGAAGCTGATGGAGGACCACCGGGAGGCCGTGGTCGTGATCGTCGCGGGCTACACGGCCGAGATGGAGCGGTTCCTTTCGGTCAACCCCGGTGTGGCGTCCCGCTTCTCACGGACCATCACCTTCAGCGACTACGCACCCGAGGAGCTGCTGCGGATCGTGGAGCAGCAGGCCGAGGAGCACGAGTACCGGCTGGCGCCGGGCGCGGCCGAGGCGCTGCTGAAGTACTTCACGGCGATCCCGAAGGGACCGGCGTTCGGCAACGGCCGTACCGCGCGGCAGACCTTCGAGGCGATGGTCGAGCGGCACGCGGGACGGGTGGCCCAGCTGGACGAGCCGAGCACGGACGACCTCACGCTGCTCTACGCGGAGGACCTGCCGGAGCTGCCCTGAGAAGGCGCCATCAGCTGCACCGGGGCATGCCACGACCGGTCGGCTGTCGGAGCACGCCGCCTCCGGTCGGCTGCCTCGGGGCACCGCCCGAGAGGGTGCCGTCAGCTGCCCCGGTGGATGCCGCCCCCGTCGTCGTCCTGCGCGCGCGGCGCCGGTACGTCCGGCTTCAGCCGTGCCAGTAGCTGTGCGCGCTCCTCGGCGAAGACCGGGTCCGCCTGGTAGTCGGAGTGGCCGAGGATCGGCGCGGGCAGCGGATGCCGTTCGGTGCGTCCGTAGGCGAGCGGATCCCCCAGGGGCTCGTGGTCGACCTGGGGGCCGCAGTCGCCGGGCAGCCGGACGGGTCCTCCGATGGGGTCGGTCCGGCGGTGCAGATTGCGCCAGCAGGCGACCTCGCGGTGCAGCGAGGTGAGGGCGGCGGGGCCGAAGTGGGCCGGGAACCAGCGCCCGTACAGGCGCTCCAGTGGTGAGCCGTAGGTGAGCAGGGCGATCCGTTTGCGTACCGACGGTTTCAGCTGCCAGGCCGCGGCGGCCGCCAGCACACTGCCCTGGGAGTGGCCGGAGAGCACGAGCCGGCCCCCGGTGCTCTGGGTCCAGGTCGCCATGCGCCAGGTCAGGTCGGGCACGGCGCGCTCGGCGTAGCAGGGCGGTGCGAAGGGGTGGGCGGCACGCGGCCAGAACGTGCCGACGTCCCACAGGATGCCGATGGTGCGGCGCGCGGCCGGGTCCTTGTAGGCGCGGCGCCCCCAGGTGACGAACACTATGAAGCCGAGGCCGATCAGCCAGGAGCCGAGTGCCTGCGCGGTCTCCGCGGCGCCTTGGACGACGGCGTACGACCCCTGTGCGGCCTCGCTCGGAGGGTCCTCGGTCGCGAAGGCACCGGCCAGGGCTCCGGCGCCCAGCAGCAGTGTCACGAACGAGATGATGCCGACCATGCGGGGCGCCCGGTCGGTGAGGGCGGCCATCGCGCGTGTGCTCGCGATGCGGCGGGTGCGTGCGGTGTCCTTGGGTTCTCCCTTGTAGTCGAGCTCCACGGCGTTCATCTCCCGGCGGCGCAGCGTCCAGGTCAGCCGGGCCAGCCAGCCGATGAGACCGAGCAGGACGACGAGCAGTGCGGGGATCACCGAGGCCTGCCAGGTGAGCAGGACGGGCGGGCCCGGAATCGAGTCGCGGGTGCCGTCCAGCCAGTCGGCGACGCGCTGGGACACGCCGCCGGACATCACACCGCCCAGCGCGCAGGAGAGCATCGCGACGGCGGGACCGGCGAGGCCGCGCATGGCGGTGCGCGTGTCGGGACGGGTGCGGTACAGGATGCGGGCGACCACGCCGAGCACGACGACCAGCAGGCACTGTACGAGGGTGATGCAGCCGAACGTCATGTCGCCGGGCAGTCGCCCCGCCGAGTGCCAGCCCGGCCGTGACCACCCCGCGTACACCAGGGTCAGGGCGAACAGGACGATCGAGCCGATGGGCAGCCAGCGGACGAGGGTCTGGTCCAGTTCCTGGTCCAGCCGGTTCTCGCTGCGGCCGCGGCGGCAGACCACCCACAGCACGACCACCGCGCCCACGACGAGGATCGCGTCCAGGAGCCGGCCCAGCGTGTCGAGCACGGCGGGGCCGCCCGGGGCGCGGTCGTAGCGGGCTGCGGAGGTGCCGACGGCCGCGGCGACGGTCAGGAAGCCCGCGGCGGTGTGCGCGGCACGCAGTCTGGCGACCAGGCGGCGCCCGTACCAGAAGCCGGGCCGGCCGAGCCCGGTGCGCCCGGTCTCCTCGTCGGGCTCGGCCCGGCGGGACATCGGCTGCTGCGATTCGTACGCGCTCCAGGTGCGGTGGGACAGGTACCACAGGAGGCCGGTCAGCGCTGCGGGCACCAGGCCGGCCAGGGCGAGGCGGCGGCCGGGGCGGCTCCACCAGCTGTCGCCCGACGTGGCCGGGGACAGGAATCCCAGCCAGGAGTGTTCCTGGGCGCACGCGCGCGTGCCCGCGCACTGCCAGGCGGTCAGGTCGAGGGCCACCTCGCACGCGGCGGCGACCAGTAGCACCGTGAGGGTGAGTCCGGTGAGCCGGACCAGCAGGCCGTAGAGGCGGACCGTCCGGGTGCGGCCGCGCGTGGTGGGGCGCATCCAGTGCGCGAGGTTGACCACCATGAAGGGCAGGAGCAACAGCCACAGAGCGCGGGCTCCGTTGCCCGAGGTGAGGTTGCACCACACATAGGCCTCGCGGACCGGGCCGGTGCGGTGGTCGTCAGGGCGCCGTTCCGTGTCGGCGTCGGGTAACCCGTCCCCCTCCGCGTCGGCGTCGTCGGCACGTCGGTAGACGGCCGCCGTCTCGTCGCCGGTGATCCGGACGGTCCGCGGATCGCCCAGCATCTCCTCCGGTGTGGCGCCGCCGACTCCGTGGACCAGGAGTTCCAGGGCGGTTCCGGCCGCTTCGGGCCGCTGTGAGGGGCCCTCGGGCTCCCCCGTCGAGACATGTTCCCGTGCACGTTCCACTGTTCTGCACTTCCCCCGTGCCGCGTGTGGCGTGTGTCATGTGCAGGCACAGGATCTCCCTTCCTGGTCGTCCGCACACCTGTAGTCACGGAATCTCCCCGATACGTGTGACAGTGGCGCGGCGGGTGGGGCCCGATGTCCCTGCGGGCAGTGGCGCGACTGTCGGTGAGCCGTGCGAGGATGGGACGTCCTCCAGACCTCGGACAAGGAGAATGTCCACGTGGGAGTGGGTTCGGACGGAGTGTCGGGCAGACAGCGGCGAAGGGACCGGAGCGGACGTGAGTGAGAATCAGAACCTCCTCGCGGAGCAGCGCCGTGCCCTGATCCTCGACGAGGTGCGGCGCCGCGGTGGCGTCCGCGTGAACGAACTGACCCGCAAGCTCGGCGTCTCCGACATGACGGTCCGCCGAGACCTCGACGCGCTGGCCCGTCAGGGCGTCCTGGAGAAGGTGCACGGCGGCGCGGTTCCGGTGGTCGAGGCGAGTACGCACGAGCCGGGGTTCGAGGCCAAGTCGGGTCTGGAGCTGACCGCCAAGGAGGACATCGCGCGCGCCGCCGCCGAGTTGGTCACGCCGGGTTCGGCGATCGCGCTCTCCGGCGGTACGACGACATACGCGCTGGCCCATCAGCTCCTGGACGTGCCGGACCTGACCGTGGTCACCAACTCGGTACGCGTGGCGGACGTGTTCCACTCCGCGCAGCGCACCTCCGGCCAGCGGCAGGGTGCCGCCACGGTGGTCCTGACCGGTGGGGTGCGTACGCCGTCCGACTCGCTCGTCGGACCCGTGGCCGATCAGGCCATCGGAGCACTGCACTTCGATGTGCTGTTCCTCGGTGTGCACGGGATATCGGTCGAGGCGGGACTGTCGACGCCGAACCTGGCGGAGGCCGAGACCAACCGACGGCTGGTGCAGTCGGCGCGACGTGTCGTCGTGGTCGCCGACCACACCAAGTGGGGCACGGTGGGCCTGAGTTCGTTCGCGGCGCTGGAGCAGGTCGACACGCTCGTCACCGACGCGGGGCTGCCGCCCGAGGCCCGCGTGGAGATCGCGGAGCACCTGAGGCGGCTGGTGGTGGCCGGTGAGCCTGAAGACGGTACAGACATCTGACGGTCCGCCAGCTATGGTGTCGCTGCCCGCGCCGCCGTGACGCTGCCCGCGCCGGTCCACGCAGCGGGTGCGCCCCGGTCATCGCCCACTGCCGTCCGGGACTCCGTTCCCGCTGGGGGGTTTGGTACATGGCACGCCGTCTGCGTCCGGTGGGACTCGACTTCGTCGAGACCGCTCCGCTGCGTCTGGTGTTCGCGCGCGAGATGGCCGCGTCCCCGGAGGCGGTCTTCCACGCACTCGCGGAGGACGTGCCCGGCTGGAGCCAGTGGTTCCCTGCGGTGACGCTCGCCCGATCGACCGCCGAGGGTGCCGGCCGCGAGATCCGGCTCAGGGGCGGCACACGCTTCGAGGAGGCGGTCCTGGTGGCCCGGGCGCCCGAGGTGTACGCCTACCGCGTGGACGTCACGAACGCGCCCGGGGCCCGCGCCCTGGTCGAGGAGTGGCGCCTGACGCCGGCCGGCGAGGGCACGCGCGTGCAGTGGACCTTCGCCGCCGACGGCGCGGCGCCCTTCCGGCTGGCACTCCGGCTGGGCCGGGCAGGTCTGGGCCGCGCCTTCCGCGAGGCGGTGAAGGCGCTGGACCGGCGACTGGCGTCGACGCTCGCCTGAGGCCGCTTCCGCGAGCGCGGATGTGATGAGCCGTGACCGCCCGCGAGCTCGGTCACGCCGCCGCTGTGAGAGCGGAGGGCGACGGGACGAAGCGGGACTCGTTTCCGTTCACTCGGCCCCTGGGGCGGCAGTCGGCGTGCTAGGTGTATTGCCCCGCAGGGTTGTTGACTCGGCTGATGGGTGGCTTGCCTTCGAGTGCGGTGTGGCAGCGGTGGTGGTTGCAGGTGTGGAGGAAGTCTGCCAGGGCGGCGGTGCGTTCGGTGTTGATGCGGCGCCGGAGCCATCCTCCGACCTGATCCGCCGGCCAGGCCCTAGTCCGGCCACACGCCCGTCTCCAGCAGCGAGGTGATCGCCGCCGTGTACGGCGCGATGTCCAGGCCCTGTTCGGCCAGCCAGGCGTCCGAGTAGTACTTGTCGAGATAGCGGTCCCCGGGGTCGCACAGCAACGTCACCACGCTCCCCGTACGCCCCTGCGCCACCATCTCGGCGACGATCTTCAGCGCGCTCCACAGGCCGGTGCCGGTGGAGCCGCCCGCCTTGCGGCCGATGGCCTGTTCCAGCGCGCGTACGGCGGCGACGCTCGCCGCGTCGGGCACCTTCATCATCCGGTCGATGGCGCCGGGCACGAAGCTCGGCTCCATACGCGGCCTGCCGATGCCCTCGATGCGCGAGCCGCAGTCGCAGGTGACGTCCGGATCGCCGGTGGTCCAGCCCTCGAAGAAACAGGAGTTGTCCGGGTCGGCGACGCAGATGCGCGTGTCGTACTGCATGTAGTGGACGTAGCGCGCGAGGGTCGCCGAGGTGCCGCCGGTGCCGGCCGTGGCGACGATCCAGGCGGGTTCCGGAAACCGCTCCAACTCCAGCTGACGGAAGATGGATTCGGCGATGTTGTTGTTTCCGCGCCAGTCCGTGGCCCGTTCCGCATAGGTGAACTGGTCCATGTAGTGGCCGCCGGTCTGTACCGCGAGGGCGGCGGACTCCTCGTACATCTTGCGCGAGTCGTCCACGAAGTGGCACTGCCCGCCGTGGAACTCGATCAGGCGGCACTTCTCCGCGCTCGTGGTGCGCGGCATGACCGCGATGAAGGGGACGCCGATGAGCTTGGCGAAATAGGCCTCGGAGACGGCCGTGGAGCCGCTGGACGCCTCGATGACGGGGCGGCCGGGCCGGATCCAGCCATTGCACAGCCCGTAGAGGAAGAGGGAGCGGGCGAGGCGGTGCTTGAGGCTGCCGGTGGGGTGCGTCGACTCGTCCTTCAGATAGAGGTCGATGCCCCACGTCTCGGGGAGCGGGAACCGCAGCAGATGCGTGTCGGCCGAGCGGTTGGCGTCCGCCTGGACCTTGCGGACGGCTTCTTTGAGCCAGCTCCGGTATTCCGCGTCGCTGTGGTCGACGTCGAGGGTTTCGCCGGTCCGGGTCTGCTGGGGGGTGCTCACGGCGGGGCTCCTTACACATCGCGCCGACGCCGGTTCAGCTGGTCGGACACCTCGATCATAGACACACTCCGCACGCTTCTCACCTGCATAAACACAACTTTGGGTCCCCCCAAGGCACCCCTGGGGCAGGGGTCTGCGAGGCGGTGGGGGCGCATCCCGGCGAGTGCTCCCGTCCGTGCTGTCACCTCGTCATGCGCACTGGTGCTCCTCGCCCGGTGCGGGCAGACTGCACCGCGTGGGGCGCACGGCCCCGCAGCGGGACGCACACTGGATCAAGACCCACGCCGGAGCACCACGCGCGCGGGGTCACGACAGGGCACAGCCGAAGCGCACAAGGGGGCGGGGCATCATGGCGGAGCCGGAGTTCACGGCCACGGGCGTGCGGATCGGGAAGAGGCTGCGCTCGCTGACGCGGGCCGGACAGGTCCGGATCAGCGACGGCAGGCTGCAGTTGCTCACCAGTTACGGCAGTGAGATCGACAGCGCGCCGGTACAGGCGGTGCGGGCGTCGAAGCCCTGGTTCGCGCACGAGGACCGGGCGTTGGCGGACGTCAACGGCACGCGCTACTCCCTCACGCTCGGCGAGCACGACCCCGCACCCGGCAAACCGGGGCCGCCCTCGGCGCGCCGGTTCATCGAGGCGGTACGCAGGGCGGCGGGGCGCAATCACTGAAGCGCTCGGCGAGGCAGCGGGCCGACAACAGAATCATCACGCACACCGGCGGGGCGCGGCGGCTGAAGTCGACCGCCGGCGGCACGGCGCAGCAGCTCAAAGGGTTGCCGCAGCGGCGGAACGTGCCGCGAGTTGCAGGACCGCACCCCCTGGGTCACTCTGGTCTCACATCATCACTCTGGGTTTACCGGCGATAACGCTGCGAACCAGCCCGCCGGCCACCACAGCAGGCGGCCGTTCCACTCAGCCACTCTGCTGGATCCGATCTCCGTCTTCTTCCGGACCTCAATTCGGGGAGTCGCAGCCGTGATCAGCCAGCCAAGCAGGCATTGCACGGTGGAGCTCCAAGCCCTGCCGTCGCGGATCGGCCAGGTCCGCAGAATCGTATCTGCGCAGTTGCGCTACTGGCATATGGACCCCTTGATAGACCGGGCCGCGCTCGGTGTCACCGAACTGTTGTCCAACGTCCACCGGCACGCCGAGCCCGACAAGCTGTGCACCGTGGAGATCGAGCTGCTGCTCGACCGGCTCACCGTTTCGGTGCACGACCACGACCCCCGCCTGCCCGAGCTGCGGGACGCGGAAGCCTCCGCCACCTGCGGACGCGGCCTCGCGATGGTCGCCGCGGTGAGCGAGAGCTGGGGCGCGCGCCCGGACGGAGATTCCGGCAAGGTCGTGTGGTTCACGCTTCCCGCGCCGACACCGGTGCTGGTGGCGCCCGGGGTGGCCGCGCCCGTGGTGACGGCACCCGCAGTGGCGGCGCCCGTCCGTACGCCGTACGACACGGCCCGCGAGACCCCGCGCAGGCACGCTGTCGACGAGCGCAGGCCGGAACACGCTCCCGCCCGGTCCGCCGTTGCCGGCTGACCGGGCGGTGACCCCCACCTGGCACATCGCGGTGCCCTACGCCCCCTGGTGGCTCACTCGGTGGCGATGGCGCGCAGCACGTCCAGGCGCGCCGCACGCCGTGCCGGGCGCAGGCCCGCGAGAGCTCCGGCCGCGAGGCCCACCAGCGCCACCACGACGAGTTGCGCGGGCGGCACCGCGAAGGCGAAGGCGCTGTCCGACGCTCCGTCGGACGCCTTGACGAGCACCCAGCCCAGGAAGGCGCCGAGGGTGAGCCCGCCGGCCGTGCCGAAGGCGGCCACCAGGACCGACTCCCAGCGGACCATGGCACGCAGTTGCGCCCGGGTCTGTCCGACGGCCCGCAGCAGACCGAGTTCACGGGTGCGCTCGTGGATCGCGAGCGTGAGGGTGTTGGCGATGCCGAGCAGCGCGATGAGCACCGCGAGGGCGAGCAGCGCGTAGACGAGGGTCAGCATCATGTCGATGCCACTGGCCGAGGACTGCGCGTACTCCTGCCGGGTCTGCACCTCGGGATTCCCGTACTGTGCCGCGACCTTCCGCACCGCCGCCTTGCCCTCGGCCGTGCTCACGCCGCCCTTGAAGGAGACGGCGACGAGGCTGTCGGAGTCCTGGGTGCGGTGCGGGGCCCAGGCGGCCCGGGTGATGACGTAGTCGCCCGCGAGTTCCGACCGGCCGTAGACCGCGCGGACGGTGAAGTTCTGCTTCTTGCCGTCGGTGAAGGTGAGTCGGGCCGTGTCGCCGGTGGTGAGGTGCTGCTTGTCGGCCTCCTTCCTGGTGACGGCGAGGCCATCGGTGCCCAGGTGGTCGAGCGAGCCCCGCACGTCGCCGAGGTCGAAGACCTTGCCGAGCGTGACGGGATCCGTGACGGTCAACGCGCGCCCCTTGCCGTCGACTTCGGCGACACCACGGCCCAGGCCTACGGCGTGCTCGACGGTCGGCTGCCCCGCGAGCGCGGGTGCCAGCCTGGGGCTGAGCCCGCTGCCTCCCGCGCCGAACGACGGGGTGCTGACGGCGACGTCGCCCGCGAAGGAGCGGGAGACCGTCTGGTCCATGGTCGCCTTGAGCGAGGCGCCGAAGACCGTGAACAGCGAGACCACGGCGACGCCGATCATCAGGGCACTCGCGGTGGCGGCGGTCCGCTTTGGACTGCGCAACGCGTTGCGCCGGGCAAGCGCGCCCGTGACACCGCGCAGCTTGTCGAGCGGCGCGCCGATGGTTCGTACGGCTGTCGAGGACGCGACAGGGCCGAGGACCACGAACGCGGCGAGCGCGAGCACGGCGCCGAGGCCCGCGAGCCACAGGGAGGGGTTCGCCAGGACTCCGGTCAGGGTGGTGCCCACCGCCAGTGCGGCCAGGCCGCCGCCGACGACCGCACGTCCACGCGAGGCCCCGGACTGGTCGACGGCCGTCTCGCGCAGCGCGGCCAGCGGGGCGATGCGTCCGGCGCGCACGGCGGGCAGCAGCGCGGAGCCGAGGCAGACCACGATGCCGACCGCGAGCGGCAGCAGCATGGACAGCCCGCTGATCACCAAGTCGCCGCCCGGGAACGGGAATCCGATGGCCGGGAAGAGTGCCTGCAGCCCGGCCGCGATGCCGATGCCGCCGGCGAGCCCGACGCCCGACGCGGTGACGGCGACGACGCTCGCCTCGACGAGGCTGGCGACGGTGACCTGACGGCGGGAGGCGCCGAGGGCGCGCAACAGGGCGTTCTCACGGGTGCGTTGGGCGACGACGATCGCGAAGGTGTTGTGGATGGAGAACGTCGCGACGAGCAGGGCGATGCCGGAGAACACCAGCAGGAAGGTCGTGAAGATGGTCAGGAACTGGCTGGAGATCATATCGGTGTTCTCCTGCGCCGAATCCTGGCCGGTGATCGCCTCGACTCCCTTGGGCAGGACGGGAGTCAGGTCGGCGACGAGCCTGTGCTGACTGACACCGGGGCCTGCCCGCACGCGGATGCTCGCGGCCTCGCCCGGCTTCGCGGTGAGGTACTTCTCGGCGTCGGCCTGCGTCATTCCGGTGAACGTCACCTGCGCCATGCCGTCCTCGCCCCCGAAGGTCGCGAGGCCCACGATCGTCACCTGGACGGGATCGGGCGTGCGCAGCGTCGTGGTGTCGCCGATCTTCAGGTGGCCCTTCTTGGCGGCGCCCCGGTTGACGACGACCTCGCCGGACTTCGACGGGAGGCGGCCTTCGGCGAGTCGGTACGGGTTGAGCTTCGGGTCGGCGATCCAGTTGCCGGCGAGGGTGGGCGGCCCCTGACCGCCGATGGGCTTGCCGTCGCGGCCGACGAGCTGGCCCGCGCCCTCGATGTCGGGGGAAACGGCCGCGACGCCGGAAACCCGCTCGATGGCCGCCACCAGGGCGGTGTCGACGGGCCGGCGCACGCCCTGGCTCTCGCCGGGCGTCGTGATGGCGTCGGCGCTGCGGACGACGGCGTCCGTGCCGCTGGTCGCGTTGCCGAACATCGTGTCGAAGCTGGCGCGCAGCGTGTCGCCCATGACCAGCGTGCCGGCCAGGAAGGCGACACCGAGGAGCACCGCGAGGAACGTTCCGGCGAAGCGTCGTTTGTGGGCGCGCAGCGAGGAGAGGCTGATGCGGAGCGAGGCGTTCATGAACGCGCCCCCTGGCCGTCGAAGGCCTTCATCCGGTCGAGGACCTTGTCGGCCGTCGGGGCTTCCATGCGGTCCACGAGGCGTCCGTCGGCGAGGAAGACGACCTCGTCGGCATGGGCGGCGGCGACCGGGTCGTGGGTGACCATGACGACCGTACGGTCCATCTGGCGCACCGCCCGGCCGAGGAGGTTCAGGACCTCCTCGCCGGAGCGGGAGTCGAGGTTGCCGGTGGGCTCGTCGGCGAAGACGATGTCGGGCTGTCCGGCGAACGCCCTGGCCACGGCGACGCGTTGCTGCTGCCCGCCGGAGAGTTCGCTGGGACGGTGGTGCAGCCGGTCGCGCAGGCCGACGACGTCGACGAGCGCGTCGATCCATTCGCGCGAGCCCTTGCTCCCGGCGAGGTCCATCGGCAGCGTGATGTTCTCCGCGACGGTCAGCGTCGGGATCAGGTTGAACGCCTGGAAGACGAAGCCGACACGGTCGCGGCGCAGCAGGGTGAGGCGGCGGTCGTCGAGCGTGCCCAGCTCGGTGTCACCGATGAACGAGGCGCCCGAGGTGAGGGTGTCCAGGCCCGCCGCGCAGTGCATCAGGGTGGACTTGCCGGAGCCCGAGGGCCCCATGATCGCGGTGAAGCGGCCGGCCGGAAAGCCTACGCTCACCCCGTCCAGGGCCCTCACGGCGGTGTCGCCGGAGCCGTGCACCTTGACGGCGTCGTCGACGCGTGCGGCGTGACGGGTGACGGTCACGATGGTCATACCGCGCCGCCCTTGCCCGCAGGTCCGAACTGCTCGTCCAGGACGGAGAGCCGGCGCCAGTACTCGTCCTCGTCGATCTCGCCGGAGGCGAAGCGACGGCCGAGCACGGCGATCGGCGAGTCACCGGTGGGACGGACGCTGCCACGGGGGTCGCCCATCGCGCGCCACGGTCCGCCGCGACCGCCCCACACGGTGCGGCGCAGGACGGTCACCACGCCGATCACGACGGCCGCCCAGATCAGCGGGAAGAACAGGATCCACGGGCCGGGCCCGCCGTCCCAGTTCGCCAGGGTCTGCATCTCGATTCATCTCCTCGGTTTCTCGGGGGTTTTCCGCTGTCTCGAGACTCGCGCCGGGCGGGGGTCCCCGTCGTCGTACGGCCAGCGGCCGTACGCGTACCTCCCCGGGAGTACGCGGGGGCGGTGCGGCTGCTCCCCGGAGGTGCTGCTCGGTTCCCCGAGGGGGTCTCGACTTCTGTACCTACTGGTATGTACAGTTGCTTCATGAGCACTCCCGAGCGACTGATCGAGTCCACCCGCGAGCTGCTGTGGGAGCGCGGGTACGTGGGCACCAGCCCCAAGGCGATCCAGCAGCACGCCGGCGCGGGGCAGGGCAGCATGTACCACCACTTCAAGGGCAAGCCCGATCTGGCCCTCGCCGCGATCCGCCGCACCGCCGAGGAGATGCGCGGTACCGCCGAGGCGGTACTGGGCGCGCCCGGCTCTCCGTACGAGCGGATCGAGGCCTATCTGCGCCGGGAGCGCGACGTCCTGCGCGGCTGCCCTGTCGGGCGGCTGACGATGGATCCGGACGTGATCGCGAGCGACGAGCTGCGCGCGCCCGTGGACGAGACGCTCGACTGGCTGCGCGAGCGCCTCGCCGGAATCGTCGAAGAGGGCAAGGAGCAGGGCCAGTTCGCGCCCACGCTCGACGCGGAGGAGATCGCCGCGACCCTTCTCGCGACCGTCCAGGGCGGCTATGTGCTGGCCCGCGCCTCCGGCTCACCGGCCGCCTTCGACACGGGAGTCCGCGGCCTCCTCGCTCTTCTCACTCCTCTCCGATAAGGGAGTTTCATCACCATGCACGCCATGCAGTACGAGGTCACCTTCCCCGCCGACTACGACATGAGCATCATCCGTGGCCGTGTCTCCCGCATCGGGCACCTGCTCGACGACTGGGGCGGGCTGGGATTCAAGACATTTCTGCTGCGCGAGCGCGGGGTGGACGGTTCGCCGGTCAACCAGTACGCGCCGTTCTACCTGTGGAACACCGCCGAGGGCATGAACTCCTTTCTGTGGGGCGGAGCGTTCCAGGGGCTGGTCAATGATTTCGGGCGCCCCGTGGTGCAGCACTGGACCGGTCTCGCGTACGAGGAGGGCGGCGCCGCCGGTTCGCACGCCAAGGTCGCGGTGCGGCGGCGACAGCCCGTGGCCGAGGGAGTCGAGCTGTCCGAGGTGATGGAGGAGGCCGCGCGGGAGGCGGAGCGGCTCGCCGCGCTGGACGGCGCGGTCTGCGCGGCGGCGGCCGTCGATGCGCGGCACTGGGAGGTGGTCCACTTCTCGCTGTGGGACCACGACTCCCCCAAGGCGTCGGGGGAGATCTTCCAGGTGCTGCACATGTCGGCGCCGGAACGCGACCGGCTGCCGCGGGGGCGGCAGTGGTGAACACGTCACCGAGGCGATGCGGCCGGCCGCCGCGAGGCCGGCCGTGGTGAGCACATCGCCCGGCACCGTGCGGACGGTGCTCGGCGATGTGCGTCCCGAGGATCTGGGCGTCTGCGACGCGCACGACCACCTCTTCTTCGGCAGCCCCCGGCTCCCGGGGCAGGAACTGCGCGACGCGTCGGCCGCGCGGGCGGAGCTGGCCGCGTTCCGCGCGCAGGGCGGCACGGGCGTGGTGCAGTGGACGCCGTACGGTCTGGGCCGGCGCGCCGCGGATCTGCCGCTGCTCTCCCGCGACACCGGCGTCCATGTGGTCGCCGCTACGGGACTGCACCAAGCGGCGCACTACAC
The DNA here is from genome assembly GCF_042881985.1 of Streptomyces sp. NPDC058246. Classification (NCBI taxonomy): domain Bacteria; kingdom Bacillati; phylum Actinomycetota; class Actinomycetes; order Kitasatosporales; family Streptomycetaceae; genus Streptomyces; species Streptomyces sp. NPDC058246. Next base: position 62,274 of record NZ_JBHVWZ010000001.1, on the reverse strand, counting down.
CCCCGAGTCGCTCGCCGAACTGCGCGGCAAGCTGGCGGCCCTCTTCGTCTCGGAGCTCACGGCCGGCATCGGGACGTCCGGCGTCCGGGCCGGGCTGATCAAGGTCGCGGGCGGCTTCCATGCCCTGGACGCGCACGCCCGTTGGACGATGACCGCCGCGGCCGAGGCGCACCACGCCACGGGGGCGCCGATCGCCGTCCACCTGGAGCTGGGCACCGGCGCCCTCGACGTACTCGACCTGCTGTGCGGGGAGTTGGGCGTGCCCGCGCACCGGGTGGTCCTTGGCCATCTCAACCGCTCACCGGACTCCGTGGTGCACCGCGAGGCCGCCGAGGCGGGCGCATACCTCGCCTTCGACGGCCCCTCACGCGCGAACCACGCCACGGACTGGCGCATGCCCGACGCCGTACGGGCCCTCGCCGACGCCGGTTTCGGCCACCGCCTGCTCCTCGGCGGCGACACGACGACCGCCGCGGCCCGCTCGGTCAACGGCGGCCCCGGGATGCCGTATCTGCTGCGGCGCATACGCCCGAGACTTGAACTCGCCCTGGGCCAGGACCTCGTGGAGCGCGTCCTGACCGAGAACCCCGGGCGCGCCTTCGCCGTCGAATGGCGTTAGGCCACGGAGACGTCGCCGAGCACGTCCACGAACACGTCTGCGGCGGGACGGAGTTCGGCCGCCGCGGGGCGGAGCCTCGTGCGGCGGGTGGGCGACGTGGGCCTCGGTCGGTTCCGGATCCGAAGGACGTCTCAGATCAGATTCCGGCCAGCGCCGCCAGTGGGTCGTCGAGAACCGGCTGCCAAGCCAACTCGGCCGCCCCCACCAGGCTGTTGTGGTCCAGGGTGCAGGCGAGGATCGGTACGCCGCCGCTCTGTCCCCACAGGCTGCGGTCGGCGACGACGGCGCGCAACCGGTCCGGGTCGGCGTCGAGCAGGCTGCGGTGCAGGCCGCCGAGGATGATGCGGTCCGGGTTGAGGATGTTGACGAGGCCGGCGAGTCCGAGGCCGAGTCGGTCGATCAGCGCCTCGGTGGCCGTGCGGACGCCCGGATCGTCGTACCGGCCGCGGATCAGGTCGTTGGCCTGCTGGAGCAGCGACACCTCGGGGCCCGGCTCGCGGCCCGCCGCGGTGAGGAAGGCCAGCGGGTCCGCCTCGACGTCGAGGCAGCCGCGGCTGCCGCAGTAGCAGGGGCGGCCCTCGGGGTTGACGGTGAGGTGCCCTACTTCGAGGGCGAGCCCCGAACTGCCCGTGTGCAGCCGCCCGTCGAGCACCAGCGCCCCGCCGACTCCCCGGTGCCCGGTGGCCACGCACAACAGGTCGCGGGCGCCGCGCCCCGCCCCGTGGCGGTGCTCGGCGAGGGCGGCGAGGTTGACGTCGTTGGCCGCGAACGCGGGCCCCTGGATGCCGGCCGCGCGTACCCGCTCGGCGAAGATCTGGCGTACCGGCGCACCCGCGGGCCAGGCCAGGTGCAGGGGGTTGAGGGCGAGGCCTTCGGGTTCGGCGACCGCGGACGGTACGGCGAGTCCGGCGCCCACGCAGCGGCGGCCGGTCTCTCGGAGCAGTTCGGCTCCTGCCTCGACGACCGAGCCGAGCACTTTCGCGGGGTCCGCGTCGACGGTCTCGCAGCCGGGCGCGGTCGCGACGATTCGGCCGCCGAGGCCGACCAGCGCGGCGCGGAACCCGTCGGCGTGCACCTGTCCGGCGAGCACGACGGGCCCGTCCTCGGCGACCTCGAGACGATGTGAGGGCCGCCCCTGCGAACCGGCCGCCGCGCCGGGCCGCGCGTCGACCCTGATCAGCCCCAGCGCCTCCAGCTCGGCGGCCACGGCGCCCGCCGTCGCCCGGGTGACCCCCAGCTCGGCGGTGAGCACGGCACGCGTCGGCGCCCGCCCGGTGTGCACGAGTTCCAGCGCCGGGCCGAGCGCTCCGCGCCCCCGGTCCAGTCGCGTCCGCGTGTTCCCTTCCCCCGCAGTCCGGGGGCCCGCCTTGCCGTTCATGAGGGCGAGTCTCCCATGATCCGCTCCTCCGGTGCCCCGTCCGGTCGCCGGACGGCCCCGCGGAGGCGGTGGTCTAGAAGCCGCTGACCCGGAGCGTCACGTTCAGCCGGCCGGTCAGCCCCAACTCGGGCGGCGAGGTGCCCGCGAGCACCCGCGGCACACCGTGGAAGGCGCTCCGCGACACCCCGCCGAACACGAAGAGATCGCCGCTGCGCAGCTCGACATCCGTGTACGGCCGCGCCCGCGACTCCGTGTTCCCGAAGCGGAAGACACAGCTGTCACCGAGGCTCAGCGACACGACCGGGGCATCCGACTTCTCGTCGCTGTCGCGGTGCATACCCATGCGGGCATCGGCATCGTAGAAGTTGATCAGTGCGATGTCGTACGCCATGTCGTACGGGGCTGTCGCGGCGGCCTCCGGGCCGAGGGCGTCCCGCACCGCGTCCCGGCCCAGATCGGCCAGCCAGGTCGGGAACGGCTTCACCGGGGAGCCGTCCCCGTCGACCACGGTGCGCGCGTACCCGTACGGATACCAGTGCCAGCCGAGACAGACCTGCCGCGATGTCATGGTCCCGCCGCCGGGCGTGCGGACCGTGCGCAGGCCGGCCGGCGGGCGCGCCCAAGCCCGGCAGGCCTCCAGGAGCTGCCCCTGGCCACCGGTATCCAGCCAGTCCGGAACGTGCACCGCGCCGGGCGCGATCTCCCTCCGGCTCCGGGGGAACAGCTCCGCGTCCGTGGACATGGCCCCATCCTCGCGCACCTGCACCGGAACGGGGCGGGTGGGGTGGGTGGAGTGAGGTGAGGTGCGGCTGGGGACGCGGAGGCCGGCCGACGCGCGGACACCGGGACGCCGGCGCACGGGCCGCGGAGGCCGCGGCGTGGGCGGAGGCCGGAGCGTGGCCGGACGCCGAGGCGTGGGCGGAGGCCGGAGCGTGGTGTGGGGGCGGCTCAGCCGGGTCGCTTAGCCTTGAGCCACGATGAACGACCGGATGAGTACGCCCTGGGGCGAGTACACGCTGGCCCGCTTTCCCGAGGAGCCGCGTGAGCAGTTGCGGGCCTGGGACGCGGCCGACACCTATCTGCTGCGGCACCTGGCGGAGAGCAGGACCGCGCTGACCGGATCGGTGGTGGTCGTCGGCGACCGGTGGGGAGCGCTCGCCACAGCGCTGTCGGCGCACCGACCGACGCAGATCACCGACTCGTTCCTCGCGCAGGAGGCGACACGGGCGAATCTGGCGCGGGCCGGCGCCCCCACGGACGCGGTACGGCTCCTCACCACGCGGGACGCTCCGCCCGAGCGCATCGACGTCCTGCTCGTCCGGGTGCCCAAGAGCCTCGCCCTGCTGGAGGACCAGCTGCACCGGCTGGCGCCCGGTGTGCACGAGGGGACGGTCGTCGTCGGGACCGGGATGGTCAAGGAGATCCACACCTCGACGCTGCACCTCTTCGAGCGGATCCTCGGTCCGACCCGCACCTCGCTGGCCGAGAAGAAGGCCCGGCTGATCTTCTGCACCCCGTACCCGGGGATCGCGCGGAACACCAACCCGTGGCCGTACAGCTACGAGCTCCCCGACGGCGTCGGCCCGGTCTCCGGCCGCACCGTCGTCAACCACGCGGGCGTCTTCTGCGCCGACCGTCTCGACCTCGGCACCCGCTTCTTCCTCCAGCACCTGCCGCGCAGCCGCGGTGCCGAGCGCGTCGTCGACCTGGGCTGCGGGAACGGCGTCCTCGGTACGGCGGTCGCCCTGGCCAATCCCGAGGCCGAGGTGCTGTTCGTCGACGAGTCGTACCAGGCCGTAGCCTCGGCCGAGGCGACGTATCGGGCCAACGCCGAGGGGTACGCGGAGTTCCGTGTCGGTGACGGGCTCACCGGCATCCCCGCCGACAGCGTCGACCTCGTGCTCAACAATCCGCCGTTCCACTCGCACCAGGCGACGACGGACACGACGGCCTGGCGGATGTTCTCGGGGGCGCGGCGCGCGCTGCGGCCGGGGGGCGAGCTGTGGGTGATCGGCAATCGCCATCTCGGCTATCACCTGAAGCTGCGCCGCCTCTTCGGCAACAGTGAACTCGTCGCCGGGGACGCCAAGTTCGTGATTCTGCGGGCCGTCAAGAAGTAGCCCCGCGCAGCACGCGGGGGGAGGCTCCGAGTTCGCGGCGGCAGGCCTTGTTGAAGGCCTGCAGGTCCGGGATGCCGACCGAGGCGGCCACGGCCGGGATGGAGAGGGTCGAGGCGCGCAGCAGGTGGTGGGCGCGCTCCAGTCGGCGGTGACGGATGTAGGCCACGACCGTGGTGCCCGTCTCGGTGCGGAAGAGCCGGGTGAGGTGGTTGTGGGAGACCCCGGCGGCGCGGGCGATCTCGGGGACGGTGAGCTGGGCGGTGAGGTGGGCCTCGATATGGGCGATCGCCGTGCTCACCGCGGGGTGCGGGCCCGGGCTCGTCACGCGGGGCGGGGTGAGGTGGGCGATGCGCCACAGCGCGGTCCAGATCTCGGCCCGGGTGCGCTCGGGTGCGCCGGGGGCCGCCGCGATCGCGTGGCGCAACAGGCCGGACAGCGTGGGGAGTTCGGTGCCCGTGTCCTGCATGACGGGGACGGTGCGCGGCGGCCCGACCGGGGCGATGCGCAGGTGCGCGTAGAGGTGTTCGGAGCGGCCGTGGTAGCGGTAGCGGACCGTGGTGCCGGGCGGTACGAGGCTCACCCGGCCGGGACGGATGAGGTGCGCCGTGCCGTCGACGGTCAGTTCGGCGTCGTACTGGTACAGGTGCAGTTGCCACAGCTCCGGCAGCCGGAAGACGTCGGTGGGGCTCGCGACACCGTGTACGCCGACGCCGATGTTGACCACGGCGGGCGGCTCGCCCAGGTGCAGCTCCGTCTCCCGCATGGTGAAAAACTACCAGTGATGGTGAGTGCGGCCAACGCGCCGACGGCGCTGCCGGTCCTACGTTGACGGCATGACCACCAAACTCCTGAGTTCGGTACAGATGGCGCGCTTCGTCGCCCAGGGGTCCCTGCGGCTGGATGCCGTGGAGCCTCCGGAGATGAACGCCGAGGGGATCGAGGTGCTGCGCGGGGGCATGCCCGGCGTGCCCTACGGCAGCAGCGTGCCGGACGCCTACCCGCCGGAGTCCTTCGCCCGTCGGCTCCTCGAACTTCCTTCTGTGGCCGGGGCTTTGCGCAGCCTTGTCGGGCCCGGTCCCACCGTCGACCACCACGCGGTGCACATGCGCGAGCCCCACGAGGGGCAGGCGCAGCCGCTGCACGCCGACGCGATCATCGATGTGCGCACCGATGCCTTCGACGTCCAGTTGATGTACTACCCGCAGGACGTCACCCTCGACATGGGCGGCACCCTGAGCGTCCCGGGCAGTCATCTGCGGCGCACGAACGAGTCGGACACCGGGCGCTACCAGAATCTGCGCGGGCAGAGCCGACTCGTCTGCCCGGCCGGTACCGTGGTGTTTCTGCACCATGGACTGTGGCACGGCGGGCGGCGCAACGACAGCGACACCGTCCGCTATATGTTCAAGATCCGCTTCAATCCGACGGTGCGGCAGCGGCGCCTGTGGGACACCTCGGACCTCGGGGACCCCCGCGTCGCCGAGGAACTCGCCACGACCTTCCCCTGGTACGAACCCGCCACGGCCCGTCTCGAGGTCTACAACCGCGTCCTGCTGTGGCGCTCGCTGACCGGGGACGGCTCCTTCGACCTGGACCACTGGATGACCCGGGTCTCCAACCGCCCGCGGAGGGAAGCGATATGAGTCTCCGTCAGCTGGTTCTGGTGCTGTACCTGGCCACGTCCGCGCTCGACTCCGACGTGGTGGGCTGGTCGGTCTACGACGGCACCGGCCGGACGTCTCCCACCACCGGGGACAGCGACGCGCCCCCGTACAAGTCCGGTGTGCACGCCCTGGAGGACGGGTGGCGGCTGTTCCAGGCGGCGCAGCTGATGCCGCCGTATCCAGGGCGTGAGTACGACGTGTCGTTCCTCAAGCACGAGTTCTTCTTCGAGAAGCTGGTCGAGACGGAGTCCGCGACCGAGGCCGGCATCGAGTCCGGGACCGATCTCGGTGCTGCCTGAGGTCAGGCCCGCAGTACACCGATGAGCCGCGCCACCGCCCGCGCCATCGCCTCCCGCCCCACGCTGAGGTACTTGCGTGAGTCCACGGCCTCGGGATGGGCGGCGAGGAACTCCCGGATGGCGCCGGTCATCGCGATGTTCAGCGCGGTGCCGACGTTGACCTTGGCGATACCATCCGTCACGGCTGCCGCCAGCTCGTCGTCCGGCACCCCGGACGAGCCGTGCAGGACGAGCGGCACGTCGAGGGCGGCGGTCAGCCGTTTGAGCAGTGGGTGGTCGAGGGCGGCGGTGCGGGTGGTCATGGCGTGCGAGCTGCCGATCGCCACGGCCAGGGCGTCCACACCGGAGTCGGCCACGAAGGCTCGCGCCTCGGCGGGGTCGGTACGAGCGCCGGGCGCGTGCGCGTCGAGCGGCGGCTCACCGTGCTTGCCGCCGACCTCTCCCAACTCGGCCTCGATCCACAGGCCTTGGGCGTGTGCCCAGTCGGCGGCGGCGCGGGTGGCGGTGAGGTTCTCCTGGTACGACAGCCGTGCGGCGTCGTACATCACGGAGCCGAACCCGGCGCCCGGCGCCTGCCGCAGCAGATCGTCGCTCTGGACGTGGTCGAGGTGCAACGCTACGGGCACCGAGGCGCGCTCGGCCGCCGCGGTCGCGGCGCGGGCCAGCGGGAGCAGCCGTCCGTAGCGGAACTTCACCGCGTTCTCGCTGACTTGAAGGACGACGGGCGCGCCGACGGACTCCGCTCCCGCGATGACGGCCTCGACGTGTTCCAGGGTGATGATGTTGAACGCGGCAACGGCGGTCCGCGCCTCGGCGGCTGCGACGACCAGTTCACCGGTGCGTGCGAGGGGCACGACTCCTCCTTCTCGGTGGGCGGTTGAGCCGGTTCAGTGGGCTGTTCGGCCGAGGATCACCGAGCGGGTGAGGTGGCGCGGCTGATCTGGGTCCAGCCCACGGGCCGCGGCGACGGCGACGGCCAGCCGCTGTGCGCGGACGAGTTCGGCGAGCGGGTCGAGACCGCCGGCCACCCACAACCCGCCGGTCTCCCGCACCTGTTCGGCCAGCCCTTCCGGCGCCTCGCCGAGCATCCAGGTGGCGGTGCCCCGGGTGGTGATGCTGATGGGACCGTGCCGGTACTCCATCGCCGGGTAGGCCTCGGTCCAGGCGAGCGACGCCTCGCGCATCTTGAGCCCGGCTTCGTTGGCGAGCCCGACCGTCCAGCCGCGGCCGAGGAAGGTGAACTGGGCGCAGTCGACGAGCCCTTCGGGCAGTGGCGTCTCCAGGGCGGTGCGCGCGTCGGCGACGACGGCGTCGCAGTGCAGCCCGAGATGGGCCCGGAGCAGGGTGAGCGCGGTGGTCGCGAACCTGGTCTGCACGACGGACTGTTCGTCGGCGAAGTCCAGCACCACGATGTCGTCCGCGGACTCCATCACGGGTGTGTACGGGTCGGCGGTGACGGCGGTCGTACGCGTACGACCCCGGAGGCGCCCGAGGAGTTCGAGCACCTCGGTGGTCGTCCCGGAGCGTGTGAGGGCGACCACGCGATCGTACGAGCGGGAGTCCGGGAACTCCGACGCGGCGAAGGCGTCCGTCTCGCCCTGCCCGGACTGTTCGCGCAGCGCGGCCACCGCCTGCGCCATGAAGAACGAGGTGCCGCACCCCACGATCGCGACCCGCTCCCCCGCCGCCGGCAGTGCGGCACCGTGCGCGGCGGCTTGCTCGGCGGCTCGTATCCAGCACTCCGGCTGACTGTTCAGCTCGTTCTCGACATGAGTCATGCCGCACCCCTCCCGCTGATGATTGTTCATGCAAGATATAGCGAACTTTCGAGCACAATCAAGCATTCCAGCCGCAGCGGGGTGCGCTAGGGTCGCGGAAGATCGAGGAACGGAGAGTGCGGATGTCGCGCGACGCCCGCTGGAAGGCGCTGCTGGAACTGCTCGTGGAGCGGGGCCGCTTGGATGTCGAGGAGGCCGCGGCCCAGCTGGAGGTGTCGGCCGCGACGATCCGGCGCGACTTCGACCAGCTCGCCGAGCAGCAGATGCTCGTCCGCACCCGGGGCGGCGCGGTCGTCCACGGTGTCTCGTACGAACTGCCCCTGCGCTACAAGACCGCCCGGCGCGCGTCCGAGAAACAGCGCATCGCGAAGGCGGTGGCCGACCTCATCGCTCCCGGCGAGGCGGTGGGCCTGACCGGCGGCACCACGACCACCGAGGTGGCCCGCGCCCTGGCCGTACGCCCCGATCTCGCTTCCGGCTCCCCCGCGCTGACCGTCGTCACGAACGCGCTGAACATCGCCAACGAGCTAGCCGTGCGCCCGCAGTTCAAGATCGTGGTGACCGGCGGGGTCGCACGCCCCCAGTCGTACGAGCTCATCGGGCCGCTCGCGGACGGTGTACTCGGCCAGATCACCTTGGACGTCGCCGTACTCGGCGTGGTCGCCTTCGACGCCACGCACGGCGCGGCCGCCCACGACGAGGCGGAGGCCGCGATCAACCGTCTCCTGTGCGAGCGTGCCGAGCGCGTGATCGTCGCCGCCGACTCCAGCAAGCTGGGCCAGCGCGCCTTCGCCCGCATCTGCTCCGCCGAGTCGGTGAACACGCTGGTCACGGACGCGGCGGTGGGGCCGGAGATGGTGCGGCGGTTCGAGGAGGCGGGGGTAGGGGTGGTCGCCGTCTGACGACGGGCGGCTCGCGCGGCGTCCCCTTCAGCCACCCGGTCACCCAGTCACCCCGGTTGCCTTGCGTCCGACGGCTGGGAGGAGGCTTGTGGCTGGGGCTGGGGCTGGGTGGGAGTCTGCGGGGACTGGGTGCGGGACGGTGCCTGGCCCGCGGTTTGTGGATCGTTCCCGGTTGGCGTGGGGACGGGGGTTCGTGGGTCGGCCGGGGGCTGCGCAGAGGGCGGGGCGACCGGCTGGGTGGGGCTTGGCGGCTGTCTCGGAGTCTGCGGCTCGCTCGGGGTTGATGTGTCGCTCCGGGGTGGGGTCGCGGGCGGAGTGGATGCGCTGCCCGGTGTCGATGTCCCGCTCGAAGCCGGTGTCTCGGTCGGGGCCGGTGTCTCGGTCGGGGTTTGTGACGGTGCGAGGCCCTGCGGTCCGTGCGATGTGTCCGCGTCGCTCGGGGTCGGCGCATCGCTCGGGGGGTGCGGAGGCCGCGAGGATGGAGACTCGCCCTGGGTCTGCTGCCGGCTCGACGACTGCGTGTCCTCGCCCTTCGGCTTGCCCTGGTCCGTCTTCTTGCCGTTGTCCGTCGGCTTGCCCGAGTCCGTCGGCTTGCCCTGGTCCGTCGGCTTGCCCTGGTCCGTCGGCTTGCCCTGGTCCGACTTCTTGCCGTTGTCCGTCGGCTTGCCTGTTTCTGTCGTCCCGTCGGTGGACTGCTCCGGTGATCCGGAAGGGGGCGACGGCAGGACCGGGAAGGGCGACTTCGAGGTCTGACCTTCCGGCCGAGGAACCTGCCGGTCCTTCCCGCCGGTCAGGTCTCCGCTCGGGCGCTCGAACCAGCCTTCGCGGACGGGGTCGTACATCGTGACGGTCCGCATGGGCGCGGCGGCGGGCGTGATCGCGACGAGGCGGGAGGGCTGGAACGACGACCATCGCGGGCCGGTGTAGGTCTGCGTGCCCGTGTCCGCGACGGGCGGATTCAGGGGGTTGCCGCAGGCGCAGCGCACGCGCGGTACGCCGCGCTCGTCGACCAGGACGGCCGTGCCGGCCTGCAGGATCGCCTGATACGTGGTGGCCGCGCCGTCCTTGTACCCGTGGTTGGTGACCCGGGTGTCCCAGTCCAGCCGGGCGGGCGTCAACGACCGTAGATAGGAGGGGATTTCGGGCTGCTGGATGCCCAGGGCACCGGCGAAGGCCGTCCCCTTGTCCCGGTTCTGCGTGAGGAACTTGATCTGCTTCTCGACGTCGCAGCTCGCGACGCTCTGCGTGCCCCCGTACAGCCCCGGATGCGCACCGGTGACCCGGAGCACGTAACCGGTGCGGTCGGCGTCGGACGTCGGGCCGACAGGGTTTGCGGGCGGGGCGTCGATGCCGTTGGCCTCCTGTGCCGTCGACAGGGTGAACGGATCCCGGTCGGGTGCCGTGGCGGTCTGGAGGAAGACCTCTCCGCCTCTCGTGCCACCGCCCAGGAGCGGGAAGCCGAGGCCCACGGCGGAGGCCGCGACCGCCGCGGTGGCGGCGATCAGCGCGGTTCGGCGCGCCCGCCACCAGGGTCGCGGCCCTGGTGGGGGCGAAGGCGCCGACGTCGTCCTCGGTGGTGGTGGCGGGGGCGGAGGCACCGGTCTCCCCGCCGACCGCACATCTGTCGGCGGGACGGACAGGGGACCCGAGGGAGGGCCGGTGGGTGGCTCGAAGGCTGAAGGCAGGGAACTCATGTGACTCTCCTCGACCTTGGGCATGGAGGCATGGGAAAAACGACGATGCTGCGTCAGGCCACCCGCTCCGGGTGTGCCCATGTCTCCAGTAAGCCGAGGCCGTCCGATCGCGTCATGCCGCTGCTTTTCGGGACTTGACAAGCGACGACACCCGGCCCGCCCCGGCCGCGGCTCCTGACCGGCTACGCTCGGCCCGTTCCGGCCCCGGTTTTTGACCGGCCACGCCCGGCCGCTCCGGCCGCGGTTCCTGACGGACGACACCCGCCCGGGCCCCGGCCGTGGTTGACGTCAGCGTGGGTGCGCGGCGAAGACCTCGTGCAGGATGTCGACGTAGGCGCCGTGGCCGCTGGAGCTCGGCCAGTCCGTGGACGACTCGACGGCCGTTCCCTCGCCCCATTCGTTGTAGGTCACGACCAGCTGGAACGGCTCGCCCGAGGTGGCGACGGCGGTGGCCTCCTTGCGGAAGCGGTTCAGGTCGCGTGGGACGGTGGGCTTGTCGTCGGTGTTCTTCCAGAAGCCGGGGGACACGATGGCCGAGTAGCCCTTCTGGATGTCCAGGCCGGAGGCGTACTGGTGCCAGCCCTCCGGCTGGTTCGCGCAGTCGCGGTAGCCGCCGAAGACCTTCAGGACGACGTAGTAGCCCTCGGTCTTGTTGGCCTGCGCCCAGCGCGTGGCCATGTCGCAGCCGTCGCCGCCTCCGCCGTACACGAAGATCACCGGTTTGCCGTCGACGTGCAGCCAGGTCTTCTGGACGGCGTACTTGCGCAGGTAGGTCAGGTTCTTCCTGATCTCAGCCGCCGAGGGGTCGGCGTAGGCCTCGTTCTCGTAGTAGACCGTCCAGGAGAAGCCGAGTTCCGCGCCCTTGGACATCAGCAGGGGCAGCCGCTTGTCCTCGCGCTTGCCCTCGCCCCACCACGAGGAGATGCCGGCCTGGAGACCGGCGTACTGCATGTCCTTGATCTGGCGCTCGACGGTGGCGGGGTCGTCGACGTCGTACTTGCCCGCCGAGGGCGTGTACTTGCTGCCCCCGGGGGTGAAGTTCTCGCTGTACCAGGGGTAGTAGAAGGCGGCGCGTACGGGGAGCTTGGTGTTGGTGACGGCCGCCGGCTTTCCGGCGGTGGCGGGCTTCGGTGACGCGGTCGGGTGCGACGGCTTGGGGCTCGGGGTCGCGGAGCGCTTGGGGGTGGGCGAGGGGGACGGGGTGGCCGACGGCCGGACGGCCGGGGGTGCCGACGCCGCCGTGCCCGCCGGGGTCTCGTCGTGCGCGGCGTCCTGTCCGAACAGGCCGAGGGTGTACGCGACGGTGGTGGCTACGAGGGCCAGTGCGGCGGCGGAGGAGACGACCGCGGCCTTGCCGAAGGAGACTCCCCCCGCTTTCGCGGCGCGAGCGGCCGCCCGGCCGGCCCGGGCGGACGTGTGGAAGGCCGCGGTGGTCGCATCGCTTCCGGGCGCGGCCGCGCCGCCGGCTCCCGCGCCCGCGGTCAGCAGACCGATGAGAACGGGGGGAACGGACACCAACGCCAGGTCGGCCAGCAGCCGCTCGGCCGGGACCATGTCGACGGGGACCCCGCCGCACGCCGGACAGGTGCGTACGTGCCGGGCGATCCGCTTGCGCCACAGACCGGCGGGCCGCCCGTCCCAGCCACGCAGGTCCGCGTTCAAGTCCGGGCAGCGGGGCACGGCGCCGAGGGCACGCACGACGGCGCGCGCCGCATCGAGGCGGGCCTTCATCCGCTGCACCCGGACCGCGGTCTGCGGCATCGGCAGCTCCATCGCCGTGGCGAGTTCGGCCCGGGTCAGCCGGCCCGCGACCTCCATCCACCACAGGGAGAGCAGCTGTCGGTCGTCGGCGTCCAGCCACCGCGTGGCCTCGGCCGTCTCCTGCCGCTGGCCGGACAGGTGCAACACGGTGATCGTCAGGTCGACGAAGTCGGCTCCCGGATCCGCGAGCAGGGCCGTCTCCTCCAGGTCCTCGATGCCCGCGGTCGCCGGTCCGCCACGCCGCACCCGCCAGTGCCGGCGCACCTCGCGCATCGCGATGGCGACCAGCCAGGACCGGAACGCCTCGGGGTCACGCAGCGTCCGCAGGTCGCGGATCATCTGCAGCATGACCTCCTGCACGACGTCGTCCGTGTCGGAGGGGGCGTCCAGCGCCCGGCCCACGATGTTGTAGATCAGGGGCAAGTAGTCGGACACGAGTGTGTCGAGGGCCCGCTGGTCGCCGGCCTGCGCGGCCCGCACGAGCGCGGCCCGCGCCCGGGGGCCGTCCGGCCCGTCGTACTCGTCGTACTCGCTGTGAGAAGTCTCGGTCATGACTGGAGGAGGGTCCCTCGTCGGCGTCGGCATAACAGAAATCGGCGGAGCGGAACTCGGGAGCTGAAGCGTCAGAGCTGAAGCGCGAGAAGAGCAACGCGACGACAGCGACGCGAGAACGGGAATCGGTGCGTCATCATCGCACCGCCCGTCAAGACGGTCGGTCGTCAGTCCCCGACGACCCGCTGGGCCGGGAGCCGGACCCCGGGTGCCGGGGTGGGCGCATCGGCCGCGGCACCGGCGTCCGGGTGTCTCTTCAGCCATACGACGAGGCCGATGTAGACGAGGTCGAACACGCTGCACAGGAGGCCGATGCCGAGCACGAAGGAGGAGTGGTCGAGCACGCCGATCAGGATGGTCGGGGCGAGCGTGCCGAGCCATTTCGCGACGGCGATGGTGAGGGTCTGCCCGCGCAGGCCGCGCCGCGCGACGAGCATCGCGATGAACAGGCCCGACATCAGCAGGTTCTGCAGGAAGGCGGAGTAGCGGGCGGCTTCGTGTACGCCGTACTCCGCTATGAACAGCCACTGCACCGCGTACGAGGCGGCGAAGACCAGCGCGCCGAAGGCGGCGAAGAGCGACCGGGGCACCCAGCGCGGGTACTCGGCGCGCCCGAAGGCGAAGAAGGTGTACACGATGGCGAGGTCGGCCAGCGCCCAGACCAGATTGATCCAGCCCTGCGGCGATACCTCGCCACTCAGGTCGTGCACCGTATACGTCGTCTCCCACGCGAAGTTGAGGCCCAAGGCGGCCAGCGGTATCGCGTAGGTCCGCTGGCGGAACCCGATCCGGATCGCGTCTATGTAGACGATCGTCCAGGCGAGACCGCTGAGAGCGCTGAGGAAGGGGTCCATGGGTGTTCTCCTGCGAGGGTGAGGCCGAGGCGCGGAGTGCGGGGCAGCCGAAGGTCAGCGGGCGGCGCGGTAGCGGCGGATGAGATCGCTCACCGCGTCGCGCAGGCGGCCCGGATCGCGTGCCCGGTCGGGCGCCAGAGCGGACAGGACCAGCCCTTGCAGCGCGGCCGTGACGGTCGAGGCGGCGGCTTCCGACTCGACGTAGGAGAACAGCAGGCGGGACAGGCGCTGTTCGAGAAGTCTTTTGACCGGACCGAGTTCCGGATCGTGAGCGGCCGCGACGATCATCTCGAAGACGGCGATCGTGTCGGTCCGCCGCTCGGTGACCAGACGCGCGGTGAAGTCGCCGCAGATGTCGGGAAGCGCGTCGGGGTCCGCGGCGGCGCGGGTGACGAGGGCGAGGAACTCCAGTCCGATCCGTGATCCGGCGTGCTCGAAGGTCGAGCGGCGCAGGTCGTCGATCGACGGGTAGTGGTACGTGACGGAGGCGAGGGACACGTCGGCCGCGGCGGCGACCGCGCGGTGGGTGAGCGCGCCGACACCCCGTTCGCCGACGATGCCCACGGCTGCGTCGAGCAGCAGCTTCCTCCGAGCCTCGCCACGCGCCAGGCGCCCGTCGGCCACGATCTGCGTCACCGCCGCCTCACCATCTATCCGTACGGATGTACGGATAACTTACGGTACGGATGTACCGCCGATCAACCTCCTATGTACCGCCCCGCAATCGCGGCACGCACCGTCAACCGGGGTGCGCGGCAGGTTCGAACGGTGATCTCCGCGACCACGCCTGTGCCGCGGCGGCCTTCCGGCCCCGGGTCGGCCAAGACCGCACGCGTCCTTCCGGACCGTGTGAGGCGGTCACTCGGACGCGACGAGAGTGAGAGCCCGTGTCAGGTCATCGCCCCGCTGGAGTGCAGCGCGCCGGGCGAAGGATCGGGGCGGGTGGCGAGGAGGGCGAGGGCGGCGGCGTCCGGGCTGCCGGGGGCGGCGGTGCCGACGAGGAGGGACTGACCGGGGGCGTCCTGCACGTCGAAGGTCTGATAGGTGAGCGTGAAGCGGCCCGCCCGGGGGTGCTGGAAGGTCTTGGTCTTGCTGCCGAGCCGGCCGACGCCGTGCTGCGCCCACAGGGTCGCGAACTCCTCGCTGTCGCGCAGGAGTTCGGCGACGAGGGCGGCGGTGACGCGGTCCCGCCGCTCGTGGCCCGACGCCAGTCGCAGCGCGACGACGGTGTCCTCGGCGACCGTCGGCCAGTCCGTGAACAGCTGCCGGGCGGCGGGATCGGTGAACAGGGAGCGGACCATGGCGCGCGGATCCGCGAGCGGGGACAGCAGGGCGTCGGCAAGGGCGTTCGAGGCCAGCACGTCGAGACGGCGGTCGACGACATAGGCGACGGCCATCGGGAAGAGGTCCATCAGCCGCAGCAGCTCGGGAGCCACCCGTTCCTCGGGACGGTCGAAGACCTCGGGCCTCGGGACGAGCCCGGCCAGCCGGTACGCGTGCCAGCAGGCGTCCGTGTCCAGGTGCAGGGCCCGGGCCAGGGCATCCACGACCTGACCGGAGGGGTTGCGTTCGCGGCCCTGCTCCAGCCGGGCGTAGTAGTCGGCGCTCACCCCGGCGAGGACGGCGACCTCCTCACGCCGCAGCCCACTGACCCGACGGCCCTCCGAGCGGGGGAACCCCGCATCCGCGGGACTGAGCCGGGAGCGCCGCGCCCGGAGGAACTCCCCCAGTTCATTGCCGCTCATCGACTCATCGTACGTCGCCGCTTCCTAGGAGTGGCGCACCCAGGAAGCGGCGTCCTGCCGCTCCCGGACCGTTGCGCGCATGATCGGACTCCCGGCCGGACAGCGCCGGGACCGCAGCCCACGAAGGGGTACTCATGACCATCCCGTCCACCGCCGAAGCCGTCGGCAAGGTGGTGCTGATCACCGGAGCCAGCGGCGGAATCGGCGAGGCCGCGGCCCGGCGGCTGGCCGCCGCGGGCCACCGTGTGGTGCTCGGCGCCCGGCGCACCGACCGGATCGAAGCCCTCGCCAAGGACATCGCGGCCGAGGGCGGCGACGCGACTGCGCACCCACTGGACGTGACCAGCCAAGGCGACGTGCGGTCCTTCGTCGAGGCCGCGCACGACCACCACGGACGGGTGGACGTGCTGGTCAACAACGCGGGCGTGATGCCCCTGTCCCGGCTGGACGCGCTCGACGTGGACGCATGGAACCGCATGATCGACGTCAATCTGCGCGGGGTCCTGCACGGCATCGCCGCCGTTCTGCCGGTCATGCGCGCCCAGCGTTCCGGGCACTTCGTGAACATCGCCTCCGTCTCGGGGCTACGGGTCGACCCCACCGCGGCCGTCTACAGCGCCACCAAGTTCGCGGTCCGCGCGCTCTCCGAAGGTCTGCGCCAGGAGAGCCGCGAGCTGCGCGTCACCGTGATCAGTCCGGGCCTGACCCGCAGCGAGCTGACCGACGGCATCAGCGACGGCGACGTACGGCAAGCCGTGCGCGAGCAGATGGCCATCGCGATGCCGGCCACCGCGATCGGCGAGGCGATCGCCTACGCCATCGGACAGCCCCCGGAGGTCGACGTCAACGAGATCGTCGTCCGTCCCACCGCTCAGGGCTGAGGGAAGGGCCGCACGGATGGTGACGGAACAGCGGGTCCGTACCTGGGTCGAGGGGTACGTCCGCGCCTGGGGCAGCAACAGCGAGAAGGACATCGTCTCGCTGTTCCCGCCGGACGCGGAGTATCACGAGTGGCCGTACGAGACCCACTGGCTGGGCCGCGAGGAGATCGTCCAGGGCTGGATCGGCCGCGCCGCCTGGCAGGAGGGCGGCTGGGACTTCACCTGGTCCCTCCTGACGATCAACGGGGACACCGCGGCCATCGAGGGCACCGGCCGCTACAAGGAACTCGGCACCTTCGCCAATCTGTGGACGGTGACCTTCGACCGGAACGGAAGATGTGCCGTGTTCCGCATGTGGAACAACGAGGTGTGACCTCGCCGTGCGGCGTCGGCCGCCGACAGCTTCGTAGCGGAATCGGCCACCGACAGCTTCGTAGCGGCATCGGCCGCGACATGGTCATCGGGCCGACGACCGCCTTGGCGTTCCTCGGGAGTGGTTCGGGGCGGCCGTGGGCCGTGGTGGACGCTTCGCGGGCCGCGGCCACGGCTTGTCGACGTCGGCGGTGGTGGCCCGGGCCGCGCGCCGCCCGAGCAGGGAGCGGTCATGGGGCGAGTGGATGCCGAGAAGGTGACGACCTTCGCGCTCACCCGGGCTGTGCCCACCCGAGCTGTGTCCACCCGGGCTGCGCCCACGCGCCCGACCCCGGCGCCATGAGGCCGACAAAGCATGCGAAAATGGGCCAAATCGGCAACGAGGTGACGGCGGTATGGCGGACCCGGGGATCGACTACGCGGCGGTGTTCAGGGCCCTGCCCGGCATGGTGGCGCTGCTCACGCCCCAGCTCGTGTACGTGGATGCCAACGAGGAGTTCCTGCGTCTGTCCGGGCGCACCCGGGAGCAGGTGGTCGACCGCTACCTGTTCGACGTCTTCCCGGACAACCCGAACGACCCCACCGCGACGGGCACCCGCGACCTGTGTGCCTCGCTGCGCCGGGTGCTCGCCACCGGTGAGCGGGACGCCATGGCCCCGCAGCGCTACGACGTCCAGTGCGCCGACCGGCCAGGGCACTGGGAGCAGCGCTACTGGAGCCCGGTCAACGTGCCGGTGCACGGCCCGGACGGAAAGGTGGTGCTGCTGGTTCACCGGGTCGAGGAGGTCACCGAACTGATCCGGTCCCGCAGCGGCCCGCGCGGGACCCGGGCCCGCGTTCTGGAGACCGAGCTGTACACGCGCGCCCGTGAACTGCAGGAACTCAACGAACGGCTGCGCCAGGCGCACGCCCGTGAGCGCGAGGTGGCGCTCGCCCTGCAGGAGGCGATGCTGCCCGCTCCTCGGCAGGTCGGAGACCGCCGGGCCGCCGTGCGCTACCGCCCCGCGGTGGGCGCGCTGAACGTGTGCGGGGACTGGTACGACCTGGTCGACCTGGTGGGCGGCAACCGCATCGGTGTGGCCGTGGGCGACGTGGTCGGGCACGGTCTGGAGGCCGCGGGTGTGATGGGCCAGCTGCGCAGCGCGCTCAGCGCCGCTTCCCGCGTCGCCGAGGGTCCCGCCGAGGCGCTGAACGTCCTCGGCCGGTACGCCCACGTGGTCGACGGCGCCGAATCCGCCACCGCGGTCACGACGTTCATCGACTTCGACCACCACACCATCACCTACAGCAGTGCCGGCCACCCCCCGCCCGCGCTGGTCCACGCCGACGGCCGTGTGGAGTTCCTCGACCAGGCCACCGACCCGCCGCTCGACGCCCGTCCCGACCCGATACCGAGGCCCCAGGCCACCACCACGTTCGCCGAAGGCGCCACCGTCGTGCTGTACACCGACGGTCTGATCGAACGGCGGGACGAGGACATCGACGTCGGCCTCGGCCGTCTCGCCGCCGCGCTGCTCCGCCACCAGGACGCCGACCCCGAAACCCTCGCCGACTCCGTCCTCCTCGAACTGCTCCCTCCCGGGGGTGCGACCGACGACACCGCGGTGATCATCGTGCGTCTG
This sequence comes from Streptomyces sp. NPDC058246, assembly GCF_042881985.1. Classification (NCBI taxonomy): domain Bacteria; kingdom Bacillati; phylum Actinomycetota; class Actinomycetes; order Kitasatosporales; family Streptomycetaceae; genus Streptomyces; species Streptomyces sp. NPDC058246. The sequence continues at coordinate 44,033 of NZ_JBHVWZ010000001.1, read as the reverse complement.
TGAGCGGGAGAACCCCCACCGCGTACGCGCCCTTCAACGGCAAGGCCGCGCCACAAGGGGTCAACGGCACAAGGGGTCAACGGCACAACAGGGCGGCCCACAGGTCGAGCCGGTCGTAGAGGCGGGAGAGGTCGCGGCCGGTGAAGTGCTCGATGCGCTGGATGCGGTAGTGGATTCTGCGCAGCGTGTACGCCGCCGACGCGGGCAAGGTCATGAACCCCATGCAGTGCCGTGGCCAGGTCGAGGGCGGAGTCGCCCAGGCGCTGGGCGCGACCCTCTTCGAGAACGTACGGGTCGACGCGCACGGCGCGGTCGAGACGGCCGCCTTCCGCCGCTACCGCCTCCCCCAGTACGCCGACATCCCGCGCGCCGAGGTCCACTTCGTGGAAAACCGCCGACGCCATCGGCCCGCTGGGCGCCAAGTCGATGAGCGAGAGCCCCTTCAACCCGGTCGCCCCGGCCTTCGCCAACGCCCTGCGCGACGCGACGGGGATCCGCTTCACGGAACTCCCCCTCACCCGGGACCGGGTGTTGCCGGCCCTCGACGCCGCGTCCACGCCCCGCCGGAAAGGACGGTGAGCCGTCCTTCCGGCGGCCTGCGGAGTCATGCCCGTTCGGACACGAACCAGTCGAGGGTGGAGGTCAGTTCGGCCGGCTTCTCCACCGGGAGTTCGTGGCCGGCGTCCATGATCCGGACCACTGCGTCCGGGTAGGCCTTCGCCATGCGCAGCATCTGGGCGACGGGCAGCTGGATGTCGTGGTAGCCGTGCACGAGGAGGGTGGGGACGCGGATCTCACCGAGCCGGTCGAGGATGTCGAAGGACCGCATGGCGTCGTAACACGTCATGACCACCTCCCGGGGGGTGGTCGCGGAGGCCCGGATGTACTCGCGGATCTCCTCGCGCGGATAGCCGGGGGCGAAGGCCCGCTGGATGTTGGCGGCGACGAACAGCTTGAACGGTACCCGGGTGGAGACCGCCATCAGCAGGCCCCTCCCCCGGCTGAAGGCCATCCGGCTGATCGAGTTCACCAGGACCATGCGCTCGATCCGCTCGGGATGCCCCAGCGCCAGGGTCTGCGAGATCATCCCGCCCATGGAGTGGCCGACCGGGACGAACCGGTCGACCTTCAGGTGGTCGAGGACGGCGAGGACGTCCCCGGCCAGCTCCTCGATGCTGCGCCGTCCCGACCCGGCGCTCTCGCCGTGCCCGCGCAGGTCGAGGCGTATCACCCGCCGCGTGAGGGCGAAGTGGGCCATCTGGTGGTCCCAGCGGTGCCGGTTCGCCGTCCAGCCGTGGATGAACACCAGAGGGACACCGTCACCGTCACGGGGGCCCTCGTCGTCGTACGTCAGTGTCGCGCCGTCGACTTCGAGCTGCGCCATGGGTCCCCTCCAGCGATCCGGTTACTGACGGGTACAGTAGCCGCCCGCCCGCCGGCCGTCACTGTCGTTCGCCGAGGAAATCGAGGATGTGCCCGAACACGTCGAGGGCGGCGCCCCTGCCGAGGAACGTGTCCAGGTGGCCGTAGCCGGGGATCTCGGTGTATGCCACGTCCAGCTGCGGCTGTCTGCGCGCAAGGACGTCGTGGCAGAGCTTCTGGGAGTCCAGCCACAGGCCGTTCTCGCTGCCGGCCAGCAGCAGCACGGGGGTGTCGATACGGGCGGCCGCGTCCAGTGCGTTGGGCGGCAGGGCCCGGTAACGGTGGTCGCCGTCGTGCCAGCGGACCACGGTGCGGGCCAGCTCGATCCGGCGCAGGTGCGGCAGGATCCACAGCGGGGCGGGGCCGAGCAGCTCGGCGAGCCGGTTGTGGGTGGCCTCGGACAGGTTCTCGTGCACGAAGAGTGAAGCGCCCGTCCCCCAGGCCGAGTTGTGCAGGATCTGGCAGGTCGGATCGGGGCAGCTCGCCTTGCGGGAGGCGAGCGCGAACAGGGGGGTGTACTTCGACCACAGGCCCACCCTGCGGAAGTCGACCGGGATGTGGTCGATCCGGTTCTTCAGCAGTTCCCCGGCCAACGACATGCGCAGCGAGGTGCGGCCCGCCAGCTTCGGCGTCAGGAACACGCCCTGCGACACCACGCCCGCGAGCCCCGGTACCAGCCCCGCCGTCATGCTCAGCGACAGCGTGAGCGAGCCGATGCAGTGGGCGACCACGAACAGCGGCCGGTCACCGATGCGCCCCCGGACGTAGGAGACCGCCTCGGGGATGTCGTACAGGGCGACGTCGTCGTACGTGTACTTCTGGCCGGTCTCGTTGTACGGCAGCCGGCAGCTGCCCCGCCAGTCGAGCAGCCAGGGCTCGTAGCCGCCGTCGAGCAGCACGTCGACCAGGTTGCGGGTCTCGGGCTGCAGGAACATGTCGGCGGACGCGGTGTGTCCGTGCAGGAGCAGCACGGCGGGCCGTTCCGCCGCGCCGCTGTCGACGCGGGTCAGGCCGAGGCGTACGCCGTCGCCCGCCCGGAAGTCGATCTCCTCGACCCTCGCCGGATCGAGACGGTGGTGGAGCGGGCGCAGGGCGGTGGTGGTCCTGACCTTGCGGAGGGCCGGCCTGGTCCGGGCGGTGGTCGTCCTGAGGATCATCGGGGGTGCTCCGAGGGGGTCTGGGTGCGGCGCAGGTCGAGGAGGTCGGCCGCGGCCCGGGCGAAGGGGCCGAGCAGGCCGCGGCCCATCTCCAGGCCGAACCAGGCGAGCCAGGTCAGCTTGGCGGCCCGCTTCTCCTGGCTGGTCAGGCGCGGGTCGACCTTGATGCCGTCGACCTGGTCGCGCAGGTAGCTGTCAGCGGGCACGACGACCTCGCCCGCCAGACTCGCCGGTTCACCCTCGCGCCCGATCCCGACGGTGAGCGCACGGGTCTGCCGCCATACATCGCGGCGGGCCCGGGCGTACTTGTGGCCCTCCAGCCACCAGCGCCCCCCGTCGGCGTCACGCAACGCCAGCCGGTAGCTGAGGAGTTGATGCCGCCTTCCGTGGTGCTGCGGGATGCCTTCGTCGGGGCGGATCACGACATCGCCGCGCTCGACGACCAGCGGTTCGGGGTGCAGAGCCGCGCATCTCAGCTCGCCGCTGACGTCGACCCGGCGCTCCTTCACCAGCTGGTACATGCTCGCGATGGAGAGGGTGAGCGCCATCGAGCACGGGGTGTCGGCGGCGGCGCCGACCGGGCCGACGCTGCCCTCGGTCGTCTCGGAGAACCAGAGGTACGGCTGATCGTCCTTGTGCGGCAGCTTGGCCAGGCCGTCCCGGGCGAGCCGCTCGAACGTTTTCAGCTGGGCCTGGGCGTCGTAGCGGGCCGCAGGTCGGAGCCCGAGCGCCTCGACCAGCGCGGCGGTGCGCTCGGCGGTGGCCGCCGGGCCCTTCAGCGTCGCCTCGCACAGCTTGAGGGCCGTGGGACTCTGCAACACGCGTGCCAGGAAGGCCAGTTCGGGCACTGGGTCGGCCTCCAGGCGGGCCAGGGCGTCGGTGCGCCACTCGTCCCAGTCCTGTACGCGCACATGCATGCCGCCGAACGCCATGTCCCGTACGACGTCGTCGAGGGTGTTGGGTACGCCGGTCAGGTGGTAGTCGTAGCCCCAGGCGTCGGGTTCGCAGACGACGCCCACGGCCACCCGGCTCACCCAGTCGACCGGGGCCGCGTTCAGATAGTGGAAGGCGGGCACGGTGCGGAAGCGGCCGAAGGCCGAGATGAGGCCGCTGCTGAGGTCCTGCGGGTTGTAGGCGCCGGTCCTGGTGTGGCCGCCGATGCCGCCGGGGCGCATCGCCGTGACGATCAGCCCGTGGTCACGGGCGCGTCGCAGGGCGACCTCGGCCGCCCACTTGGTCTGGTCGTAGCCCGCGACGAGGCGGTCGGCATGGGCGAGCGGGTCGTCCTCTCCCATGGCCGTGATGCCGACCTCGTTGAAGACCGCGATGGAGGAAATGTGGTGCAGCGGCTTGGGCCGGCCGGTCGCCGCGAGCTCGGCGAGGGTGAGTGAGCCGATGACGTTGCTCTGCCTGAGCGACTGGTAGCCGCGCAGGAAGTCCACGGCGGCCGCCACGCCGACCACGCTGTCCAGCTCGTGGGCGAGCGTGTGCCACAGCTCCTCGGACAGGCCCAGGCGCGGGCGCCGGATGTCGCCGGGGAGCACGGTCACCCGGCGGCGAACCTCGGACGACCAGGGCAGCGCGTAGCTCTTGAGCGCCGCGCCGAGCCGGGCGACGGCGGCCTCCTCGTCGGCCGCGCGGACCAGACAGTAGACGTGGGCGTCGCTGTGCCGCAGCAGGTCGAGGAGCATGTGGCTGCCGAGGAAGCCGGTGGCGCCGGTCAGCAGGATCCGGCGCGGCGGCAGCGGCTCGGGCAGTCCGGTCCACGGCAGCCGGTCCGCCAGAGCGAGATCGGCCAGGATCTGGTCGAGGTCCTCGGGGCGGGCTGTGGAGTACGGGGCGGAGGTGCCGGCGGCTCGGGGGGCGGGGCTCGGCGGGGGTGCGGTGCGGGGGTACGTGACGGGGAGGGCGCTCGGGGCGGGGGCCGGGGTCCCCGCCCGTACGGTCAGCTGGACTCCCGGCAGGACCGGGGCCCAGGACGCCGCCCCCGCTTGGATTTCGCGCGCGTCCGGGGCCCAAGATGCCGCGACCATCGCGCTTCCCGAGGGGGCCGAGGTCGGCGCGACGTCGGGCGCAAGGCCCGCCGGGGGCCGAGTCGGCGCGGCCGTGGCGGTAGCCGGCGGGGCCGGGGTCGCCGGGGTTTCTGACGGCATGGCCGGGGCCGAGAGGACCGCCGTGGCGCCCGCGGTCGACAGCCAGCGCCGGGCGAGGCTGCGTGGCCGGGCGTCGGCGAACACGTCGTCGAGGTCGATCTCCATACCCAGCTCGTCTTCCAGCGCCGCGACGAGCTCGACGGCACCGACGGAGCTGCCGCCGGCGTCGAAGAAGTCGGCGTCGGGCGACAAGTGCCCCTCGGGCAGATGGCGGCTCGCCGCGGCGGCGATGGCGACAGCCAGACCCTCCACGTCCGGGACCGCTGAAGGCGGGGCGGCGGCTGCTCGGGGCGGGGCGGCGTCCGCGGAAGCCGCGGACGCCGCAGAAGCCTGGACCACGGGAGCCGGCCCCGAGGCCTCCCCCTCAGGAGCGGGGGCGGGAGCCAGGCCGGAGCCAACCACCGGGGCCGCGGGGGCCAGTCCGGTAGCGGCCAAGGCCGCAGGAGCCTCGCCGCGGGCCAGGCCGGGGGCGACCGCGACCGCGGGGGCCGAGCCGGGAACAACCGGGGCCTCAGGAGCCCAGCCCGTGGCAACCGGGGCCTCAGGGGCCGAGCCCGTGGCATCCGAGGCCCCAGCGACCGAGCCGGGAGCAACCGGGAACGCGGGGACCGAACCAGGAGCAACCGGAGTCGCAGAGGCCGAGCTGGGGGCGGGTGGAACCGTCGGTTCGGTGGGGGCGGTAGCGGCACCCGGCTCCGTGTCGGCGCCGGGTGGCGTCGGCGCGGCGGACGACCTGACCTTGGCCAGCAGCGCGTCCACGCTCAGCCCGCCGCCCCGCTCGATCGACTCGGCGGTCGCCCGCTGTCCGGCGTACGCCGATGTGTCCTCGTTCACTTCACGCATGAGAGCCCTTCACCCTGTGCACTGTCCTCTCGCTCACTGCCACTCACTGCCACTGCTTTCGAAGCCGAAGTCGAGGCCGCAGCAACCCCAAGCCGAACCAAGCCCGACCCGCCTCCCCTTGTCCACGGCCGGTTCACGGCCGCCGCCAGGAGCGGAAAGCCCGCAGGTGTTCCGGCGTGACCACGCTCTCCAGACGCCGGTCGTCCTGGTCGCCGCCGCCGAGCGCGGCCAGCAGACGGCGGGCGGGTACGTTGCGCGGGGTGTGCTCCGCCGTCAACCGGACCTTGACGCAGCCGAGTTGGTCGGCACGGTCGGCCAGCCACTGCAACAGGCGTTCCTCGACGCCTCGGCCGAGCGCGCGGCAGCTCATCATCCAGGCCAGTACGTCGAGTTGGTCGCCGTCCTGGCGCAGGGCGAGCAGTCCGATCTGGCCGTAGTCGCCGAACCGGTCCCGGGCCGCGGCCGTCCACACCTCGCCACGCTCCCGCCACCGGGCGAGGTCGCCACCGTCGGCCGACCGGGCGCGGAGAGTGAACTGGTTGGTGCGGCGCACGAGTTGCCCGGCCCGTTCGACGTCGGCCTCGGACAGGGCCCGGATGTCGACCTCGAGCTCCAACTGGGCGAGAAACTCCTCGAATCCGGCCTGCTCGCGGACGGCGTCCCGCTCCCGCTCCTGCTCGTAGAACCGTGCCCGCAGCGCGTCCTCGGCCGTCGCCGCGGCCGGCACGAGCGGCCACAACCGGCCCAGGAAATCCTCCAGTTCGGCGGCCGGCGGGCAGGTCACCGACAGCACCTCGGGCAGCCCCGAGCGCACTCCCGCGATCTCGACCGGGTTGTCGTCGAGGAACAGGAAGCTGTCGGGGCCGAGGTTGAGCGTGCGCGCCGCCTCGGCCAGCCGACCGGACTTCGGGCCCCAGGTGGCGGAGAGCACGCTGAAGTGCTCCGCCTTCAGCAGGCTGTCCGGGCGGTCCAGGACGGCTCGTACGGTGGCCTCGTCGTTGTTGCTGACGAGCGCCAGCAGCGCGCCCGCGGCCCGCCACTGCGACAGCCGGCGTGCGAGCAGCGCACGCGGACCGGTCAGGTCCACCGCCTCCGGGCCGATCTCTCCGGCCACCCCGCCCCACAGCGTCTCGTCGCCGTCCACCGCGATCACCTTCGGCGCCGGGCGCCGCACGGCTCGTACGATCTCGGCGAGCCGGAGCGCCACCGCCGCCTGGAAGGGCGGGGTGAAGGGGAGGTGCGCAAGCCGTTCGGTCCGCTCGTCGAAGCGTTCTCCGACGGCGTGGTGCCGGGTCCAGTCGTCGGGGCGGAGCACCGCGATGCCGGGCAGCTCGGCCAGCTCGTCGGCGATCTCGCGCTCCCACCGCGCGAAACGGTCGTTCTCGCGCGCGGACGGCAGGAAGCCGACGACCAGCGGCTTGCGGGTCCGTTCGGCCAGGGCCCGCAGCGCGGCCGGGTACTCGGTCCGCAGTTCGGCGAGCAGCGCGTCCCCCACCGGTCCGAACCGCTCCAGATCCGCTGCGCGCAGCAGCACCACGCCCAGGGCCGTGCCGGGGTCGGCGAAGACGCCGGAGGGATCCCGCAGGGCGGCGAGGACCTGGTGGTACGGGGCTTCGGCGACCGTCAGCCCGTGGTTCCCCGCGCCCTCCTCTACCGCCGCCTCGCACAGCAGTGGCAGATTGCCGAGGGCGAAGGTGGCGGCGAGGGCGAGCTGACGGCGCGGGGATCCAGCGGGCTCTTCACCGGCGGAACCTTCCGTCACGGCCGTCGCCTCCTCGGCGGTCGCACCCGTCGAATCCGGCCGACCCGTCGTCGTACGCACCACCGTCGTCGTGCGCATCACCGCCGTCGTACGCACCACCGCCGTCGCATCCTGCACCGCCTCGTCGAGCAACCGCAGGAACTGCTCCCCCAGCGCGAGGGAGGTCGCCGCGTCCAGGATGTCGAGGTTGTGGTCGAGCCGGATCCGGCCGGCGTCGGGCGTCATGGTGATCATCAGGTCGAGGTCGGAGTAGCCCGTCCCGGCCGGCAGCACCTCCAGGTTCCTGAGGCGGCCCGCGGCGGAGCGTACGTAGTTGAAGTACACCTCCACCAGCGGCGCGTTCGCCCGGTGCAGCCCCTGCCGGGCGAGTGTCGACAGCACGTCCGTGAACATGGCGCCCTTGGCGAGCACCCGGTCGAGGCGGCTGTCGGTGCGGCGCAGTGCCTCCTCGATCCGCTCGCCCGCGCGGGCCTCGGCCGGGAACGGCACCGGCACACCGAAGAAGCCCACGGCGTCACAGGCGTCGGCGTGGATGCGTGTGTCCACGGGCACGGCGAGCACGAAACGCTCCCGCTCCCGCAACCGCGCCAGCAGCACGGTCAAGGTGCCGAGGCTGAAGGCGGCGGGCGTGACGGCGAGCCGGCTCGCGGCGGCCGAGACGCGTTCCATGAGCCCGTCGGGGATCGGCACGGTCACGCTGCCGGCCCGGTACGAGCGCGTCGCCGGGCGCGGCCGGGCGAGGGTCAGATCGAGTCGCTCGCTGCCGTGGAAGGCCGCGCGCCATTCGGCCGCGCCCTCTCCCGGGGAGTCGTCGGTCTGCTGCGCCTCGATCAGTTGGTGGATGTCGCGGTTGGTGACGGCGTCACCGAGCGAGGTGCCGGAGAGTTCGGCGTCGATCTCCCCCGCCACGAGCAGCAGCGACTGCAGATCGCTCACCGCGTGGTGCGCGCCGAACGCCAGGGTCTGGCCCCGCGCTCCGGCGTCGAGCAGCTCGAACCGCCACAGCGGCGCCTGCGTCAGGTCGAACGCCGGCTCCAGGAGCCGGCGCAAGTGGTCAGCCGCGTCGAGTTCGGCCTCGGCGTCGGCGTCGGCGTCCGTCCAGCGCAGCAGCGGCCGCGCGGCCTCCCTGTCCACCCTCAACTGCCGCCCGCCGCCTTCGCCGTTGACGATCGCGGTGCGCAGGGCCGCGTGCCGTCGGGCGAGGCGGCCGAGGATGTCGGTGAGCGTCTCGTGGGTGGTCGGCGTGGTGAGCCGCAGGGCCAGGCCGACGGCGTGTGCCGCGTCCGGCATGCCCGGCTGGGCGCTGCGCAACAGCCGGACGACGTCGCGGGTCGCCGGGCGCACCTCGCTCTCGGGCACCTCGGTGGTGACCTCGGCCTGCCGCTCGTCCCGCTCCGCTCCCTCCACCACGGCAAGCCGTTCGGGAAGGGCCCCGCCGAGCGCAAGTGCCAGGCCTCGGATGTCGGACGCCGAGAACACGTCGGCGGCCGGGAGTTCGGCGCCCAGCTCGCGGGCGAAGGTGTTGCGCAGCCGGACGAGCATGAGCGAGTCCAGGCCGAGTTCCTTCAGGGCCGTGGTCGCGGACACGTCCACGGTCCCTCCGGAGACCTGGCTGACCCTGTCCCGTACGTACGCTTCGAGGCGTTGGGTGCGGTCCCAGTCGGTCGTCGCCGCGAAGACCTGCTGGACGAGGGTGTCCGCGTCCGCTCCACCGGTCGGGACGGTGATCAGATCGCCCAGGATCGGGCGGGCCGCCGCCGCGTCCGGGTCGAGGGCCAGCATCTCCCAGTCCAGGGCGAGGGGGGCGAGCTGGCGGCGGGAGGTGGACAGCACCCGCTCGAACAGTTCGCCGCCGTCCTGCGGGGAGAACGCGACCAGACCTGACCGGCTGGTCTCGGCGGCACGGGTACCGGACTCGGCGACCATGCCGACACCCTTCCAGGCTCCCCAGTCCAGGCTCAGCGCCCGGCGGTCGGTACGGGAGAGGTGGTGTGCCCAGGCGTCGAGGAAGGCGTTCGCCGCCGAGTACGGGCTCTGTCCGGCGGAGCCTAGGAGACCGGCCGCCGAGGCGAAGAGGACGAGGTTCCGGGCTTCCGGGATCAGCTCGGTGAGCAGGGCGGTGCCGAGGACCTTCGGGGCGAGGACGCGCCGGACACGGTCGTCCGTCAGGTTCGCCACCGTGGCGTCGTCGAGGACACCGGCCGCGTGGACGACACCGGCGATCGGGCCGGCTTCCCGTCGTACGGCGTCCAGGGCTGTCGTCAGTCCGTGGCGGTCGGCCACGTCGGCGCGGGCGAGGTGCACCGCGACGCCCTGTTCTTCGAGGCCCCTGATCCAGCCCGAGGTCGGCGCGTCGGGGGTGCCCCGGCTCAGCAGGGCCAGACGCCGGGCGCCCCGGCGGACCAGTCGCTCGGCGACGACGCGGCCGAGACCGCCCAGACCGCCGGTGATCAGGTACACGCCGTCCGGGGTGATCTCGGCGGCACCGCCGTCGTCGGGGCGGGTGCGGGTCAGGCGCGGCACCAGCCGGCCCGACTCGCGCAGCGCGACCAGCCGTTCGTCGTCGGCGTGCCACAGCTGCGTCCACAGGTCGTCGACGCCGTCCGTGGGCGGCAGGTCGATCAGCGTGGCCGACAGCCCGGGGTACTCCTGCGCGACCGCGAGGCCGAATCCCCAGGCGAGCGCCTGCTGAGGGTGTGTGACCTGTGTGCTGTCACCGGCGGCCTGGCTGCCCCGGACGACCACGGACAGGCGCGGAGCCCGGCCGTGCGGACGGTCGGCCAGCGCCCGTACCAGGTGCAGAGTGCTCAGGCAGCACAGGCGTGCCGCCTCCTCCGCCGTACCGGCGTCGCCGATCGCCGGGGCGTCGAGTGCGGACAACTGGACCACCTGGTCGGGCAGCGCGTCGGCGAAGGCCTCGTCGAGGAGACGGGCCAGGTGCCGTGGATCGGCCGGGTCGAGAACGTAGCGGCCGGGCCCCTCGACGCCGAACGACTCGCCCCTGCGGGCGATCACATGCGGCACCGATGCGCCCAGCCGCTCCCCGAGTGCGGATGCCACGCCCGTCTCGTCGGCCAGGATCAGCCAGCTCCCCTGGGCGGGTGGCTCCTGGGCGACCGGACGCGGCTGCCAGCGTGTCTCGAAGAGCGCGCCGTCCAGCGGGGAGAGCGCGGCCAGCTCCAACTCGCTCGCCTCAAGTACGAGTTGTTCGTTCTCGTCCCACAGCCGCAGGTCCAGGGTGGCGATGTCGCCGTCCACGGAACGCAGATGGCAGGTCACCCACGCAGGCGTGGTGCGCGGCCCGGTGAACCGCAGCCGTCCGACGCCCGCGGGTACGAACGCACGCCCCTCGGGCGCGGCGCCGGGCAGGGCGGCGGTGTGGAAGGCGGCGTCGAGGGTCGCGGGGTGCAGCAGATGACCGGCGGCGGGCGTCCGGGCCAGCCGGCCGAGGGCGGCCGAGTCCGTGCGGTGGCCCTCCTCCAGGCCCCGGAAGGCGGGGCCGTAGTCGATGCCGAGGGCGGCGAGCCCGGCGTAGACGGCCGACAGGTCGACCTTTTCGTCACAGCGTTCGCGCAGCGCGGCGGGCCCCTCGTCCCCGTCGGCCGTGGATTCGGCGAGGGCGACGCGCCCCATGACGTGCCGTTGCCACGGCGCACCCCGCTCACCGGCGGCCGCGGAGGCGATGGTGAAGTCCCGGAAGCCGTCCTCCGCGGGCCGCAGGACGAGCTGCAGCCGTACGGGACGGTCCGCGTCCAGTGCCAGCGGCCGTACGAACCTGACGTCGGCCAGGCACACATCGCCGCCGTCCTGCGAGGCGGCCGCGGCTTCGAGGGCCATGTCGAGGAAGGCGGCGCCGGGCAGCCAGACCTCGCCGGTGACCTGGTGGTCGGTGAGATAGGCGAACCGGCTGTCGTTCAGGTCGATGTCGGTCTGGAAGATGTGCCGGCCGGGTTCGTCGCTGGCCTCGATCCGGGTGCCGATGAGCGGGGAACCGCCGAGGGTCCCGGTGGCCGGGGCGGGGACGAGCCAGTGCCGTTCGCGGGCGAAGGCGTAGGTGGGCAGCTCGACCCGGCGGCCTTCCGGGAAGAGCGCAGACCAGTCGGGGGCGTGGCCCGCCGCGTACAGCTCCCCCAGCCTGCGCAGCAGAACGGCGTGTCCGTCCTGCTGCCGGCGCAGCGAGCCGACCGCGACCGCGTCGATCCCCCTCTCGGCCGCCACGGCCTCGATGGACGAGGTGAGTGACGGGTGCGGGCTCAGCTCGACGAACGTGCGACAGCCGTCGTCCAGCATCCGCCGGATCGTGTCCGCGAATCGGACGGGCTGCCGGAGGTTCGCGAACCAGTAGTCGGCGTCCAGCCGTTCACCGGGTACGGGTTCGGCCAGCACCGCCGAGTACAGCGGCGTCTGTGTGCGGGTGCCGCGGACACCGGAGAAGCGGTCGAGCAGCTCCTCGCGGAGCGGGTCCATCAAGGGGGTGTGGGAGGCGAACGGCGTCGAGAGGGGGCGTGCGGTGATTCCGCGCTCGTCGAGGTGATGGCGCAGCTCGGCCAGCGCCCCGGCTTCGCCGGAAACAGCCGTGGAGTCGGCGCTGTTGACCGCCGCCACGAACAGTCGGCCCGTGTAGGGCGCGAGCAGTTCCTCGACCCGCGCGGGCGGCAGCTCCAGCGAGAGCATGCCGCCCTTGCCCGCCAGCGGGACGACCGCCAGGCCACGCCCGGTCACCACCCGCACGGCGTCGTCCAGGGTGAGTGCGCCCGCGCTGTACGCGGCGGCGATCTCACCCAGGCTGTGCCCGACGACGGCGTCCGGCGTGATACCGAGCGTCCGCCAGGCCGCGGCGAGTGCGGAGTTGACCGCGAACAGCACCGGTTGCAGGAACTCGGTGCGGCCGAGCGGGGCGAACTCCTCCGGCGCCCGCAGCACATTGAGCACCGACCAGCCGACGTGACGGCGCACTGCCTCGTCGATACGGCCCAGCTCCTCGCGGAACGCCTCCGACTCGGCCGCCAACTCCAGGCCCATGCCGGGCCATTGGCCGCCGTGTCCGGCGAAGACGAAGGCCACCTTGCCCGCCTGCTCCGCACGGGGCGATGCGAGAGGTGCCCGGCCGCTCGCCAACGCGTCGAGGCGGGCCAGCAGTTCGTCCCGGTCGGCCGCCACGATCGCGGCACGCCGTTCGAAGTGGCTGCGGTGGCGTGCGAGGGTGTGGGCGACGTCCGCAAGCGCACTGTCCTCGGTCACGTACCGGGCCAGGCGTGCGGCCTGCCCGCGCAGGGCTGCCTCACTGCGCCCGGAGAGCACGAACAGCCTCTTGCCGGGCGTGACTTCACGCTCCGGCTCCGCCTCGACCGGCGGGGCCTCCTCAAGAATCACGTGCGCATTTGTTCCGCTGATGCCGAAGGCGCTCACACCGGCCCGCCGCGGGCGTTCGGGCGTCGAGGGCCAGACCTCCTCTTCGTGCAGCAGACGCAGCCCGCTGCTGTCCCAGTCGACATGCCGACTGGGCGTGTCGGCGTGCAAGGTGCGCGGCAGGGTCTGGTGGCGCAGCGACTGCACCACCTTGATCAGCCCGACCACCCCCGAGGCCGCCTGCGCGTGCCCGATGTTGGACTTGAGCGAGCCCAGACGCAGCGGGCGGCCCTGCGGACGCGCGTCACCGAAGACCGCCGACAGGGCGTTCGCCTCGATCGGGTCACCGAGCGTCGTGCCCGTGCCGTGCGCCTCCACGTAGTCGATGTCGGCGGGCTCGAGGCCGGACAACTCCAGTGCGCGCCGGATGACCTGCTCCTGGGCCGGGCCGTTGGGCGCGGACAGGCCCTGGCTGCGGCCGTCCTGGTTGACGGCCGTGCCGCGCAGCACGGCCAGCACCTCGTCACCGTCCCGCCGCGCGTCGCTCAGCCGCTTCAGGACGACCAGGCCGGCGCCCTCGGCCCAGATGGCGCCGTCGGCGTCGTCGGAGAAGGAGCGGCAGCGGCCGGTCGGGGACAGGCCACGCAGCCGGCTGAACTCCACGAAGGTCTGCGGCGTCACCATCACCGTCACACCACCGGCGAGGGCCAGGTCGCACTCGCCCGACCGCAGCCCCTGCGCGGCCAGGTGCAGCGCCACCAGCGACGACGAGCACGCCGTGTCCACCGTCAGCGCCGGGCCGTTGAGCCCCAGCGCGTAGGCGAGCCGGCCCGAGGCCACGCTCAGCGCCGACCCCGTACCGACGTACCCGTCCAGCTGGTCGAGGCGGGAGCCCGCCAGGTAGTCGCTGCCGAACATGCCGACGTACACACCGGTGGTGCTCCCCGCCAGCGCGGCGGGCACGATCCCGGCCCGCTCCAGCGCCTCCCACGCCGTCTCCATCAGCAGGCGCTGCTGCGGGTCCATGGCGGCGGCTTCCTTCGGAGTGATCCCGAAGAAGCCCGCGTCGAAGAGCTGGAGGTCGTCGTCGTCCAGGAAGCCGCCTTCGCGGGCGTACGACTTGCCCAGCGCCTCCGGATCGGGGTCGTACAGCGCCTCCACGTCCCAGCGTCCGGCCGGGAACGGGCCCACCGCGTCGCGGCCCTCGGCGACCAGGCGCCACAGGCCCTCCGGATCACTCACGCCACCCGGCAGGCGGCAGGCCATGGCCACCAGGGCCACCGGCTCGTCCGAGGCCGGGGTCGTGGCGTGCGCCTGCCGCCTGGCGGGCACGGCGCGGCGGGTCGTCGCGAGGGCCGTGGACAGCAGGTACTCGGCCAGCCGGGCCGGGGTGGGGTGGTCGAACAGCAGGGTGGCGGGGAGCTTGGCGCCGAGACGGGCGCCGATGCGGTTGCGGAGTTCGACCGCCGTCACCGAGTCCATGCCGAGTTCACGCAGCGGCTGGTCGGGGCGGACGGACTCGGCCGAGCGCAGGCCGAGCGCGCGGGAGGCCTCCTCGCGGACCAGAGCCAGGACGCGTTCGGCGCGCTCGGCCTCCGGCAGCCGGGCCAACCGGTCCGCCAGGCCGTCGCCGCCGTCCTGACCGGTACGGGGTGCGGGGATCAGCGAACGCCACAGAGCCGCCGAAGTGCCGTCGGACGCCCCCGTGTTGTCCCGCAGTCGGGGCAGATCCAGGGCCCAGGCGACCAGGTGCGGCGCGCCCCGGCGCAGGGCGAGTGCGACGAGGTCACGACCCTGGTCGGGGGTGAGCGCGCGGTGGCCGAGGCGGGCCATCCGCTCCAGGTCGGCGTGTTCGGCGGCAAGCCCTTCGCCCGCCCACGCGCCGAAGGAGACCGAGACTCCGGGGAGGCCCAGGGCCCGCCGGTGGTGAGCGAGTTGGTCGAGGAAGACGTTGGCCGCCGCGTAGTTGCCCTGGCCCGCGTTGCCGACGACACCGGCGGCCGAGGAGACCAGCAGGAAGAGGTCCAGCGGCGCGTCGGCGGTGAGCCGGTGCAGATGGGCGGCCCCGTCGACCTTGGGACGCAGCGCCCGTGCGAGGCGCTCGGGAGTCAGCTCGGCGACCACCCCGTCGTCCAGGACGCCGGCACAGTGCACGACACCGCGCAGGGGTGATTCCTCGCCGATCCGGCCGAGTACGCCGGCCACCGCGTCCGCGTCCGCGACATCGCAGGCCGCGACCTCGACCTCGGCGCCGAGGGCGGTCAGTTCGGCGGCGACCACGGCGGCGCGGGGGTCTGCCGTTCCCCGACGCGATGTCAGCAGCAGGCGGGGAACGCCATGTTCGGCGAGAAGGCGCGCGATGTGGGAGCCCACCGCGCCGAGGCCGCCGGTGATCAGCACCGTGCCGTCGGTGGGTACGAGTGCGGGGCGGCCGACCAGGTCGAGGACGACGGGGGCGTCGGACGCGCTCCGCCGCCGTATCGCCTCGCGGGCGGCGGCGACGGGCAGCACGTGAGGTCGCCGGGGGCCGTCCGGTCCGGCGGCCGCGCTCGTGAACGGCAGGTCGTCGGGAAGCACCTCGACCAGCCCCGCGTCGGCGATCGCCTCGGACCCGAGTGGGGTGTCGGCGAGGGCGACGACCCGCAGACCGGGGGCGAGACCCTCGACGCCTGCGCCGACCTCGGTGAGCACACCGGCGCGCGGCGTCGCGTCGTCCGGGGAGCCGGGCAGGGCGGCCGCGTGCACCTGGATCCTCACCTGCCCGGGCGCCAGGGTGACGTGGGGCCCGACCGCGCTCAGGGTCGGGTTCGCCGGGAGGCCGGTCAGCTCGTAGTGGTCCCCGGCCGGGATCCGCAACGCGTCCTGGGCACGGGCCCGCACCAGCCGGGGGGCGAGCAACGCGCCCGCACGGTGGGCGAGTTCGGGTTCCTCGGCGTGTGCGACGGCCGCCACGAGCGCACCGGCCGGATCAGAGCCCTCGATGTCGAGCAGCGTCAGGCCGAGGCCGGGGTGTTCGGCCCGCGCGCTACGAGCGAGTCCCCACAGCACCGACTGGGCGAGGCCGGGCACGGTGTCCCGGTCGTCGGCCGCGACCGCGCCGCGCGTCACCCACACGGTCCGGGCGGCCGCCCGGTCCTGCGGGAGGGCGATCAGGGCGTGCAGTTCGGCCAGGGCCGTGGCCGCCAACTCCTGTGCCGTGGCGGCCGGTTCGGTATCGACCGCCGGACGCGGCCACAACCGTACGAGGACGTCGGTGTCCGTCCCGTCGATGTCGGCGCCTGTCACGCTCCGGACGTGGACCCCCGCCGCTTCGAGGCCGCGCAGAACCGTGGCGGCCTCCTGATCGGAGGGGTCGGCCAGCACGGCCCACTCGGTGCCCGGCGCCCCCGCGGGCTCTTCGGCCACGGCCGTCCACGCCACCTCGTACAGGTGCCGGGCGTTCTCCGAGGCACCGTTCAGGTCCGCCGGGTCCGCGGCCCGCAGTCGTACGCCGTCCAGGCGGCCCGCGGGGAGACCGTCGGCGTCCCACAGCGTCACGTCCAGCGTGAGGTCCGTGCCGGAACCGCCGGTGCGCCGCACGGACGCGTTGAGGTCGGTCGCGCCGCCGGGCGGCAGGACGCAGCGGCCCACCGCGACCGGGAGCAGCACCCGCGCGTCCTCCGGGTCGAAAGCCGCGGCCACGTGCAGCGCGGCGTCCAGCAGGGCGGGGTGGACGGGGTACGGGTCGGCCACGTCGCGGGCCACGGCCGGCAGGGAGAGGCGGGCCAGCAGCGCGCCGTCGCCGGTCATGACGGCCGACCGTACGCCCTGGAAGGTGGGTCCGTAGCCGAGACCGAGCGCGGTGAGCCGCTCGTAGGTCTGCGGGCTCCAGGCCGGTTCGGCGCCCTCCGGCCACACCGGGGGCTTCCCCGATATCGGCGGGGTGGGATCGGCGGCCGCGGCTGTGGCCGTGGCGTGCAGGGTCCAGCTCGTCTCCTCCTGCCCGCGCCCCTTCTGGCCGCTTTCCCGCCGGCCGCGCGGACGGCTGTGCACGGTGATCTCCGGTACGGGACCGGCGGTGACCACCTCGACGGACACCTCGACCGTGCCCAGGGGGGTACCTCCCCGTTCGAGCGAAGTCGGGACCTCGGGGGAGGGCAGCGCGAGCGGCGCGAGGAGGAGCAGGTCGGTGACGTCGGCCGGATCGTCCGGGCGGGCCACGGCGAGCGCGGCGCGGCACAGTTCCATCAGGGTCGTGCCGGAGACGACGGTCCGGCCGAACACCGCGTGGTCGGGCAGCCAGTCGGCGGTGGCCGGGGACCACTCGTTGCGGAAGGTCCAGCGGGACTCGTCCGCCGACCGGAGCTGGATGCCGAGCAGCGGGTGGGCCGCACGGTCGAAGAGGCCGGGGACGCCGGCCGTGGGCTCGGGCTCGATCCAGTAGCGCTGCGGATCCCAGGCGTACGTCGGCAGGTCGGCCGGTGCGGTGTCGGGGACCAGGCGGCGCCAGTCGATCCGGCGTCCGTGGACGTGGAGTTCGGCGGCGGCGCGGTCGAGGCGGCCGGGGCCGTCCTCGTCGCGGCGCAGCGAGCCGACGGCGACCAGGTCCTCGTGACCGGAATCCTCGGCGACCGTGCGCAGGGCGGTGACGAGGGAGGGGTGGGGGCTGAGCTCGACGAAGTAGCGGTATCCGTCGGCCGCCATGCGTTCCACCGTGGACGCGAAGCGGACGGGTTCGCGGAGGTTGGTGTACCAGTAGTCGGCCGCCAGCTCCTCGGTGACCGGCTCACCGGTGACCGTGGAGTACCAGGCGACGGTGGTCGGGAAGGTGGTGACGCCGTCGAGTTCGTCGAGGATCGTGGCGCGGACCGGCTCGACCTGAGCGCTGTGGGAGGCGTAGTCGACGTCTATGCGGCGGACGAACACCTGCTCCCGGTCGAGGTCGGCGAGCAGGACCTCCAGCGGCTCCACGTCACCGGCGATCACCGTCGAGCGGCCGCTGTTCACGGCGGCGACGGACACCCGGCCGTCGAGCTCGGCCAGGCGCGCCTCGACCTCGGTGTGCGGCAGGGCCACGACGGCCATGGTGCCGGTGCCGGACAGCTCGGTCAGGGCCTGGCTGCGCAACGCGACCACGGCCGCCGCGTCGTGGAGGCTGAGCGCCCCGGCGACGCAGGCGGCGGCGACCTCGCCCTGGCTGTGCCCGATCACGGCGTCCGGACGTACGCCCCGGGCCCGCCAGACCGCGGCCAGGGACACCATGACGGCGAACAGGACCGGCTGGACGACGTCCACGCGCTCCAGGGGCGGGGCGCCCGCGTCCTCGCGCAGGACGGCGGCCACCGACCAGGTGGTGAACGGGCGCAGCGCGGCGTCGCAGCGGTCGAGTTCGTCCGCGAACACCGGGTCGCGGTCCAGCAGATCCCGGGCCATGCCGGACCACTGGGCACCCTGACCGGGGAAGACGAAGGCCAACTTCCCTGCGGGAATGGTCTGTTCAGGGCCGATGGTGGGATCGGCGTCGGACCGCCCCTCCGCGAGGTCACGGAGTGCGCCGAGCAGTTCGTCGAGGTGGGCCGCCTGGACGACGGCTCGGTGCTCGAAGTGCGTCCGGTGATGCGTCAGCGTTCCGGCCACCTCGGAGAGCGTCAACTGCGGCTCGGTTGCCAGCAGTTCATGAAGGCGCGCGGCCTGTCCCCGGAGGGCGGGGAGAGTACGGGCGGAGAGCGGGAAGAGCGTTTTGACGGGCAGCTCGGGGGTGGGCTGTTCCCGGGGGGACGGCTCGGCCATCGGCGCTCGTGTGGACGTCCCCGCCAGGTCCTCGGGCGCCTCCTCCAGCACCACATGAGCGTTCGTACCGCTGATCCCGAACGCGCTCACCCCGGCCCGCCGCACCCGGTCGCCGCCTCGCGACCAGCCCCGGGCGCTGCTGTGCACGCACAGACCGCCGGCCGCCCAGTCGACGTGCCCGGTCGGGGTGTCGGCGTGCAGCGAGGCCGGGAGCAGCTCGTGGTCCAGGGCCAGCACGGTCTTGATGACGCCACCGATGCCCGCGGCCGCCTGTGTGTGACCGATGTTGGACTTCAACGAGCCGACGGTGAGCGGACGTTCAGCCGGGCGCCCCGGTCCGAAGACGGCGGCGAGCGCCCGCCCCTCGATCGGGTCGCCGAGCCGCGTTCCCGTGCCGTGGGCCTCGACGTAGTCCAGGTCGTCCGGCCGGAGCCCGGCGGCGGCGAGGGCGGCGCGCAGCACCCGTTCCTGCGCGGGGCCGTTGGGGGCGCTGAGGCCCTGGCTGCGGCCGTCCTGGTTGATCGCCGAGCCCTTGACGACCGCGAGGACCCGGTCGCCGTCCCGACGCGCGTCCGCGAGCCGCTTGAGCAGCACCAGTCCGCAGCCCTCGGCCCACACCACGCCGTCCGCGTCGGCCGAGAAGGGGCTGCACCGCCCGGACGGCGACAGCCCCCGCAGCCTGCTGAACTCGACGTGTCCGCGGGGGGTCACGAGGAGCGTCGCGCCACCGGCCAGCGCCAGGTCGCACTCGCCGCTCGCCAGTGCCCGCGCGGCCAGGTGCAGGGCGACGAGGGAGGAGGAGCAGGCGGTGTCGACGGTGACCGCCGGGCCCTGGAGACCGAGGGTGTAGGCGATCCGCCCGGACGCCACGCTGGACGCGGAGCCGGTGCCGACGTGCCCGTCGAGCTGGCCCAGGGCGGCCGAGGCCAGGTATCCGCTGTCGTACAGGCCGATGTAGACGCCCGTGGAGCTGCCGTTCAGCGTCTCCGGGACGATCCCGGCCCGCTCGATCGTCTCCCAGGTGGTCTGCAGCAGCAGCCGCTGCTGGGGGTCCATGGCCGCGGCCTCGCGCGGCGAGATGCCGAAGAAGGGCGCGTCGAAGCGGTCTATGTCGGCCAGGAAGCCACCGCGCAGGGTGTACGCCTTGCCGCCGGCCTCCGGGTCGGGGTCGTACAGCCCCTGGGTGTCCCAACGCCCCCCGGGCACCTCGGTGATGGCGTCCTCGCCCGCCGTCAGCAGCCGCCACAGCGCGTCGGGGTCGTCGGCACCGCCGGGGAAACGGCAGGCCATGGAGATGATCGCGATGTCGTCGTCCGCGCGTACGGGCAGATCCGACTGCGTCGTGTCCGGCAGCGCCGCGACAGCGGGCCGTGTGTCGACGATCGCCTCGGCGAGTTCCGCGATCGTGGGGTGGTTGAAGACGAGGGACGGGTCGAGGGGCCGCCCGATCCGCTCGGAGAGACCGGCGGCCAGCGTCACCAACTGGCGTGAACCGAGCCCGAGTTCGGCGATCGGCCGTTCCGGGTCGACGGCCAGCGGGGCGAGCCCCGCCTCCTCCGCGACAGCCGACGTCAGCCAGGCCCGCACATCCTCGGAGGTCGTGACGGACATCTCGGGGAACTGCTTCGGGGCATCGTTCGCAGTCATCTAGACAGGTGTCCTCGTGAACTCGGGCTCAGGCGGTTTCCGTACGACGGACCCGACCGATACGGGCGGCGTGTCCGCCGTGACTGGTACGGCTGGTGCGGTTGGTGCGACGGCGCGACCGGAGCGGGCGGTGCGGGCGGTGCGGACGGATACCGGCGTCGCACGGCCTGCACGGTCGCCCCGGCCCGGATTCCGGCGCTCCGGCGCGGATTCCGGCGACCCGGCGTCGTGCGGCGATTCCGGCGTCGTACGACACCGGAGGCGATGTACGACAGCGGAGGCGATGTACGACCGACCAGGACGACCGTGGTGCCGCCGCCCCCTGCGCGGACGCGCGCGCAGGCGGCGGGCGACGTCGGCACTGACGTCGCCTACGTCATCTCGTGGCGGGCTCGCCGACCACCGAGAGGTTGCCGGCGAGGTAGGCCGCCCGGGACGCGTGGCGCTGGATCTTCCCGCTGGAGGTCTTGGGAATGGTGCCGGGGTGGACCAGGACGACGTCGCGGAGCGACAGACCGTGCGCCTCGCCGATCGCACTGCGGATCAGGTCGGTGATCTTCTCGGACTCGGCCACCGCCTCCGGAGCCGTCTCGGCGACGATGACGGGCTGTTCGCCCTCCACTCCCCCGTCCACGGAGAACGCGGCGGTGCAGCCGGGCCGGAGGGCCCCGTGGGACATCTCGGCGGACAGTTCCAGGTCTTGCGGGTAGTGGTTGCGTCCGTCGATGACCATCAGGTCCTTGAGGCGGCCGGTGACGAACAGTTCGCCGTCCCGCAGGAATCCGAGGTCGCCCGTCCTGAGGAAACGACCCGGGCGGTCCCTGAGGGTGGCCCGGAAGGTCTCGCGAGTCGCGAGGGTGTTGCGCCAGTAGCCCTTGGCGACGCTCGCGCCGCCGACCCAGATCTCACCGACCTCGCCCTCGGGCAGTTCCTCCTGCCGTTCGGGGTCGGCGATCACCAGGGTCACGCCGGGGCCGGCCCTGCCGGAGCTGACCGCAGCCGCGTCCGCCGCGCCCGCGTGCGGCCCGCTCCCGGCGGTCTCGGCGAGGGTCGGCGGGGTTTCGACCGAGCTGCCGGTGACCATCAAGGTGGCCTCGGCGAGGCCGTAGCACGGGTACAGGGCCTCGCGGCGGAAGCCGGCCGCGCCGAAGGTCTCGGAGAAGCGCCGCAGGGTGGCGGCCCGCACCGGTTCGGCGCCGTTGAAGGCGACCTTCCACCGGCTCAGGTCGAGTCCGTCGAGGAGGTCGGGCGTGGCGTGCTTCAGGCTCAGCTCGTAGGCGAAGTTCGGGCCGCCGCTGGTGTGCGGGCGGTAGCGGCTGACGGCGGTCAGCCAGCGCGCGGGCTGTTGCAGGAAGTGCAGCGGCGAGAAGAGCGTGGCGGTCACGCCGAGGTAGACCGTGTTCAGGACCGGGCCGATGAGGCCCATGTCGTGGTACACGGGCAGCCAGCTGACGAACAGTTCGTTGTCGTACGCGGCGATGGTGTCCGGGGTGTGGCCCATCCGCTCGGTGATGACCCGCTCGTTGTCCAGCAGGTTCCCGTGGGTCACCATCACGCCGCGCGGGGCGGAGGTGGATCCGGAGGTGTACTGGAGGAAGGCGACCGAGTCGGCGCTGAGGTCGGGTTCGCGCCAGGACGCGGCGGCGTCGTCGGGGATGTCCTCGGTGGCGACACAGGTGATCTCGTCGAGTTCGGGCAGGTGTTCCGCCATGGCGCCGAGGGCGGCGATCACCTCGCGGCCGCCCAGGATCACCTTGGCGTCCGCATCGGCGATGAGCCGCTTCATCCGGGTCAGGGCACGATGGTTCTGTGACCGCCCTTGCGGCGGCACACCGGGTACGGCGACGACTCCGGCCGAAAGGCAGCCCAGATAACCGCAGATGAACTCGATTCCCGGCGGATACAGCAGCATGGCGCGGGAACCCGCGAGGCCGCGCTCCTGAAGCCAGGCGGCGACGGCTCGGGACCGGCCCGCCAGACGGCCGTAGGAGATGTCCTGGATTTCTCCGTCACAGTCGCCCGTGACGAGATAGCGATAGGCGGTCCGGTCGGGCTGTTGCGAAGCGTGCGAGGTCAGTAAATCGACCAGAGAACGAGCCATATGACGAGTCTCACCTGTTCGGATGAGTGAGCGACGAAACTGGGGTGCGAAGGCCGCGTGATGCGTACGCGCAGATGCCGTGGCCGCCCGGCCCCCTTGCCGGACAGTCCGTCTCGATCAACCCGCCCGAGGAGCGGCGGCGATGCGTACGCCGACTCCTCGTGACCCCCGTTCAGCTTGCTACCAACGAGTAGGACCATAGCAACTCTATTCGACCTGACAGAGGTAACCGCGAGTATTCGACGGCGAATTGACTGACCTGACACTCAGTCACTGAAGCGTGTTACCCGCCCGGACAAAGGCGAATGCCCGGATGGAATGAGTCGTTCGGCTTCTACCGGGACCACCGATATGTGGCACAGAACACGTCCGCCGCCCGTGCGGAAGCCGCCGCCATCAGCGCGGTGACTCCGCCCGTAACCGCCTGTTCACAAAAACACAGGGCGCCGCTGAACGCGCCCTGCCATCTGCGGCCCCTGAAGTGACTCCGATACATGTCGGGGCGACTGTCTCCGGGCCGTATTGCTTTCCCTACCGCAAGCGGTGGTAGTGCCGACTGATGCGGTTGGACAGGTGCCGCTGGCCGGCCCGTGCGGCGGTCGCCGCGCTCACGGCGGCGCGGATGGGCGCCACGGTCATGGGCGGACCCGAGCGGCGAGGCCCTGGGCGCGGCCCTGCCCGCCTTCGCCGCGCACGGAAAAGTCCGTTGCGGGCCGGGCGTCGCCACCGGACAGTGAGTCCATGACCACACCCGCCGCGCCCCCACCCGCCGCGCCTCCGCCCACCGGCCTGCCGCCCGGTCTGAGCGTGCGCCCGGCGACGCTCGGCGACTCGGTGGCGGTGTGCGCGTTGCTCAATGAGATCGACCTGCTGGAAGTCGGTCGAGCCGACACCGAACTGTCCGAGGTCCAGAGCTATTTGAAGCATCCCGAGGTGGACCTGGAGCGCGACTCCTGGCTCTTGTTCGACGGCGACCGGCTGGTCGGTCACGGGCTGCTGTGGGACGAGTCCGGCGGCGAGCGGATCGACGTGGACCACTACGTGCTGCCCGGTCAACCGCGAGGCGCCCGGCACCTGTTCGACCTGATGGAGAGCCGGGCCGCGGAGCGGGCCGCCGCGAACGGGGCGTCACGGGCTGTGGTGCACCTGCACCTCAACATCGCCCCCACCACGGACCTGGACGCGCTGCGCGCACGCGGCTGGCGCCCGGTCCGCCGCTACAACGTGATGGTGCGTCACCTTTCCGCCGAAGCAGACCAGTTGCCGGCACCGTCGTCGGGTGTCACCCTGCGCCCCTGTCTGTCCGAACCGGACCGCCGGCGCGCCCACGCGCTGCTCCAGGAAACCTTCGCCGACCACTTCGACTTCCAGCCGCGTACGTACGAACAGTGGCTGAACGACCTCGACGCCGAGCGTGTCGACTGGTCGCTGATATGGATCGCCCATGTCAAGGGCCTCGGGGACGTCGCGGCGCTGCGCACCCACAACGACCGCGCCTCGATGGCCTGGATCGGCCACCTCGGTGTCCTGCGCCAGGCCCGGGGTCACGGCCTCGGCAGCCATCTCCTGCGCCACGCCTTCGGGCACTACGCGGCGCTGGGCCGCGACCGGATCGGCCTGGGCGTGGACACCGAGAACAGCAGCGGGGCCCTCGCCCTGTACGAACGGCACTCGACTTCGCCGTCGACACCTGGGAGCTGATCCGCACCCTCTGACGGGGTCCCGTGACCGGTCGGCTCCTTGCCCTGCGGCACACGCCTCCTCGCACAGCGCCAGGACCCGGTCATGCCGCGGAACCCGGTCACGCCGCGGAGCGCGGCTACGCCCGCCCCTTGCGCAGGAAGCGCCGCAGCCGCGCCTCGGGCCAGGTGTTGATCACGTCGTCCTTGGTGAGCCAGCCGCGCTGCGCCGTCCCCACGCCATAGCGCATGACGGCCAGGTGGAGGATGGCGTGGGCGTCGCTGTCGATGGCGAATTTCACCCCGAATCGCCTGGCCCGCAGGATGTCCTGGTCGCGCAGGTCGAGCCGGTCCGGATGGGCGTTGATCTCCAGGGCCGTACCGGTGCGCGCGCAGGCCGCGAAGATCGCGTCGAGGTCGGCGTCGATGGCCGGCCGCTTGCCGATGAGGCGGGTGGTGGGGTGGCCGATGATGTCGACGTACGGGTTCTCGCAGGCCCGTACGATCCTGCGGGTCAGCGCCGCCCGCCCCTGGTTGAAGTGCGAGTGCACCGAGGCCACACACAGGTCGAAGCCGGCCAGGAACTCGTCGGGCCAGTCCACTTCGCCGTCGGGGCCGATGTTCAGCTCCGCACCGTGCAGGAGCCGCATCCCCCGGCGCCTGCCGCGTGGGCCGTACGCACCGTCGAGCTCCCGTACGCGCTCGCGCTGCGCCAGCATCCGTTCGTCGGTCATCCGCTGCATGGACAGATCGGGTCCGTGGTCGGTGATCGCGTAGTAGGCGTAACCGCGCTCGGCGGCCGCCTGGATCATCTCCTCCAGCGGGGCGAGGCCGTCGGTGAGGTCGGTGTGCGTGTGCAGGTCGCCCCGGATGTCCGTCTCCGTCACCAGGTCGGGCAACTCGCCGTGCAGACCGGCCTCGATCTCGCCGCGGTCCTCGCGCAGCGTCGGCGGGATCCACGGCAGTCCGAGCCGGGCGTACACCTCCTCCTCCGTCGCGGAGACGATCTTCTGCCCGCTCTCGACGTCGTACAGTCCGTACTCGGAAAGCTTGAGCCCCTGGTGCACGGCAAGCTCCCGGGTGCGGATGTTGTGCCCCTTCGAGCCGGTGAAGTACTGCAGGGCCGCTCCCCAGGAGTCCGGCGGTACGACGCGCAGATCGACGGCCAGGCCCTTGGTGGTGCGAACGGACGTCTTCGTCCCGCCCGCTGCGATGACCTCCGTGACGTACGGCAGCTCGGTGAACGCCCGCATGAGCGGTGCCGACTGCTCCGCCGCGGCCAGCACGTCGATGTCGCCGATCGTCTCGCGGAAGCGTCGCAGCGACCCGGCGTACGCGCACCGCCGGCAGCCGGTCACCCGGGACAGCTCGGCGACGATGTCCTCGGCGAGCTCCATGGCGACGTCGAGCTGGACGCGACCCCCGGAGGACCGCAGGAGTTCGACGCCGTGGAGGAGATTCTCCTCGGTCCTGGGCCCGAAGCCCTTCAGGTCGCGCAGCCGCTCCTCGTGAATGGCGTCGACCAGTTCGTCGATCGAGGAGATGCCCAGCTCCTCGTACAGCATCAGGGCCTTCCTCGGGCCCAGCGTGGGGATGGCCGTCAGCCGCCGGACGCCGGCGGGGATCTTCGCCCGCAGTTTCTCGACCGCGGACACGCCGCCGGTGGAGAAGTACTCGACGACCTTCTCGGCGATCGACGTGCCGACGCCCGGGATCTCCCGCAGACCCTTGACGTCGAGTGTGGACACGTCGGCATGATGGCCGCCGATCGCCCGGGCGGCCTTCTCGTAGACACGTGCCCTGAACGCGTCTCCTCCGGTGATCGAGATCAGGTCCGCGTATTCGTGGAACAGTGCGGCGACCTCGTCGTTGGACCGAGCCACACCTCCAGAGTAGGCACGGTCCCGGGGACGCCTCCCGCAGAGAAGGCACAGACCGGTGGAGGCCCCCGCAGGAGGCACGGACCGGGTGACGTCTCCCGCAGAGAAGGCACAGACCGGTGGACGCCTCCCGCAGGAAGGCACGGTCCGGTGGACGCCTCCCACCGAGAACGCACGGACCGGGTGACACCTCCCGCAGGTAGACACGGCACCGGCCGACGGCTCCCGCCCTGAACCGGCGTTTCAACTCGCTTGCCCTGCCCTCGCCCTCCACCTAGCCTGAGTTTGTGCCGCAAATAAACAAAACCCGATCGCACAACGCCGTGCCGGGCGACGACCTCATCCGCCTCCGCATCGCTCTGACCGCCTTCTTCGCCCTCGACGGCTTCATCTTCGCCGGATGGGTCGTCCGGATCCCCGCCATCAAGGCACAGACCGGCGCCTCGGCCAGCGCCCTGGGGCTCGCGCTGCTCGGAGTATCCGCCGGTGCGGTGATCACGATGACGCTCACCGGACGGCTGTGCCGCCGCTTCGGCAGCCACCCCGTGACGGTGGCCTGCGGGGTTCTGCTGTCCCTCAGCGTCGCGCTGCCGCCGCTGACGCACTCGGCACCGGCGCTGGGCGCCGTACTTCTGGTCTTCGGGGCGGCCTACGGCGGGATCAACGTGGCCTTCAACAGCGCGGCCGTCGACCTGGTGGCCGCGCTACGACGGCCGATCATGCCCAGCTTCCACGGCGCCTTCAGCCTGGGCGGGATGGTCGGCGCGGGACTGGGCGGGCTGGTCGCCGGATCCCTCTCCCCGGCGCGCCATCTGTTCGGACTCACCGTGACCGGCCTGCTCGTGACCGCCGTCGCGGGGCGCGCCCTGCTGCGCCTCGATCCGCCGGCACCAGCACCAACACCGGCACCGGCACCGGCACCGGCACCGGCACCGGCGGATCGAATACCGCGGGAAGGGCTCGCCCCGCACCGCCTGGACTCCCGCACCCGCACACTGGTGATCGTCTTCGGACTGATCGCCCTGTGCACGGCGTACGGCGAAGGAGCCCTGGCCGACTGGGGCGCGCTGCACCTGGAACAGGATCTGGACGCCCACCCGGGCGTCGCGGCCGCCGGATACTCGTGCTTCGCGCTCGCCATGACCATCGGCCGGCTCAGCGGAACGACCCTGCTGGAACGCCTCGGCCGGACCCGGACCGTCGTGGCGGGCGGCGGCACGGCCGCCGTCGGCATGCTGCTCGGCGCTCTCGCCCCTTCCGTGTGGGCGGCCCTGCTCGGCTTCGCGATCACCGGTCTCGGGCTCGCCAACATCTTCCCGGTCGCGGTCGAACGCGCCGGCGCGCTGGCCGGTCCCAGCGGCGTCGCGACCGCCTCCACGCTCGGCTACGGCGGCATGCTCCTCGGTCCGCCCGCCATCGGGTTCATGGCGGACTGGTTCTCCCTGCCCGCCGCCCTCACCAGCGTCGCGGTGCTGGCGGCGGTCGCCGCCGTCATCGGGTTCGGAACGCGGCGGGCGACGGCGAACTGACAGCGGCCGTGCGGGCCTTGACGGTGAGGTCGTCGCACGGTTCGTCGCCGACGTCTCCAGCCACGACCGCTCCCCCGGCCCGACAGGCAGTACGAGGATCTCCCGGCGGCCTGCTGGGGAGGACTCGCCGTCAGGCGAAACAGGGGAACAGGCCGAGCGCGTTGTCCCGTTCCACGCCGCGCAGTTCGTCCTCGGTGAAGCCCTCGAAGGACGTGAGGTTGTCGATGTTGTGGATGACGGTGGGTTCCGGGGCGGTGACGCGCCCACACCGCAAACGAAAACGAGCGTTTGCGTTACGCGGCGGCCGGTGCTAGCTTCGACGGTGAAACGAAAACGATCGTTTCGATTTGACGCTTGGGCGCCCCACCGCCCTCCACGCCTCCCGAGCCGGCCGCACCGACCGGCGGAAGCGGCGGCCGACCGCGGCGGGAAACCCGGACCGCGCCGCCGCCCACCGGATCCGCCCCGGATCCGCCCCGGATCCGCCCCGGGCGTCGTCGCGCTCTCGGACGACGAGGAGGGTGTCATGCCGACGTCACGAGCCACCCCGGTCCTGCCCACCCACACCGACGTACTGATCGTCGGCTCCGGTCCCGCGGGACTGACACTCGCTGCGAGCCTGCGCCGGCTGGGTGTGGACCACGTTCTGATCGACCGGAATCCCGGTACCCGGTCAGGGAGCAGGGCGGCCGCCGTGCAGCCGGGCGCCCTGGAGTACCTGGACCGCATCGGCGTCACTCCGGAGCTGATCCGGGCCGGGAAACGCGGCCGTGGCTTCCGTCTCCACGACCGCGAGCGCACTCTTCTGCGCGCCCCCTACGACGGGCTGGACACGCCCTACCCCTTCGTCCTGCTGGCCTCCCAGCAGACCACGGAGGAGCAACTGCTGTGCCGTCTCGAGGAATTGGGCGGCAGGGTGTACCGCAGCCACACCTACCTCGGCCACGCCGCCCAGTTCCCCGGTGTCGCCGCCACGGTCGCCGGCCCGGACGGAGTGCTGCGGGCGATCTCGGCCCGCTATCTGGTCGGCTGCGACGGCGTCCACAGCGCGGTGCGTACGACGGCGGGCATCGGGTTCCCCGGCGAGGCACCGGAGGAGCTGTTCGCGCTCGCCGACGTACGCCTGGCCTCCGGAGACGAGAGCCCGTCGGGCGCGGGACCCGGCAACGCGTCGACCACCGGGTACGACGACGCGTCGCGGGACGACACCACGTTCTTCCTGTCCTCCTCCGGGATGCTGCTGCTCTCCCCGCTCGCCGACGACCAGCACCGCATTGTGAGCCCCGCCGCGCCGGACGGCACCGCGCCCGGTGTCGTCGCTGTGCAACGGATGCTGTCCGAGCGGGGGCCGCTGAAGGGCGCGCTCCGGGTGGCGGAGGTCGTGTCCGCCGCGACCTACCGCGTCCAGGAACGGGTGGCCGAGCGCTTCCGCGCGGGCCCGGTCCTCCTGGCCGGAGACGCGGCCCACACCCACAGCCCGGCCGGCGGGCAGGGTATGAACACCGGCATCCAAGACGCGGGCAACCTGGCTTGGAAACTGCACGCCGTGCTCGACATGGCCGCTCCGGAAGCGCTGTTGGACAGCTATCACCAGGAGCGGCACCCGGTCGCGGCCGCACTGGTCGCTTTCACCGGCCAGTTCGCCAGGCTGGCCAACCTGCGTGACACGGCGGCCGGACAGCGCCGCAACGGCCTCCTGGCCGCCGCGGCGACCGCACCCGGCGTCACCGACTGGATCGCCACCAGGCTCGCCCAGCTCGACGTGGACTACACACAGGAGTCCGCCCCGCGGGGCCCCCAGGAGCCGCCCGACGGATCCCCGCGCGTGGGCGAACGGATCTCCCCCCTGACCGTCCCCGCGTCCGGCCTGCGCTGGACCCTGGCCCTGCCCGGCCACGGCGCCTCCTCCGACGGGCGCCCCGCCGACCGGTACGGCAGCGGAACACCGGCCGACGAGGATCCCGCCGACCGGCACGGCCCCCTCGCCGTCCGGTATGTCCCCAGCCTGCCGGCCACGCTGCTCGTCCGCCCCGACGGCTACCTGGCCGCACGCGGAGTCCCGGCCGACCCCGACGACGTACTCGACCGGCTGCGCGAGTACCTGCCGTCGCCCGCCACGCGATGAACCGCCCGTCCACTCAGCCCGAAGGAGACACGGACATGTCCGCACCCACCCCCGCTTCCCCTCCCACCACCACGTCCGCTTCGACTCCCGCCTCCTCGCCCACTCTCGTCCGACGGGTCTCCGTCTTCGACGGCAGCCAACTGCGCCCAGGGCTGGACGTGTTGATCGACGGGCCCGTGATCGCCGCGGTCGGCACCGGCCTGGAGATCCCGGCGGGCGCCACCGTGATCGACGGCACCGGCCGCACGCTGCTGCCCGGCCTGATCGACTCCCACACCCACACGACCGACGTCGCCCAGTTGCGGCAGGCCCTGCTCTTCGGCATCACCACCGAACTCGACATGGGCGGCGCACCCGCGACCGCCCGCCGGGTCCGCGCGGCGGCCGACGAGCGCGACGATCTCGCCGACGTACGGGTCGCCACCACCGGCGCCACCGCTCCGGGCGGCCATCCGGGACAACTGGTCGAGATGGGCATGCTGGAGCCGTTCCCGACGGTCGCCGGGCCGGCGGACGCGGCCGGCTTCGTGGCGGCGCGGGTCGCGGACGGAGCGGACCACCTCAAGATCTTCATCGAGGACGGCACCGCGATCGGCAGGCCCATGCCCGTCATGTCCGCGGAGACGATCACCGCGCTGGTACGGGCCGCGCACGAGCGTGGCCTGCGTACCGTCGCCCACACCCTGACCCGTACGGCGGCACGGCAGGCGATCGACTGCGGCGTCGACGGGCTCGCCCACGCTCCCGCCGACGGCCCCGCCGATCCCGCACTCGTCGAAGCGGCGGCCGAGCAGGGCCTGTTCGTGATGCCCACGCTGACGGCACTGACGGGGATGACCAGTCTTCCGGCGGAGTACGAACTGGCCGACGACCCGAGGCTGCGCCCGTACGCGGATCCGCAGTGGCTCAAGGGCCTGGAGCAGGTACGCGCCGGCGATCCGGGGCAGCGCGTGGGCCCGATCGGGGTGGATTCCCGGCACGCCGCGGACGCAGCCGTACGGATGTTCCGGCTGGGCGTCCCCCTGCTGGCCGGCACGGACGGCACCGGCGGCACGGGGCACCCCACGACCCACGGCATCAGCTACCACGGCGAGTTGGCCCTGCTGGTGGCCGCCGGGCTCACTCCGGCCGAGGCGCTGACGGCTGCCACGGCGGCGCCCGCCGCCGCCTTCGGTCTGGCCGACCGCGGACGCGTCGCCCCGGGACTCCGCGCCGACCTGCTGCTCGTCGACGGCGACCCCACCCGGGACGTCACGGCGCTGCGCTCGGTGGCCACCGTGTGGCGCCGCGGCTCCCGCGTGCGGCGCACCGCACAAGCCGGCACGGACGGCCAGCAATGACCATGAACCTCTCCCCGGTCCCCGCGCACTGCGGCATCCACCACATCAAACTGCCCGTCACCGACCTGGAACGCAGCACCCGGTGGTACGGCGCCGTACTGGGCGCCCGCCGGCTGACCGAGCTGGACCACCGCCGCCCCGACGGCACTCTCTTCGCCGTCATCCTGGACGTTCCCGGTCTCGGCACGCACCTGGAACTGCGCCTGGACCCGGCGACCGCCGTCGCTCTTGACGGATACGACTTCCTCACCCTGACCATCGAGGACCGCGCCGCTCTGGACCGGTGGACGGCGCACCTGGACCGCCTCGGCATCCGCCATTCGCCGCCGATCGTGGGGCTGGTGGGCCGGCTCCTGGTGATCCCCGACCCGGACGGACTGCGGCTGCGTCTGTACACCGCCCGGCCGCACGGGCTGGGCCCCGACGCCGTCGCATACGACTCGCCGTGGCTCAGCACCGGCCCCGCGGCCCCGACTTCCGTCACGGACCGGGAATCCGCCACCCCGCCCCGTACCGACCGATCCGTCTGAGCCGTGGCCCGGCTCGCGGTACGGCCCGGCACGGCCCGGCCCGGCCCCGGCGGTGAACTGCTCATCCCCGGCGCCTGACCGACGGTCACGCTTTCCGGGAAGCGGGACCGCCGAGGGCGGCCAGACCCCCGATCAGGTGCTCCGCGGTGACCGGCGCGACCAGGTGCCGGCCGACCAGAAGGCCGGGCATCAGCGTGACCAACAGCGTCGCGATCTCGTCGGGGTCCGCCTCCGGGGGTACCCGGCCCTCCGTCCGCCACCGGGACGCCAGTTCGGCGACGATCCGGTGCACATCCCGGTAGAACGACCGCGTACGCTCCTCCAGATCCGGCCGGCGCAGCGCCTCGCCCCACGCCTGGATGGCGATCCGTGTCAGGTCGTACCGGGGTTGTGCGGCGCGTTCGCCGATCTCCGCCACCATCGCCGCCAGGACTTCGGACGGCGACGGAGTGGGCTGCTGCTCCAGCAGCCGGCCGAAGAGGTCCCGGAGCAGGGTCAGGGCCTCGTCGGCGGCCGCGTCGATGAGTTCGTCCTTGCTCCGGAAGTACCGGTAGACGGCACTGGAGGACATGCCGGTGGCGGCGATGACGTCGTCCATCGTCGTGGCGTGGAAGCCGTTGCGGGAGAAGCAGCTCCAGGCGCTGGTCAGGACGTGACGGCGCCGCTCTTCTCGGCGCTCTTCACTCAAGCGGGGCATGCCCCCCACTCTAAACGAAAACGATTATTCCCGTTACCGGGGCCGTGGCGCCGGTCAGGGGAAGGTCAGCGTACGGGCGAACAGCGTGACGAGGATCAGGACCAGGGGGAAACAGACCAGGAACATCGCGAAGGTGTAGCCCATGATGTCGCGTGCCTTGAGTCCGAGGATCGTGAGTGTGGGCAGCATCCAGAAGGGTTGCAGCAGGTTGGCACTGGCCTCGCCGAGGTCGTAGACGACGACCACCCAGCCCTGGTTCACGTGGAGTTGGTTGGCCGCGTCCAGGACGTACGGCGCCTCGATGACCCATTTGCTGCCGCCGCTCGGCACGAAGACGCCAAGGACACAGCTGTAGACGGCGATGAAGGCCGGATAGAGGTACTCGTTCGACACCGACACCAGCCAGCCGGCGATGGTCCTGCTCAGTCCGGTGAACGCGATCATCCCGAAGATGCCGCCGTACAGCGGGAATTGGAGCAGTACACCGGAGGCCGCGGGCGCGCCGTCCTTGAAGGCCTGCGCCAGGCGTACGGGACGCCAGTGCAGGATCAGGGCCAGCAGGATGAGGATGAGGTTGACGGTGTTCAGGTCGAGGGCGTTCAGGGCGCCCCCTTCGGCCCTGGCGAAGTGGCGGGCCAGATACCAGACGCCGAGGGCGAACAGGAGGATCGCGAAGACGGGGCTGTACTCGATCCACTCGCCCGGCCTGCCGCGGCCCGGCCGGGCGCGCTCCTCGGCGACTCCGGGGCCCAGCTCGATCCCCAACTGCTCGGCCGTCTTGGCGCGTTGGGGCGACGGCGACAGGAACCACGCCAGGCCGACCGCGACCACGAAGACGATGGCCGTCGCCGCGATGCCCTGCCACAGGAAAATGGTGTCGGTCAGTGGGATCAGCCCGCTGCCCCGGCCCTCCGCGATGACCTTCTGGACGGCCGGCGGACTCGACGCGGCACTGGCCACCTGGAGTGCCGCCGAGCCCGACAGGCCCTGGGCCCAGACCGTGCCGAGGCCGAGGAAGGCCATCGCGCCGAGCGCGCGGTAGTCCACACCCGCGACCCGGCGCGCGATCTCCTTGGCCAGGATCGCCGTGAAGATGAGGCTGAAGGCCCAGTTCAGATACGAGGTCACCATGGCGACGGCCGCGGTGAAGGCGATGGCGCCGCGCGGGGTGCGCGGCACCCGGGCGATGCGGGCGATGAGCCGGCCGACGGGCGGGGACACGGCGACGGCGTACCCCGCAATGATGATCATCGCCATCTGGAGCGTGAAGGTGATCAGGGACCAGAAACCCTGGCCCCAGGCGTCGATGAGGCCGTAACCGCTCGTCGCCGTGGGATCGGCGGGGGCGCCGAACAGCTTCTCGCCGGTGGCCAGTCCGAGGACGAACACCGCGAAGGTACCCACCAGCACAAAACCCAGGGCGTCGGGCAGCCACTTCTCGGTGAAGGCCGTGAAACGCAGCGCCGTCCGCGCCAGCCAGTTGTCCTCACTCCGCGTCAGGTCGGGTTCCTGTCGGGACGCCGTGGCCATGGTCCGCCTTCCTGTCGGGGCATGGGGGAACCTTGACTTCCAGGTGTGTGCGGGTGCCGAGGATCCTGGGCCGTCCGGGGCCGAAAAGCAAGACCCGCGACGGGGCGCGCCGAGGCGGCCGATGCGTTCGCGCCTACAGCAGCGAGTAACTATCTCTGCGCGGACTGTGGACTGAACAACATCACCATGCAACTCTTCGACAACTGAGCGCAAAAAACAGACCCTCAGGCTCTCGCGCACCTTCGCACCTTTTCCTCATCGACTCCCTATCGACGGGACGCCGCTCAGGGGCAGGAGACGCATGTCCAGACATCGCTGGAGAGGCCGTTTGCTGGCCGCTCTGCTGACCACCGCACTGGCTCTCATAGGACTTCCGGCACTGACCGCGACCGCGGCCGGCGGTCCGAACCTCGCCGCGGGCAAGACCGCCACGGCGAGCAGCTCCAAGCCGGACTACGGCGCACCGAACATCACCGACGGCAACTCCGGTACGTACTGGGAGAGTTCGGGATCGAACTTCCCCCAGTGGGTGCAGGCCGACCTCGGCACGTCGGCCCGCGTGGACGAGGTGGTGCTGAAGCTCCCGGGCGCCTGGGAGAGCAGGAACCAGACCCTCGCCGTGCAGGGCAGCGCCGACGGCACGAGCTTCGACACCCTCAAGTCCTCGGCGGCGTACGCCTTCACGCCGAGCGCGGGCAACACGGTGACCATCTCGTTCCCGGCCACCCAGACCCGCTATGTCCGCGTCAACATCACCGCGAACACCGGCTGGGCCGCCGCGCAGCTCTCCGAGCTGGAAGTGCATGGCGCGACCGACTCCTCCGGGAATCTGGCCGCCGGCAAACAGTTCTCGGCGAGCAGCTCCACCCAGACGTACGTCGCCGCGAACGCGGGTGACGGCAACCGCGCCAGCTACTGGGAGAGCAAGAATGACGCGCTCCCGCAGTGGGTCCAGGTCGACCTCGGGTCCTCCGTGCGCGTCGACCGGGTGGTACTGCGTCTGCCGACGAACTGGGGCGCGCGGACGCAGACCCTCACGCTCCAGGGCAGCACGAACGGTTCCGACTTCAGCGACATCACCGCCTCGAAGGCCTACGACTTCAACGCGGCGAACGACCAGTCGCAGACGCTGACCTTCAACGCCACCACCACGCGGTACGTGCGCGTACTGGTGAGCGCCAACACCGGCCAGCCGGCGGGTCAGCTGTCGGAGTTGGAGGTGTACGGGCCCACCACGGGTGACACCGAGGCCCCGACCGCGCCCACCAACCTCGCCTACACGGAACCCGCCACCGGTCAGATCAAGCTGACCTGGACG
Source organism: Streptomyces sp. NPDC058246 (assembly GCF_042881985.1). NCBI lineage: Bacteria > Bacillati > Actinomycetota > Actinomycetes > Kitasatosporales > Streptomycetaceae > Streptomyces > Streptomyces sp. NPDC058246. The sequence goes on along the minus strand of NZ_JBHVWZ010000001.1, from coordinate 9,202 downwards.
GCCGCCACGGACAACGTGAAGGTCACCGGCTACGACATCTACGCCAACGGGGAGCTGCGGACCTCCGTCGACGGTGCCGTGACCACGTACACCGACACCCAGCCCGCGTCGGCGACCGTCGCCTACTACGTGCGGGCCAAGGACGCGGCGGGCAACCAGTCCGCCAACAGCAACACCGTCACCCGCAAGGGCGACGGGGGCGACACCCAGGCCCCGACCGCACCCGCCAACCTGGCCTTCACCGAGGCCACCAGCGGTCAGGTCAAGCTCACCTGGCAGGCGTCGACGGACAACGTCAAGGTCACCGGCTACGACGTGTACGCCAACGGCACCCTGCGCCAGAGTGTCGCCGGTGACGTCACGACGTACACCGACAGCCAGCCCACCTCGGCGACGGTGACGTACTACGTGCGGGCCAAGGACGCGGCGGGCAACGTGTCCGCGAACAGCAACTCCGTCACACGCACGGGCTCCACGAGTGACGACGCGAACCTGGCCGTCGGCAAGCCGATCACGGCGTCGTCGACGGTCTACACGTTCGTCGCGGAGAACGCGAACGACGACAAGACCAGCACCTACTGGGAGGGCGGCGGAGGCAGCTATCCGAACAGCCTGACCGTCAAGCTCGGCGCCAACGCCGACGTCAACACCGTGGTGCTGAAGCTGAATCCGGACGCCTCCTGGTCCACCCGGACCCAGAAGATCCAGGTTCTCGGCCGGGAGCAGAAGGCGACATCGTTCACCAGCCTGGTCGACGCGAAGGACTACACGTTCGACCCGGCGAGCGGGAACACGGTGCGGATCGCCGTCTCGGGCCGGATCGCGGACGTCCAGCTGGTGTTCACCGCCAACTCGGGGGCGCCCGCCGGTCAGGTCGCCGAGTTCCAGGTGCTGGGCAAGCCCGCCCCGAACCCGGACCTCCAGGTCAGCGGCATCACCTCGGCGCCGGCGAGCCCCGTCGAGTCCGACGCCGTGAAGCTGACCGCGACCGTGCGCAACACGGGCACGGACGCCTCGGACGCCACCGACGTCGAGTTCCAGCTCGGCGGCAAGAAGGTGGGCACCGCCTCCGTCGGCGCCCTCGCGGCCGGTGCCTCGGCGACGGTCACCGCCGACGTCGGCACCCACGACGCCGGGACCTACCAGGTGAGCGCCCTCGTCGACCCGAGCAACAAGGTCATCGAGCAGAACGAGGGAAACAACTCCTACACCAGCCCGACCTCCCTCGTCATCAAGCCCGTTTCCAGCTCGGACCTGGTGGCCGCACCGGTCGGCTGGTCGCCCAGCGCGCCCGCCGAGGGCGACACGGTCACCTTCTCCGTCACCCTCAAGAACCAGGGCACGGTGGCCACCGCGGGCGGCAGCCACGGCATCACCCTCACCGTGCTCGACTCCTCGGGTGCGACGGTGAAGACGCTCACGGGCGCCTACAACGGCGCGATCGCGGCGGGTGACACCGCCTCCCCGGTGAACCTCGGCACATGGACCGCGGGCAAGGGCAAGTTCACCGTGAAGACGGTGATCGACCCCGACGCCAACGAACTGGCGGTCAAGCGCGACAACAACACCAGCAGTCTGCCGCTGTTCGTCGGCCGCGGCGCCAACATGCCGTACGACATGTACGAGGCCGAGGACGGCACCGTGGGCGGCGGCGCGCAGACCGTCGGGCCCAACCGCACCGTCGGCGACATCGCCGGCGAGGCCTCCGGCCGCAAGGCGGTGACGCTCAACAGCACCGGCAACTACGTGGAATGGACCACCAAGGCCAGCACCAACACCCTGGTGACCCGCTTCTCCATCCCGGACTCCGCGGGCGGCGGCGGGACGAACTCCACGCTGAACATCTACGTCGACGGCAAGTTCCTCAAGGCCATCGACCTGACGTCCAAGTACGCCTGGCTGTACGGGGCGGAGACCGGTCCTGGCAACTCGCCGGGCTCGGGCTCACCACGGCACATCTACGACGAGGCGAACGTGATGCTCGGCCAGACCGTCCCGTCCGGCAGCAAGATCCGCCTCCAGAAGGACGCCGCCAACGACTCCAAGTACGCGATCGACTTCGTGAGCCTGGAGCAGGTGTCGGCCGTCCCCAACCCGGATCCGGCGACGTACACGGTGCCGGCCGGATTCTCGCAGCAGGACGTGCAGAACGCGCTCGACAAGGTGCGCATGGACACGACGGGCAAGCTCGTCGGGGTCTACCTGCCGGCCGGTGACTACGAGACGTCGAGCAAGTTCCAGGTGTACGGCAAGGCCGTCAAGGTGGTCGGCGCCGGACCCTGGTACACGCGGTTCCACGCGCCGTCCTCGCAGGAGAACACCGACATCGGCTTCCGGGCCGAGGCCAGTGCCAAGGGGTCGTCGTTCACGAACTTCTCGTACTTCGGCAACTACACCTCGCGCATCGACGGGCCGGGCAAGGTGTTCGACTTCTCCAACGTCTCCGACATCACCATCGACAACATCTGGAACGAGCACATGGTGTGCCTCTACTGGGGCGCCAACACCGACAGCATCACCATCAAGAACTCGCGGATCCGCGACATGTTCGCCGACGGCATCAACATGACCAACGGCAGCACGGACAACCACGTCGTCAACAACGAGGCGCGGGCGACCGGCGACGACAGCTTCGCGCTGTTCTCCGCGATCGACGCGGGCGGGGCCGACGAGAAGAACAACGTCTACGAGAACCTCACGTCGCTCCTGACGTGGCGCGCGGCGGGTATCGCCGTCTACGGCGGCTACAACAACACCTTCCGCAACATCCACATCGCCGACACCCTCGTCTACTCGGGCATCACCGTCAGTTCGCTGGACTTCGGCTACCCGATGAACGGCTTCGGCACGGATCCGACGACCCTGGAGAACATCTCGATCGTTCGCGCGGGCGGTCACTTCTGGGGTGGGCAGACCTTCCCCGGCATCTGGATGTTCTCCGCCTCGAAGGTCTTCCAGGGGATCCGCGTCAACAACGTCGACATCGTCGATCCGACGTACAGCGGCATCATGTTCCAGACCAACTACGTGGGAGGACAGCCACAGTTCCCGATCAAGGACACCATCCTCACGGACGTGACGATCTCCGGGGCGCACAAGAGTGGCGACGCGTACGACGCGAAGTCCGGCTTCGGTCTGTGGGCCAACGAGATGCCGGAGGCGGGACAGGGTCCCGCGGTCGGTGAAGTCACCTTCCACAACCTGAAGTTGAGCGACAACGCACAGGACGTGAAGAACACGACGTCCACCTTCAAGATCAACCTGCTGCCCTAGCGCATCGCGCGCTCTGAGGCATCGGCAGGCTTGGGTGGCGGGGGCTTCGGCGCCCGTCACCCAGGCTTGTCGGCAGAGCCGGGCAGCTCGGCGGACGGACCGGACCGCCCGGCTCGGCACGGTGGACGAGCGGATCAGACCCGCGCCACCGCTGACGGCCGGCCTCTCGGACGATCCACGGCTGGACCGGCCCCCCGGCCGGCCCTCGGCCGGGGAGTCAGGCGCCCAGCATCTCGCGCACCAGCGGTGCCACCTTCGTGCCGTACAGCTCGATGTTGGTCATGAGCGCGTGGTGGGGCATTCCGGTGATCCCGTATTTGAGGTCGAAGCGGGTCGCGTCGAGGCTCTTGAGCGTTTCCGTGATCTTCCGGGCCACGGTTTCGGGGGATCCCACGTGCAGCGCGCCGCCGGGGCCGACATCGCGCATGAGGCTCTCCCGGGTGGGGGTGCGGAAGCCCCGCTGCCGGGACACGCCGCGGATCACGTCTTCGAACGCTGGCAGGAACTCCTCCAACGCCTGCTCGTCGGTGGCGGCGACATGCCCGGGCGCGTGGACGCCGACGGGCCGCCGGGGGTGTCCGAACTGGTGCAGCGCCTGCTGGAACAGCTGGGAGAAGGGCGCGAAACGGGCGATGTCGCCCCCGATGATCGCCAGCATCAGCGAGAACCCGTAGCGGGCGGTCCGCACGACCGACTGCGGGCTGCCACCGACGCCGATCCAGGTCGGTATCGATCCCGTCTCGCTGTGCGGGTAGACGGAGACGCCGTCGAGGGAGGGGCGGGTGTCGCCGGACCAGGTGACCGGCTTTTCCTTGAGCAGTTCGGCGAAAAGCTCGACCTTCTCCTCGAAGAGCTGCTCGTAGTCGTTCAGGTCATAGCCGAACAGCGGGAAGGACTCGGTGCTCGATCCCCTCCCGAGGATCACCTCGGCCCGGCCGCCGGACACGGCGTCGAGGGTGGCATAGCGCTGGAAGACACGGACGGGATCGTCGGAGCTGATCACCGTCACCGCCGAGCCGAGCCGGATGTGCGAGGTCTGCGAGGCGATGGCCGCGAGGACGACGTCGGCGGCCGACAGCGGCATCGAGTCGGTGTGGTGCTCGCCGATGCCGAAGTGGTCCACACCGACCCGGTCGGCGAGGACGCCCTCCTCGACCAGCCGGCGGATGGCCTGACCGTGCGACAACGGCTTGCCCTCGGCGTCGTTCGTCACGTCCCCGAACGTGTCGAGGCCGAGCGAGACGGCGGCACCGCTGGTGGGCTCGAGCGAAGGACGGTTCATCTCGTACTCCTTGGATCGCCGGCCGCGTCACGTCGCGACGCGGCGCAGTACGTCGACCAGCCGGGTCAGATCGGCACCGTCCACGTGGTCGAGGACGTGGTGCCGGACACTGGCCAGATGGGCGGGCCACGCCTCCTCCAGCCGGGCGAGGCCCATGTCGGTGAGGACGGCGTTCCACCCGCGGGCGTCCTCGTCACACCTGCTCCGCTCGACCAGTCCCCGCTTCTCCAGGCGGGTGACGATGCGGGTCATCCCACTCAGCGAGAGGTTGGAGACATTGGCGAGTTCACTCATGCGCATACGCCGGTGCGGGGCCTCCGACAGATGCATGAGGGTCGTGTACTCGGAGAGCGGCAGGTGCTGCTCACGCATCATGTCGGCGTCGATCACGCGCGGCAGCACGAGCATCACCCGGCCGAGCTCGCGCACCAGCGCCTCCTCGTCCGCGCTCATGGGCTGAAGTGACTTCTCGGTGCTGGACATGCGCCCACCTTACTTGCTTGACGAAGCAAGGACAAAATGGGTTACTTGACGTGGCAAGTAATTCCTGAGGGAACGGCTTGCGACCTGAAGATCACCACGACCGGCTACGGAGACACATCATGACCAGGATAGGAATCATCCTCGGCAGCACCCGCCCCGGACGCAACGGTGAGGCCGTCGCGCGTTGGGTGCACGAGGTCGCCGCGCAGCGCACGGACGCCGAGTTCGAGCTCATCGACCTGCTCGACTACAAGCTCCCCCACCTCGACGAGGCGTACCCGCCGTCATTGGGCCAGTACTCGCAACCGCACACCCTGAACTGGGCTGCCAAGATCGCCTCGTTCGACGGCTTCGTGATGGTGACACCGGAGTACAACCACTCCACCTCCGGTGCGCTGAAGAACGCCATCGACTTCCTCTACGCGGAGTGGAACAACAAGGCCGTCGGGTTCGTGAGCTACGGCTCGGCCGGTGGCACCCGCGCCGTGGAGCACCTGCGCCTCATCGCGGGCGAACTCCAGATGGCCGACGTCCGCTCCCAGGTCGCCCTGTCCCTGTTCACCGACTTCGAGAACTTCAGCGTCTTCAAGCCCAGCGACTTCCAGCGCGAGGCACTCACCACCACGCTGGACCAGGTCGTGGCGTGGAGCGGGGCGCTGGCACCCCTGCGTGCCGCCTGACGCGCCTCACCTCACGCACCGACGCGCCTCACCTCACGCACCGACACGCCTCACCTCACGCACCGACACGCCTCACCTCACGCACTGACGCGCCTCACCTCCAGCCAGACCGCGTCGACGCCGGGCAGGACGACCTCGTCCCAGGCTGCCGCGGGCACCTCGCCCCAGGTGACCGGACGGCCGTAGCGGTGCCTCAACTCCCGTAGCCGGAGCGAATTGTTGATCTCGTGGATCACCGGCCGGCCGGGCCACGCGGTCACGCGGTCACGACAGCGGCCTTCCCCCGGGCTGGGGCGTCGCGGACTCGACGGCGATGGGCCTCCCCAGGGGGGCCCTGCGTGACAGTGAGGCGCCGGTCATCCTGCCCTGGGGCGCACTCCATCCGGCACACTCACCGTATGAAGATTCCGGAGTTCGTGGAAACCCTGGACAGGGAGGGCCGGCTACTGGCGGCCGCGGCCGAGGAGGCCGGGTCAGGCGCCAAAGTGCCGACGTGCCCCGGCTGGCAGGTGCGGGACGTCGTGCGGCACACGGGCATGGTGCACCGGTGGGCCGCCGCCTTCGTCACCGAGAAGTACACCTCGTACCACCCCGACAGCGGTCTGCCCGATCTCGACGGCGCCGAACTGCTGGCCTGGTTCCGGGACGGCCACCGGCGGCTCGTCGACACGCTGGCCGACGCCTCGCCGGAGGTGGAGTGCTGGAGTTTCCTCCCCGCCCCCTCCCCGCTCGCCTTCTGGGCGCGGCGGCAGGCCCACGAGACGACCGTGCACCGGGTCGACGCCGAGTCGGCGCTCGGCGCCGAACCGACCGCTGTGGCCACGGACTTCGCCGTGGACGGGATCGACGAGCTGCTGCACGGCTTCCACGCGCGCCCGAAGAGCAGGCTGCGGACGGAGGACCCAAGCGTCCTGCGGGTGCGGACCACGGATACGGACGCGGTGTGGACCGTACGGCTGTCGTCGCAGCCGCCCGTCACCGAACGGGAAGTGCCACGCGAGGGACCACGCAACGGGCGGAACGAGTGGGCAGAGGCGCACTGCGAACTCGCCGGACCGGCCGCGCGGCTCTACCTCGCGCTGTGGAACCGCGTGCCGTTCCCGACCGTGACGGGTGACGCCTCGCTGGCCGCGCTGTGGCGGGAGAACGCCGGGGTGACCTGGAGCTGAGCGGAACCGGGAGCGGAAAGCCGCTGAGCCGAGGCCCCGGGGTGGGTGTCGCCCCGGGGCGGACGTCGTCGAGCCGTCGTCCGGCCACGGCCGCGAGGCGCTGCGCGAGGGGGAGCCCGAGCGGACCGAGCCCGGTTATTCGGACGCCGACGCGGCGTCGCCCGCCAGCATCCGCGTCAGCACCGCGCGCTGCACGGGCAGCACCGCGCCGTGCAGCTCGCGCCCCTTCGGCGTGAGGCACACCCGTACGCCCCGCCGGTCCTCCGCGCACATCCCGCGCGTGACGAGACCGTCCTTCTCCAGGCGACCGATCAGCCGGGACAGCGCGCTCTGGCTCAGATGCACGCGCTCGGAGATCTCCTGGACGCGGTACGAGGGATCGCCGTCCGACGCGGAGCCCTCGGCCAGCACGTCCAGCACCTCGAAGTCACTGGCGCCGAGGCCGTGTCGGTGCAGCTCGCGGTCGAGCTCGCAGAGGGTGCGCGCATGCACCGCGAGGATGTCGCGCCACTGGTTCACGAGCCCTTGCTCGGCCTTCTTCGCCGCCATGGGCGCACCGTAGCAAAGAATCGGCTTTGTTGCATCGGAATTAAATGCATTTGCATTGAATGCATGCGCATGTAGTCTCTCGGGTCATGACCTCTCCGCTCACCCACCCCGCGTCCCAGGGACGCTGGACCCCTCGGCTGTGGGGCACCCTGCTGGTGCTCTGCGCCGCGATGTTCCTCGACGCGCTGGATGTGTCGATGGTCGGCGTCGCCCTGCCGTCCATCGGCTCCGAACTCGATCTCTCCACCTCGACGCTCCAATGGATCGTCAGCGGCTACATTCTGGGATACGGCGGACTGCTCCTCCTCGGCGGACGCACCGCAGACCTGCTGGGCCGCCGCCAGGTCTTCCTGGTGGCCCTGGGCGTCTTCGCACTCGCCTCGCTGCTCGGCGGGCTCGTCGACTCGGGCCCGCTGCTGATCGCCAGCCGCTTCATCAAGGGCCTCAGCGCCGCGTTCACCGCGCCCGCGGGCCTGTCGATCATCACCACTACCTTCGCCGAGGGCCCGCTGCGCAACCGGGCGCTCTCGATCTACACCACCTGCGCGGCCACCGGTTTCTCGATGGGCCTCGTGCTGTCCGGCCTGCTCACCGAGGCGAGTTGGCGGCTGACCATGCTGCTGCCCGCGCCCATCGCGGTCCTCGCGCTGCTCGCGGGTCTGCGGCTCATCCCGCGCAGCGAGCGCGAGAAGGACCACCGCGGTTACGACATCCCGGGCGCCGTCCTCGGTACCGCCTCGATGCTGCTGCTCGTCTTCACCGTCGTCCAGGCACCCGAGGTCGGCTGGGGCTCGGCCCGCACCCTGCTCTCCTTCCTCGCCGTCGCCGTACTCCTCACCGTCTTCGTGGCCGTCGAGCGACGCAGCCCGAGCCCGCTGATCCGGCTGGGAGTGCTGCGCTCCGGCAGCCAGATCCGGGCCCAGCTCGGGGCGATGGCGTTCTTCGGCTCGTACGTCGGATTCCAGTTCCTGGTGACGCTGTACATGCAGTCGCTGCTGGGCTGGTCGGCCCTGCACACCGCACTCGCCTTCCTGCCGGCGGGCGCACTGGTCGCGCTCTCCTCCACCAAGGTGGGGGCCGTGGTGGACCGGTTCGGGACCCCGCGGCTCATCGCGGTGGGCTTCGCGCTGATGGTCGTCGGGTACGCGCTCTTCCTGCGCGTCGACCTCGACCCGGTGTACGCGGCGGTCATCCTGCCGACCATGCTGCTGATCGGCGCGGCCTGCGCGCTGGTCTTCCCCTCGCTCAACATCCAGGCCACCAACGGCGTGGACGACCATGAGCAGGGCATGGTGTCCGGTCTGCTCAACACCTCGGTCCAGGTCGGCGGCGCGATCTTCCTGGCCGTCGTGACGGCGGTCGTGACCGCGAACTCCTCCGAGGGCTCCTCACCCCAGGCCGTCCTCGACAGCTACCGGCCAGGCCTGATCGTGGTGACGTGCATCGCCCTCGCGGGTCTGCTGATCACGCTCCCGGGTCTGCGGACACGACGTACGCAGCAGTCCGTAGTCGTCGCCAAGTCCCTCCAGGGGCACCGGGAGGGCCAGGAAGTCCAGGAGGTCCGGCAGGGCCAGCAGGGCCAGGCGGAGGAGACGGCGGCGGAGCGCGTGGCGGTCCGCGACTAGACCTTCTCCCGTGGGCCGAAGTCCGGCGGCGACACCGTCCAGGACACCCGTCGCAACGCCCCGCGGTCCTGATGACAGCGGCCGCGAGGCGGATCCGGCCAGGCCGCACAGTGGCGGCGGTCCCGTCGTAGCGAACGACGG